>CAZEHM010000022.1:899-50075 GCA_964512025.1 uncultured Nitrospira sp. | reverse complement strand
CCGGATCGTTTTGCAGATCGCCGTCCAGGGTAATGACCAGCTCGCCGGTGGAATGCTTGAAGCCGGCGTCGAAGGCGGAGGACTGGCCGTAGTTGCGGTCGAAGTGCAGCACGCGGACGGCCGGATAGGTCTGCTGCAGCCGGTCCAGCAGGTCACTGCTGCCGTCGCTGCTGCCGTCGTCGATATAGAGCAGCTCGAACGGCGCGCTCTTCGATTCTTCGCGCGCCGACAGGACCTTGAGCACCCGCTCGGTCAACGGCGTCAGATTGTCCCGTTCATCCTTGATCGGAATGACGACGGAGGCCCATGGACGGGGTGCCGGGTTCATGCGGCGCGGCGCTGTCTGGTTGAAAGGAGCAACATGATCACGACGGCATTCTAACGAATGGTCCGGAGACCGTCAAACGCGGCTCCCGCTGCTTCGGCGCGCGAGCTATCGTGTCCGCACTTCACGAGGATGGAATAGGCGACAGCGACGAACGAGGCGGGGAGAGCGATCCCGCTGCTGATGGAGATCAGCAAGGCCGGCAAGGTCATACCCGTCGCTCCATGGTGAATTATGCGACCGTCACGCGGCGGTCAACGTAAGACGAAAACGTGGAGTCGTTGGTGACAAAGATGACGGACCAGGGTTCGTCCTTGGAGCAGAGCCGGCGCAAAATCGTTTCCCGCAGGGCGGGAATCATGTTGTGCAGGGTGCCGTCGATGATCAGGACATGCGGCCGGATCACGATGGCGCGGGCCAGCAGGAGGCGCAGGGTCTGGCTCAACGTGAATTGATCGCGGTGGCCCGTGACTTGCGTCGCCAGGCCGTCCGGAAAACGGTCGATCTCATCGTCCAGCTCGACGAAATGCAGCGCCCACAGGATGTCATCGTGGGAGATCCCGGGGCGGCCCAGCGTCAGGTTCTCCTCGATCGAGCCTTCCAGCAGCGTGGGGTGCGAGTCGAGCATCAAGCCGCGATAGGGGTCGATGGATTCCAGGCTGACCTCGACCAGGTTCATATCGTTATAGCGGACCACCCCGCCGGTGGGAGGAAGCAGGCCGGCTAACACCTTGGCGATGGCAGTTTTCTGAACGTTGGACTGGCAGAGCAGCGCGACTTTTTCTCCGGCAACGACGTCTAGATCGAGGTGTTCGAACAGCGGCTCAGAATCCGAGGGGGCGAAGGAGAGATTGCGCGCCGAGACGTGGACGCCTTCAAGTCCAAAGTGTCCCATCGGGACGATGGTTTTGGTGCCGTGCTCATCCTGGGGCAGCGAAAAGAAGGCATTCAACTCCCGGAAGGCCACGAAGGCGAAAAACATGTGGACCATGCGGCGCGCCAGCGTGTCCATGTTCAGGAGCAGCTGTCCCGCCAGCAGTTCGGCGGCGGCGAACTGGCCCGCCGTGAGCTGGCCGGTCGAGACCAGCAGGCCGGCCGTGACGATCATGCCGGTGTGGCCGACGACCTGCCAGAGCGCCGCCGCTTTATACTGGTGGCCGGTCAGCAGGTCGGAGCGCCGTTGCCGCACGCGCGCATAGGCCTTCGTCAGGGTATCCGTCTTCTGTATAAGGTACGGGCTGTGTCCGGCGGCTCGCAGGTGCGGGAGATTCGCGGCGATGTTCTGCATCCAATGGTAGATCTCGTAATTCAACCGCGACATTTCCAGGGTGATCAGGAAGCCGCCCCGTCCGAACAGGGTGAGCAGAATCACGAAGCCGGCCACCAGCGTGACGTTATAGAGCAGGAAATAGGGGTGGAACATGACGAGCATGGACATACCGATGGTGCCCACGACGGCGACGTTGAACAGGTCGGCCACCATGGCGACCAGTGCGCGCGTCAGCAGATCGGCTTCCTTGAAGCGGTGTGCATGCTGGGGGAGAAAGGATTCTTCCCGAAGCCGCGGCAGCGCCTCGGTGAACGCGATGGCGATGCGGGTATAGATGCGCTGTTGCAGGGTCTCCACCGCGCGCGCCTGTAGAATGCGAAAGGCGGCGACGCCGGTGAGCGCGCAGCCCACGACGAGGGCCAGGGTAAAGATCATGGCGGGTTGCACGGCGAACGAGAACGTGCTGACCAGTTCCTGCACGGCGATCGGGACGCAGAGCATGAACAGGCCGATGGCCACGGCGTGCGAGGCGATGATGCCGAGCATCTTCCGTTCAAGCCGGATCAGCAACCCTAATTGGGTGAAGATATCGTCGACGATGTTGCGGAGCTGATATTGAGGGAATGCGGGATCCGGTGCGGCCATGAACAAAACTCCTACCTTGGGTGCGTAGGAGTTATCAGCCCGGGTGAGGACCTCGGGCGGTTCCGGTGAACCCCATCACCGTAAAGAATCTACCTTGCTTATAGTACGTCTTGGTTCAGGCCGTCAATGGAAGGGCGGTTATACGCGGCCGGTGAAAGTCGCTGTCCCGTCGTTCATCGCGCGCTGCCTGTTACTTCCCGGCCACGACCGTAAACCGCATCGTGCCGATCAGGCTCATCTCGCTCACCTGCTCGCCGGCGTGGATTTCGACTTTGTAGCGGCCCGGCGCCCACCGCTCTTTCAGGGGGAGCAGTTTCAAATACCCGCTCTCATCCTCCAGGGCCATGTGCATCGCGTCTTCGCAGACGATCGTGCCGGGTTCGATACCGGGAATGTCTTCGGGAAAGCATCGGCCGAAGACTTTAAAGGCCTGATAGTGTTGATGGAGGGTGAAGACAATGAAAATGGCCGGCGTGTCGGCGGGAAATCGTTCGGTCGGATGGACCGGCACGATCTCATGCGTCTGGCGAAAGCCCAGCTCTTCCTCAAACCCTTCGGCCATGGTGATCGAACGGAACATGCCCTGCGGCGGCGCGTCGAAATCGTAGGGAGTGGCGTCCTGCGGCTTGTTTTGAAACTCGGGGATGGGCAGATTTTTGGTGATCGGCAATTCCCCAGCCAGGAGGGGCGCAGGGCCAGCGATCAGCGCAGCAAGAACCATGGAAAAGAACCGGCTCATAGGGTGGTCTGGTACACCCGCTCTGTGGTGAGAGTCAAGGGGGAGCCCGCGCAGAGCGCGGGTAGCTATCAGCCGTCAGCTCTCAGCTCCGGATCGAAGGCCGAGTCAGCGAGGGGACCAGTTTTCTCTGACTGATCGCTGAGAGCTGATGGCTGACAGCTTACAGCCCTCAATTCCCCGATTGCGGCGCTTTCGAGCCGTCTGTTAGAATCGCGTTTCTTTACCGGGAACTGAAACACCATGAGCACATTACAAGACGCCGACGCATT
Source organism: uncultured Nitrospira sp. (assembly GCA_964512025.1). Lineage (GTDB taxonomy): Bacteria > Nitrospirota > Nitrospiria > Nitrospirales > Nitrospiraceae > Nitrospira_D. The sequence goes on along the minus strand of CAZEHM010000022.1, from coordinate 46,827 downwards.
GCCGCAGTTGATCGGGGACTATAAGCCGCTGGATGAGTGGCAGGCTCATCTCAACACACTGTTCTATCGCCTCCGAGGCGACAAGCTGCGGACCTATTACCAGACCTTCGCGTCGGCGGACTTCCGGTTGGCGCATGCGCTGGCCGCGGATTATTTCGAGAAAGTGGTGAAGCGCGACAAGCTCAAGCCATCCACTGCGCCGCTCATCGTCATGGAACTCGGCCCAGGCAACGGCAACCTCGCGGCCTGCTTCCTGAGCCATCTGAAAGCGATCGACAAAGCCGGGCAGGTCTATCCGCGCGTCACGTATGTGCTGGTGGATTGGGAGCAGTCGATCCTGGACGGCGCGCTGGCGCACCCGGACCTTGCCCCGCACAAAGATCGGGTGCAAGCGGTTGTCGGCACCGTCGATCAGGTGCCGGGCATGGCGGACCGGTCGGTCGACCGGATCATGTGCAACGAGTTGTGGAACGATCTGCCCACCAAGCTCATGGCGAAGAACGCCGGTGAGATCGAGGAGGAATTCCTCCGCCCCAATCTGAGCGAATCGCTCCACGCCACTATTCAGAATTGGTCGGGATTCGTGCGGGCGTTCGAGGCCAAAGATATCGAGACGCTCAAGACCTTCCCGCCCTTTCTGGACGATCTGGTCTGGGAGAAAGAATACCGGAAGGTCGAGTGGAAAGATGTCCCCTACCGCAAGACGATTACCGAATTTTTGAAGACGATCGACGAACAAGTGCTGGTCCCGGTCAATCTCGGCGCGTTTGCGACGCTGAAGGAGGCGAAGCGGTTGCTCGCGCCCGATGCGATCGGCTTTAGCGCCTTCGATGCCGGCACGGCGGATATGCAGGTGCTCAACGATCCGGACAAGCCCTGCTACGGCCAGTTCGGCGGGCAGTACAGCTTCATGATCAATTTTGCCCTGGTCGAGGCGGTCGCAAAGCATCTGGGTCTGGCGAAGGTTGAGATCGAGCCACAGCGGGAATTCATCGGCCGGTCGTTGAATACGAATGTCATCACGCTCATGGATCTGCTGGCGACGCACCCGTCCGCGGGACCGAAGCTGCAGCCCTGGGAGCAGGATCGCCTGGTTTTGAAAACTATCAAGGCGTTGAACGAAGCGTACGAAAGCCCCTATAGCCGCAAGTTGGAATTTCCATTGCAGCAGAACATGCCGATGGAAGAGCGGGAAACCTTGAACGGCATGCTGTTGTCGCTCAAACGAACCGGCGTGCCGGACACAGTGGCCTACCTGACGGAAGAAGAATTGTCTTCGGTCTCGCGCGATCTGGAAGCGGTCGGGTACGACCCCGATACGCTGAACGTGGCGCTCACCGCGCCGCCCAGCCCGATCGAATACCACCATTTCCTCTGCAAGTAAGGCGACAGAACTGCCGTCAGCTTTCAGCAGTCAGCTCTCAGCTCCGGATCGAAGACGGAGTTAGCTGGGGCTGGTTTGCTCCGGCTGATCGCTGACGGCTGACTGCTAGGCTTGTGAACTGAAAGCTGATTGCTCGCAGCTCATCAGTCCGTCCCGTTTGCTACGTAGTTGCCCCTGGCCGCACTCTTCCGGTGTCTTGCCCCTGGCCCGTTCCCTGAGTTTTTTCCTTGACTTGGCGTTGAGTTTTCTATAGCCTTCCCCGCGATTTAGGTAACTCCCCATACTTTCGTGGTAGTCCAGAATGAAGTCGGCACACATGGACACACAGATCCCATTGCTCATTATTTTAGACAGTACGCGCGCCGCGCGTTCCGTCTCACGCATGACGAGGTACTAAGATGTTTGGCTCCTTCGGCTGGATGGAATTGATGCTGATCTTGATCATCGTCTTGATCATTTTCGGCGCGGGCAAATTGCCGCAACTGGGCGAGGGGCTCGGCAAAGCGATCAAGGGATTCAAGAAGTCGGTGCATGAAGCCGATGCCATAGATGTGACGCCGGGCGAGCAGGCGCCGGTTGCGCCGCCTCAGGTGCAAGCTCAGGTGGTGGGGCAGCCGGAAGCGGTGCCGCCGACTCAGGCCGCGCCGGTCGCGCAGCCGGGGCAGACGAAGCAGGGGTAAGAACGCAGTGAACCGTGATGAGTGATGCGAGATGAGCAGAGGCCGTCGAATCCGATCACTGATCACCCATCACCGATCACGCATCACCGGGTTGAACCATGTTTGGATTAGGCGCGGGCGAAGTCTTAATTATCCTGGTGATTGCGTTCCTGTTGTTCGGGCCCAAGCAGCTGCCTGAAGTCGGAAGGCAGGTCGGCAAAGCCGTCAAGGGATTCAAGGAGACGGCGGAAGACCTGCGGAAGTCGGTGGAGCCCGAGATCAACATGATCCAGCAGGAAGTCAAAATGGTCGAGCAGGACTTCCAGGCGTCGATGAAAGAAGCGGAAGAGGAGATCAACGCCGCGGGCAAGCAGGCTGAGGACGGAAGCCGGTCCATCAGCCAGTCCGGGCAGGTGTAGACAGGTGAAAGAAGTCGCGTGGCCTGTCGAAAAGCCGATTTATAGATGCAGAACTACGTAGATTTGGTACAAGGCAGATAGAGCAGCAAACAGCAGAGAGTGGTTCGAAGGTGCGAACGCAGAGTCGGTACAGGGAAGTAGTCGTAGTGGGAGTAGTTGGATCTCAAGTCGGCAGCCTGTCTGCGGGAGTGGAGCCAACAGGGGCTGTCATCCAATTCACAGGAGGAACGCTATGAGACAACGGAAGTCTAAGATGTTGAGCGTCCTGGCAACGGCCTTGGTGGCCGCCATGCCGGTGACCCAGGCCTTGGCCGATCCGCCAGTGGCCCCGACCGTGATCGACCGGCCAATGCACGGGGTGCCGGTTCCGCGTGCGATGCCGGATTTGACCCCCTATTGGAATTTCGATCCGCCCAAGAGTCCGTTGTTCGATATCAGCAAGTTCACCCTCTCCGGCGATGCGCGCATCCGGGCAGAATCGCGGACCAATAGTAACTTTGCCAGACAAAGTGCAGATTCCTTCGTCCAGCAGTGGGCGCGGCTCGGACTGAACTATGCCATTTCGCAGGACGTGGATATGTTCACCCAGCTCCAATATTCCAAGAACTGGGGCGGGAACACGACGGCTGCCGGCGGGAATGCAAACGATTCGAGCTTCCAGACGAATTCAGCGGCTGCTGGGAACAGTTCCCTTGGTGTTCGCCAGGCCTTCATCATCATCCGCAACCTGGGTGTTGATGGGTTGAGCTTGAAGGTCGGTCGTCAGTTGGTTGTGATGGGTAACCATCGCCTCTTTGGCCACTTCGACTGGAACAACCAGGCGTTTTCCCATGACGGTGTGACGTTCCAATACAACCAGCCCACCTATGAAGTCTGGGGCGGTTGGTTGCATGCGGGAAATTCTGACGCTACTGCCTCCGGCGCAGCAGCCGGTGCGGTGACGAACGTTGCGACATCGGGAGGCGCCAATGCCGACATGATGTTTACACGCGTGGCCTTCAAGCCGATGGCCGGTTTGGCGATCGAACCTCTCTGGGTGTGGTTCAACAACAAGACGGGGTCCGCAGGAGCTGCAGCTGCAACTGCAGCCGGAGGTGTGTTGACTCCTCATGCTCCCGGACAGAGCCGGCATACCTTGGGTGGCCGGGTCGCTTATCGGCAGGATATGTTCGATGGAACGGCGGAAGCCTATTGGCAGACTGGCCACTTCGATATGCAGAATGGCCAGAACCTCAGCATCAATGCGGTGGCGATGGCCGTCGAAGGCGGTATCACGCTGAAGGATGTGCCGATGAATCCGCGCTTTGGTGCGGAGTTTAACTATGCCTCAGGCGATGGCGACGGCAAAGCCTGTAGCAGTGGCTCAATCACGGCTTGCAACGGCAACGCCAATACGTTTGAAAATCTCTATCCGACCAACCATATCGTCATGGGCTATGCAGACCGCATGTCCTGGAGGAATATGGTCGGGTACAGTGGAAGCTTGCAGTTGAACCCGACGCAGCAGACCCACTTGGAGACCCGGTTCTGGGTGTTCCGCAAGGCAAACAATGGTGATTGCTGGTATACAGCGGCCCAAACCTGCCAAGGGACTGGTGTGACGACCAACAATTCGCTCTATAAGGAATTGGATGCGATCTTCACCGTGTTCTTCAAGAACAACAAGGTGGCCTGGCAGACCGGCGGCGCCTACCTCTGGGCTGGCGGCGGGATGGATCAGATGACCAATGCGGGTACTATTACGGGAAATACTACTGCTGGTCCTGCACGGAACTCTGCTTGGGCTTACAGCCAGTTGCAAGTCAACTTCTAGTTGAGACGTGACTGAGAGAATCGGTTGCGGCTGATCGCCGCGACATGGTTCAAAGAATAGAAACCCCGCCGAGGGAGATCCCCTCGGCGGGGTTTTTCTTTGTGCGGGGCCGTGGGCAACTGTGACGGAACAACCTCAGAGTTCTTCGCTTCCGATTCCTTCGCGCTCTCCTATTCCTCCCTTGTGTAAGGGGAGGGTAGGAGAAGTAGAGACTCACGGCAGCTGCGGCACTCTTGACTACACAAGCCCATCAGGGAAGCCGATATCTTCGACCTCCCCCCTCCTTACAACGCAGGGGAAATGAAAGTGGCAGGAGGCAACGGCGTGCTTGGTTCATCAGAAAAGTGAGAGGGAGAAGGTCGGGAGCCTTAGCGGCTGACTCGAACCAGCGGGATCGACTGCAGGGCGACGGTGGGTGGAAGCGTCGGGACGGTGGTGGAGTTTCCTCTCAACCAACGGAGCCACTCGCCGATGGTGATGACGCTGTCATGATCGAGATCGGCCTCGCCGCCCAGTCCTGACAGCAGCCCCTGTGGCTGGATGAGTGCGCCAGGCGCTCTGGTAATTTGAATGACGGCAGGGGTCGACGGGCCTGACGTTCCTCCGAGATCCGCGGTCCAATTCGGTGCCACAGATCTGGTTTTTCCGTCCTTTGCCTCGGCGCCGGTTGAAACCGGCGTATCGATTACTGCCAGCGTCAGTTTTGCCCCGAGTTTCTGCAGGCGGCTTTGGAGCCAGCGCAGTGAAATCAGTCTGGTTCGTGACGAGGCCGGAGTCCCGTCATAGGGAATCAGATACACCTCGCCGGTCTTGGCATCGGCCTGCGCCTGTCCGCCGAAATACAAAAACACGACCGAATCTTTGCCGATGCGTTTGGGCAGCCAGGAAGCCAGGGCTTCTTCGATGTCTGCCTGGGACGCCAGCTCGTCTTGCAGGAGCAGGGTCTGATTATCCGGAACATTGAGGGACCGGGCCAGCGCCAGGACGGTATCTTTGCTTTCTAACAAGAGTCCGTCACGCCAGCCGGCCCAGGGAGACCGGTACAAGCCGACATTCACGACAACAGCATAGCGGTTTGGATCCTGCCCGGTTGCGGTAGCAGTCGGTGTTGGTTGTGCCGCGGGCATCACTGTAGCTGCCGATGTGCGGGCGGACGCTACGGCTACGTTCTCCGCCGCAGGTGAAACAGGACTTGCGGCGATCTGAGCGGCCGGCGGGCCTTGTTTCAGGAGCTTGGTGACGAATTGCCCGACATACCCATAAAACTGCATGGTTAGGTGTTCGACTGCTTCATCCATCACCTCATCCAATCGCTGGGTCGCGCATTGGCCGCTCATCGCGAATTGCGGCGTATAGATTTTCACCGCGTCTGAATAAATCAGCGGGGCATCGGGTACCGGCTGTCCTTGAAGATCATAAAAGGTGGCGATCAATTGGATATCGAACTGGGCCATATAACGATCGTCCGAGCCGGTGCGGGTGCGCGCCGTCAGGGACTGATGGACGAGCTTGATGGTGGCGGAGACCGGAGTGGCCCCTATGGGAACGGAGACCGGCTTCGGGACGCCCGCTGTGTCTACCACCGACATCTGGGCGAATCTGGCCCGTCCTGTCTTTTGGAAGGCTTGGATGATCGATTCCCCGAGGGGGCCTTTCCAGGCGATATCGGCGCAGGCCTGGTGTTCCAGCACGGCATTCCGTACGGACTGGTCGAAGCTCACGGTCACTGCGGCCGGGATGACCGGTTGCGGCTGGGGCGCATCTCCAAGATCCGGCATCCTGAATTTGACATCGTTACAGGCCGCCGTCACACAGAAGACCATTGCCAAACAGGCTGCAATGCAGGGTGTCATGGTGCGTCTGAGCATCCGCGTAACATACCCGATAGCCACTAGGGATACAACGAGGATGTTGCCGGTTCATCGCGGGAAAAGCCAAGGCTCAAGCGACCTTGACCTTTGGAGTAGGCGGGAGGATGATACAGGAAAATCTTGTGCTGAATCCTTCACCAGGAGGTCGGCGATGGTACTGACCAGATTTGTGACCGTTGCGCTGTCATGCAGCGCATTGCTGTTGTCCGCGTGCAGTCAGCAACCGCTCCCCCGTATCAATCAGTATGTCGGAGGTTCGAGTGAGAGTTCGTCGGCGGCGTCCGCTCAACCGGTTGCGATCAGCGGTCCGATCACTGCCGGACTGGTGCTCATCAACGATACGACGGCCGCCGGGCCCGCGACGGTGTTATCCGATAAGGCCAGGGCCTTTCTGACTCAGCAGGTCCGCGATCGAGTCGAGGGGGCGACTCCGATCCATGTTGCCCAGGTGTTGACGGCGGGGAATTCTTCGCAGGATCAAGGTTCGGAGTCGTTGGCGAAACTGGCCCGCGAGCAGGGACTTCCGTATCTGCTCGTCGCGGTGTTCTCCAGTGCCGAATCGGAAATACCGACCTATCTTCCGCTGACAGGCGATCCGGAACAGGGGGGATCCCGCCCCGGCGTGCCAGGCTTTGAGGCGGTTAATTATGCCCTGGCTGAATTAGCTCTGGTCGATGCGCGTAGTGGACAGGTTGTCGCCCGCTCCGACGGCCGGGCCTGGGCCAGACTGAACCGGCTCTACGTTCCAAAAGTGTCGAATTCCTATCCGGTGATTCACCGGTCGCTCCGTGTGGCCCCGATCTATCCGCCTGAGGCCGAGGCGAAGGATGTGCTGCGCAGCCTGGCAGCCGATGAAGCCCTGGAGCAGGCAGCCACTCGATTGCATGAGGCCTGGGCAAAATCCTGAGTCGTCCATACAGGCCTGTCAGCCATCAGCAGGCTGTTATGTCCTTGACCTGGCCGGAGGGTCTCCACTATCCTGCGCGGATTGAACGGAGACCCTCTTATGGCTGGAGGCATCTATGCGCTGGTTGCATGTTGTGACGGTGTTGCTGCTGATGACGGTGTGGTCGGCTTGCTCATCGACGCACTGGGTCCACCCGACCAAGAAAGAGGAGTTTCTGACCTACGACTGGAATCAATGTGAGCGTGATTGGCTCAATAAGATGGCCGTAAACCCGGGAGCCGCCGGGATGGCCGATAATCAGTCACTCATGCGTCAGCGAATCTATGCCTGTCTGAAACAAAAAGGCTGGCGGCAGGTCGAAGACGAATAGAGTTCTATCGGAAAGCTTTTGTAAGCAGGATATCCCTTCCGGTTCACCCATGACCTCGCTTCCGGTTATCGTTTCCCGTGGATGATCTCACTCGACAGCTGAAGAAACAATTCGGCCTGACGGAGTTTCGTCCGGGCCAGCGTGACGTCATGCGGGCCGTGCTGGCCCGCCGCGATGCGCTGGTTGTCATGCCGACCGGCCGGGGGAAATCACTCTGCTATCAACTTCCGGCGACGCTCCTGCCGGGGTTGACGCTGGTGATCTCACCCCTCATTGCCTTGATGCAGGATCAAGTCGAGAGTCTGAAGCAGCGCAATATCTCCGCCGCCGCGTTTCACTCCGGCCTGACTGACGCGCAGCGGGACAAGGTCATCCAGGGGCTCCATCTTCAAAGTCTGAAACTGCTCTATGTGGCGCCGGAGCGGATTCAACACGAGGGTTTTCTGCGTCTGGTCAGGAAGTGTCTGGTGTCGCTGCTGGTCGTCGACGAAGCGCATTGCATTTCCCAATGGGGCCACGATTTCAGGCCCGACTATATGAAGATCGGGCGTCTTCGCCAGGAACTCAATAACCCTCCCTGTCTGGCGCTGACGGCGACGGCGACGACGAGAGTGCAGGCCGATATCGGCGAGCGCCTAGTGCTGCGCGATCCGTCCACGGTCGTGACGGGATTCCGTCGCGAGAATCTGGCCTTGTCCGTCAGACTCTGTTCGTCATTGGCGGATAAACTGGCGGCGCTCGATCGTTTAGTGAAGCCCTGCGACAACGGAACCATCCTGGTCTACGGGGCGACACGCCGGACGGTCGAGGAGGTGGCGAGCTGGCTCGGCCAATCCTATCCCGCCGTCGGCTATTACCATGCCGGTCTGTCCGATGAAGAACGGCGGCTCGTGCATGAGGAGTTTCGCCGGGGGCAGCTACGTATTCTCGTGGCGACCAACGCATTCGGTATGGGCATCGATAAAGCGGATGTGCGATTGGTCGTGCATATCGATATTCCCGGAAGCATCGAGGCCTACTACCAGGAGGCAGGCCGCGCCGGGCGCGACGGGTTGCCTGCCGCTTGCGTGCTGCTCTTTCATGAGCGGGATCTGGCGACGCAGGAATATTTCATTCAACTGGCGGCGAAAGAACCGGCAAGTGGGGATCGCGCGGCCCGCATGCGCACGCTGCTCCGCGACATGCTGGCCTATGTGTCGGTCCGCACCTGCCGCCAGTTGGCGATTCTGGACTACTTCAGCGATGCGGCGGAGCGGGCCATGGGTCCCTGCGGCCTGTGTGATCGCTGTGTAAGCGAGGTGCGCGCCGATCCGGCATCCATTCAGAACGACACCACCTGCGCGAGCGCCGTGTTGCAGACGGTGGCCTGGTGCGACGGGCGGTTCGGCGTGAGCCGGGTCGTGGAGATCCTCCGCGGAAGTCAGTCAAAGGCGATCCTGGCACAGGGTGCTGAACGCTGCGAGAGTTACGGCGTCTGCCGGGACTTATCCAAGTCTGCGGTGACGCAAGCGGTGAAAGACCTGATCGATTCAGGCCATCTGGCGGTGATCGGGCAGGAGTATCCCCTGCTCGATCTGACCAGGCTGGGCCGCGAGGTGCTGAACGGGGCCCGTGTGCTCGACGCCGCGCCGGCGAAGAAAACAGGTGACGGATCGCGCGCGTCGAAAGCACAGGCCGAGCGGCCATCCGTTCTTGTGGCCGAGCCCTCCCCTCCGGGCGATCCGCTGCTCTACGAGCGGCTGCGCCGCCTCAGGACGGCGCTGGCGGAGGAAGAAGGCGTCGCACCCTTCGTCATTTTTCACGACAAAACATTGCGGACGATTGCCAGTCACAAGCCGGTTACCAGGGACGCATTGCTGGCGATCCCCGGCATCGGCGATGCGAAAGCGGACCGGTACGGCCGGCGCGTGCTGGAGATTGTGAACGGGGAATAGAAGGCCGTCAGCCTTCAGCACTCAGCTGTCAGCTTCTGTATAAGAGCCGTTAACATTTTCTTTATTTCTATGACCTGCTTGGTGAGATGTTGATTGCTGGATTTGCTCAAGTAGCTCAGGTCGGTTGAAAGGATAAGGTGATATTCCAGTTCACTGGCCGATCCGAGCGCAATCCTCAGAAAACGGGCCAGCTCTGGTTCACCGCTTCTTCCGCAGCCTTCAGCGATATTTGCCGGTATCGAGCCAGCCGCACGTCTCATCTGGCTGGTAAGTCCAAACAACTCCGCGTTTGGGAAAGACGCCGTGGCTTTGTAACCTGCCAAGGTTAGTTCGTGCGCCTTCTCCCAAACTTTCAGCCGCTTGAAGTCCCGCATCTGTTCTTGGCTCCGTATTCAGCAAGGAGCTGAAGGCTGATTGCTGTCTGCTATCGTAGCCCCCCCGCCTTCGCAAACCGCTCCTGGAGTTCGGCGTAGGTCTGTGTCACCGGAAACTGCGGGAATTCTTTGGGTAAATGGTCAGGCGGCCGGAAGAAGAACCCGGCGTCGGCTTCGCCGAGCATCGCCGTGTCGTTGTAGGCGTCGCCGGCGGCCATGGTGAAGAAGTTCAGCGACTTGAACGCCGCGACGGAATGTTTCTTCTGATTCGGCATCCGCATATGGTGTGCCGCGATCTTTCCGCCGCCGTCGATTTCCAGCTGGTTGCAGAACAACGTGGGATAGCCCAGCTGGCGCATGAGCGGCAGCGCGAATTGATAGAACGTATCCGAGAGGATGATGACCTGGCATCGCTCGCGTAACCAGGTGACGAAGGCGGGCGCTCCTTCGAGCGGCCCCATCTTGTCGATTACGCTCTGGATATCGGCGATGGTCAGTTTGTGCTCGTCGAGGATGGCGAGCCGCCGCTTCATTAGCTTGTCGTAGTCCGGCATTTCCCGCGTGGTAATTTTGAGCTCTTCGATTCCGGTCTTGATCGCGACGTTGATCCAGATTTCCGGCACGAGTACCCCTTCCAAATCCAAACAGGCAATCACAGGCTTCTGCATTCGAGATTCTCCTTTGTCATGTAGGTCCGATCACTTCGGTTGAAAGGCCTGGCTGAGGAATCGCCAGACTTTATCCAGCGCACGGTCGAGGATGTGAGTGCCCTGCCAGCGCGGCTGATTCTCCTGCTCGTGGCGCGCGGCCCAATCCAGCGCCGTTGCGAGTGGAATCAGCTTCGGCGGCTGTTCGGTCAGTTCCCCCCACAAGAGGCTCAGGGCGGGCCCGATCCGTACCGGAACCGGCAAGGCATCCACGGGATGTTCCGCGGGGTTCCGGCACCACTCGGCCGGCGAGGTCACCAGCAATTCGCGGCAGGCTGCCGGCCGGTGCTCATAAATCGTACAGACTTCCTGATCGAGAAAGGCGCAGGGGAGATGCAGCGCATAGTAGGCGCGATTGACCGGCTCCAGCGCGGCGTCGTCCGGCGGGGTGGTCGATTCGCCCATCTCGATCAAATTGTTCCAGAGTCCTCGGGCCAGCAGGGCGGTTCTGGTGACGGCAAACCGCTGGGCGATCCTGGTTTGCTCTGCTTCCGGCAGGGTCTGCACGTAGTCGCGCAGCGCAAAGGCCTCCGGAGGTGAAACCGGAACCAGCATGCGGCAACAGGCGGCGCAGCCTTTGTGGCAGGAGATGGCGCGTCCGGCTTCAATGCTGCGGCGTTCTTCCAGGGCCTCGGCTTCTTCTCCGAGTCGCCGCATCATCGGCACAATCGCCGAGACCGGTACGAAGCCGTCGGTGACTTCGACCGCACTGGTCAGCTGTCCCGCCGGAGTGTTCAGAGCGATGTCGTATCGTTCAGTCGTCATGGTTCGATTGCGTCGGATTGGCGCATCATCATAGAGAAGCGTTTGCCGCAGGGTCAACCGCGGGGTTCTCTTGCTCCCTTGCCGTGGAATGCCGATAATGGCGGTCATGCTGACAGGCCATGTGATCGGATTACTCAAAGAATATATGCAGGACCTGGTGGAGCAGGCCGGGCAGGAGGCCTCGGCTCAGGAGCGCTTCGGCTTTGCCTCGACGGCCTATCGCCCCGATCATGCCATTTCCGATCTGCTGGCGTTGCTCGACGACCGCATCGAATCCGAAGGCATGCAGGTCGGGCTTCCGGAAGGCTTTCTCCATGAGATGTGGGGGCTCTGCAACGAGGCCGGGGTTCACGTGGCCGATCAGGTCTATGTCGAATCCAATGTCGGATCGGAAGCGGGAAGCAAGGCGAGAACCAGAGCGTTGACCTACCGCGCCCTGCTCGATTTCATCGAATTGCGGGGGCGCGCAGAAACGCAGAAGGAGGCCGGGTCATGAATCGTTCCGCTGTGTGGGCGGCTGCCGGACTCGCGCTGGTTGGCCTGATGACCGAATGCCCGTCCGGCTATGCCGGTTCGCCGCCGGCTGATGTGGCGCTGGTTGCGCTGGTCCCGGTGGTGACCGGAGGTCTGGAGAAACCGCTCTTCCTGACGCATGCGGGCGACGGATCGGACCGGCTGTATGTGCTCGAACAGCCGGGGCGGATCAGGATGCTGGAGAGAGGGGTCTTGTCGGCGGCGCCGTTTCTCGATCTCACCGACCGGGTGTTGATGGACGACACGGAGCGGGGACTGTTGGGGCTGGCGTTTCATCCCGATTACCGCCGCAACGGGCGTTTTTTTGTGAATTACACGAGACGGCCGGACGGCGCCACGGTGGTGGCCGAATATCGGCGCGCCGACCAGGCCGATACGGCGTCTCGCGACGAGCGCGTGGTGCTCGTCATCATGCAGCCCGAGTCCAATCATAACGGAGGCATGATCGCTTTCGGGCCTGACGGGTATCTCTACATCGGGATGGGCGACGGCGGCGCCTGGGGTGATCCCGGCAATCGGGCGCAGAACCTCAATGAACTCTTGGGGAAGATCCTGCGGATCGACGTGGATCGCGGGACCGCCTATGTGATTCCGGCAGACAATCCCTTTGCCAAGGAGGGCGGCCGGCCCGAGATTTATGCGCTCGGCATGCGAAATCCCTGGCGATTCTCCTTCGATCGGGAGTCCGGCGGTCTATGGGTGGCCGATGTCGGACAGAAGAAGTGGGAAGAGGTCGATCTCGTCACGCGGGGCGGGAATTACGGCTGGCGGCTGATGGAGGGCGCACATTGTTACAATCCCGCAGTGGACTGTCCGACGGAGGGGTTGGCGCTGCCCGTTACGGAATACGGTCATGAGGGAGGGCGCTGTTCGATCATTGGCGGATATGTCTATCGCGGCCGCGCGATCCGCGCGCTTCGAGGTACCTATGTGTACGGTGACTTTTGCAGCGGTGAAGTGTTTGCCTTCAAGCCTTCAAGCGAAGGCGGGACGGGGCCTGCGGTCCTGCTTAAGTCCGGTTTCAGGATTTCCTCCTTCGGGGAAGACGGGGCAGGGGAACTCTATGTGCTCGATCTGAACGGCGGGATCCACCGGCTTGTTTCCCTGCGATGAGATACTTACAGTTTTCCCGCCAGCCAGTAGACGAGTATGCCCGCCGCTTCTCCGACCGCCTCGGTGGTGCGCTGCAAGGCCCAGCTGGTGGGAAGAAGGTCGAAGATCGTGAGATGGTTCCAGACCTCCGATGCCCGCTCCCGGGCGTGGAACCCGCAGGCTGACGGGGTGACGCGGAATCCCTGTTTTTCGAACAGCGCGGTGGCGCGCAACAGGTGGCCGGCCGAGGTCACCAGCAGGATCGACGCGTTGTCCCCGAGCAGCCGTTTGGCGCCCAGCGCATTTTCGTAGGTGGTTCTTGCCCGGTCGTCGATCAGGATGGAGGATTCCGGCACTCCCAGCCGGATCGCCCAGGCTTTCATCACGTCGGCCTCAGCCGGGCCGGAGCCGAAGAGGCTGGCGTCTCCGCCGGTGATGAGGACGGTCGGCGCAAGTCCCTGGCGGTACAAATCGGCGCCGCAGAGAGTGCGCACTCGCGATTCGGGAGACAGCTCGACCGAGGGGCGCAGCGTGCCTTTGTCTGCCACTCCGCCGCCCAGCACCACGATGGCCTGCGGCGGGGTTTCGGAATGCGCCGCGCGCGTCGCCGGCCAGCCTTCCAGCAGACTGACCATCGGATTGGCGACGATCGGAGTCGTCACGAGCAGCAGGAGAAGACAGGTCATAGTGGCCGCGAGACGGACCAGGCGCCGGCGGCTCGGAGTGGGAGGCAGCCAGGCGAGGATGGCGGTGAAGCCGGCGCAGCCGACCACCCAGGTCAGCGGATAGACTCCGTACTTGACGAGCTTATACAGGCCGAAGAAAAATGGGGTCAGCTCCATGGCGGCTCCTTATCGTCATTGCGGGCGCTGAAGTCCGCAGCATAGCAGGAGCGGGAGCATCGACCAAGAGAGGATCCGGGTATGGCGCACTCACGACAGTATTGGCTGATGAAGTCCGAACCGTCCGTGTTTTCGATCGATGATCTGGCGCGGGCGCCGAAGCGTACGACCTGCTGGGACGGCGTGCGAAACTATCAGGCCAGGAATTTCATGCGGGCGATGAAGCCGGGCGATCAGGTGTTGTTCTATCACAGTAACGCAAATCCTCCGGCCGTCGTGGGCATCGCGGAAGTCGCCGCTGTTGCGTACCCCGATCCGACCCAGTTCGAGCGGAGCCACAAGCATTTCGATCCCGCCAGCGATCCCAAGGCACCGCGCTGGGACATGGTCGATATCCGTTACGTCCGGACCTTCGACGCGCCGATTTCGCTCGACTCGCTGCGGACGGAGAAGGCGCTCGCGGGTATGGCGCTCTTGCAGAAGGGATCGCGGTTGTCGGTTCAGCCTGTGACGAAAGGGGAGTGGGAGCACATCCTGAAACTGGCCGGTCGGTGATGCCTTTGCGCCTCAGGTGCTGGCTTTGCCTTCGTCGAGGTGGCGATGCTGCCAGTCCAGCCACGCATGCCCGAGTTCGTGCGCAAGGATATAGCGGCGTCGGGTCACCGGAAGTCGCTTCCGGATATAGATCGTCTTGGTTTCGTCATCCCAGATCCCATCGGCGTTGGCATCTCGTTTATCCATTTCAGTATCCGTCAGCTGGCGGACGGAGATCTGGTAGCCGAACGGGAGGACGACTCTGGTCGGGATTCGTATCATGCGGGAAAGGCTCCTTTACCGGTTCACTGAATGGGGCTGCCCTCTGTCGCTCGTTCAGGTCGATCGGGTGGACAGAATATCAGTACATTACCACAAAGCGTCAATGCGATGATGTCGATATGTGTGCAGTATATCAATGACTTATATGGAATTGTGGCGCTTGCCGCCGCAGTGATTACTTGCGGAGGCGGTCTCCTATCCGGTTTCCCTTCAGAACGAACTCGTGTATCATGCCGCACATGGATCAGTTAACAATCGACGAGATGGTCAAGGCCTATCCCCAATCGGTCCGGCTGACCGAGGTGAAAATCCGGGATTGCGGGGAGGTCAAAAAACTGGATGCCGGAGATTTGCATTTGCGGGCCGGCGACCGGGTCTTGCTCGAAGCCGACGGCGAAGTGACGTACGGTGTGGTCTATACCGCGCCCTACGAGACTCCGTTTATTCCTCCCATGCGCGTGCTGAAACCGATTCTCCGCAAAGCGAACGGGGAAGATGCCGCGCTGGTTTCGCGGCTCGAGCGGCTCGCTCAAGAGGCCATGGCCTACTGCCGGACGAAGGCCGTCGAGATGAAGCTCCGGCTGAAGCTGGTGGAAGTCTACGGCGCGCTTCAACGTCGCCAACTGACCTTCGTCTATACTGCAGATGATCGGATTGATTTCCGCGAACTGGTGCGCGATCTCGCCAGACGGTTCGGCGGCCGGATCGAAATGCGCCAGGTCGGTGTCCGTGAAGAGGCTCGGCGGCTCGGCGGACTCGATACCTGTGGTTTGGTCTTGTGCTGCACCAGCTTTCTGACGGAGGTGAAGCCGGTCACGGTGAAGCAGGCGAGAACGTTGGGACTGCAGGTCGAAGATCCCCGCCTGCTCGGTGTCTGCGGACGATTGAAGTGCTGCCTCATGTTCGAAATGATGGACGCGCAAGGTGTTGTTCCTCAGCCGGCCCAGAAGCTCATTACGCCTTCACGCCCGACTCCGCCCGTTCGATCCTCATAATATCGCGCCGAAGTGCTACCGCCTCCGACGTAGTTCCCCATTTATAACGGCTATTGCGGCCGACTGTACTCTATCTCATTATGGCTGATTATGGTATGTCACGCCGACGGTGGGAGATGCCGAACAGCCTGAAATATTGAATGAAAGCGTGGTGAATCCTTTTTTGTTTGTTTCGCTCTCAGTAGGGTGAATGTGCCAGGAGAGTCAGTGCACGTGGTCGGTCCCCATTCCAACCCCAAATCAGGAGGTCAGTTGTGATGAAAAAAGGATTGTTGGTCATGATTGCTGTGGCAGCCATTGGCTGTACCGGAATTGCCCCGCAGAAGGCGATAAGCGGCGAGCCGAAATCACCGGTCGAGGGGTTCGACATCCACGTGCAAGCTCCGCATCTCATGCCGAACGGCGAGCCGGGCGGACCGTTCCATCACTATTGCAAGGGCATCTCGGACAAGATCCTTCAATGCCTCCTGTTCGACTCCACGGATCCCAAGGCCAAGCTCGTGGCAGTCGAGTATTTCGTGTCGAAAGACCTGACCAGAAAGTTGCCGGCCATCCAATGGCACCGCCATTTCCACGATCATAAGGTGGAGATTGCGACGGGACGCGTGCAGATCCTCGACATGCCCGCCGATCAGGCCGCCAAGGTGGCCGAAGTGGCTGCCGGAACCGACGGCGTGATCTATCACTTGTGGCAGCATGGGCAGGAATTCCCGGACGGCACGGTCAGTTTCCCGCAGTCACTCGGGCACAAGTTCCCCGGCCATTCTGACAAGTAGACGATCGTAGATTGGGCCAGCCCCGTCTTTGTTGATGTGGGTTGGCCCGTTCGCGTGTTTTCCTCGCATAGGCCGAGTTTCATTGCTGAGGGGGTGCCACGGTGGCGCAGGATTGTCGATACTGGGTGTTGCTGGGCCTGGTTGTCATGGTCATGATCGGACAAGCTCCCGCGGTGGCGTTGGCCACAGAGGCGGCTGTGCTCAAGCCCCGGGTGCCGACCGATAAGATTGATGAGGCCAAAACATGGGCGAATCCGTTTGAAGCGACGCCCGAGAATATCGACAAGGGACGGGCTCTGTTTCATGGCAAGGCATTCTGTGTGACGTGCCATGGGAAAGACGGCAAGGGGCTGGGCGATATTCCCGGCCTTGTCGGCAAGCTCCCGCGTAATTTTACCGACAAGATTTGGCAGGCTGCCCGCACGGACGGTGAACTCATCTGGATTCTCAAGAACGGGAGCCCTGGTACCGATATGGCTTCATTTGTCCCTCTGGTGCTCACCGAAGAAGAAGCCTGGCAGGTCCTGCTCTATGTGCGATCGTTCGGGCAGCCATAATCTGATCGGCATGGTCCGGCCTCATGCCTGCCACTCGTTCTTCATCGCTGTTTTTCTTCTCGCGCTGATCGGCCTTCCCGGCCGCGCCATGGCGGAATGGTCCGCCATCGCGGAGACCAAAGTACTCTACACCGACAACGTCTTCGAACTCTCATCCTCGCGACGCCTGGCGCTGGCTGAAGACCCCAGTCAGCCGGCGGTCGTGCCTGTCAAAAAAGCCAGCGACGTGGTGTGGGAGCCGGCGATCGATCTGCGCCACCGCTCGCGCCCGACGAATCTTGGGGAGACGGAGTTTTCGGTAAAGGCAGCGGGGTTTGTGTT
Organism: uncultured Nitrospira sp.; assembly: GCA_964512025.1. Classification (GTDB taxonomy): domain Bacteria; phylum Nitrospirota; class Nitrospiria; order Nitrospirales; family Nitrospiraceae; genus Nitrospira_D. The sequence continues at coordinate 29,691 of CAZEHM010000022.1, read as the reverse complement.
CACAGACAATCCGATCTTCAATCATGGAAACTATCGCATTCAGCTCAAGCAGGGCCTTGATGCAGATACATCCATCCTGATTCGCTACCGGTTTGTCCCGAATCTATTTCTCGGCCCCAATACGGAGCGCCGGACCGGACTCCGCCTTCCCGAAGAAGAGCGGGTGACCTCGCATATCTGGCGCGTGCAGCTCGAGCGGCGGCTGTCGGAGTCAGTGCTCGGCACGCTCGTCGGCCGGTACGGCCTCCGGCAATTCAACGACGTGTTTGCCGAGCGCGATACCGCCTTCTGGAGCGCGGGGCCGCAGCTGGATTGGATGGTAGTGCCGCGTGTCACCCTCAGTCTGGCCTATTTGTTCGAGCAGGGCCTGGCCGACGGGCGCGAGCAGACACAGTTCAGGGACGATGTCTCCTACCGCCAGCATTTTACGTCGATCGGCGCGACAGTTCAGATCACCGGACCGCTTTCGTTCCTGGCGGGGTATGCTTATCGGCGCAAGGAATTTACGAGTGAGATCGTCGGCGATTCAAATCGCGGCGTTGTGGACACGACTCACCAGGGATCCGCTGAATTTCAGTACCGCCTCTCAGCTACTGCCATCATGACACTGGGCGTACAGCGATCGCAGCGCTTGTCGAACGTGACCTCCCGGGAGTTTTTCAATACCAATACCTCGCTGGGGATCCAGTATCGCTTCTAGGGGGCGGGCTGAGAGCGATAGCGGGCATGGGTGACCATTTCCCGCCGTGCCTGGCGGCTTGTCAGCCTGATGGGCTCATAGAATGATGAAAAATGACTGAAGAGTGTTTTGGTGGGCCGTGTAGGGGTCGAACCTACGGCCCGCTGATTAAGAGTCAGCTGCTCTACCAACTGAGCTAACGGCCCACCTAGGTATGTGCGATGCGGAGGTCTTTGTGCGGTCGTAATCCTCGCTGATGCTTGCTGATGGTGCGCCTGACAGGATTTGAACCTGTGGCCCTCAGCTCCGGAGGCTGATGCTCTATCCAGCTGAGCTACAGGCGCTCCCGCAAGCAAGGACTGGCACCTTACCACAGGGCGAAAGTCTCTGTCTAGGCGGAGTTTTGAGGAGAGAGAATGGCCGAATTACGGCAGGAAGGCATAGGGGAGCAGCAGCTCTTCCCCCTGGCTTTGCAACGTCAGGCGGAGCGCCGCCAGTTGATCGGCTTCTTCTCCTGCCAGACGATCTTCTTCTTCCCGAAGCGGCGCGGATAGCCGGATGATCGGGACGGCCGTTTGGATGTCGCAGGCGCCTTCGATGCATCCATCCCGGTCCGGGGGGATGCCCATCGAACGGCAAATGAGCGGCCGGAACGCATAGATTGCGCAGTGGCCGTCCGCAGCAAGGGCGGGGCAGGGCATGTCCTTGAATTGCTCAGCCACTTGTTCGGTGAGCTGGTCCGGCCAGGTATCTACCATCTGTGACGCAGCGAGTTGGGGGAAGCGGGCTTCGATAGCCGCCACCTGATCCCGGGCCGTTTGTTGGATGGTCAAGCGTTGCGCATCGGGAAGACAGGCGAGTCCTTCCTGGAGATTCTGTCGATCCAGGATGGTGACGGGGAACGTGCCGATGCAGCAATGGTTGCAACCCTGGCAGCAGGGCACCTGTTCCAGGAGGGCCGCCGTAGCCCGTTCGAACCAGCGTGAGGTTTTTTCGGGAAGCGTGGAAAGGTTGGTTGTCGGTGTCGGTACGTTCGACACGACGGCTTAGTCTTCCTGCGGGGCCATATCGACGATGAGGTCGCCTTTGGGTGAGTAAAATCCCTGGTCGTCGATCTGGACGATGCCGTTGCATTGCTCCTGGTAGAACTCCAGGATCCAGCCGTTGAAGTCATAGCCTTCGTCGGTTATGTCGTCTTTGGAAAAACGGGTGGTGAGAATGAACTGCGCTCGATTGACGAATTCCAGGGCGAGCGTGGCTTCAATATCCTCGTACGCGGTCAGCAGATCGCGGAATTGCCGCTGTTCCTGGCCGAACACATCCTGATAGGTGCCGCGATCGCGCACACAAAATATTTGCACCGGTTTGCGGTCGCGATCATAGCCGAGGGAGATTTGGACCCAGGCCCACTCGTCCAGCGCCGCGTCATCGATGTTCTTCGGCACGATCGGCGTCTGGCCGCGGGCTTTCAGGAAGTCGATCAAGAGCCGGAGCGGCGGGGAATTCTCTTTTTGGCAGAATACCCGTGAATAGACAAAGTTTTCAGCCTGTTCCGCTGAGTCTGCTTGCGCAGATGCGGGTAGAATCGGAAGTTCCCTGCCCATGATCGTCCTTTCACTCTGACCAATATTCTAAAGCCGTCGGTTCGCCCAAATTCAAGGCGTTCCGGTACTCTACGCCTGCGTCCATTTGAACTGCAAGAGGGCGTTGTAGGCATTTCCCCACGCCTGGCCTGTGTTTTTCTCGTTGACAGCCTGGGGACTCTTGGCTACACTCTCGCGGGTTTTCCGGTAGGCGTGTTGTTGGCGGGCTTTTCGCCGCACGATTTCGAATTCAGCGTGTTTCAAGAGAGGCGAGTCCACATTCGTTTTGTAGTTTTTCTTACTCTCACTTTCAAGGAGGTTTCCGAATGGCAAAATCAATGACGAAGTCGCAGATCGCCGACTACATGGCCCAGAAGTCGGGTTTGACCAAGAAGGCTGCCGTCCAGATGATGGACGATTTCGCCGCCTTGGCCTATCGTGAAGCGAAGAACGTGTTCACGGTGCCCGGTATCGGCAAGTTGGTGTTGGCGAACCGCAAGGCCCGCATGGGCCGGAACCCGCAGACCGGCGAGCCGATCAAGATCCCGGCCAAGCGGGTGGTGAAGTTCCGCGTCGCAAAAGTTGCCAAGGACGCAATCCTCGGAAAGAAGTAATCGAGGCCGTTCCGTCCGGCATCGGTGCAGCGCCATGAACTCGCTGGGGCTTCATCCGCTGCAGGTGACGAGATGAAAAAAGGGCTGGTTCCCCCGACGGGGGGCCAGCCCTTCGTATTTTTCACAGCCGGACGCGCGTGTCAGGAATGTGAGGGGGCCAGGCCGCTTCCGCCCATGCCGTCATGGCCGACCAGTCTGATGGCATCGCCGTCTTGCACGAGAGAGTCCTCGCTCGCGATTCGTTTGTTGATGGTCACCAGGACTTTCTTTTCCCGCAGCAACTGCAGTAAATGGCGAAGTTGAAACCCCTGGCGTTGAATCACCTGGCGGACGGTGAGAGCAGTCGGAATCTCGCAGGCCAGATCTCGCTCGCCGTCGGCTGTTTGCAGTTGCCCGGTCAGGGTAATAGTCACCATCGGTGCGGCTCCTTCATGCTCGTGTGTCGACAGGTTCTTATTCAAATGGCGGGCAGGCGTTGACTCGGTCGCGCCGCACCCCCGATAATAGCGCCATCATGCAATCGTTGGATATCTACAATCCCGGGATGCCGGATTTGCAGTTTGTGCTGTTTGTATCGGCGCTCTGCACGTCCGATCTTCCTACCTTGAACATTCCTCAGCCGGTCAGAGACGAGCTGTTTGAGCGTTGTTGGGCCCTGGTTCATACCGGCCCGCCGCCGGTCTCGAAGCGCGAACGGGTGCTCGATCTTCGCCACGGAAACGAATTGACCCTGGATGCCTGTCTGGAGGCAATCCAATCGGTCCTCGGCGATGCCGGGATCACTACGATTACGTGGGACCATCCGCCGAGCCCGCCCACGAGGTCGAGCACTCCGGAAGCCCAGCCCTTAATCGACCGGATGCAGCAACTTTACCCTGACCCGCCGGACGTTGTCGATCCGGATCGCGGGCCCGCAGCGTAGGGCGATGCCCTGTCGGCAGCCCACGAAGCCTGTAGCGTTTCGGAGCGTACCCCTCCCAAGCTGCCGGCGGAAATCCGGGCAACTCTTCCGCCGTGGATAGTATGGCAATGAGCCATGGGGACCGTTGAACCCTGCGTGCGAGCTGTGTTATACGCGGTACCGTCAATGCATTGTGTAACCACCACGATCCATCTCGATCGGTTGTGATAGTAAGGAGGATGCAATGGGGAAAAGTTTAAAAGGCACCAAGAGCCACGAAAATTTGAAAGGCGCGTTTGCCGGTGAATCGCAGGCCAACCGCCGGTATCTGTATTTCGCCCGCCGCGCCGATATCGAGGGCTATCCGGATGTGGGCGGATTGTTCCGCGATACCTCCGAGGCCGAGACCGGGCATGCGTTCGGCCATCTCGACTTCTTGAAGGAAGTCGGGGATCCGGCCACCGGGGTGCCGATCGGCAATACCGAAGCCAACCTCAAGTCGGCGATCGAGGGGGAAACCTACGAATATACCCAGATGTATCCCGGCATGGCCAAGACCGCACGGGATGAGGGATTCGACGAACTGGCCGAGTGGTTCGAGACGCTGGCAAAAGCCGAGCGCTCGCATGCCAACCGGTTCCAGAAGGGCCTCGACAGCTTGAAGCAGGGCTAATCAGGTTCCAGGTGTCAGGCGAAGGGTGGGTTGAGCGGGTGCTTGATCCACCCTTCGTCTTTTCTGCCTTGTGTTCCGTCCGATCAACAGGAGACAATGCCAGCCGTGAAAGGCTTAAGTCTGATTCAGCCGGTCGATCCCGCTCAACTCGCGAAAGATACGTTGCGGATCTATGAGATTTGCGACGGGTGTCGCCGCTGCTTCAATCTGTGCCCGTCGTTCAACACGCTCCTCGACGGCATCGACCGGCACGACGGCCATGTCGAAAAGGTCATGTCGGCCGAGCATCAGCGGGTGGTGGACGAGTGCTACTACTGCAAGCTCTGTTACAACCACTGTCCCTACACGCCGCCGCATCAGTATGCATTGGATTTTCCCAAGCTCATGGTGCTGTGGAAGCAGCGGTATGCCGCCGAACGGGGCGTGCGCTGGCGCGATTGGCTGCTGATTCAGACCGATCTCATCGGGCGGCTCTCGACGATCTCCGCCCGGCTGTCCAACTGGGTGTTGAGCCTTGGGGGCGTGCGTCGGGTGATGGAGACGGTTGCGGGCGTTCATCGTGACCGGAAGATCATGCATTTCTCGACGGAGACGTTCGCGCGCTGGTTTCAGCGGCGGCCGGTGCAGGCTCCGTCGAAGACGCCGCAGAAGAAAGTTGCGTTGTTCGCCAGTTGCCTGGTGAACTATCAGGCGTCGGATGTCGGCAAAGCGACGGTTCAGGTTTTGGAAAAGAACGGCGTGCAGGTGGTGGTGCCGGAGCAGCAATGTTGCGGGATGCCGTCGTTCGATATCGGAGACGCGGCCGCGATGCAGAAGGCGGCGCAGGCGAATCTCCGTTCGCTCCTGCCCTGGGTCGAACAGGGATACGACGTCGTGGTGCCCGTGCCGAGTTGCAGTTTGATGCTGAAGCGCGAGTATCCGGAATTGCTCGGTGGCGAAGAACCGAAGAAAGTCAGCGAGCGGACGTTCGATGTCTGCGAGTACCTCATGAAACTCAAGCGGGAGGGCGCCCTCGCGACCGATTTTGTGCGCAACCCGGGGCGGGTGGCGTATCAGATTCCTTGCCACCTTCGTGATCAGAATATCGGATTTAAATCCAAAGAGCTGATGGAATGCGCCGGGGCGCAGGTCGAGGTGATCGAGAAATGCTCCGGCCACGACGGCTCCTGGTCGGCCAAGACGGAATTTTTCCCGCTGTCGATGACGATCGCGAAAAAAGCGGTGCGGGCTATCGAGCAGGCGCCGGCCGATATTGTGGCGTCCGACTGCCCATTGGCCGGACTTCAACTGGATCAGGCCGGCGCGACGTCGCACGTGGGTGGAAAGGCGGCGAAGCACCCGATTCAGATCGTGCGCGACGCCTACGGGCTGCCGTCATGAAGGCGCTGACTTCCAGCGACATCATTCCCTTCGCCGAGTATGAGCGCCAGCGTGAGGGATATCGTGCCCGCATCATCGAATTAAAGAAACGGCGGCGGATTTCCGTGGGTCCGCTGATTACGCTGGTGTTCGAAAACCGGGAGACGCTGCTGTTTCAGATCCAGGAGATGATCCGCGTCGAGCAGATTTTCGACCCGCCCAAGGTGCAGGAAGAACTCGATGTTTACAATGCCTTGCTGCCGGCTGCGGGCGAGTTGAGCGCCACCTTGTTGATCGAGATCACCGACGACGCCAGAATGAAAGAGTGGCTCGATGCCTTCATGGGGCTGGATCACGGACAGAAGGTCGCAATCACGGTTGGCGGCGAGCAGATCTTCGCCGAGTTCGAAGGTGGCCACAGCCATGAGACCAAAATCAGCGCCGTGCACTTCGTGCGGTTTCGAATGACGGCTGCGGCCAAGGCGGCGCTCGCGGATCTGCGTGTGCCGGTCACGCTCTCGGTCCGTCACGGCGACTATCGGGAAGATGCACCGGTGTCCGGTAGTATGCGCGAGGAGTGGCTGAAGGATCTGTCAGGCTGCTGACAAAGGCCGTCGGCGTCGTTCTCGGCTCGCAACATTCCTCAACGTACCCTGGAGGGTACGCCTGCGGTTGTTACATCGCCTGCGGCCTTGCCGAACGGTCTTTTTGAGCAGCCTGCAGACCTGACGATCATTGAATAAAGGATGCCCTATGGCGAACGTCCTGCTCACCAAACGCATCGAGTTTTCCTCCTCGCACCGGTACATCAAGCCGGAATGGGACGAGGCGAAGAATCGCGCGGTCTTCGGCGCCTGCTATAACGCGCCGGCGCACGGACACAACTACTTGCTGGAAGTCACCGTCTCCGGCGAGGTCGATCCTAAGACCGGCATGGTCATCAATCTATTCGACCTCAAGCAGGTGTTGCTCGCGGTGATCGAAGAATTCGATCATATGAACTTCAATCTCGATCTGCCCTATTTCAAGGATCGGATTCCGACCTCGGAAAACATTGCGCGCGTGCTCTGGACCAAGCTGGTTGCGCAATCGGATATCGGCACGTTGGACACGATTCGTCTCTACGAAGACGAGGATCTCTACGCGGAAATCACGGCGGCCGGCGGACTTGATGTGGCCGGCGTCACCCGGCGGTACTCCTTCACAGCGCTGCTCGACGGCCGCCAGGGCCATACGTGGGACTGCTTCGTGACGGTGCACGGTTCCATCGATCCGGTCACCGGGATGGTGACGGACATCGGCGCGTTGGATCGTCTTGTCCAGGAGCGGGTCATACGAGTATGTGACCGGCAGGATCTCCGGGAGGTTCTCCGGACCCCGGTCCTTGACGGAGCGCACCTGGCCGAGTTTATCTGGAACAGTCTGGTGTCCCGGTTCTCTTCCGGAGCGTTGAAGAATATTCGTGTCGTGCAGACGCGCGATGTATTGTTCGACTACAGCGGGTAGATTCCTATGAGATGTCGATGGCTGTGGATCGTGTTGCTTGCCGGCTCGTTCGTCGGAGCGGGAATGTCCGCACGGGCCGGGCAGGATGAAGAGGCGATTCATCGCACGATCACGCAGGCTGTCGCCGGGACCGCCGCGTTTTCAGAGTCCCGTGATAAGCAGACGATTCTGATGCTCTATACGGACGATTATGCGGGCATTCAGGATGGTCAACCGGAAACGAAAGCCGCGATCGAGCACTGGCTGAACGAGTATGAGTCGGAACTGAACCGGGGCAACCGGTTGCGGTTCATCGGGGCGGTGTCGAATCTGAGAACCGGCCTCGCCGGAGAGACGGCCTGGGCCCTCTACGACTATGTGTTTCAAGCCATTCGAGAGGGTGAGATCGAGGGGCAGGATGCCGGCACCTGCACCAGCCTGTTGCGCAAAGAGCAGTCAGCCTGGCGTATTTTCCATGATCACTGTTCGAAGTCGAAATCCGTCCAATAGTTCCATCCACGGTCGGTAGTGTCGAAACGGCGGACCGGAAGGCTACCGGGCCGGTCTACCGGATCACTGCTCCGCTTTCAGAATTTCCTGCACCTTTTCGATCAGCGTGCTCGGAAGAAATGGTTTCTGGAGAAAGGGCGTATCTTCATGAATCCCGCTGGTCTCCAGTGTTTCTCCTGCATAGCCCGACATGTAGAGGATCCGCGCTGTCGGTTGCATGACTTTCACGCCTTCGACCAGCACGCTGCTCTTCATGCGGGGCATGATCACGTCCGTTACCAGTAGATGGCAAGGGCCTTTGTGCAGCTGGAGTTGCTGCAAGGCTTGAATCCCGTCGCCGGCGACGAGGACGTGGTATCCCTGATCCTGGAGAACGGTGGCCATCAGGGTGCGAATACTGTCGTCATCCTCCACGAGCAGAATGGTTTCCTTTGCCGTCACCGGAGTCATGGCCGCCGGGATGACCGGAATCGTAGCGCCGGGCTGTCCGACGCGAGGCAGATAGACGGTAAAGCGGGTGCCCTGCTCCGGCTGGCTGATGACGTCGATATAGCCCTGGCTTTGCTTGAGAATGCCGTAGACGGTCGCCAGTCCGAGCCCGGTGCCCTTGTCAGGGCCTTTGGTCGTGAAGAAGGGCTCGAAGATATGTGACAGTGTCTCCTGGTCCATTCCGCATCCGGCGTCCTGGACCATAATTTTGACAAAAGATCCAGTTCTGGCGCCGGGGTGCAGGCGGGCAAACGACTCGTCGATCTCCACGCAATCGGTTTCGATATTGAGCAGTCCCCCGTCCGGCATGGCATCGCGGGCGTTCACGGCCAGATTCATCAGAATCTGTTCGAGCTGCACCGGATCCATCATGGCGTGACCGGCGTCCGGATGGAGCACGACGACCATCTGGACATGTTCTCCGATCATCCGCTGCAGCAGGTCTTCCATGTCTCTGATAGAGGCATTGATGTCCAGCTCTTTGGGTTCAAAGACCTGACGGCGGCTGAAGGTCAGAAGCTTTTTAGTCAGAGCGGCGGCGCGCAGGCCGGCCTGGCTGATCAGGTCGATTTCCCGTTTGGCGGGATGGGCGGCCAATTGTTGCAGCAGCCGGTGCGCATGGCCGATGACCACCATCATCAGGTTATTGAAGTCGTGGGCGATACCGCCGGCGAGCCGGCCGATGGCTTCCATTTTTTGCGATTGCAGGAGCGCCTGGGCCGTGCGTTTGTGCTCGGTAATATCGGTGATGGTCTCAATGACGTGGGTCCGGCCGTCGACGGTCGAAGCTTTGGCCCAGTGTACGAGGAGAAATTGGTTTCCGGGCAGGGGGACTTCGCTGGAAACGACCGAGTCGCTTCCTATGGCTTCAGGCATCCGGCAAAAGTTGCAGGGAGTCCGGCACCCGGCGATCTTGTCGTAACAGGTTTGTCCGGTAATATCGCCGAATTTCTTGAGCCCGGTCTGGTTCTGGAATTGGATCTGATGGGACGTCGGGTCGATGACCGTCACGATGACGGGCTGCGAATTGAGCAGCGCCTGCGCATCGTACTGTGGAAACTCGGAGGCGTGAGATGGAGCGGCCATCGGTTCGTTCCAACGACAGGTGTCGAGGCAGCACGCGGCGCATGCCTCATGACTGACTCGACAGTACACCAGACTCCTGACGAGTCAAGAAGTTCGTCGGTTCCGGCTTGTTGGGAAGGAGCGCGATGCGGACGGTGAGGATTACTTGATAAGGTGGTCTGAAATGAGCGCGGCGAGTTCAGCCGGCTCGACGACGCCTTCGCGGGTCAGGAGGAGCTTGCCGTTCGCGAAGAAGTGCGTCGTGGGATAGGTTTCGAACGTGTGGGTTTTCTTGATTTCCCGGCAGCGGCCGGGGACATGCATCTTGGCTTTGCCGATCTTGATGTCCGGAAACTTTGCGGCTGTTTCTTCGAGAATGGGGTCATAGGTCTTGCAGGGCTCGCAGGTAGCGAGTCCATAGGCGACGACGGCACCGGTACTGTCGGTGAACTCTTTGTAGTTCTCATCCCGGACGTCTTCGACCGTTCCTGCCATGATTCCCCCTCCTCAGATGAAAGGGGAGGGCTCTCTCGAACGCCTCCCCTTCCGGTCTTATAAACTAGCCGAGCTTTGCCAAGGCTTCGAGAATGTCCTTGTCCTCACGGGCCACCTTGATTTCCTGCACCTTCGCATAGGCCACCTTGCCGTTCTTGTCGACAATGACGGTGGCGCGCTTGGAGCAGTTCAACGGCTCAAAATAGAGGCCGTAGGCCTTGCACGTGGTCCGGTGCACGTCGGACAGCAAGCGGTGCTTGAGGTCCATCGAGTCCGCCCAGGCCTTGTGGGAGAAGAAGCTGTCGCAGCTGATGCCGAAGAGTTCGGCGTTGGCGTTCTGGAACTTGGGGAAGTCGTCGGTCAAACACTTGTTCTCCCCCTGGCAAACCGGGCTCCAGTCCAGCGGGTAGAAACATAACACGACGTTCTTCTTGCCACGATAGTCGCTCAGCTTCACGTCTTTCTGATCCTGGTCTTTCAGGTTGAAGTCCGGGGCTGTATCGCCGACCTTAATTTCTGCGGCTACATCACTCATTGCTATGCCTCCTTATGAGAAGATCGCTATATGTTGGCGTATTTGAGGTCTCAGACTGAGAGAACCCCGCTGTGGAAACCTTGAACTTTGTACCTTGTGGTTTGAAAGGTTGTCAACGGGCCTGAAGGCCTACAGTCGTAGGCCGATGGGCTGCAACATGCTGAATTACAAGAGTTTTGCCTATCCCTGGAGCTCGCGGAATCCGATCATCCGGCCGGTAGGGGCCACCGTACGGTAATTGACAATCCGGATTGTCCGGCCCAGTAGTGGAAGGCGGAATGCGGTGCCGACCTTGGGGGATTGCCCGATACGGAGCAACTCCGTGGCGGACTCGGTGAGCAGGTCCTTCGCGGCGCTTTCCGTGAGGCCTTTGCCGTAGAACGTTTCGATTTCGTCGAGGCCGAACTTGGTCAGGCCCATCGTATGGCACCAGACCTGGTCGGGTTTAGCCTGGTCATCGTGGACGATGGTGAGGTGGTCATCGACCAGGAAGCTGGTCATCGTGCGGTTCTGCCAGTCCGAGGGGTTCACATAGGCCTGTGTCGTGACGTCATAAGCCGTGCCCTGGGTCAGCAGCGTGAGCCCGCGCGCGAGGCGGGCGGCAAACAACACCATATCGGGCATATCTCTGTTGGGCATGACCGTGGGCGCGATGGCGCCCATCTGATCGTGCTCCCAGGCCAGGTTCTTCATGATATCGGCGGTATGGGTCGTCGGCAGCGGCATGACGACGTGGGCGGACCAGGGACCATGGCTGGCCTGCCAGGATTCCGGCGCGCCGGCCTCCGGGCGAATGACGAGGGGGCCGCCGTATTCGCGGTCATACCAGATCGCCATCTCATCCAGCCCCGGTGCCGTCCCGCGATAACCGATGAAGTAGAGCGGAGGACGTTTCGCGGACGGTTTCGGGATTTTCTTCTTAATACGCATGGTCAGGACTCGCTATTTACCGGCTTTTTTAGCGCGGCGGCGTTCATCCGCATTGAGGAGCCGCTTGCGCAGGCGCAGGTTCTGCGGCGTGATTTCCACGAGTTCATCGGGCCCGATATATTCCAGCGCGAATTCCAGGCTCATTTCCTTCGGCGGGGTGAGCACGAGCGCTTCGTCGGTGCCCGAGGCCCGCATGTTGGACAGATGCTTTTCCTTGCATACGTTCACATCCAGGTCTTCGTCCCGGCTGTTTTCACCCACCACCATGCCGCGGTAGACCTCCACGCCGGGGCCGATGAACATGACGCCGCGTTCCTGCGTCATGAAGATGGCGTAGCCGGTGCTGGTGCCGTCTTCGTGCGCGACGAGCGAGCCGTGCGGCGCGACGAGCAGATCGCGTTCTTCGGCGGGCTCATAGGCGGCAAACACGTGGTGCATGATAATCGTGCCGCGGGTTTTGGCCAGGAGCAGATTCTTGAGGCCCATGATGCCGCGTGTCGGAATGTGATATTCGAGGTGCATTTCGCTGGTGCCGACGTCGGAATGAATCAGGCGCATATGGCGCAGTTCGCCGCGGCGCTTGCCCATCTCTTCGATGACCGTCCCCTGGTACGTTTCAGGCACCTGGATGGTGAGTTCTTCGTACGGCTCCGTCGCTTTGCCGTTTTCATCGCGGTGAATGATGACCTCCGGTTGCGAGACCTGGAGTTCATAGCCTTCCCGCCGCATCTGTTCGATCAGGACGCCGAGATGGAGCTCGCCGCGGCCCGCGACCAGGAACCGGTCGGCGCTGTCGGTTTCATTGACCCGCAGAGACACGTTGGTTTCAAGTTCTTTGAAGAGGCGGTCCCGCAGGTGCCGCGAGGTCAGATATTTCCCTTCGCGTCCGGCAAACGGGCTGTTGTTGACGGAGAAACTCATTTGGACGGTCGGTTCATCGACGGTCACGCGCGGCAGAGCCACTGGATTTTCCGCATCCGCGATGGTATCGCCGATACTCACTTCATCGAGTCCGGCCACCGCCACGATTTCACCGGCGCTGGCCTGGTCGGCATCCACTCGTTCAAGGCCTGAATAGACGGCCAGATCGGAGACTTTACCGGGGATCTGCGCGCCGTCTTTCCCCATCAGCATCACATTCTGCCGCCGGGCAATCGATCCGGATTGAATCTTCCCGATGCCCATCTTGCCTTTGTAGGGATCCTGGACGAGCGCCAGCACGAGGATCTGGAGCGGGGCCTCGGCGTTGATGGCCGGAGCGGGAATTTTCTCCAGGACGGTGTCCAACAGCGGCGTGATGTCCGTCCCCGGCTTATTCACATCGAGGGTCGCCTGCCCCTTGATGGCAGCGGCGTAGACGATCGGAAAGTCGAGCTGTTCGTCGGTGGCACCCAGATGGACGAAGAGATCGAAGGTGCGATTCACGACGTCGTCGATGACGGCGTCGGGTCGATCGATCTTATTGATTACGACGATGGCTTTGTGACCGAGGGCAAGGGCTTTGCGCAGCACGAAGGTCGTCTGCGGCATGGGGCCTTCTTTGGCATCGACGAGGATGAGCACACCGTCCACCATCCGGAGCGTCCGTTCGACTTCGCCGCCGAAGTCAGCGTGGCCCGGCGTATCGACGATATTGATCTTCACGCCTTTATAGGTGACGCTGGCGTTTTTGGCCCGGATCGTAATTCCGCGCTCCCGTTCCTGGTCCATCGAGTCCATGATGCGTTCGCCCATGTCATCGATCTTCCGATGGACGTGGGTTTGTCGCAGCACGGCATCGACCAGCGTAGTTTTGCCGTGGTCGACGTGGGCGATGATGGCGATGTTCCGGATATCGTTCCGGCGGTCGTGGGGGGCGCGTGACTGTGTCATGGTGGTTTGCTCTCGCGGTCAAAAAAAAGACGCCTCGACAGTGAGGCGCAATCGCGCAGTATAGCCCAAGTTATTTGTCTTACACAAGCCCGGATACTGACGCGATCGAAAATCTCCCGGAGGAGGGACTGCCGGGTCGAAGGACGCAGGCTTCAAACGTTTCCGCCGGAGTTTTCGATCATCGGCGATGCGGGTGACAGCACGGGCCGGGTTGTCGAATCATTTCGACCAGGAGTAACGAACGGGTGATGAACAATGATCCGGCGCGCGGCGGTTCCGTGCAGAGTTCCGATAGAGATCCGAGCCGCATCAGTGAGGCGGGGTCGGCCTGCGGCGTCTTCACGGAGCGTTCGGTCATGGAGGCGGATGTGATGATCCGCGCTGCAGACGGAAAGGTCTCTCTGCCGTAACCTGCCGGTTCACCGGCGAAGGCGGGGTTCGATTGGCCGGTCTGCTTGAGTTTTCAGGGGACGCATTGTAAGGTAATTTCACCATCCTCGCAGACCCTCATCCACATCAGGAGTCGTATTCGGATGCCCGGCGATGATCGCTTTGTAGAGATTCAAGAACAGCCGCGCCGGCGATGGCGCTGGTGGCAGATCACGCTACTGACGCTGGGTGCCCTCGGGATCGTAGGAGTGACGGCGGTGGCCGGCGTCATCTGGCATCTGGCCCAGGATCTTCCGCCCTTGGATCTCTTGCAGGGCTATCAACCGAGTTTAGTCACGACCGTCTATGCCGACGATCGGCAGCCGATCGGCCAGTTTTTTATCGAACGCCGGACGCTGACTCCTCTGGAAAACATTCCCAAGACGTTGACGCAGGCCGTGATTGCGACGGAGGACGTCCGCTTCTTCGAACATCCGGGGCTGGACTATATCGGGATTCTGCGCGCGGCCTGGACCAATATCCGTCACGGCGGGAAGAAGGTGGAAGGAGCGAGCACGATCACGCAGCAACTGGCGCGGTCGCTCTTTTTGTCCGCCGAGCGCTCCTATGACCGGAAGCTGCGCGAATTGATTCTCGCCTACAAGATGGAAGCGGTGTCGACGAAAGAACAGATTCTCGAGACCTATTTGAATCAGATCTACTTCGGGCAGGGCTCCTATGGGGTGGCGTCGGCGGCGCAGTCCTATTTCGGTAAAGAGATCGGGAAGCTCACCCTGGCCGAGTCCGCGTTTCTCGGCGGGCTGCCGAAATCACCGAGCCGGTTTTCCCCGTTTACGAACTATGAGCGTGCGAAGAAGCGCCAGGAACATGTGTTGTCGCGCATGGAGGAAGCCGGATTCATTTCTGCCGCCGAGCGCGATGCCGCCATTGCAGAAGAATTGAAATTCCGCCGGCCCGGCAGCGAGCATGTGGCGCCCTATTTCGTGGAGCATGTGCGCCAGCAGTTGGTGGCGAAGTACGGCGAATCGATGGTGTACAAGGGCGGGCTGCAGATCTACACCACGCTGAATCTGGAAATGCAGAAAGCGGCCGAGCGCGCCTTCCTGGCCGGAGTTCGTGAACTCGACAAGCGGCAGGGGTGGCGCGGGCCGAAGAAGACGGTCGATCTTGCAACCGTGCAGATCCCCGGTGCTCCGCTTTCCGATCAGCCGCTCAAGGCGGGAGATTTTCTTGAAGGCATCGTGCTGAAGCCAGCGAAGGATCACTATGTGGTCCAACTCGGAGATCAGACGGCGAAGCTCTTGTTTGATGACATGGCCTGGGCCAAACGTGTGCTCAAGGGGACGGATCCGACACAGGATGCGGTGGTGACGCCCGACGTCAAGAAAACCCTGAAGCCGGGCGATGTGATCGAGGTCAGCATCAAGAAGCTCGCGAAGGATGGAATGCAACTGGCGTTGGAGCAGACCCCGATTGTGGAAGGCGGGTTGGTGGCGGTCGATCCCCGAACCGGTGCGATTCGTGCGATGGTCGGCGGCTACGATTTCGCCCGCAGTGAGTATAATCGGGCGGTGCAGGCCCATCGTCAACCGGGGTCGGCGTTCAAGCCCGTCATCTATGCGACGGCGATGGCGCAGGGGATGAGCCCCTCGACGCAAATCCTCGATGCGCCGGTGGTGTATGAGCAGGAAGCCGATGACAAGATCTGGAAGCCCGAAAACTACGGACGAAAATTTCACGGCATGGTGACGTTGCGGGATGCGCTGGCGCATTCGCACAATCTGGCTACTGTGCGGCTGCTCGATAAGGTGGGCATCAAGAACGTCATTGAATTCGCGCGTACGGTCGGCGTCACAAGCCCCCTCCCTGCAGATTTATCTCTGGGGCTGGGATCGTCTTCAATCGGTTTGCTGGAGTTAACCTCGGTGTACGGTGTCTTTTTGAACAAGGGAACGAGAGCCGAGCCGTTTACGGTCAAGGTGGCCAAGGATAGTTCCGGCAAGACGCTCGAGGTCATGGAGGACCAGCCTCACGAAATTATCTCGAAGGAGACGGCCTATCTGATCACCAACATGATGGAAGACGTGATTCAGAAAGGGACGGGGCAGGCCGCGAAAGTGATCGACCGGCCGATCGCCGGCAAGACCGGCACGACGAACGAGTATATCAACGCCTGGTTTATCGGCGGGACTCCGAACCTGGTGACGGGCGTGTATGTCGGATTTGACGATCGTCGTCCCTTGGGAGAGAGCGAGACCGGCGCCCGTTCGGCGTTGCCGATCTGGATTCAGTTCATGAAGGAGGCGGTGCTGCAGCTGCCGGTGGTGCCGTTTGAAATTCCGGAAGGCATCACGTATGTGAAGGTCGATCCGTCCACTGGTCTGCTGGAATCGGAACAGGAAGGGGAGGGAGACAAAGGATCGGTGGAATTATTCGCCAAAGGCAGCGAACCGACTCAGGCCGCGTCGCGCCGTCTCGGTCCGACCGATTTCTATAAGTTGGATCAGATTCCCGAGGGAGGGCCTGTCGGGGAGAGTGTCGCGTCGCCGTGAGTTGCTAGGCCTTCGAGTCCTGGTATTCCTCGTGCCAGGCCATTTGAATCGCTTCGAGGATCTTCTCGTTCGACTTCTTGGGGTCATCCTTAAAATCAGGCAGTGCCACGATCCAGGCGTGCATATCCGTAAACCGAACGGTCAGCGGATCCGCCTCCGGATGTTCTTCGACCAGGCGAATCGCAATATCTTCTGTGTCCTGCCACTTCAAATCCATCGTGCGTCCTCGTTTCCAGGGATTAGGTAACCTCGGAGACCTTTTTCCCTTGCAGCCCCCGCTTGAGAGAATCGTCCAGCATGGCCACGGTCAGGCTTTTTGCGGCCTGTTCGAGATCGGCCATCCGCGCCCGGATGCTGCGAGGGTCGTGTTCGTCCTTGGCGGAGGTCAGGGCTGAAAGTGCGCCGCGAATGGCGGCGACGTCTTCCGGCGTGACCAGCTGTCCGCCGTCGGCCAAAGATTTTTCTGTCGTCGTAATCAGCGCCCCGGCGTCGAGCCGGGCTTCGATCAGCTTCCGCGCGCTGACATCGTCCGCCGCGAATTTGAACGAATCCTCGATCATGCGTTCGACTTCCTGGTCCGACAACCCATAGGAGGGCTTGACCTCGATCGACTGGGTTTCTCCGGTCCGCATGTCTTTGGCCATGACGTTCAAAATACCGTTGGCATCGATCAGGAACGTGACTTCGATGCGCGGCACTCCGGCCGGAAGCGGCGGGACTTTCAGCCGGAAACGGGCCAGGCTGCGGTTGTCTTTCGCCAGTTCCCGTTCGCCCTGAAGAATATGGATATCCACGCCGGTTTGGCCGTCCACATAGGTGGTGAACATTTCTTTGGCGCTGGCTGGAATCGTCGTGTTGCGGCGAATCAGGCTGCTCATGACGCCGCCCATCGTTTCGATGCCCAGCGAGAGGGGGGTGACGTCGAGGAGGAGCATGTCGGTCGTGCCGCCGCTCAGGATGTCGGCCTGTACCGCGGCCCCGAGGGCCACGACTTCATCGGGATTCAGTTCGCAATGGGGCTGCTTGCCGAAGAGCGCCTGGACGCGTTGGCGGACCAGCGGCATTCTGGTTGATCCGCCGACCAACACCACTTCGTCGATCTCCGCGGGCGAGAGTCCCGCGTCTTTGAGCGCCTGGCGACAGGGACCGAGCGTGCGTTCCACGAGGGCATTGCAGAGGCCCTCAAGCTGATCGCGGGTCAGTTCGCGGGTGAACTGGCCTTTGCCTTCCGGCAGATCGAGGGCGGCCGTGGTTTTGAGTTCCTCCGAGAGGCGTATCTTCGTCCGTTCCGCTTCGAGCCGGAGCCCTTGCATGTGGTCGGGATAGGCACTGAGATCGAGTCCGTACTGCGCGCGGATGTCGCCGAGAAAAAGGTCGGCAATGACATGGTCGAAATCGTCACCACCTAAGTGCGTGTCTCCGTTGGTGGCGAGCACTTCGAAGATGCCGTTCTTGAGCTTGAGGATGGAAATATCGAATGTGCCGCCGCCCAGGTCGTAGACGGCGATCGTGCCCTGGGTTTTTTCCTGCAGCCCGTAGGCCAGCGAGGCGGCGGTCGGTTCATTGATAATGCGCAGGACTTCGAGTCCGGCGATCATGCCGGCATCCTTGGTGGCCTGCCGTTGGCTGTCGTTGAAATACGCGGGAACGGTAATGACGGCTTTCGTGATGCTCTCCCCGAGGAACGCTTCCGCCCGGAGCTTGAGCTCCTTCAGGATCATGGCGGAGATTTGCGGCGGGGAATAGGTCTTCTCGCCGAGCTTGATCCGGATGACCCCGCCTTTCTCGGTCAGAGTGTAGGGGAAGTAGGCCAGTTCGTCTTGGACATCGGCCAGGCTTTTGCCCATGAATCGTTTGACTGAATAGACGGTGCGCTCAGGATTCCTGGTCAGATGCTCTTTGGCCGAATCGCCGACAATCAGCCCGTTGTCGGTCAGCGCGACGACGGAGGGGACCATGGCCCGTTCGTGGCGGCCTGCGATGACACGGGGGGTGCCCTTGTCCATATAGGCGACAAGAGAATTTGTGGTGCCGAGATCGATGCCGACGATTCGTGACATGGTAATCAGGCGATGGTGACGACGAGGTCGTTGACGATGTTCTTGACGTAGGTGCGGTTGGAGAGAATGTCCCGCATCTCTTTCAGGATCTGGTCGCGTTCGGTGCGCGCCTGTTCGGTGGCCTCGCCGCGATCTTGAAGAGCGTCCCATCGGCCGAAGAGCCACTGGATCTGTGTCTCCATATCCCGTTGCCGCTGCTCCAGCGTGGCGCGTTCGGTTTGCAGTTGGGTGCGAAGGGCGGCGGCGGCGTCCGATGTTCGGTCGCTGGCGCGGAATTCATCGAGCGTGTCCTGCAGTTCGAGGATTTCTTCAAAGAGGTCGGCAGGCGGCGTCGTCCGGATGTCTTTCACGGCTCCGGCTTCCAGGTCGAGCAGATATTCGGCGCGCTGAATCGGATCCCGCAATGTGCGGTAGGCCGTATTCAGCATGGCGGAGTTGCCGAGGCTGATGGTTTGTTCTTCCCCGCTTTTGTTCTGGTAAAAGTCCGGGTGAAACGCCCGGCTCAATTCGTAGAACTTCGTTTCGAGCTTTTGCTGATCGATGGACAGGCGGCGGGGAAAGCCGAAGCAGGTGAAGTAATCCAGCTCTTTCGACACCGGCTGCACTTTCACGCAGCGGTCGCAGAAATATTCCCCTGAGACCTCGGATTGGCAGTGCCAGCACATGCTGCGAGCCATCTGTAGCTCGCGCCGGTCGCTGGTGCGCTGATGCGTGTGTCCATCCATGATGGGTGCTCGCTTAGGCCGAGAACGATTCTCCGCAGCCGCAGGTCTTGTTGGCGTTGGGATTCACGAACTTGAAATTCCCGCCCATCAGGTCTTTGTGAAAGTCCAGCTGGGTACCTTGCAGGTAGATCGCACTCTTGGCATCCACGATGACCTTCACGCCGTCAAAATCGTAGACTTGATCGTATTGACCGATTTTCTCGTCAAAATTAATCGTGTAGCTCAGGCCGGAGCACCCGCCGCCTTTGACGCCGAGGCGGAGGCCGCCTTCTTCGATGCCTTGGACGTTGACCAGGCGCTTCACTTCCTTGATGGCGGCATCGGTGAGCGTGATGACCGGGGTCTGGGCTTCCGTATTTGTGGCGTCCATAGCGTGCTCCCTTCTGTCGTTACTTCGCGTCGGCTTTCTTCTGATAGTCGGCCAGCGCCGCCTTGATCGCGTCTTCGGCCAGAACCGAGCAGTGGATCTTGACCGGCGGCAGATTCAATTCCTGGACGATGTCGGTGTTCTTGATTTTCTGTGCCTCTTCGATGGTCTTGCCCTTCAGCCATTCGGTGGCCAGGCTGGAGCTGGCGATGGCGGAGCCGCAGCCGAACGTCTTAAACTTGGCATCGACGATCGTATCGTTCTGGACCTTGATCTGCAGCTTCATGACGTCGCCGCACTCGGGTGCGCCGACCATGCCGGTGCCCACGCCTTCTTCGTCTTTCTTGAAGCTCCCCATGTTCCGGGGATTGTTGAAATGATCGACGACTTTGTCACTGTATGCCATGGTGCGTCCTCCTCGTGCCTATCTGAGTCAGTGGGCTGGATCAGTGGGCGGCCCACTGAACGGATTTCAAATCGACCCCTTCTTTCGCCATTTCATACAACGGCGACATTTCTCGCAGCTTCGTCACGATCTCAATAACCTTCTTGATTGTGTAGTCAATCTCTTCGTCCGTGTTGAAGCGGCCCAGGCCGAAGCGGATGGACGAGTGGGCGAGCTCCACGCCGACGCCCAGCGCCCGCAGGACGTAGGACGGTTCCAGTGTCGCCGAGGTACAGGCGGAACCGGACGACAGCGCAATGTCCTTCATGCCCATCAAGAGCGATTCGCCTTCGACATAGGCGAAGGAAATATTCAGATTATGCGGCAACCGCTGGGTCGGATGGCCGTTGAGATAGGCTTCATCGATTTCTTTCATGATGCCGGCCTGCAGGCGATCGCGCATCGCTGAGAGGCGCACTGATTCGGTGGCCATTTCCTGGTCGCACAACTCACAGGCCTTGCCGAATCCGACGATCAGCGGCACCGGCAGGGTGCCGGACCGCATGCCGCGTTCGTGTCCGCCGCCGTCCATTTGGGCTGCGATCCGCACACGGGGGTTTTTCTTCCGGACATAGAGAGCGCCGACACCCTTCGGGCCATAGATCTTATGGGCTGAGAAGGACAGCAGGTCGATGCCCATATCCTGTACATCGACGGGGATCTTGCCGACGCCTTGCGTCGCGTCGCAATGGAAGAGGATGCCCTTTTCCTTGGCGATCTTGCCGATGTCCTTCACCGGATTGATCGTGCCGATTTCATTGTTGGCCAGCATCACGGAAATCAGGACCGTCTTGTCCGTGATCGCCTTCCGCACGTCTTCCGGATTCACCATCCCGAATTTATCCACCGGGAGATAGGTCACCGTCGCCTTGCCCTTCGCTTCGAGGGCCTTGGCGGTGTCGATGACGGCGCGGTGTTCGGTGGAAGAGGTGATGATGTGGTCGCCCTTCTCCTTGTACATCTCCAACACGCCCTTGATGGCCAGATTGTCAGACTCGGTGGCGCCGCTGGTGAAGACGATTTCTTTGGAATCGGCCTTGATCAGCTTGGCGATCTGTTTCCGGGCGTTCTCAACCGCTTCTTCGGCGGCCCAGCCGAAGGCATGGTTGCGGCTGGCGGCGTTGCCGAACTTTTCGATGAAGTAGGGCAGCATGGCGTCCAGCACCCGGGGATCCATCGGGGAGGTTGAGTGGTTGTCCAGGAAAATAGGGAGCTTCATTGTGCGACTCCTTGTGCCGTGGGAGACTGAATCGTGATGAGTGGCGTTCCACCCATCATGTCTTGCAGCGTCATGTTATTGAGGAGCTGATAAATGCTGTCTTGAACCTTGAGCAGCGGCGTGCGGATGTTGCAGTGTTCCCGTTGGAGGCAGGGCTCGCCTTCTTTTTCATGGGAACAATCTGTGATGCCAAGGGGGCCTTCGATACCTTCCAGAATCTGCGCGATCGTAATCTGTCTAGTGCTGCGGGCCAGGAGGTAACCGCCTTTGGGGCCGTTGTGGCTTTCGATCAAGCCGTTTTTAGCCAGTGTCTGAAGAACTTTCGCCAGGAGTTCGAGAGGGATGTTATATTCTTCCGCGATCTCTTTGGTGTTGACTACGCGACCGGGCGTGAGATCGCCGAATTGCACCGAGGCAATGTGTTGGAGTGCCATGAGGGCGTAGTCGGCTTTTTTTGAAATCTTCAACATGACTATTGCCGATCAATGGGATCGGAGACTATAATGATCTCCGATCAATAAGGTCGGACTAAAGATACCACGCAACTTTTAGGGCTGTCAACAGCGGAATCTAAGATTTCCTGGGAGAAAGGATCACGCACATGGGAGGCACCAACCCTTATATTGAAAAGACGGAATACGAGCTTCCCCGGGCTCCCTATACGATCACGTATATCGAGCCGGACGGCACGGTGACCAAAGTCGCCGTTGATCCGGCAAAGATTCCCTATGGCCCGACCGGACTGCCGGGCAGCATTCTGGATGTGGCAATGGCGAACGGAGTGGATCTGGAACATGTGTGCGGGGGTGTCTGCGCCTGTTCGACCTGCCATGTGATCGTGAAGCAGGGCTTGGAGAGCTGTAGTGAAGGAACCGACGACGAATATGATCAGCTGGACGAAGCGCCGATGACGACGTTGCAGTCCCGCCTCGGCTGCCAATGTGTGCCGAACGGGACGAAAGACATCGTGGTCGAGATTCCCGCGGTGAACAAGAATCTCGTCAGGGAAGGGCACTAATCGAACGTTTCCGTCTTCACGTCCTTCCGGTCGTATCCGTATTCCATCAACGCTGCGCGTAACGGCCGGACAAATCCCTTGGTGCCGCTGATCATCGGGATGACTTTCGGCTGTCCTTCTATGAGGGGCCGCAACATCGCCGCCGTTTGCTCGACCGCTTCTGCTTCTCCGCCCGGCGAGACCAGGGGCAGGTAGCGGAACGAGGGGGATTGAACGGCCATGGTGAGCAATTCCTGATGAAATAACAGCTCGTCTTCCGACGGAGCCACCGCGATGAGAAGCACGGAGGTGATCGCGTGGGCTGCTACCAGTTGCTTCAACAGGCAACGAACCGGGACCAGGCCGGTATAGCGGGCGATGAAGAGCAGTTCACGATCCAGAGGCATCGGCAATACGAAGTTCCCATAGGGGCCTGAGAGCGGTACTTCATCGCCGGATTTCAACTCATAAAGGTAATTGGATCCGAGCCCTCCGGGTACCCGGTCAAAGACCAGCGTCAACTCGCCGTAGGGCGAAGATGGATCGGCCATTGAGTAGGCCCGATTGAGCGGGGGCTTGCTTCCCACCGGCAGTTTCAATGAGACCCATTGTCCCGGTTGAAAGACAATTTTCTGCTGGAGAGGGCGAAGGACCAGTTGCCGCACGTGGGGCGTCAGGTCGAGGGTGGAAAGCACGACAGCTGGTTGAGTCAGTTCTGCCATAGGACCGGTGCACATCCTCATAGCAGAACCGGTCTGATTCTGTACAACACTTTTCCCTGCATGCTATAGATACCGGCCTTTCCACCCCCACAATGAGATGAACGCATGACCCAAGTCCGTGTCCGTTTCGCGCCCAGTCCAACCGGGTTCCTCCACATCGGGGGAGTCCGGACCGCTCTGTTCAATTGGCTCTATGCACGGCAGCAACAGGGAATTTTCGTGCTACGCATCGAAGATACCGACCAGGACCGTTCGACCGACGAGTCTATTCAGGCCATCATCGAAGGCATGAAATGGGTGGGGTTGGATTGGGACGAAGGACCGTTTCGTCAAACCGAGCGCATGGAGCTGTATCGCAGCCACGCGATGCAGTTATTGGAACAGGGGAAGGCCTACTGGTGTGTGTGCAAGGCCGAGGAGCTGGAAGCGCGGCGCAAAGAGGCAGAGGCAAAAGGCCTGTCGCCCCGATACGACGGACGTTGCCGGACTCTCGGGATCACGGATCCGCCCGGCGATGCGGCGTTGCGATTCAAGGCGCCCCAGGAAGGCCAGATCGTGGTCGATGATTTGATCAAAGGAAAGATCACCTTCGACAATAGTGCGGCAGACGATCTGATCATTCTTCGCTCAAACGGCTATCCGACCTACAATTTCTCCGTCGTGGTCGACGATGCGCTGATGCACATCACCCACGTCATCCGCGGGGATGATCATCTGACGAATACGCCGCGTCAAATTCCGATCTTTCAGGCGTTGGGGTTTCCGGTCCCGCAATTCGGCCATCTGCCGATGATCCTGGGATCGGATAAGTCCCGGCTGTCGAAACGGCACGGCGCCACCTCGATCATGGCCTATAAGGAGATGGGCTATCTCTCTGAGGCGATGGTCAATTATCTGGTGCGGCTCGGCTGGTCCCACGGGGATCAGGAGTTGTTCACCCGGCAGGAACTCATCGACAAGTTTTCCTGGAAGAACGTCCAGTCTTCCCCGGCCGTGTTCAACCCAGAGAAACTGCTCTGGATCAACGCCGAATACATCAAGACGACTCCGCCGGGCCTGGTGGCGCAGGCCCTTGTTCCGCTGTTAGAGCAGGCCGGCCTGCAGGATCAGGTCAAGGCGGTGTCGCCCGAGTGGCTGGCGCAGCTGGTCGTCCTGGTGAAGGAACGGGCGAAGACCCTCGTCGAGATGGTGGACTGGGTGCGGCCCTACTTCGGCGAGTCGGCCCTTCTTGAAGAGGAAGCCGCCAGGAAATTTCTCACGCCGGCCATTGCGCCGGTGCTCGGCAAGCTGATCGCACGGTTTGAGGCGCTACCCTCGTTTTCAAAGCAGGTCTGGGAAGAGTCGTTCAAGAAGTTTGTGGAAGAAGAAGGCATCAAGATGGGCCAGATCGCCCAGCCGGTGCGTGTCGCCTTGACCGGCAGGACCGCCAGCCCCGGCTTGTTTGAGGTCATGGAGGTCCTGGGGCGCGACCGGACGCTCCTCCGACTCCGGCGGGGACTTGAGCGGGCCACGGTCTAATCAATCGAATTCTGTCAATAAATCCGCATCGATCTTGACGGAATCACGATCCGTATATTACTGTGTGCGTCGGTTGGGGGATCGTCTAGCGGTAGGACGCCGGCCTTTGGAGCCGGCTACCTAGGTTCGATTCCTAGTCCCCCAGCCATTTCATCTCAGACTATCGACAACCCTCATTCGTCAGGTCAGTATCGTATCACTCCAGGTCGATTGCATTGCCTGCAAGCGGCAACTGGAGCAGATGCAGCAGATTCTACGCCGCCTGGCCTGGTCAGCTGCTGCTTCTGTCGAGGCTAACGCATCCCTGAAAGCTGTATTCCGCCAGCAAGCGAAGCAGTCCCGACGGGGGGGTACTTCATGACCTACGTTTCATGCGGCTGGTGTAAGACTGTCGGCCTGACAGGGACTGACGGGCATGCATTGGATCATCGCTCTCCTCCTCATGTTTCTGGGCGGATGTCAGAGCCTGCCGGGCTCCGACGCCTGGACCTCTGTTCAGCCTCCTTCCTCAGTATGGCCTCTGTGGGAGCGGTATCAGCAATGTCGTACGACGACGGACCCCGACCAGTTTCAAGTCGCCATCGATGATCTCGATCAGGCCATGATCACAGGCGTGGCGCTGCCGGCTTGGATCGGTGCATTCGGGGTTCAGGGCACTCGCCATCCCCTGCGGACGTCAGTGGATCCTGAAGCCTTAGGGGCGGCCTGCACGATTCGAGCTGCCATGGTGTTTCAGACGACTGGCCGTTTCGATGAGGCGAGGGCGCTCTATCATCGGGTCCTTACGAGGTACGGGGCACAGGAGTCGGCGTATTATCGTGAGCAGGCAATCAAGGCCTTGCAGCGTCTTGATGCGCAGATCCTTGCGCGTCGTCGTGAGACGACGACGCGATGATGTAAGACGCGCGAGTCGTGCCCGACTGATCGTCAGGAACGGGAGAGAGCACATGAAGACGACGTTGTACTGGACCGGGCAGAGGCTTCAACAGGGAATACGTGAGATCCGTTGGACCGCGCAGCTCTGGTGGTTCAACCAGGAAATCGATTTTCTCGCCTGGCGGTGGCGGTTGGAATCGCAGCTGCCCCCCAAGGTCTCAACCCCTCCGCGCCTCACCCGGCACGGAAGCGCCCCTGTGATGCAGCCAATGCTCATGGGTGACGACAGCTGCCCTATTTAAGGAAGTCCGGCGGGCAGGTTCGGGCCTGCAGACGGGGCTGGAGGGATCGCTGTCCGGATACTGAGGCGCGCTATTGTACCCCGTGGGGCGCTTGCCGGTTGCTGCTGCTTTGCAGATCCATTTCCAAGACGACGGGGCTGTTCGGATTTTTCGGATCCACGCGATGCGGCATCTGATCGACGGCCAATTTGCTGAGGGGAACGCCGACAATGTGCGGAGCCTTGTCGGTCGGATTGGAATGGAGCGCCAGCCGGATGTTTTTGGGGCGCAGCTGGGGAGTCAGTAGCGGCTTCAAGTCCGCGCTGACAAAGCCCACGACCAGCGCACTGCCATCCGCCAGTTTATGGATTTCGTAGGCATTGGCGGCCGGCGCGGTCCGTTCCAGCAGCATGTCGGGACTCTGTGAGACCAGCGCCAGCCCGAGCCCTTGCTGAGGCGCAAAGCCAAAGGTTCCGACAGGGGCCACGGAAAACCGGGTTTGCTGGAAATCCGCTCCCAGTTCCACGACCCCGGTCTTGAGACGCAGTTGACGGCGTAAGTCCGCCTCAGTGCCCTGCGCATCCAGAAACACGGCGGCCGGGGCCGCTTTCTGAGACGGCAACACTTCCATCTTCCCGCTGTTCGCGCCGCGCGCGGCATGGAGAGACACAGGCAGCAGGCTCACGAGTACCAGGCTCAAGAGCGCAGGCGTCAGGACATGGCGGTCGGTGCGACGGGAAAGTCGGAATGGCATGGTCGTCACGTGCTCCGGTAGTAAAGTGTGAGACTCATCTTTATCAAGCCCGGCCTGTCCGGCGCAATGGGCGTCAGAGTGGTTTCCGTGCCGTTCGCCGTTCCGGCATCATCGGCGCCGGCGGAGCACAGGGGTTTGCGTTTGGATCGCGGAGCGCCGCCCCGGCGACTCCGCGCCGTGCATCGAGCTGGATCAGGCAACAGTCATGCAGCAGGGCCTTCAACTGCCGGCGGCCCCGTTGCACGCGGGATTTCATGCCGGAGAGCGAGAGACCCAGTGTCGACGCGGCGGCCTGTTGGGTCAGCCCGTCCAGTTCGACCAGCCTCAGGGCGTCCCGGTATTCCGGCGCCAGCTGATCCACCAGGGGGCGGAGGCAACTCGCGAGCTGGATGCGAGGTTCATCCGGTTCATTCTGCGGCTCTCCCGGCGTCATCAGAGTTTCCACGTCCGGCGCCAGTCCGGCCGGGACCTCACGATGCCGAGAGGACGTCCGGTAATAATCGATAACCACATGGCGCGTGACGGTGAAGATCCAGGACACCAGGCGGCGGGGATCCTGCACCTGGTCGATCTTGTCATGGATCTTTAGAAAGACATCCTGGAGCAGATCATCCACCGCCGCATCGTCTGCGACTCGTTTGGCGATGAAGGCGCGCAGTCGCCCGCGCACCTCCATCCAGACGCCGTGTCGATCCTGTGTCATGGTCACACCTCCCACCGGAGCTCTGCTACGGTACCGTGCATCAAGACGTGGCGCAAGTTGCCGCCTGAGTCGCGCCGGGATGGGCCGGGACGCAGCAGCCTGTCCGGCTGAGCGGCCCCTCGACGGCCAATTGCTCGCGCACGAGGAAGACTTCCCAGGCATTCCCGTCGGGATCCGTGAACCAGAGTTTGTCCTGCCTCGCAAAGCAGCAGGCGGTGTTGTCCTCGACTCGCTCCAGCACACCGGCGGTCTGTAAGCGCGATTTCCACTGTGCGATCTCTTCGGGCGAATCCACTTCGATCCCGAGATGGTCGACCGAACTGATCCTGCCGGTCGACGAGACTAGCGACAGGTTTAGCGCCGGGGCCGTCAGGTCGAATTTCGCATAGTCGTCCGTTTGTTTCTGCGGCGCCACGCCGA
The DNA here is from genome assembly GCA_964512025.1 of uncultured Nitrospira sp. Lineage (GTDB taxonomy): Bacteria > Nitrospirota > Nitrospiria > Nitrospirales > Nitrospiraceae > Nitrospira_D. The sequence goes on along the minus strand of CAZEHM010000022.1, from coordinate 2,472 downwards.
ACACCTTCCGATAGAACTCGACCGATGCCGGAACGTGACGAACATCGAGAGAAAGATGCGGTCTCATGGGAACCTCCTGGGTGAGCGGCAGGAGAGAATTCATCTGCCTATCCCTAGAGACGAAGCATCCCGGAAAAGGACGCAACGGGGGTGTTGGGGGATGAGTCAGTGCTGCGGGTGAATCAGGATAAAGAGTATCGAGTAGGGGAGTATCGGAGGTTAGAAGGGTCGAAGGAGTGCGGGGTACGGCCCTGAAGCCGCACCCCGACGGGAATCACTGACTTGTTTATTGTTCTTCGAGGCTGATGATCGGGCAGTTCACCACCACACCGATCGGGCCCCAGGGCTTGCCTTCGGGGCCGGAGATCTGGCCGGCAAAGGCTTTCTTCTCGACGTCATTGAAGTCCGTCAGTTGGACGGAGCTGGAGGCCGGCATCGGCACCTGGGCCCAGACCGTCGCATGGACATCCCACATCGGGCTGTAGGCCAGGGCGCGGGGACCGAACGGGATCTCCTGCACGATGTTCAGCGGATCGCCTTCACCCATGAGGGCCGAGGCAAGCCCCTGCCGCTGCGGATTCATCTTGCCCGTCGGCCCGTTCACCACCGGGGCCAAGCCGGTCAAGCCGGAGCCGGGACCGTTCGAGCCCTTGCTGGGAAGGGCTTTCAGATTAGGCGTGTAGTTCGCTGCTTCCAGAGCAGCGATCGCCGGATCGGACGCGTTGAACGACGTATAGTGCACGCGGCGGCCTTCGAAGAATCCGTCCGTCATTTTGAAGGTGGCCGTGCGCTTCTCCAGGTCGATGCGGATGAGACGATCGTGCGTGCCGCTGTTGTTCTTGATCTGCGGCGCATTCAACACGATGCCGTTGGGCAGTTGGATCAACGGCGTGTAGAGCGCCTCGCCGATGGCGCCGGGCTTCGCTTCCTTCGGAGGGAACCCGGTCTCGCTCGGCACCACGATACGCTCCGGCGAGAAGTCCACACTGCCGAGGAACTGTACCTTCCCGTTCACCATCCCTACGGATTGCACGGCGAGCGTGCCCTTGCCGTTCGCCATCTTGGGGCTGTAGTGCACCCCGCGCGCGGCGGCGTCGGCCTTGTCTGATGACTCAGTCACCACGAACCACACCGTCTCGCCGCTCCGCTGGCCCTCGAAAATCGGGAGCGTCACTTCCGTGTAGTCCGCATTCTCAACCGCGCTCTTCAAGAGCAAGCGATGGCCCTTCTTCATGCCCATGCTCTCCGCGTTGGCGGACACACAGCCCACGGACAGAGCCGCCACGCCCACGGCCGCCATCAGTCCGAACGTCGTCAACTGTCGCATCTGCTTCCTCATGACCATCCTCCTCAAGTAGGTGAAGTGGATCATTCCACTTTCTACGCAGGAGTCGAAGCAGCCGCGAAGATCTTACAGGTGAGAAGAGTCTGGTGGCGGGATAAGGGACGAACGAGCGCCGATCACGGTGATCTGGTGCGTGCCTTCCGTTGCAGCCTTTCCCGCCGGTGCTAGACTTCGCCCGGTTTTCCAGCCTGTGACGCCTCTCATTGGATGAGTGCGATGTCGTCTCCC
>CAZEHM010000022.1:0-889 GCA_964512025.1 uncultured Nitrospira sp. | reverse complement strand
AAACCGTTCAATCATCGAGACACCCTATCACCCCCTACGGAGTAATAGCTCGTCCGGATTGCCGTCTTTCTGTAAGATTCCCCTCGTTCATCCGACTCCACATCAGGGCCACGCAGATCTTTCGTGTGAGCAGGGATGCGGACGCCTGGCCGACATGCCGTGAGTTGCGGCTCTTGCCCGCCGGTGCTAGACTTCGCCCCGGTTTTCCAGCCTGTGACGCCTCTCATTGGATGAGTGCGATGTCGTCTCCCGATCTTGAAGAAGTCCTCCGGCGCAGCGAGGAATTCGCGGTGCGGCTCATTGAAAGCGGCCGCGGCTGCATCAAGCTGCTCAACCTCGACGGTCGTCTCCCGCCTACGCTCATGTTCATTCATTGCGGGGACAGGTCTTGACGCAGGTGGTGGCTGGTTAGGTGGTGCCGTCAGAAAAGAATATCATCTTGCTGAGCCGAGCTTGGTCGGTAGGGAATATTGGCGCGGTGTATGAACCCCGGCGCGCCAGAGTCTCTTTGGAAGAGACTCTGGCGGCGGTGAAGAGAAAGAGTCTCGGTGCTACTGCACGTCGATGGTGATGGTCTGAGTGGCGGAGACGAGTTTGTGGTCCTTGTTGGCGCCGGTCACGGTGATCTGGTGCTTGCCCTTAGTCAGGCCCTTGAACGATCCGGGAAAGCCCTTCTGGTACTGATTGTCCAGGTACACATGGGCATGAGCCGCCTCTGATCCCTTGGTCAATTCGTACTTCAGTTCGAAGCTGTCGCCGACCTTGTCGCCATCTTTCGGGGAGGTGATCACGATCTTCGATCCGTCCTCGATCGGCTTATCCTCAGCGAAGACCGGCGCGCCGGTGAGCGCACTTACCAGCGCGAGACCGAGCCCCATCATTCCGGTAC
>CAZEHM010000021.1:19923-51964 GCA_964512025.1 uncultured Nitrospira sp. | reverse complement strand
CAAGAAGATCGTCGAGATTCTCGGGCGGGAGCCGAATCTGACGGAGCTCGGCATGTTTTCCGTCATGTGGTCGGAGCATTGCTCCTACAAGTCGTCACGGGTGCATTTGAAGAAGCTGCCCACGACGGGGCCGCGTGTCATCCAGGGCCCCGGCGAAAACGCAGGCGTGGTGGATATCGGCGACGGGCTTTGTGTGGTCTTCAAGATGGAGTCGCACAACCATCCGTCGTTTATCGAGCCCTATCAGGGCGCGGCGACGGGCGTGGGCGGCATTCTGCGCGATGTATTTACAATGGGGGCGCGGCCGATTGCCTTGCTGGATTCGCTGCGTTTCGGCGGGTTGGATACGGCGAAAAACCGCCATATTGTGAAAGGTGTCGTAGCGGGGATCGCCGGTTACGGCAATTGCATGGGCGTGCCGACGGTCGGCGGTGAAGTCGTGTTCAACGATATTTATTCGCTGAATCCGTTGGTGAATGCGTTCTGTCTCGGCATCGCGCAGACGGACAAGATTTTCCTCGGGACGGCGGCCGGTGTCGGCAATCCGGTCATCTACTTCGGGTCGAAGACGGGGCGCGACGGCATTCACGGCGCGACGATGGCGTCCGATTCCTTCGATGACCAATCGGAAAAAAAGCGGCCGACGGTTCAGGTCGGCGATCCCTTCCAGGAGAAACTCTTGCTGGAAGCCTGCCTCGAACTCATGGCGAACGATCTCCTCGTCGGCATTCAGGACATGGGCGCGGCCGGGTTGACGAGTTCGTCCTGCGAGATGGCGTCACGGGCGGGGAACGGCATCGATCTCGATTTAACGCATGTGCCGCGCCGTGAGCCGGGCATGACGCCGTACGAGCTCATGTTGTCCGAGTCTCAAGAACGCATGCTGATGGTGGCCAAGGCCGGCAAAGAAGACGAGTGCATCCGGATCTGTAAGAAGTGGGATCTGGATGTGGCGGTGGTCGGGAAGGTGACGGGGAGCGGTATTCTACGCGTACTTGATCAGGGCCAGGTCGTCGCGGAGATTCCGGCGAAGTCGTTGGCCGACGACGGACCACGCTATGAGCGCCCCTTTTCGCCGCCCGGCTATCAGGACATGCTCACGAATTTGAATTACGACGCCTTGCCCGATGTGAAGGATGCGAATGCGGCTCTGCTGGCGCTCTTGGAGTCCCCGACGATCGCGAGCAAGCGCTGGGTATACGAGCAGTACGACCACATGGTCCGCACGAATACGATGGTGCGTCCGGGATCGGATGCGGCGGTGGTGCGCATCAAGGGAACAAATAAAGCCGTGGCGATGACGGTGGACTGCAACAGCCGGTACTGTCTGCTCAATCCCTATGAGGGAGCGCGGCTGGCGGTGGCGGAAGCGGCGCGGAATCTGGCCTGCTCCGGCGCGGAGCCGATCGGGCTGACGGACTGTCTGAACTTCGGCAATCCGGAACGGCCGGACATCATGTGGCAGTTTGTAATGGCGATCGAGGGGATGAAGGATGCCTGCGAGCATTTCAAGATCCCGATCGTGAGCGGCAACGTCAGTTTTTATAACGAGACCAACGGTCTCTCGATCTATCCCACGCCGATGCTGGGGATGGTGGGCCTCATCGAATCCGCCGACAAGACCATGACGCAGTGGTTTCGGGAGGACGGTGACGACATCATTCTGCTCGGGGCGACGCGTGAAGATCTGGGCGGGTCGGAATACCTGAAGGTACAGCATTCGCGTGAACAGGGTTCTCCGCCGTATCTCAGTCTGGAGACGGAGCAGGCGGTGCAGAGCTGTGTGCTGCAGTTGATTCGGGCCGGGCTGGTTCAGTCCGCTCACGATTGTTCCGATGGAGGATTTGCCGTGGCGCTGGCCGAGTGCTGTATGTCCGGGCCGGATCGGTCGCGCGGCGCTGTGGTACGATTAACTCCAGGCCGTCAGAGGAAAGATTCGACGCTCTTCGGTGAAAGCCAGTCACGGATTATTGTGTCGGCGAAACCGGCTCAACGGCAGGCCATTCTGGAGCAGGCGCAACGGATGGGTGTTCCGGCCGGAGTGATCGGAGCCGTGGGGGGCGCATCGCTAGTGGTCTATCTGGGGGACGAACACTCGACGACCAAGACCATCGATCTGCCGGTTGCGACGATTGCCGACAGTTGGGGGTACTCGCTGGAACGGAGATTGAGCCAGGATTAAGCTGGCTCGTACGATTATGCATAAAGAACTTCCGATTATCTCGCCGGACAAGTTTCACGACGAATGCGCCGTGTTCGGTATTTTCGGCCACGAAGAAGCCGCGAACCTGACCTATCTGGGACTCTATGCCCTGCAACACCGCGGACAGGAGGCCTCGGGCATCGTGTCCGGCGACGGCGAACAGTTTTATGTCCAAAAAGGGATGGGGCTGGTCGCGGATATCTATAATAAAACGATTCTGGAGAAGCTGCCGGGACGGATGGCCATCGGGCACAACCGGTATTCCACCGCCGGTGGGAACGATCTCAAGAACGTCCAGCCCTTCAACGTCAATTTCGCGTTCGGGAATCTGGCGCTGGCGCACAACGGCAATTTGATCAATGCGCAGGTGTTGCGCAACGAACTTGAAGCCTACGGCGCGATCTTTCAATCCACGTCCGATACCGAAGTCATCATCCACCTGATCGCCCATTCCCGGGCCAGCACGTTTCTGGCGCGCGTGATGGATGCGTTGAACCAAGTGCGGGGGGCGTTTTCGCTGGTGTTGATGACGGACAACGGGTTGATCGCAGTGCGCGATCCGCATGGCCTGCGGCCGCTCTGTCTGGGGCGTGTGCGGGGGGGGTGGGTGGTGGCCTCGGAGACCTGTGCCTTCGATCTTCTGGACGCTGAGTACATTCGCGAAATCGAGCCCGGCGAGCTCGTGGTGCTGAGCGATCAGGGGATCGACAGTCACCGGCCCTTTCCCAAAGTCGATCCAGCTATGTGTGTGTTTGAGTATGTCTATTTCGCCAGGCCGGACAGCCGGATCTTCGGCGCCAACGCGGTCTATGCGACTCGCAAGGCGTTGGGACGTCGTTTGGCCAAGGAATCCTGGGTGGAAGCGGATATCGTCATTCCCGTGCCGGATTCCGGCGTGCCGGCGGCGCTGGGGTACAGCGAGGGTGGCGGGATCCCGTTCGAGACGGGGTTGATCCGCAATCACTACGTCGGCCGCACCTTCATCGAGCCGGAACAATCGATCCGCCACTTCGGCGTCAAAGTGAAGCTGAACGCGGTGCCTGAGGTGCTGGCGGGAAAGCGGGTTGTGGTCGTCGATGACTCCCTTGTGCGAGGGACCACCAGCCGGAAGATCGTCAAGATGCTGCGGAATGCCGGTGCCAAAGAAGTGCATATGCGCATCAGTTCACCGCCGATCATCTCGCCTTGTTTCTACGGCATCGATACGCCGACCAAAAAAGAACTCATCGCATCGAATCATTCCACTGAAGAAATACGCAAGTACATTACCGCAGATTCTTTGGCCTACTTGAGTTTAGATGGTATGCTGCAGTCGTCACCGGGCGTGCCGGCGCAGTATTGCAATGCCTGCTTTACCGAAAAGTATCCGATCGCGTTTACCCGGGCAGAGGAACTGCAGCTCGGGTTGTTCGAGCCGTCGGCCGAATCGCGGAAGCTGACGTAGCCGGTCGCGTCGACACGTGCGTCTCACGGGAGGGTGCTGCGAAATGCAAGAGCGAGGTCGGCCGCGGATTGAGGTGAATTATCCCGTGTTCCTCAGCGGGGAAGGCATTCAGGGCACTGGAACCGTCACGAATCTGACCATTACCGGTGGTGAGATCGAGTCGGATCTGCCGGCTCCGATCGGAGCGCATTTCCGAGTCCATATACAATTGTCCGGTGCGCGGAACCCGATCGATATCGCCGTCGCCACGGTGCGCTGGCAGCGGGTCAACCGTTTCGGTCTCGAGTTTGTCCGGTTCGAGGGCAATGCCAAAGCCCAACTCCAGCAGATGCTCAATCAGAGCGACGTCACGCCTTCCTGATCATTTTCCGGTTATTTCCCGAGTTCATTCCGCCTGTTCGCGTCCGATGCGGCGTTACGATTCTTCCCCCCGCACTTGCCCCTCCCCGCGAGTTCCATGTGCCCTTCGTGCCGCCTTCAGCCGATCACGCTTCATCGTCCAGGATTTGCTACGCGATCAAGACGGCCTGTACCTCTTATCGAAAGTAGGGGAGCAGCCCCGCTTTGGGGTATCTGGAAAGGACGGTGTCTTGCCTGTAGCCTCTGGTTGCCCGGCCGATCCTGGCGGGCATCAATGCCTGTGATGAACGGGGGAGGAAGGCGTGATTCTCATTCTTGCCGAATCGACAGATCCCTGGGGGGTGGCCCTCGCTCGCCGGCTGACGTCGCGTGGAGAGCCGTTTGTTCTTCAGGGACCGGGTGAGGTCTACGCGTCCATGCTCGATCGAACCGCCGATTGGGTGCAACGATTGACCGGAGTATATCGGGGGACGAGCCGTCCGCACGGTGAGGACATGGGGGCCGTCCAACCCCGGACCGTTGCGGTAGCGGAATCCGAGTGGCTGGCTGAATTGAATGCGCTGCCTTGTCCCGTCGTCAATCGGCTGTCACCCGATGGCGTGCCTTCCTGTCCGACGGGGTCGCCTGCATGGGACGCGGTGGTATCGGCGCATGGGTTTCAGCCGCCCTGCTTTTACAACGCACCGAATCGCGATGAGGCCGTGGCAGGTCTCGATCTGTGGGGGGGCGCCGCCTATGTGAAACCGGCGGGTATGCTCCATGGCGGACTGGTGTTGTCGCTGGACGCCGCGAAAGCCTATGTGGAGGATTGTGAGGATGAAAGGCCGGTACTGCTGGCCCAGACCGGCCCGGGCCAGCTGGTGTCGATATTTGTCGTAGGAGACACAGTAGCCGCGACGGTCGTGCGGAGTATGCCGCGGAGCGGGATTTCCGCGCAGGGAGCGTGTCTTAGTCCATCGCTGCTGCAGCGCTGCAGCGATCTGGTGCTGGCTCTGGGGCTTGTCCATGCCGAATGTCTCCTGAGTCTGTCGGCCGACGGGCAGATTACGTGTCTCGATGTTGTGGCGTCGCCCAATTACTGGACTTGTCCGCGTGAGGCTCAGCGGCAAGTGGTCGGCAGCTTAGTGCGTTATCTTGCCGAGGACCGGCGTGAGGCGACCCGCATGCCAGCGTCGTCAACGGCAGAGGCCGTTCTCACCGGAGATTGCGTGGGCACCGGCATTCCAGGGGATTGTTGATTCGACCTGCCGGACAGCTTCAGGGCGCCGGCAGTACAGAAGTTTTCGTCCGCAGTCCGGCGCATGTGTCCGGCCGTTGCCCCCGAAAAATTCTGCATGGTAGGATAGCTTTCGTCGTGCATTCGGTTGTTCGATCGATGGCGAAGGAGGCTCTCATGAAGCGATCTCTGTGGGTGTTGGGCGCGCTGCTGGCTCCGATCTTTGCGGCTCATCTGGCTCTGGCGGCCGGGTTTTTCAAAGTCGGCGAGAAGGCGCCGTCGTTCACGTTGACGGCGATCACCGGCGAAACGGTGTCGTTGGAATCCTATAAAGGCAAAGTCGTCGTGCTCGGGCTGTTTCATATCTGCGATCCCTGCATGATGCAGGGCTCGACGCTGCAAAAAGTCTTTGAGATGACCAAAGGAAAAGACGTGGCGGTCGTCGGCGTCAATTCGTCGGGCAATGCCAAAAAGGATGTCGGAGAGTTCCTGTCGGCGTTTCCCGTGAAGGTGACCTATCCGTACCTGCTCGATCCGGGAAAAATCACCGACAAACTCTATGGCGGCGGCAAGTTCATTCCGAATGTCTATGTGATCGACCAGGCCGGGGTGATCCGCTGGCAGCGGGTCGGAAACATGGATCTTGCGGGAGCCGACGTGATCGCGGCAGAGGTCGAGAAGCTGCTGGCGGCCCCGGCAAAAATGTAACGTTGACAGCGTATTACGTCGGCAAGCTGACAAGTCAGCGGGAGATTCCTGTCAGCCTGTTAGCGAGAGGATATATTTAATGGATGAGATGGAAGCAGGGAAACAGAAATTTTTGGATGTCATCAAGGGTGTGGATGCGGCCGTGCAGGTCGTGATTCCGGTCACTCCGTCGAACAGCATGTTTTTGATCTCCCTCACCAAGGGACCGAACCGCAAATTCATCACGGTGTCGGAAGACGACATTCTGGATCTTCCGAACGACGCCGGTATTCTCACCAAGGTCACGAAAGTCGTAAAGGATGCCGTGGCTGCGCTGTGAGTCGTCGCGTTTGAACGCGACCGGCGAGGCGCTGCGGTTCATCTCTATGAAAAACATTCTCCCCGGTATCTGGCAATGGTCCTGGTTTTCAGAAGAGAAACAGATCGATTTCAACGGACTCTTTCTGACCGTGGGCGAGCATAAGATTCTCGTCGATCCGCCGCCGATGACCGGCGAGGCGAGCGCGGTGGTGCGTCGCAACGGTCCCGTCGATTACATTCTCGTGACGAATCGCGATCATGTGCGCGAATCGGTCAAATATCGGGATGAGTTCCGCTGTCAGCTGCATGTGCCGGAGCTGGACGCGCCGCAGATGGATCTCACACCGACGAAGACCTATAAGGACGGAGAATTGCTGGTCGGCGGGATCTGGGCGATTCAACTCAAGGATCAGAAATCTCCCGGCGAGTCCGCCCTGTTCATTCCGCAACGTCAGGGCGTCCTGATTCTCGGCGATGCCTTGATCGGGAAACCGGCCGGCGCACTGTCCATGCTGCCGGCTGAGAAGTATGCCGACCGTGAAAAGGCCAAAGACGGATTGCGGCGTTTGCTGAAGTATCAATTCGATTCCGCGTTGGTCGGCGACGGCGTATCGATCATGACCGGGGCGAAGCCTGTGTTGGAGCAGGCGCTGCAGTAGCGGAATTGTCTATGCCATTGCGAAACGGATTATCCGAAGAGCTGAACCGCCAGGGGAACGAGCATTTCGCGCGCGGCCTCTATACGGAAGCCTACACCTGCTATGCCAAGGCACTGGAATGTGACCGGATGACCGGAGATCAGCGGGCGATGGCGGCGACGCTCGGCAATCTCGGCAACATCTGTGCGGTCAGCGGGCGGAGGGATTCGGCGCAGACCTATTATCAGGAAGTCCTGGAGCTGCAGAAGATTCTCGGCGACGAAAAGGGCATCGGGACGACGCTGGGTAATCTGGGGAATCTGCGGGCCGACGCCGGCGAGTGGGATCGCGCCCGCGCCTACTATCTGGAAGCGCTGGATCTGCTGACCAAGGCGCATGATGAAGCGGCCAAGGCGGTGCTGCTGTCGGATCTCGGCCTGGTGGCCCGCGAGAACGGCCAATACGATCAGGCGATCCAGTATTATGAACATTCGCTGGTGCTGATGCGGCGTCTAGGCAATCAAGGCGGCGTGGCCGATGCCTGGCGCATGATCGGCCGGACTTTTCTGATGCAGGAACGGTATGACGATGCGATCGCCTGTTGCCAGACCAGCCAATCCATCGCCGAACGGTCGCGCGATGAACTGCGGACCGGCGGTGCGCGCTATGTGCTGGCCCAGTGTTATGAAGCGATCGGCCGCCTGCAGGACGCAGCGGATCTGCTCGAGCTCGTCGTGCATATGGACCGCAAATATCAATTGCCCAAGCTGGAAGAAAATACGAACCGTCTGCTCCGGCTCCGCGCCAGGCTGGCGGAGTCCGATCCCACTCCTCCTTATCGAGAGTCGCATGCATGAGTGAGCCGATCGTGCCTGTCTGGCCGCAGCTCCGTACGGCGCTGATGCGGGCCTTCCCGCAACTCTATGAATTGGAACCGGGCGGAGCTCTGGCCATGGATCTCGGGTCTGATGGCTGGTTGTTGGAGGTCAAACCCGAGGGAATCGTGCTGTGCCAGTACGGGGTGGCAATGGACGATGTGATGGCCCTGATGTCCGACGGGACGCCGGAAGATCTCGGCACGGACGAAGTGGCGAAGCAGGCGAAGTATTTTATTCAGCCGGCGGTTGAGAAATATCGCGGGCTGTTGCTGCAGTCCAGATTTACTGAGGCGCTGGAGATGAACGAGGAGTTTGTCGCGGCGACGTTTGCGCGGGAGGTGGATATCTCAAATCCCTCCAAGGTGCAGGATCTCATGCGCTGGTGCCTGCGGGAGATCGGCAGAGCCTGATGACGCGGCGCATCCGTACCTTCGATGAGTTTCGCGACGCGGTGTCGGCCTATCGGCTGCCGCGTATCCTTCTCACGGCGCTTGAGCTGGATCTGTTTACAAAGATCGGCACTCGCCGCTGGACGGTCCCTCAGTTAGCCAAGGCCGCCTCCGTCAGTGAGCGCGGACTCTCGATCCTCTGCCGGAATCTGGCCATGTCCGGGCTACTCATCAAAACGGGTCAGGTCTATCGCAACAGCCGGCTCGCGGCGACGGCGCTGAACGCTCGGGATGCCGCCTATCGCAAAGACTATCTCCGTCTCATGATGAGCCACTGGAATGATTGGGCGCGCCTGGAAGAATCCGTGCGGACAGGATGCCCGCTGGATCAGGACGTGCCGGAAGAGCCGGAGTATCGTCGGCGATTTACGTGGGCGATGCACTACCGGACGCTGGAGACGGCGCCGAAGATAGCCGGGCAGGTCGATTTGCACGGGGCCAAGACGTTTCTTGATCTTGGCGGCGGTCCCGGCACCTACGCCATGGCATTCCTGGCGAAACATCCGCGTTTGCGGGCAACGGTCGGCGACCGTCCGGAAGCCCTGGACGTGGCCAGGGAAATTGCCGCGACGCATAAGGCAGGATCCCGTCTCAGCTATGTGCCGGTCGACTTCACGAAAGAGGCCATCCCCGGCACCTACGATGTCATCTGGTATTCCAACGTACTGCATATCTATTCACCGGCCATGAATCAGGCGATCTTTCGTCGCGTGCTCGCGGCGTTGAATCCCGGCGGGCGGCTGCTCATTCAGGATGCGTTTCTGCACGATCGTGAAGGGCTCCAGCCTGCCGAAGCGAGTCTGTTTGCCGTCTCGATGTTGCTCTTCACGGAAGAGGGGAATACCTATTCGGCCAGGGAGACGAGCGTCCGGCTCAAGGAGGCCGGGTTTGCGAAGACTACGGTGTTGCGGATGAAGCCGGGAACGGAGGATTGGGAGGACGGGATCCTGGAGGCGGTGGCGCCTGGGACACGTCCAGAAATGCGCGCCCGCCGAACGCAATCACGAGGAAGTTCAACAGTCCGCTGAACCCGTTGGCCGTCAGTGAGGCCACGGTCGGCTGATCTTTCGTAATCAACTGCACGATCGTCGATAAGTCCAGAGCCAACCCCACGGTTCCGTAGATCACACTGGCCATCGTCGCCCATCGATATCCCAGTCGCACCGCAACCAGCAGAAACACCGGCATGCCGATGAGAAAGCCGACGAGCAGGCGGCTGGGCTCTGCCTGGTCCGGCTGACCCACAAGAAACAGAGTCGCCATGCCGACAGCGGTCAAGCCGATCAAACTGATCATCAATCCCCAGGGACGCATCATCCCGACACTATAGCCGGTTCATGCAGCGGCAACAACGTCGTCTTGATGAGAGAAATTTCCGGGTGGTAGCCTGTTTGTGCTATGCGAGAGCCGTTGCCTGACTGTCAGAGAGAGCCCCGTCCGACCAGTCTGCTTATTTACGATGCGAATTGCCGGCTTTGTGTCGCGGCGAAAGCGGAACTCGACCGGGCTGGAATCGGCGAAGCCGGGGCAGGGCTTCGGATGATTCCGTATGAGAGTCAGGACGCGATGAGAGCGTTGGGTGAGCACTATCGGCCCGGTCCGCCTCCGATGGCGTATCTCGTGAGTCCGACCGGGTCCGTGTCGCAAGGGCTGGAGGCGTTTCTTCCTTTTGTGTCCGCTCTTCCGGGAGGCCGGGTCATCCGGTGGATGCTGCGCTGGGCGCCTGTGAGAGCCTTGGCTGAATGGGGCTACCGACTGATTGCCAGGCACCGGTACCGGCTCTTTGGCGCGGTTGGTCCCGCTGTTCGATCATCTCATCCCCCCTCCTATTGATGTCCCCTAGCGCCCCCTCTTTCGAGGGGAATCTTCCCATAGTGGGGAATGTACGGCGCTAGTTCGACGCAGGCAGAATGGCCCCAACATCACGGAGGGGTCATGCCAATCATGTCTTGGATCAACCGTCTTCTGCAGTCGTTGACCGGTGTCATGTCGCCCAAGGTTCAGGTGAAGCGACTTCATGCGTCGCGTCGTCTGCGTCATTCCCTGAAAGGTCTGGCCTGGGGGCTCGTAAGCGCGATGCTCGCTCCGTCGATCGCGTGGTCGGGGGCCGACGCCGCCAAGGCGACGATTGTCGCGGCCGGGTTCGGTTATGAGGTCGGAGATGTGTCCACGATCACGGTGAAGATCTATGATCCGCAGAGCGGTGAAGTGTTGTCGGACGACACTTATGAATTGAACGTGAAAGAAGACAGCTCCGCAAAAGGTGCGCAGCCGCAAGAGCGGATATTTGCCGGCGGCGTCGGCCCGGGCGCGACGGATCTCTCCAATTTCGTGTTGCGTGTGTATGACGCCAAGACCGGCAAGTTTCAGTGGGAAGGGAATCTTAATCTGACGCCGCGTGATGCAGAGAGTTCGGGACAGTTGGTTTCCACCCTGGTGCCCCGCCGGGCGACGGTGACGAAAATCCGTGAGGCCGCCGCGACAGTGCCGCAGCCGTCTTTTTTGCTGCGCGCGCTCGATCCGGAAACGGGCGGGCTGGTGTGGGAAGACGAGTTCTCAACGGACGGCAAGGGGCGCGTCCGGATGGATCGTGTGACGGATCGACTGTCCGGCGACGACGGCAATGCCGCGGGGCTGAGCCGTTCGTTTGATTTCAGAATCCGGATGTTTGAGGCCGATGGCCGGCATCTGCTGTGGGAGGATCAATTCGCCCAGCAGGATGCGGAGGACGCGGCCCAGCCCGAGTCCGTGGAAGACCGGGCGGCAGAATTACCGACCTGGTCAGGGCAACCGGGCCGGCCGATGTTACGGGAATTGATTTAGCCGATTCGCGCCGGTCGCTAGCTGTGTTTGTGCAGGAACGTATCCAACCACTGTTGGTGGAACTGATCGTACGAAAGATAGAGTTTGTCCTGGATCGCGGTCGTCACGGTGGCCTTGGCCTTAAACGCGTTGAGCAGTTCCCCGACGCGGCTCATTCCGTAGCGTTCAATCAGGTAGTGCGTGGCCGAATTGGCTTCGAGATAGGCGAGTGTCGCCACGTTCTGCGGCATCTGGCCCCATCCTCCCTCCAGATATCTCAAGTGCAGGACTGAGCCGCCGTTTGGCATGGCCTGGTCGAGGTCCGGCCAGGGGTCGCCCGCCAGTTGCATCGCCAGTCCCTCATTCAGCCAGACCGGCAGCGATCCGATCTGTCCCTCCAGCCGGTCGTGCAGCAGGGCGTGGACATATTCATGCCGGAGGACATGGGTGAGCCATTTGGTATCGGTCGTGGCGCCTTGAGTTGGAATCTGAATGCGGCCGAGGGTCGGATCGTAGAGACCGTCGGCCCAGGCCGGGCTGCCGGTGGCGGTCTGGAAGGTGTCCTTGGTGTGCAGCACGACCACGATCGGTCTGGCGGGAAAATGGCCGAATCGCTGGCCGATCTCCCGATAGGCCTCTTCCAAAATCTCCAGCACCGTCGTCCAGGTGCCATGGTCTTCCGCCCCGTCATACTTCACCAGGAAATGGCTGCTGCTCCTGGCGTTCATGCGGGATTCCACGGCATCGGTGTGACGGACTTTCTCCGTGACCGTTGCGAGGTAGGACTGCACGCGCGGATCTTTCCCGGCGCGCTCCGTCGCCTGGGTCAGGTGCTTGGCCGCCTCGCTCAGCTGGTCTTGTTCATAGAGGAGATCGGCCATCGCGAGGTGCGGAAAGGGTTCGTTGGGCGCGAGGGTCATCAAGCCGGTCAGGAAGTCCTGATTGAGAGCCGGGTCCCGCAATTCCCAGTAGGCGTGAGCCAGATTCAACTGAATAACGGGGTTCGAACCGTCGAGCGCCGCGGCTTGTTTGAAGGCTTTGATCGAGACTTTCGTTCCGTCGATCCGTTCCTGTTCGAGGCCGAGGTTGTTCCAGAGGATCGCGACGTAGGGTTTTGCCTTGGCGTCGGCCAGGACGGATAGCGGGAGATCGGCCAGATGACGTTCAGCGACGGGAAGCTGTTTCTTTTCGATCTCGTCACGGATGCTTTCCAATAAGCGGCTGGAATCGGTGTCCGGGACAATCGTGGGATCGATGCCGCGAACCTGCTTGATCTCTTCGTCGGTCGGAGGCGCCTCTGCCTGCAATCCGGCCGTGTGAGGTTCCGTTGAATCGGCGGCCGTCCCGGCCGGTGCCTGCGGGGCGGGGATCGTCACCCACAGTGCTTTGAAATGGAGCTGGTAGGCCAGAAACAGAGCCAGGCCCAGCGCCAGCGGAATAAGGACATGTTGGATGTTGCGGCGATACATGGTGGTCAGGTGACTCAGTGTAACACCTGAGAGAGAGAGGACCAAGAAATCGCCGTAATCGGGCGGCAGGACGGTTGTGGCGCTCGAACGGCTTCATTGAGTGACTTGCGCCGGTGTGCTACGATCCCGCCCAGTTATGGAGCCTCCCGCCGAGTCCAGCTTGCCTGCGACGTTTCATGAGTGGCTCGATCGCCTTGCCCGGCCGATTGAGTTTGCGACGAAGGACGACTGCGCCCACGCCGGGGCGGTAAAAAATCTCAGCAGTTTTGTGTCGAGTCAAGTCCAGTCCGCTCTCGCGCAGGAATGGATTCCGCCGGCGATCGAATCCCGCTTGCGCTCGCTTCGCGAACTCTTCATCGATTTCCAGCAGGCCCTTCCGATCGACGAACAACAGCGGCGGCTGCAGGCGGCCTGCGCGATTCTTGGCCGGCTGCGGGACGTGGCTCCTGAGCCGATGCCCGCCCACGATGGGCCGCTTGAAGACACCGGGTCGCATGCGGAATCTGTGCGGGGTGACGTCTGGAATCTCTCGGTGCAGTTTGTCAAAGGCGTCGGACCGAAACGCATGGCGCTGCTGCAACGGCTCGGGATCACAACCGTGGACGATGCGCTGTGGACGATTCCCTGGCGCTACGAAGATCGATCCGTGATGACGCCGATCGGGAATCTGGTGCCGGGCATGGTCACGTCGATCTGCGGCACGATTGCGAAATGCGAGTTGAAACGAACGCGGAACCGGCGGCTGTCGGTGCTGGAGGTCGGCGTCGAAGACATCACCGGCCGGATGCAGGTCGTGTTTTTCAACCAGCCTTATCTTGAGGGGGTGCTGGCCGTCGGCAAGGCCGTCATGATGAGCGGCCGTGTGATTGCCGGGAAGCAGGGCTGGATGGTCCCGCGCATGGATGTGGCGCAGTATGAAGTGGTGGGAGAAGCCGCGGAATCGGCGCTCCACGTCGGCCGCATCGTCCCGATCTACCACGAAACCAAAGGCTGGACATCCCGTCAGTCGCGTGTGCTGGTGAAGGGATTGCTGGATGGGTACGCCAGAGAGTTGCGCGACAATCTTCCCGTGACGCTCCGCGCCCGTCAGCGGTTGATTCCGTTTCAAGAGGCCATTCAAGACGTCCATTTCCCGAAAAGCGACGCGGATGCCCGGCTGCTTGAACGGGGCAAGACGCCTGCGCATCGCCGTCTCGCGTTCGAGGAGTTGTTTCTCTTACAGCTGGCTCTGGCGGCGCGGCAACGTTCCGTGCAGGAGCAGCCGAAGGGGCTGAAATTCAATCCGCGGGCGCCGATGGTTGATAAGCTGAGCCGCCTGCTGCCGTTCCGTTTAACCGCCGCGCAGGATCAGGTCATCCGCGAAATCTATCGGGACATGATTTCCCCGCGTCCGATGAACCGGCTGGTGCAGGGGGATGTCGGGTCCGGGAAAACCGTCGTGGGGCTGCATGCCATGGTGATGGCCTGCGGGTCCGGCTATCAGGCCGCGCTCATGGCGCCGACGGAAATTCTGGCCGAACAGCACTATCGTAATCTCAAAGGTACGTTGGAGGCGTTGGGGTTGAACGTCGCGCTGTTGCGCGGTAGCGACAAGGCGGCGGTGAAGAAAGCCCAGGCGGCGCAATTGGCCTCCGGTGAGGTGCAGGTGGCGATCGGTACCCATGCGTTGATCCAGAAGGGCGTGGCTTTCAAGAATCTCGGGCTGGCGGTCGTGGATGAGCAGCACAAGTTCGGGGTGATGCAGCGGAAGAACCTGATCGATAAAGGCTACAAGCCGGATGTGCTCGTGCTCACGGCGACCCCGATCCCGCGCACGCTGGCGATGACGGTCTATGGCGATCTGGATGTGTCGGTCATCAACATGCTGCCGCCCGGGCGCCGGCCTGTGCGGACGTTCCTGTTCGGCGATGCTCAGCGCCGCCGCGCCTATCAAATTCTCAAAGATGAGCTGCGAAACAAGCGGCAGGCCTATGTCGTCTATCCGTTAGTCGAAGAATCGGAAAAGACGGATTTGCAGGCGGCCATTCAAGGGGCCGAGCAGTTGCAGAACGGCGAGTTCGTCGAGTTCAAAGTCGGGTTGTTACACGGGCGCATGAAGTCGGCAGAGAAGGAAACAGTGATGGCCGACTTCAAGGCCGGGAAACTGCATCTGCTTGTTGCCACCACCGTGATTGAAGTCGGTGTCGATGTGCCGAATGCGACGATTATGATGATCGAGCATGCCGAGCGTTTCGGTCTCGCGCAACTGCATCAACTGCGCGGCCGGGTCGGGCGGGGCGCGGAACAATCGTATTGCCTGCTGATGGCTGCCGGACTCGGGCGCAACCGTCCGACGCTGGGGCGGCATCCGCTCGGCGGGGACGAGCCGATATCGAACGCGCGAGAGCGGCTGGATGCTCTGGTGCAATCGAACGATGGTTTCGTGATTGCGGAAGAAGATTTGCGGATCAGAGGGCCGGGGGAATTCTTCGGGTTTCGCCAGTGGGGGATGCCGGAGTTTCGCGTGGCCAACATCGTGCGGGACGGCGATCTGTTGCAGCAGGCGAGGCTCGAAGCCTTCTCGCTGCTCAAACAGGATCCGCAGTTGAGCGCGCTGGGGCATCAGGGATTGAAAGAGGCGATGTTGAGGAAATGGGAGCAGAAGCTGGAACTGGGGTCGATCAGTTAAGGAGATCCATGGGATTGATGCAGCGGTTGAAGGACGATTTTCGCTCGGGGATTGCGACCTTGCGCCTGGGCACCGCGCACGCCGCCAATCGCGCGCTGGAAGAGACAGAACTGCTCCGGATGCGGCTGGAGATCCGGAAGATCGATCAGCAATTGTCGGATCTGTATAAAGACATCGGCGAGCGGGCCGTCGAGATGAAGGAACGGGGCGAGACGGCCGAGCGGGTGGCCTATGATGCCGAGATTGCGCGAGTGATGCGGGAGATTCAGCAATTGAAAGACGGCCGGAAGAAGCTCGAAGCCGAGATGGACGAGATCCGGAACGAGCAATGACTGAGCCTTCTATTCGCCCGCGCCGGCTTGCCGGTATCGATATTGGCACCCTTACCTGTCGACTCCTCATTGCCGATCGTTCTCCAGGATTACCCCTCAAGGAACTCCGATCTGAACGACGCATCCTGCGCCTGGGCGAAGGCGTCGATCAGACGAAACGGTTGAATCTGGCGGCTATGGATCGGGTGATTCATTGTCTCTGCGAGTGGAGGGCCGTCATCGAGACCTATCGCGTCGATGCCTGTGCGGTGGTGGCGACGAGCGCGGTGCGGGATGCGGGCAATCGCGCTGAGTTTCTGGAGCGCGTGAAGCGTGAAGCCGGATTCGACATTGAAGTGATTACCGGCGACGAAGAAGCCCGGCGCACGTTGCTCGGTATTCGTTCCGGCCTGCCACTGGGCGTGACCGATATGCTGGCCCTGGATATCGGGGGCGGGAGCACTGAGTTCATCCTAGACCGGCCGGGCCGGGCGTCAATTGTCCGTTCCATCGACATTGGTGTGGTGCGATTGTGCGAACGGATCCTCCGCCACGATCCGCCGACCCCCGGGGAGATTCAGCAGGCCCGGGACTGGGTGCGCAGCGAGACGGAGGCAGCGGTTGCCGCCATGCCACGATCGGCGGGTGTCACCTTCGTCGGCACAGCCGGCACCGTCACCGCTCTGGCTGCCATGGCGCAGAAACTTCCCGCCTACGAACCGGCCCGCATCCATAACTACACCCTTCAACTCGAAACGGTGCAGCAGCTTGAGCAAGCCCTGCTCAGTCGAACGAAAGCGGATCGCGTCGGTCTGCCGGGGCTGGAGAAGAGCCGCGAAGAAGTCATCGCCGCCGGCGCCATCATCATCCGCACGATTATGGAAACCCTGGGGGAGAAAGAGTGTCTGGTGAGCGACCTAGGGTTGCGGGAAGGAGTGCTGATTAATCTCGCAGGCTGAAGCCGAAGGGAAGGTGTCCGTTGGATAACGACACACTCATACTTGTAACGCTCGGAACCATTGCCGTCGCCTACCAAGCTTTTGTGACGCTCTTAGTTGTTCGATGCAAATTCTTTGTCCTTAGGCAGCGGGGATTCAGTGCGGCTTAATTTGGTTACTGCCCGTAATCGGGGCGTTGATCTGTCATGCAGTTGTTCAATCTCATAAGCCAGCGAGCTCCACTAACGATTCCTTGGTGAAGCATTATGAGGGGGACGATGAAATCGTTTGGCCGAGAAGCTCTCGAAGCTATAGCAACTCTGCGCGTATAAGTGAGTCTGATATAGATGGCGATACCTAGCGCGGTTCTCGGTTAGCTCCTACTTCTGCGAATACCACCGATAGCCTTTGTTCGCCGTAAGCTGCGCCCTCGGCGCGCCGCCGGGTACGTCGCCGATCGTTTTTCCTTCCCCCAATCGCTACCCTGGTGTTCCCTCATTAAGCGAGTGGCTCTCAGGCCTCTTCTCTAGGGTTGCTCAGGCCCGCCGGGTCTTGTACAGTCCGACGAGACACGGATTCAATCGTGGGGTTGTTGTGCGGGATGGATTAACAGACCAATCACCGGGCTGTGAGCCGGAGGGTTCTTTCTTCGGCGGCGGCGCGGTCCGTGCGCAGGTGTTGGATTTTTTCGGGCCATCCAGTCCCAATAACGACACCAGATGCGCGCTCGCAGATCACTTGCAGCTGCTGGTCGACGCGGAGACACTCGGCGATCGTCTCGATGCCTGGCTCCGCTTGGTCCACTGGACCCGCGTGGGCGCGAGCCCGACGTTGCAGGTGCTCGGCGCCCGCATGCGCTGGCGGGAGGCGTATCTGTATTGGGAACTCCTCCTCGATGTGCTCGACCGGGTACCGATGGTCCGGGAGGCGGTGCAGACTGCCGTCGGGCGGATCATTGAGGAGACAGATGCGGTCAATCTCATCGGGACGGCCGGGTTGCCTTGCGATCGGGGGCTTCTGGTCGAAATGGGAAACCGCCTCGTCAACAAGCTCTTGCCTTCCATCCGGAGTGATCGCGATCTGACCCACTTGCTTCAGCGGCAGTACCGCAGTCAGGTCGAGGTGAAATGGTTTGCCGGCATTCCGCCGCGCCTCTTTGCGAGGATCTATTCCGGCGTGATACCCCGGGAAGCGTCGGGGCGGGCCCATCCCTTGGCCGAGGCCTTTGCGGACGGGTTCCGGCTGCTTGCCGTTCGAGTGGAAGCGCAGGGATTGTCCGACAAGCTCCGGGCTCGGAGCCGGCGGCCGTCCGCCATTTTGGAGTCGCCGTTCCATCGGTTGGCCGCTTGCAGTGAACAGCTGGCGGAACTCTGGCAGGCGGGCCGGGATGTCGGCGCCGCCGGGACGGTCTGGCGGGAGACGGCGGCGGATTGCCGGAATGAGATGCGGTGGATTCGCCGGCAGTTGGAAACCACCGGCGTCAGTCTCGACATCGTGTACGGGCTTGAGGTGTTGCACCATGGCCTTCGACGGATGGAGCCGATGGTGGACATCATGACGGCGCGCGACGAGTTGGGGCATGCAGCGGCCGTGCACGCCTTTCTCTCGAACCTCATCGAATCCAGTCTGCACGACGGCAGTGTGCGGCATCTGCTCGAATCCAACACCCGTCTCCTGCACCGGAAGATCGTCGATCGGTCGGGTACGATCGGAGAACACTACATTGCCCAGAGCCGGGGCGAGTATCGCCAGATCTGGGCCGCGGCGGCCGGCGGGGGCGTGCTCACGTCGTTCACCGCCGCCGTCAAGATGTCGATCTATACGATGGGGCTGGCGCCGTTCCTGGCGGGATTGGGCTACGGCCTCAATTATGCGGTGAGCTTCCTGCTGATGCAGACGTTTCATTTGATTCTGGCTACGAAACAGCCGGCGATGACGGCCGCTACGTTGGCCACGATCATGCGGGAACAGGCCGGGACGGCGCGGCTGGATGAGATCGTCGTGTTCATCAAGCGGATCTCCTATTCGCAAATCGCGGCGGCCGTGAGCAATGTGCTGGTTGTGTCGGCGTCGGCCTATCTGCTCGACGGTCTCTGGCGACTGGTGACCGGAGGGCCGCTTCTGGATTCCCACACGGCAGAGCATGTGTACGAGACGCTGAGCCCGGTGAACAGCGGGACGGTGATTTTCGCCGCCTTGACCGGGGTGACGCTGTGGTTGTCGAGTCTGGCCGGAGGCTGGATCGAAAACTGGTCCGTCTACCACAAGTTGCCTCAAGCGCTCGCGGAGCATGCCTGGGGATGCCGGGTCATGGGGCGCCCGCGGATGGCGCGTATGGCCGAAGGCGTCTCGCGGAACATGGCCGGTTGGGGAACGAACGTGTCGCTGGGCATGATGCTGGGCATGACGCCGGCCTTGGGGATGTTTTTCGGCATTCCACTGGATGTGCGGCACGTTACGCTGTCGAGCGGTATGCTGGCGCTGTCGAGTGCGGCGCTGCAGGCGGAGTGGTATCGGGAAGGATGGTTTCTGTATGCGATCGCCGGGGTGGCGGTCATGTTCGTGCTGAATCTGGGTGTGAGTTTCTTTCTCTCGCTGGTGACGGCATTGCGGGCCTACGATTTTCCCCGACGCGATCTGGTCGAGTTGGCCCGTCGGTTGTTATGGGAATTCCTACGGGACCCGCTCGGGTTCATCCTGCCCCCGAAAGAATCCGAGGCGGCGGCCAGGGTCGCGTCGGCCGGAGAAAAGACCTTCGAAGAGCGACGCTAGTCTGGGCAGGCCATCGATGGCTACCGCTGCGAATACCACCGATAGCCTTTGTTCTCCGTGAACTGGGCTTTCGGGGCACCGCCGGGCTTTTCCAATAACAGCACTTTGAAGTCGATGAGGCCGAACCAGGCGGGATCGACCACGTCGTGGTAGTGGGCGCCGTGGATTTTGGGGAGGACGTCGCCGAGCGTCTGTTTCAGCTCGCTCTCGGTGTAGGCGCGGACAGTGAAAGGCTTGTTCATGGCCTGGCAGAATCGCTGAATCGTATAGGCCGCGCCGGTGCAGAGCACTTTCGTATCGGGCTTCATCGCGAGAAATTGCGGGAGCGAGAGGTAGCGCTCCTGAAATCCCAGCCAGCGCACGGCCTGCCGCAGATGACTGTATTGCACTTCGTATTCGGTATGGCCTGGCAGTTTCACGGAAGCCGGCCAGCCTTCTTCCACGCCGAATTCGGTGAGGAAGGCATGCCCGCCCGGTTTCAGCACCCGCCACAATTCGGCGACGAAGCGGATCGGCCCCAGGTTAAAGATGACATCGTCTGGAGGATTGACTTCGATCGGGAGGCGGAGACGTCTGATCCAGTCCAGCGCCTCCTGATGCTGCTCAGTCTCGCCCTTGTTGGTGAGCAGTTCATTGCGCGTCAGTTTGACCGGTGTCATGTCGGCCATGTTTTCGTTGTCGATGACGAGGTCGACCGAGTTGTCCGTGAAGGGGAGGGCTTCGGCATTGGCCCTGGTTCCCAGGCCTCCCCAGCCGCCCTCTTTGGCCCGCTTGGTCTGGAGTTTCAAGAAGGGGCTGGTGATGTCGAGCGAGATGTACCGGATGCTCTGCCGCTCGAATGGCAGTAATTCTTTGGCAAGCTCTTTCGCTACGTAGCCGAGCCCGCCGCCGACTTCTACAATGACTTTAGGTTTGGGGTGAAACCAACCGAGCTGCCGGAGTTGCCGCATGAGGAGCCGGCCATAGGTCAGGCCGTTCAGCGCCTCGTTCGGTTCACGGAAGAGGTGGGAGACGGTGGTTTCGATCAGGTCGAAGTGGCCGTCGTCCTCCGCGCTTTCGGTCAATTCATGATGGTGAAAATCTTCCAGGTGTTCTTCGCCTTCGAAGCCCTCCTGTCCGGACCACCCTTCGCGGATCTGCTGGAGCAGAATATCCCACTTCGCCTGGTGCCGGTGGCCGCCGGGCGGTTCGGTGCCGAAGTAGCACAGGGAGTAGTTCGGAGTGGCCCAGCGTTCCAAATGCCATTGACCGGGCTGGCCGTCCGGTCCGCAGATTTTGGTGCCGTATTTTTCGAGCAGGGCGCCGACGGTGATGTGGCCATTCATCGATTTCAACATCTCGATGCCGGTCAGGTTCAACCGGATGAGCGGAAAATTATCGTCGAGCGGGGCCAGCCAGTATTCATCTTCAAGATGTTGATAGGCGACGAGGTCGGGAATGTGCCAGGCCAGGAGCGTCAGTGTCTCGCCTGTTAGTTTCAGCGGTTCTTGGACTGCGGCAACGGGCTTCATGACCTGTGTTCCTATCCCGCGGGAAGGCGCAGCCTACCTGAGCGGACTGTGAACTCGCAAGAGCGGGGCGGAAGCGAGTCGCTGAATAAGGGGCTTAGAGCTGAGACGGCATAGTGGCGGTATCCGTCACGGTCAGCACGCCGCGCATGATGGGGTGGATGCGGCAATGGTAGGGATAGCGGCCCGGTGGTAATCCCGGAACACGGAATTGTTCTCCCGGCGCAATAACGCCTGAATCGAAGAGGCAAGGCGTGCCGTCTTCAATACAGCCGTTATGTGTGACGGTATGATCGGTCGGTGTCGGGTTGTCCCAGAGGATAGGGCTTCCGCTGGTCGCAACGGCTTTTGAGGGCGCAAAGTAGGGCGATCCGTCCTCGATCATGATTTGCGTGGCGGTGGGCATCGCTGTCGTGGGCCAGGCCAGGCTGGTGATAAACAAACTGACAAGAGCAATGGTTAAAGAGCGTGTCATAAGCGGACAGGTCCTTTTTGTTGTTCTTGCATAATATTGTAGAGCCCGAATTACGCTGAACGATTCATCGCAGGGTACCGAATCTCGAAGTCAGTTTACCATGGCCCCATCTCTCCTGGGCTAGATCCTTAGCGGGCAGGCAATCAGAGGACGGTGTGGGAAGGACGTTTGAGTTATCCGGACGGCTGCCGCGCGGACTGGGTGGCTCCCTAGCCAAAACTGCGCAGATTTCACACGGCGAGTCTCCCGGTTGCAAGAGGCTATGGGTTCATGCTAGATGGAGACCGCAATGCGGTCCGCCATGCGTTGTGCATTTGATCAGGAGGAAATCTGATGGCGAAGTCTAAGAAAAGGGTCGTCGCAAAGAAGGCCGTCAAGAAGACGTCCGGTAAGAAAAAGGCCGTGAAGCCGGCTAAAAAAGCGGCTGCGAAAAAGCCCGCGAAGAAAACCGTCGTGAAAAAGGCGGTCAAGAAAGCGGCTGCGAAGAAGCCTGCCAAGAAAGTTGTCGCAAAGAAGGCCTCCAAGCCGGCAGCGAAAAAGAAGCCGGTTGCCAAGCCGGCCCCTAAGAAAGCCGCCGCGAAGAAGGCTCCCGCCGCTCCGGTGAAGTCCGCCGTGGCGCCGGTAGAGGAGTCTCCCAGGATGCCGGTGGCGGCCAGACCGGCTCCGGTATCGGTGCCGAAAGATATCGATGTGGACGAGGAGCTGGTCGAAGAGGAATTGGAAGTCGAGAGCGACGGCGAAGGGGAAGGCGAAGGCGACATCGAGGAAGAGCTGCAGGGGGACCTGGCGCTCACCGATAGCGATGATGACGATGAAGCCGCCGACTTCCTCGATAAATCCGAAGACCTGCTGGACGACACCGACGACTATCGCAATAACTGACGGATTGTTCCTATCGCCTGTGCCGGTCCTCCCTGCAGCGGGAGGGGCCGGCACGGACGGGCGGGGCGGACGTCCCATTCCTTTCCGCATTCCGAATCCGAAACATCCATGAGTCATTTTTTATTTGTGGCCGGCACCCTTCGCGAGCGGAGTTCACCCGAAAGCGCCTCGCTCCAATTGACCCACGGGCTGTGGGGCTGTTGCACCGCGTTGATTCGTGACAATCTGACTACGTTCCTGACGCCCGACTCCCATGCTTTGATCTATGTGCTGAAGGCGGGAATCTGCGCCGATGTGAAGATCGTGTCTCCGGTCCTTCCGCTCTCGCAGATGGATGAGTTTCTGCGCGAGGATTTCAAGACGGAGGCGCGGTTCGGGTTTGTCCGGGTTGAATTGACGAAACAGTGGGCCTCGACCCCGCAGGAGAGCCACGGCCTGTTGCAGTCGGTCCTTCACATCGCGGATCAGGCGGAACTCACCCGGCGGCTCAGTCTGGGCATGCATCGGCTGACGGACGATGAGTATCGGGCCATTCTGGCCAGCCTCCATTAGCGTAGCACGGTCCGTTCGAACTCCAGCCTTGTCTTCGCCTCACGCATCTCGTATAACGGCGACCATGACGTCTCGTAGAACACTTCGCCGGATCGGACTGTTGGGTGTCGCTCTGCTGCTGTGCGGGATTTTCCTGGCCGGGGTCGCCGAAGCGGCCTGTACGGTTGAGTCTTCTCCCGGCGGGAAACCAGGCCCGTTCATGAAGCATCTCAGTCAGGACTGCACGAGCGTTGAACGCGTTGCGAATGCCGTGTCTGCCGCGAGTGTGCTGAAGGCGCTGGCGCAGGGGCAGCCGGTCGATCTGGCCGGTGTAGTGTTGCAGGGCGATCTGCTCTTCGATCAGCTGCCGGTGCGGAAATCGCAAATCCCCAAAGGGCTCACGCCGGAGCAACAGGCTGCGCTCAGCGCGTTGAACGACGAAGAGCAGCGGACGGTGGCGGGGAATTTGATCATTCGCGATTCGGTCGTCGAAGGGGCGATCCGCCATCGAGCGGCGAAGGGAACATTGGAGTTCGAGGGAACGGTCGATTTTCACGGTACGAAGTTTAAGGACGGTGTGGATCTGTCGCGGTCGGTCTTTCAGCGGATGCTGACGATGGACGGCGCGCTGTTCGAACGGGAAGCCTATTTCGTGCAAGGGCACTTTGCTCAGGGGCTCAACTGCGCCGATACCAAGTTCGGCCCCCATACCCGGTTCCATCGGTCGGTGTTTCGCGGGCCGGTTGACTGCCAGGGAAGTCTGTTCGATGGCATGGCGGAATTTCTGGAAGTCGCCGGTGAGGCGCCGGTGAATTTCGAGCGGGCGCGGTTTGGATCCGGAACCGGCTTTTCCGGCGCGCAATTCAAGAAGCTGGCGAATTTCGCCGATGCGATTTTCAGTAAAGAAGCGTTTTTCGCCTTCACGGTCTTTTCCGGCGAGGCCCGGTTTGCGGGGGCGCAATTCCTCCAATCCGCTGATTTCTCCAATGCCGAATTTAAGCGGGGCGACGATCTGGCCAAAGTCCGTTTCGATCAAAAGCCGCTGACGAAAGGCGCAAAGGGAATTGCGCAGGAAGAGGCGGGAAGCGGGGGGCCATCCACCTTCCAGCAGTATGCCCTTACGCTGGGTCTGCTCCTTGCGGCGGCCGTTCTCGTCGCCTATGCCGTAAAGTTGAAGTAATCGATCGAACTATCGGACCCCCAACATATAGTTTCAGGCTTGCCCCGCCCCCCTATAACTTGCTATAACGCCCCCGTGGATCAGCCCAACCAACAGACCGGCGGTTTCGAGCAGACCGAGCTGCCCTATCAGGTCCGTATCGAGAATTTCGAAGGGCCGCTCGATCTGCTTCTCCACCTTATTAAAAAGAGCGAAATCAATATCTACGATATTCCGATCAACCTGATCGCGCAGCAGTATCTCGAATATGTCGAGGCGATGAAGGAGTTGAATCTGAACGTGGCGGGGGAGTTTCTCGTCATGGCCGCCACCCTCTTGCAGATCAAGTCCAAGATGCTGCTGCCGGCGGACGAGGCGGCGGTGGACGAGGAAGACGGGCCGGACCCTCGCGAAGAACTGGTCAGGCGGCTGCTGGAATACAAGACCTATAAGGAAGCCGCGCGCCAGCTCGACGGCCAGGAAAAAATGTGGCGGGAGATTTTCAGCCGCGAGCCGGAGCCGCTGGTCGAGGTCGAGCCGGATGAAATGGCGATGGACAACGTGTCGCTCTTCGATCTGGTCGACGCGCTGAAGGCGATCGTCGAGCGGAACCCGGGCGGGGGGAAGACTCTGATTGAAATTGTGCCGGATAATCTGACGGTCCGCGAGCGCATGAACGTCATTCTGGAAACGCTGGAAGGCAAGGACTCCGTGGCGTTTGCCGCGCTCTTCGACGGGTCCTGTCACCGGCTGGTGATTATTGTGACATTCCTGGCGCTGCTGGAACTGATCCGGTTGCGGGTCGCGCAGGTCTTTCAAAGCGAAACCTTCGGGCCGATTCTGGTTTCGCGGACCTTCTCGCTCGTACCGGATCCGGCTGAGCTGGATGACTTGGATGCCGAATGGAGGGGGACATGACTCCGATTACGGATGAAATGAATATGGCCTCGGTTGAGTCCGAGCCGGAGGTCGCTGAGTCGGTGGAGTCCGCCGGCGTCACGGCGCTGGAGTTTTCGGCTGCCGATGTGGTGTCCGAAGGACCGGTCGAATCCGCCGGGTTCGATGAGCCGGCTGAGGCCGGATCGGCCGCATCTCCATCCGCAGAGACCGCAGAGGCTGCGCCGGTGACGAATAGCGCCGCGGAGCAGACGATTGCCGAGCGTGAATTGCGTGGAATCATCGAGTCTCTGCTGTTCGTTTCTCCCGAGCCCTTGTCCGTGCAGCGCCTGGTCGCGATCATGGGCGATGTGACGAAGGCGGATGTCGCGCAGGCGCTGCGCGGCCTGGGAGAAGAATTGGAGCAGGAAGGGCGCGGTGTGCGGCTTGTCGAAATCGCCGGCGGCTTCCGTCTGGTGACCAAGCAGGAATATGCCACCTGGATCAAGCGTCTGGATAAAACAAAATCGGCGGCCAAGCTGTCTCGCTCCGCGCTCGAATCTCTGGCGATCATCGCCTACAAGCAGCCGATCGTGAAATCGGAAATCGAAGAGATCCGCGGGGTCGAAACCTCCGGGGTGGTGCGGACGCTGTTGGAACGAAAGCTCGTGCGTATCGTGGGCCGCAAAGAAGTGCCGGGCCGTCCGATCATGTACGGCACAACCAAATTCTTTCTTGAGCATTTCGGCCTGAACGATCTGACGCAATTGCCGCCGTTGCGGGAATTTACGGAATTGGGTGAGTCCGATCAGTCATTGCTTCCGATGGAGACCATGGAAGTGGCCATGCCGACTCCCGCAGAGGAAGCCGTGACCGACAGCACCACGGAAGCGATCAAGAGTTTAAATGAAGCGGCATCAGCCCCGACTGATATCGAAGAAACAGTGGGTGAACTCAAGGTTGAGGAAGAAGTCACGATCGAGATCGAGGCAAAGGGTCAGGATGTGTTTGTCGAAGAAGAGTCTATTCCGCAGAGTTAGCAGGTTGATCCTTCCCTTCTAATCTTTTCTTCCAACCGGACAAGGCGGAAGTCCTTTTATTGCGCGCATGGAACGAGGGTCTTCTGAGACCGCGCGTTCAGCCTGCACAAAGGGCTTCTACCTTAGTCCGGCCCCATCCCCCCGCTCCTTGACTCTGTTTCCAGCGCTTTGTTAGACTCGCCAATCCAATTCTAAGTGATTGAAAGACCCTTGGTTCTTGGCGCGGGACGGCTTTAGCAACACGAGGCAACACCTATGATGAAGGCATGGCTTTTTGACGAAATGTTCCGGTTCGATCGGCTGATTTTATCGGCTGAAGGTACCCAGAGTGAATGGGGTGCCGGCGATTCAGTCGCCGCGGATGAAGAGCTGCCGCCCGCGCCGCAGAATGTGCAGGCGAAACCGGGAAACGGCCGGGTCACGATTACCTGGGATGCCGTGCCCGATGCCATGTACTACAACCTCTATTTCCAGACCACGAAGGGCGTGCAGATCAAGTTCTCGGAATTGACGCGCCCCATCGCCAGCGCCGAGGATTTCAAAGCCGTCATCGGCGTCAAGAAAGACAAGGCGACCTGCCTTGAAGGCGCGACGGCTCCTTTTGTTCACGACGATCTCGCGAACGGCACCTGTTATCACTATGTCGTGACGGTCGTGACTCAGAAGGGGGAGAGTCTGGAGTCGCAGGAAGTCATGGCGATTCCCTCGCCCTATCTCCTATCCATGGTTTTTGGTCAGGAAGGCCCGGACGATGGAGAATTCAGCTCGCCCACCGGTCTGACGCTCGACAAAGACGGCAACATCTATGTCGCCGACACCGACAACCATTCGATCCAGAAATTTACCAAAGACGGCAAGTTCGTCGCCCGATGGGGCAGCGAACCGAGCTCGCAGGAAGGTTCCTTTTATTATCCCCGTGGGTTGGCTGTCGGACCGGAGGATGTGATTTACATCGCCGACAGCGGTAACAATCGCGTGCAGAAATTCGATCTCGAAGGCAACGCCATGAAGGCATGGGGCAAGTTCGGATTCGCCTGGCGTGGCGCCGATATGGGCAAGTTCGACGTGCCCTGGGGCATTACGACAGACCAGGAGGGCAACGTCTATGTGTCCGACACCAGCAATGCCCGCATCCAGAAGTTTCAGGCGGACGGTCAGCCGCTGCTGAAGTGGGGCCGCGACGGCAGCTTCGACGGCGCGTTCTTTTTTCCCCGCGGCGTGGCGGTGGATTTCGTCGGCAACATTTTCGTGGCGGATGAGAGCAACAACCGGATTCAGAAATTCGACGCGCGCGGCAGCTTCCTCACCAAGTGGGGGCGTGAAGGGCACGGCCCGGGGCAGTTCAAGTCACCCTGGGGGATTGCGTGCGACGCGCTCGGCAACGTCTATGTCGTGGACAGCGGCAACCATCGCGTCCAGAAGTTCGACGGCAACGGCACCTTCCTCTGCTCGTTCGGGAACCGCGGAAAGACAGAAGGCCAGTTGAATTTCCCGTCCGGCATCGCCGTCGATAAAGAGGGGGCGGTCATCGTCGTTGACAGCGGCAACAACCGCGTCGTGAAGTACGTGCCGACGGAAGAAGAAATCAACCGGGGAAAAGACCAGTCCGCCCCGGCGCCGGCGGCCGGTACCGTCCAGCCTCCGCGCAGCGTCGCGGTGAAGCCGGGCGACACGGAAATCTACTTGAGCTGGCTGGATGTGCAGGGCGCTGTCTCCTACAATCTGTATTTCAACACCGCGCAAGGTGTCACGATCCAGACCGGGACCAAGATCGAAGGCGTTACCAGCCCCTATACGCATTCCGGGTTGACCAATGACACGGCGTATTTCTATGCCGTCACGGCGGTGTTCGAAGACGGCACAGAGAGCGAAGTCTCGGAAGAGGTCACCTCGACACCGGTGTTGATCGATATCACCGCGCCGCAGAATCCGTATGCCGTCATCAATCACGGCGCGTTTATGACGAACTCGCCGGAGGTCGTCGTGACGATCTCCGCGACCGACCTGGATACAGGCGTGGCGGCCTACTTCATCTCGGAAAGTCCGTTGACGCCGATGGGCGGCACGCCCGGATGGGTCGATGTCACGACGGCCATCAAGTTCGGCGCGACGATCCCGTTCATCCTGTCGCCGACCGACGGGCAAAAGACGATTTATGTCTGGTTCAAGGACGTCGGGAACAACGTCTCGACTCCGGCCAGCGCGACGATTCTGGTCAATACCTCCGGCTATCTCTGTGTCTCCAAGTGGGGACAACCGGGCCGCGGCGCCTCGCTCCTGCACGGAGGCGAGTTCATGGCGCCGATGTACGGCTTGTGTGTGGATCAGCAGGGATCGCTGTTCGCCGTCGATAACGGCAACAACCGCATCCAGAAATTCGACAACGCCGGAAACTTCATTATCCTCTGGGGCTGCTTCGGATCGGCGAACGCAAACTTCCACAATCCTACGGGCATCGCCTGCGACGGCAAGGGCGACGTGTGGGTGGTGGATACCAACAACCATCGCGTCCAGAAGTTCGACGGCAAGCTCGGTGGCTATCTGATGAAGTTCGGCTCGCGCGGAAACGGCGAAGGCCAGTTCAACGCGCCCTGGGGCATTGCGGTCGACCGGGTGCGCGGCTTCGTCTATGTCGTGGACAGCGCCAACTTCCGCGTGCAGAAGTTCGATATGGCGGGCGAGTTCATCATGGCCTGGGGCAGCTTCGGCAGCGGCGACGGGCAGTTCTACTTCCCGCGCGGCGTGGCCGTCGATCAGAACGACGGCTCGGTGTATGTGGTGGACATGGGCAACCACCGCATCCAGAAATTCGATACCAGCACCAACGTGCTGCCGCAGTTGCTGGCCAAGTGGGGCGGCAGCCCCGAGGCCGGCCATGCGAGCAGCGCACTCGCGCAGGAAGCCGGACAGTTGCGGAATCCCTGGGGCGTGGCGGTGGACGGCGCCGGCGATGTGTATGTGACGGATGCCGGCAACCAGCGCGTGCAGAAATTCGATAAAGAAGGCAATTACATCACGCAGTGGGGCGGCTACGGCAACGGCGACGGGCAATTCAACTTCCCGTACGGGATCGCCGTAGATGCCCGGGGCAGCGTATTCGTGGTGGACAGCGGCAATACGCGGGTGCAGCAATTTATGCCGGCCGATGAAGGCAGCGAGCGGCTGCAGGAAAATGCGGAAGCGCTGGCGGAACTCGATAAAGCCCAGCAGACGCACTAACGCGTCCGGCGAACGGGCCGTGGGGATGAGACGGGGAGATTATGCTGGATAAAGAGCCGCGATTGGGTCTCACGTATGACGACGTCGTGCTGGTGCCGGCGAAGTCGCAGGTCTTGCCGAACGAAGTCGACACCTCGACGCTGGTGACGCGCAATATTCGCATTCATGTACCCTTTGTCAGCGCGGCGATGGATACCGTGACCGAATCGCGCCTGGCGATTGCCATGGCCCGCGAGGGCGGAATCGGCGTCATCCACCGCGTCCTTCCTCCGGCGGATCAGGCCGCGGAAGTGGACCGGGTGAAAAAGTCGGAAAGCGGGATGATTCTGGATCCTGTGACGATCTCGCCGGATCAGACGATCCGCGATGCGCATCAGCTGATGGCCAAGTACCGAATCTCCGGCATTCCCGTGACGAAAGAGGGCAAGCTCGTCGGCATTCTGACGAACCGCGATTTGCGCTTCGAGTCGCGGCTGGATCTGAAGGTCTCCCAGGTGATGAAACGGGAGAAGCTGATCACGGCGCCTCAGGGCACGAGCCTCGAAAAGGCCCGCGAGATCCTGCACGAACACCGCATCGAAAAGCTGCCGGTTGTGAACAAGAATTATGAGCTCAAGGGCCTGATCACGATCAAGGATATCGAGAAGCGCATCAAGTACCCCAATGCCTGCAAGGACTCGCATGGCCGGTTGCGTGTGGGTGCGGCGGTCGGGGTGGGGGCCGATACGGACGAGCGGGCGAGTTTGCTGAAGGCCGCCGGCGTGGATTTGATCGTCGTGGATACGGCGCATGGGCATTCCCAGGCCGTCCTCGATATGGTGAAGCGGCTCAAGAAGCAGCATCCCGATCTGGAATTGATCGCCGGCAACATTGCGACGGCGGAAGCGGCCAAGGATTTACTGAAGATGGGCGTCGATGCTGTGAAGGTCGGCGTCGGCCCGGGATCGATTTGCACGACACGCATCGTCTCCGGCGCGGGGATGCCGCAGCTGACGGCCATTGCCGACTGCGCCAAGGCTCTCCGCGGAAGCGGCGTGCCGATTATTGCCGACGGCGGGATCAAGTTCTCCGGCGACGTGACCAAGGCTCTGGCGGCCGGGGCATCGTCGGTCATGCTGGGCGGACTCCTGGCAGGAACGGAAGAATCGCCGGGTGAAACGGTCCTCTATCAAGCCAGAACGTATAAAGTGTATCGCGGCATGGGTTCCATCGGCGCGATGGAGCGCGGCGGCGGAGATCGCTACGGCCAGGGCGGACGCCCGGCTCAGAAGCTCGTGCCGGAAGGCATCGAAGGCCGCGTGCCCTACAAGGGCCCGCTGGGAGCGGTCATCTATCAGCTGGTCGGCGGGGTCAGATCCGGCATGGGATACTGCGGGTGCCGGACGATTGCCGACCTTCAGCAAAAGGCGACCTTCATCAGGCAGACCGTGGCCGGTCTTCGTGAAAGCCACGTGCATGACGTGATCATCACGAAAGAAGCACCGAACTACCGGATGGATTGGGAGTAACGACAGCAGTCAGCCTTCAGCCATCAGCGTTCAGCCGGAAGGCAGATGATCCCTCCCTGTGATAGACAGTCCTCAATGTGCGGTTCTCCTGTCTTGCCGATAGCTAACCGCTGAAAGCTGAGTCTTCATGGAACTTTGGCACAATCGCATTCTCGTTCTCGACTTCGGGTCGCAATACACCCAGTTGATCGCCCGGCGTATTCGTGAGGCGCAGGTCTATTCGCAGATTCTGCCCTGCACGGCATCCCTTGCAACCATTCTGGCTTATCGCCCGCAGGGCATCGTGCTCTCCGGCGGTCCCTCCAGCGTCTATGAGAAGAAGGCGCCGACCGTCGCGAAGGAGTTGTTCGATCAGGGCATTCCGATCCTGGGTATTTGTTACGGGATGCAACTGGTCACGCATTTGTCGGGGGGCAAGGTCGTCAAGGCGCCGCATCGGGAATACGGCCGGGCGGATCTCCTCATCGATGACCGGAGCGACCTCTTCAAAGGCGTGGGCACAGGCGGTTCCTCGGTGGTGTGGATGTCCCATGGAGACCGGATCGAGCGCATGCCGAAGGGGTTCCGGTCCATCGCCCATACGAGCAACTCGCCGGTCGCGGCGATGAAGTTGGAAGAGGAGCGACGGCGGATCTATTGTCTGCAGTTTCATCCGGAAGTCGCACATACGCCGGAAGGTGCGAAGATGCTCCGGAACTTCGTCTACGAGATCTGCGGCTGTACGCCGACCTGGACCATGCAGTCCTACGTGGAGACAGCGGTGAATCAGATCCGCGAACAGGTCGGAAAAGATCGCGTGATCTGCGCGTTGAGCGGCGGGGTCGATTCGTCGGTGGCGGCGGCGCTGACGCATCGCGCCATCGGGGATCAGCTGACCTGCATCTTCGTCGATAACGGAGTGCTCCGGGCAGGCGAGCGTGAGCAGGTGAAGAAGACGTTTGCCTCGCAGATGCATCTCAATCTGCGGGTGCTCGATCGCACGACACAGTTCCTGGACGGCTTGAAGGGCGTCACTGATCCTGAAAAGAAGCGCAAGATCATCGGGCGTCTGTTTATCAAGAATTTCGACGTGGAGTCCAAGAAGCTGAAGGGCGTCAAGTATCTGGTGCAGGGCACGCTCTATCCCGATGTGATTGAGAGCGTCAGCTTCAAGGGGCCGTCAGCCACGATCAAGACGCATCATAATGTCGGCGGATTACCCGCGCGGATGAAGCTGAAACTAATTGAGCCTCTCCGGGAATTGTTCAAGGACGAAGTGCGGGTATTGGGGACCGAACTGGGCTTGCCGGATGAGATTGTCTGGCGGCAGCCGTTCCCCGGTCCCGGTCTGGCGATCCGGGTGCTCGGCTCCGTGACGAAGGAGCGATTGGCGATTCTTCGTGGAGCAGAAACGATCGTCGATCAGGAAATCCGCGGGGCGGGACTGTACCGGGAAATCTGGCAATTCTTTGCCGTGCTCCTGCCGATCCGCACGGTCGGCGTCATGGGCGATCAGCGGACCTACGACAACGTCGTAGCGATTCGCGCGGTGACCAGCGTGGACGGGATGACCGCCGACTGGGCCAAGATCCCCAACGAGGTGTTGGGCCGGATGTCGAGCCGGATCATCAACGAAGTGAAGGGCGTGAATCGCGTCGTCTACGACATCAGCTCGAAGCCGCCAAGCACGATTGAGTGGGAATAGAGG
>CAZEHM010000021.1:0-19823 GCA_964512025.1 uncultured Nitrospira sp. | reverse complement strand
GAGGCTCGCTCCTGAAAGGGAGAATGAAAGAGCTGCAGCCGGGTATAGTCAGACGTAAAGGGCCTTGTTGAGTGTATGGAAACTAGACTTCAGAAAATCATCGCGACGACTGGGCTGGCTTCGCGCCGGAAGGCCGAGATGTTGATCGCGAGCGGTCGCGTCACCGTCAACGGCAAGGTGGTCACGGAACTCGGGACGAAGGTCGATCCCGAGCGCGATCACGTGAAGGTGGATGGCAAGCACCTGGAAAACGCCCAGCCCTTCGTCTATCTCATTTTGAACAAGCCGAAGAACGTCATGTCGACTCTGGACGATCCGGGCGGACGGCCGACGGTCAAGAATTTTCTGCACGGCGTGTCGGTGCGGGTGTTTCCGGTGGGCCGGCTGGATTTCGACAGCGAAGGCCTCATGCTGCTGACGAACAACGGCGATCTGACGCAGGCCCTGCTGCATCCGCGCTATCATGTCCCGAAGACCTATCTGATCAAGGTCAAGAGTGTCCTGACGGACGAAGAGATCGCTCAGCTCGAAAAGGGAATCAGGCTTGAAGACGGCATGACCAGTCCGGCCACGGTGAAAAAAGTGCGCAAGGCCGAAGCCAACTCCTGGGTGGAAATTACGATCCATGAGGGCCGCAAGCACCAGGTGAAGCGGATGCTGGAAGCCGTCGGCCATCCGGTGATCAAATTGACCCGCGTCAAGATGGGGCCGCTCACGCTGGGTGATCTGGGGGCCGGCGAGTTCCGGTTTCTGACGGACCGGGAAGCGAATGCGTTGCGCGACATCGTCGAGCAGCGGCGAACATTGGAAAAGGAAGGGAAGGACCCCGGTGTCCGGCCGCCCAAGCCTCCCCGGCGTCCGGGCTGGGCGAAACCAACGAAGACGAAACGGCACTCGACGAAGAAAGCGAGACACGTGGCATGAAGGTGAGAACGCATCGGTGTGGCGAATTGAACAAGACCCATGTCGGCCAGACCGTGGTGCTGAACGGCTGGGTGCAGCGGCGGCGCGACCATGGCACGGTGATTTTTATCGATCTGCGCGACCGGACCGGTCTTACGCAAGTTGTCTTCAATGCGGAGCGCAACGCGGCGGTACATCAAGGGGGCCATACCCTGCGGAGCGAATGTGTGGTCTCCATCACCGGCCAGGTGATGGCGCGCCCGGATGAGTCAAAGAACCCGAATCTTTCGACAGGCGAGATTGAAGTCTTTGTCGATGCCGTCGAGGTGTTGAACGAATCGAAGACGCCGCCGTTCGTCATCGAGGATGATGCGGAAGTGACGGAGGCGATCCGTCTGAAGTACCGGTTTTTGGATTTGCGGCGTCCCCGTATGCAGAAGCTGATGAAGACCCGGCACGATATTGCGCAGGCGGTGCGCGGGTTTCTCAATAAGGAAGAGTTTCTCGAAATCGAAACGCCGATTCTCACCAAGAGCACGCCGGAAGGGGCGCGAGACTATCTGGTGCCGAGCCGGGTGAATCCCGGGACGTTCTTTGCGTTGCCGCAATCGCCGCAGCTCTTCAAACAGGTGCTCATGGTCAGCGGCATGGACCGCTATTATCAGATCGCCCGCTGCTTCCGTGACGAGGATCTCCGCAATGATCGCCAGCCCGAGTTCACCCAGATCGACCTGGAGATGTCGTTCGTCGATCGGCTGGACGTGATGAGCTTAATGGAAAAGATGATCGTCACCGTGTTTCGTGATGCCGGCGGCGTGCAATTGCCGACGCCGTTTCCGCGGATGACCTATGCCGAAGCGATGGGGCGCTATGGATCGGATAAGCCCGATCTGCGCTTTGAGATGCCTTTGTACGATGTGACGGCCTTTGCAGCGGCCAGCGAGTTCAAGGTGTTCAAGGATGCCGCCACGAAGGGCGGATTGGTCAAGGCCTTGATCGTGAAGGGCGGGGCCGCGACCCCGCGCAGCCGCATCGATGCCTTAGGAGAAACGGCGAAGAGCTTCGGAGCCAAGGGGCTGGCCTGGTTGAAGATCACGCCCGAAGGGCAGTTGGAATCAGTCATTGCAAAGTTTCTCGATGCCAAGGCCTTTGCCGCGGCCTTGCCGGAGGCGAAGCCCGGCGATCTCGTGCTCTTCGGCGCCGACAAGCCGGCAGTCGTGCACGATGTGCTGGGCCGCATCCGCCTCCAGCTGGGCGAGGAATTGAACCTGATCGACAAGAACGCCTGGAAGCCACTCTGGGTAACCGAGTTCCCGCTATTAGACTATTCGCCGGAAGAGAAGCGCTATATCTTCATGCATAATCCCTTTGCTGCGCCGATGGATGAAGACCTGGCGCTGCTCGATTCAGAGCCGTTGAAAGTACGGGCCAAGGCCTACGACATGGTGTTGAATGGCAGCGAGATCGGCGGCGGCAGCATCCGGAACCATCGCAGCGATATCCAGCTCAAGATTCTGGACTTGCTCGGCATCAACAAAGAACAGGCCCAAGCCAAGTTCGGGTTTCTTCTGGAGGCTCTGGAGTATGGCGCGCCACCGCACGGGGGCATCGCCTTCGGTCTCGATCGCTTGATCATGTTGCTGGGCGGCGCAGATTCCATCCGCGATGTTATTGCGTTCCCCAAGACGCAGCGTGCGCAAGATCCGTTGACTGAGGCGCCGTCGGCCGTGAGCGCCGAACAGTTGAAGGAACTGCGGATCAAGCTGGATTTGGTCGAATAAACTCGGCTTAGGTGATATGCGCCGGAAGTAATGTCATGAGGGTAGTTGATCTGCAAGCTCGCAGGACTCTGCTCGGTCTGTCCTTGCTGTTGGGTACGTTTCTTCCTGCTTGCGCATGGTATCCAGTTGTCAAAGAGGAACTGGTAGAGCAGTTACAGTCTGAACAAAAGCAGCTTTCAGGCGATGGAATATATAGCTTGGGAACATTGTACTTTTCAAACGGGATCGAAAAATTCCGCTGTCGTAATTCAGATGGTGAGCCTGTGTTGCTTACCTCCGATAAGAACACGGAGTTGATAATCACCCGTAAGGGCACGCAGGACTCAGTAAAGATGCATTTGGATACGGTGTTCCTCAGTGAAAATAAACTTATGGGGCAGAGGTCGAGGATAATTCACTCTCCGAGAGAAATCGATCTTGATGAAGTTGAGAAGCTCGAGATTTATGCGGAGTTTCCAAGGGGAACTAAGGTTAGAGCCAAATAAGTTTTGGCATGATCTCAGGTAGATAAGCATGGCAGGCAACACGATCGGACATCTCTTTACCGTCACCTCCTTTGGGGAGAGCCACGGGCCGGCGATCGGCTGTGTGGTGGACGGGTGCCCGCCTGGTTTGGCGCTGTCGGCTGAAGATATTCAAGGCGATCTTGACCGGCGGAAGCCGGGGACGTCGCGCCATGTCACGCAGCGTCAGGAATCGGATACCGTGGAGATTCTTTCCGGAGTCTTCGAAGGGAAGACGACCGGGACCCCGATTGCGCTCCTGATCCGTAACGAAGATCAACGGAGCCGGGATTACGGCAACCTCATCGATACCTTCCGTCCGGGCCACGCCGACTACACCTATTGGCAGAAGTACGGTATCCGCGATCATCGCGGCGGGGGGCGCTCGTCTGCGCGTGAAACGGCGGTGCGTGTCGCGGCGGCGGCGATTGCGAAGAAGTGGCTGCATGAGACTTACGGAGTCGTCATCCGGGGCTATCTCAGCCAGTTGGGACCGATCGAGGTGCCGTTTCAGAGTTGGGACGAGGTCCGGGCTAATCCGTTCTTTGCCGCCAATGCCGCTCTTGTGGCGAAGCTCGAAACGTTTATGGACGACTTGCGGAAGTCCGGCGATTCCGTCGGCGCCAAGATCACGACCGTGGCCGAGCATGTGCCCGTCGGGTGGGGAGCCCCGGTCTATGCGAAGCTGGATTCCGACCTGGCCGGCGCGATGATGAGCATCAACGCGGTGAAGGCGGTCGAAATCGGTTCAGGGTTCGCCTCAGTCGCCCAGCGCGGGTCCGAACATGGCGATGAACTGACGCCGGAAGGCTTTGTGACCAACCATGCCGGCGGTATTCTCGGCGGCATTTCCACCGGTCAGGATGTGGTCGTGACGATCGGCATCAAGCCGACATCGAGCATCCGTATCCCGCGCCGGTCGATCGATAAGCAGGGCCAGCCGGTCACCGTTGAAACGAATGGCCGCCACGACCCCTGCGTGGGTATCAGAGCCACGCCGATCGCCGAGGCCATGATGGCCCTCGTGCTCATGGATCATGCCCTCCTGCATCGTGCACAAAATGCCGATGTGAAAACCGCGACACCCAAGATCGCCGGCTCATCGAAGAAAGCAAAGCCCACTGCGGGCAAGAAGGCGTCTGCAAAGATCGATTCCGATCCTGCCGAAGCATAATTACGCTACAACGCAGAGACTCTTTCCTTCTCTGGCCGGTCCATCAGGAGCGGAGTAGAATCGTGTCCGCAATCGAATCACGGATTTGCATGAAGGCATGGGACTGTCTCACGTGGAGAACGGGCGTATGATCGAAATCTATACAGACGGCGCATGCAGCGGGAATCCCGGGCCTGGAGGCTGGGGGGTCTTGCTGCGGATCGACAATGAAGAGACGGAACTCTGCGGCGGGGAGCCGGCGACGACGAACAACCGGATGGAATTGCTCGCGGTCATCGAAGCCTTGCAGTCGTTTACGCAGCCGGTCTCCGCGCGCGTCTATACCGATTCGCAATATGTTCAGAAGGGTATCAGCGAATGGATTCATAGCTGGAAGCGGCGCGGCTGGAAAACCGCGAGCAAAGAGCCGGTGAAGAATGAGGATTTGTGGCGTCGCCTCGATGCGCTGGCTTCCGGCCACACGATTGAATGGCACTGGGTCAGGGGACATAACGGTCATGTGGACAACGAGCGGGTGGACGCATTGGCTCATGCCGGCCTCGAACAGTCGCGCCGCGCCGGGAAGCCGGTCAGCAGTCCTATTTCTGTCGTCGCGCCTGTATCCGTTCCGGTCTCTACTTCGGCCAAAGCTCCGGTCAAGGAGCCTCGCCAGAAGGTCAGCTCTCGCCCGATCCTCGAGATCCAGCATGCGACGGTCTATCGCGGCGATACCTGCGTGTTCTCGGATTTCTCCTTTGCGTTACAAGAAGGGGAGCATGCGGCGATTGTCGGTCCCAACGGCGCCGGCAAATCAACCCTGCTCAAGCTCTTAGCCGGCGGTGTCCATCCGCTGCCATTGGATGAAACCCACATTCACCTGTTCGGGGAAGAAGGCGGCAGTGTCTGGGAGGTGCGGAAACGACTCGGGATTGTCTCGCACGATCTCCAGAAAGACTACCTGATCTGTGCAGAAGGATTGAACGTCATTCTGTCCGGCTACTATGCGAGCAACGACACCTATGAGTATCAGGAATTCAGCGAGGCACAGGTCGCGCGGGCGCGTGAACTCATGAAGGAGTTGGGCATCGAATCGCTGGCCGGTCGCCGCTTCGGCCATCTCTCAACCGGCCAACAGCGCCGCTTTCTTCTGGGGCGCGCACTGGTGCACGATCCTTCTGTGCTGGTGTTGGATGAACCGACGAGCGGACTCGATCTGAAAGCCTGCTTCCAATATCTGGACCTCTTGCGCGCCCAGATCCGCAAGGGAAAGACTGTGCTGCTCGTGACGCATCACTTGCACGAAATCCCGCCGGAGATCGAGCGGGTGGTATTGCTCAAGAGCGGAGAAATAGTCGCCGATGGTGCGAAAGCCAACCTGCTCACGGACGTGAATCTCAGCCGCCTCTTCGATCAGCCTGTGACGCTCGTGCGAGCTAATGGCTGGTATCAGGCCCTGCCGGGTTAGCAGGATGTTGAAAAATTCCGCCAGATTCGTTCTCGCGTCGCTCAGAGGCTCAACGTACCGAAAGCGTACGATTCGCCTCTTTGCTTGCTGCGGCCTTGCTGGACGGCCTTTTTGACCATCCTGCGGAGTCACTACCCACCCGCCAGTGTCACCGTAAACGTCAGGTCTGCATCGATGCGGCGGACCTTGACGTGGACTTGCTGGCCAGGGGTGGTGCGTTCGATCAGATAATTCTTCAGGTGTGCCGCGTCGTTGATTTCGGTCTCGTCCACCGCAATGATGATGTCGTGCTTTTGAATACCGGCTGACTTGGACGGCTCATTCACTTCCTTCACGGCCATCCGCCACTTCGTGCCGTCCTTCACGGCCATCATGTGAATGCCCATCTTCGAGAAAGTCATCGGCTTGCCGTCGATGGCCGATTTCACAATCCGTTCAGCCAACAACGCCGGAATCGCAAAGGCCATGCGGCTGCAGTGGGCGGTGGAGTCGTCCCGTTCCGTCTGGATGATGGCGTGCATGATGCCGACCACCTCGCCCTTGTCGTTGAAGAGTCCGCCGCCGGAGTTGCCGCTGCAGGCGGCCACGTCGGCCTGGATCAGTCTGGTGTCCACTGTCTGGAGGAACGTATTCGTATTGCCCAGATGTCCGAACGACATCGTCGGCCCCCAGCCCATTGGATAGCCGACGGTAAACACGTCCTGGCCCGGCTGCACGTCGCCGGCGGCAAAGGAGGCGCTGGCGCGCAGCTTGGCGCGGTGAGCTTCGGCGACGCGATAGACGACGACATCCATGAATGCGCTGTCGCCGACCAGATCGGCGGTGAGTTCGTGCAGATCGGTCGTCAGGATCCGGATCTGTTTCTCAAGGATGGTGCCGGTGGTGGCATCGTGTTTTTCCGCGGCATGCCGGGCGGTGACGAGGTAGCCGTCGCGCAGATGAAATCCGGTCCCGCGCACCAGGATCTTTCCCGGCTTATCGGGCGTGCGCTGATCCTGGGTGTCTTCGAGCACGCCGACGGTGGCGAGCTTGGCGCGGTCGAGGGCCGAGGCCGAAAAGGTCTCGGACGCATGAACGGAAGCAACGGCGAGTCCGGCAACGATCGATACGGCGAAGGCGAATGAAACGAGCGGTCCACGGGGAATTCGCACAGTCATGGTCAAGCCTCAAGATGAGTATGGATGAGTATGATGGAGTCACAAAACGTTCGACCCAGTATAAACAAGGTGTTGGCCGTTTTTCTTGTGGAAAAAGCAGCGCGGCGGTGCTGTTGTCCAGATTGTTGGACGACGCAGCTCGGCTTTCGGCCCGGGTTGGACGAAATAGGCATTATTTTTACGGTTGAGGCTGAAGAATTCTCCGGTAGGACCCGATAAGGGAGGTCGAAGAGAGGTATCTATTATGGAAGCTCCCGGACTCAATCAGACACCAGCTGAATCAACGCAGGCGGATATTGTCACGGTCCGAAGCTGCGAAGCGGGCAGCGCGGTGATCGCGCAGTATCAGCTCATGATCACGAGGATGTTCGGGATCGCCGTGGATATTCTCAATGTGGCGCGATCCCTGGAGTCGATGGCCTTTGAGATGCAGCTGCTGGCGCGAAACGGGGTCGTGCAGGCGGCTAAGGTTCCCGCCGGCGAAGGGAAGGCGTTGCTGGCGCTCGCCGGTATTCTGTCGAGTTATCCCGGCACGATTACGCCCGAGGTGGAAGGGTTGGGCGTGCAGTGCAAAGCGATCGCCCGGCACACGGCCGAGTGCACCAATCTGGCACGGCGGTATTTTCAGCACAGCAAATGTTTGTTGACGGTCCTCAACCGGCAGGTTGCGCACGGGAATGAGCAGTTCATGGAGGAATTGGCCGCGCTTCAACTGACTCACCCTGGCGATCTGGAGCGGGTGTTGGAGAGCCGGATGTTGCAGCAGGCGGATCCTCTGCTGCGGGAGAATCTGCTCTATCTCGGCCGGCAGTGTCTTGAAACATTGCGGAAGATTCAGGAGTTGCTGGGGCAGTCGTTGCCCTTTCTGACGCTGGCGGAGGACTCCGTCGGCAGTATCAAGCGGATCGGAGAAACGGCGCGATATCTGGGGCTTTGCGTGGGGATCGAAGCGGCGCATTTGCCGGGACAGGGCAAAACCCATTTCGCCAATCTCGCGAACGGGATTACGACGACGGTCGACGGATTGAATCAGAAGTTTCAGACGATCAGAGACACGATCGGCAGCGGCCGCGCGCTGTTGACGCAACTGGCAAAAGGAGAGGTGGATGAAGAGCACAGTCATCTTTGAGGAGGGCCAGCATCGCTGGATCGTGATCGGCCGTGACCCCGAGAAAAGCTCGCACGTGATCGACACGAATGAGTACGTCATCGTGAGCAAGGGCGAGGGGATGTTGCTCGATCCGGGCGGCATTGAGATTTTCCCCCGGGTGTTGGCGGAACTGTCGAAGCATATACGGCTCGAAGATATTCGTGTACTGTTCGCCAGCCATCAGGATCCGGACATCATTTCTTCCCTGGCCTTGTGGCTGGATCTGAATCCGCGGGCGACGACCTACAGTTCCTGGTTGTGGACGGCCTTTCTGGCCCACTTTGCCGCCCGCGCCGACTTGACGATCACCGGGATTCCCGACGAAGGGATGACGATCAAGATCGGCGGCTCGGGAGCCACGGTCGAGGCGGTGCCGGCGCACTACTGCCATTCGTCCGGCAATTTTTCCATTTTCGATCCGCAGGCCAGAATTCTCTTCTCAGGGGATATCGGCGGCGCGTTGCTTCCCAGCCACGAGTCCAGCCTGTTCGTCACGAACTTTGAGGAGCATGTGCAATATATGCGCGGATTCCACGTCCGCTGGATGCCCTCGAACTCGGCGCTTCGCGGATGGGTGCAGCGGGTGCGGGCGCTGAAACCGGCGATGATTTGCCCTCAGCATGGTTCGATCTTCAAGGGGCCGGACGTGGATAAATTATTGAACTGGCTGGAGAGCCTGGAAGTAGGACAATGGGGAGGGAAGGATAAGAAGAAAGGTGACAAGCACGCCGGCAGTCCGGGCGAGTCTCTTCCCGAGGCAGCCTAGCGACTGTGCCGGGCGTGGGAGAGATCTGCCTGCAGGCCGATTTTAGCCAAGGGAAAAAAGACGGATAAGGGACAATTTGCAGCTCAGATGGTATGCTGATGACCATGAAGGAGCCTGCAATGAAAAACCGAAGGATCTGGAAGTACGCTCGGCCGATTCTGGTTACGGCACTCGTGCTATCTGGAATATCGCCAGTTCTCGCCGAAGAGTCACAGGGGATGATGGAACGGGTCGAGACCACGGCCAAACATGTCGGTCAGAAAATCGAAGACAAGACGAAAGCGGTCGTGAAGAAAGTCGAGGACAAGCACGTCGTCGATAAAGTCGGTGAGAAACTCAAGAAGGCTGCGACGAAAACAGCCGAAGGGTTTGAAAAGGCCGGCAACAAGATCAAGGCAAAACTGAACGACTAGGCTGTTCGCTCCCCGAGTCATTCAGGCCGCGCTCCCTACTTCTTCCTGAATCCCAGGTAGGTGCCGGCTCCTCCCGCGCCCGCCGAGGGCAGATAGCCCGTCAAGACGTCTTTAAAGCCTTCCGCTTTACCCTGAATCCAGGCCAGACTGTGTGAAATATTCGCTTCGATAGCGGTCCAGTCGAGGTCCGCGACTCCCGTCATTTTGATTGCGACGAGGAAGGTAAGCAGGATTCCTGCGACGATGGCCGCCAGTTTCACCGCCCGGCGGATCGCCCAGCCGATCAGGAAGCCTGCCATAAAGCTGGCCCCTCCGCGCGCCAGGGCCGGAGACGTCATATCGTTTATCCAGGCTGCAAGTCCGGCAAGGGTTGTGACTCCTGCGCCCAGGAATGATTTTGCATTCCACGGGGGATCGGAAAAGAGTGTCTCAAAAACTCCGGCTGCCTGATCGCTGTCGGCTGCCGGGTCGTGCCGGTTCATGAGAGGCGTCCCTCGAAGGTGTTGCAGACGTTCGGATCGCCGCTTTCCAGGCCCCGCCTGAGCCAGCTCATGCGCTGGGCGGAAGAACCGTGTGTCCAGCTTTCCGGTTGCACGCGGCCTTGTCCCATTCTCTGCAAGCGATCGTCGCCGATCGCGGCTGCGGCTTTGAGCCCCTCTTCAAAATCGCCTGGTTCGATCAGATTTCGTTCGCGGTTGGCGTGATAGCCCCACACACCGGCGTAGCAATCCGCTTGCAGTTCCATGCGGACCGACAAGGCATTGGCCTCTGTATCAGAAGCCTGGTGCTGGAGTCTGGTGATCTTTGCGGCGATGCCTGTCAGATTCTGCACGTGATGTCCTACCTCATGGGCGATGACATACGCCTGCGCGAAATCGCCGGGGGCGCCCAGACTGTGAGCCATTTCGGTAAAGAATCCCAGATCGAGATACACGTTGCGGTCGCCGGGACAGTAGAAGGGGCCGACGGCGGATGAGGTGGTGCCGCAGGCCGAGTGGACCGCGCCGGTGAAGAGGACCAGCCGCGGTTCTTCATAGCGGGATCCCAGCAATTGCTTCCAGGTGGTTTCC
This sequence comes from uncultured Nitrospira sp., assembly GCA_964512025.1. Lineage (GTDB taxonomy): Bacteria > Nitrospirota > Nitrospiria > Nitrospirales > Nitrospiraceae > Nitrospira_D. Next base: position 9,462 of record CAZEHM010000021.1, on the reverse strand, counting down.
GTATCGGCCAGCACGACGGCGGCGAATTTTCCGAGCTGATCGCTCGGGGGACCGGTAGGGCCGCTCTCGACTGGGTCAGAGGATTGCGTCATCTCCTGGACCCCGTTGAGCATGTTGAGGAGCGTCAGAGGATTAGTTCCCGTGAAATAGCTGACTGCCAGGACGAGTACGATTCCTCCGATGCCCAGACCGCCTGCGCCACGGACTCCGGCGGAGCCCATGCCGCGGCGGTCTTCGACGTTCCCGCTTTCCCGTTGGCCTTCCCAGCGCATGGTCGGTGCTCCGCTGCTCAGGCCGGTTCTTTGTCCATGGATTGGATGAACTTATCCGCTTCGGCGATCGATTTATTCATGTCCTTCACGAGCTGATCCACCTGGGCATCGACTTTGACCAGCTCGCCTTTGATGGCGGCGAGCGCGCGCGCATTGAGGTTATGTTTCAGATAGAGCACTTGATCGCGGAGGGGTTTCAAGACCGGATCGATGCGCTGCTCGGCTTTTTTCATCGCGCCGAGCATCTCGTTATAGCGGGCTTTGGTTTGTGAGAGCTTCTCCTCGCTCTTGCGCCGCAGATCGGCGCTGGAGTATTGCCCGAGTTCGGTTTTCCATTCGGCGAAGAGCGAGTCGGCGACACTTTCCACATCCTTGATTCGTTTCCGGACTGTGTCGGCGCTGTCTTCGCTGTTTTGTAATTCATTGTTCAGTTTTTTATAGGTGGCCTCCAGATCGCCGCCTTGATAGCCGACGACTTTCCCGAATTGCTCCAGGGCGCTCTGGATCTCCTTCTTGGCGTCTTCCTGCGCGTCTCTCGCCGATTTGACCCGGCTGCTCAGGATATCGCGTTTGGCGTATCCCATTTTCTCCATCGCGGCCATGTAGGCGGTATCGCAGGCGGTGAGTCCGAGAGAGACGGCGAGTGCGACGGCGAGTCCGGTCAATCGGGACATGACAGCCTCATGTTGAGAAATGAAAAAAATACGGATGAATCGCTGCACGTTTCGGTAACAGGCGGCATCATAACGGAAGCGGGGAGGGAGGGGAAGTCTTCCGCTGCGGGAGGGAAAGAGAGGCGGCCGCCACAGGAGGTGTGGCGGCCGCCGCGGTGCGAACGGGCGGGCTTATTTCCCGTCCGGACCGGTGGAGCCGAGCTGGCCGGTGATTTTCGAGAGGTCTTTCGGATGGAGGACGATCTCAATCCGCCGGTTGGAACTGCGACCGTCATCCGTATCGTTCGAGGCAATGGGGCGAGTCTCGGCATATCCGACGGCGGAGAGATGCTGCCGGCCGACTCCGCCCTGATCGATCAAGTAGCGCACCACGTTCGTGGCTCGTGCCGTCGAGAGCTCCCAGTTGGTCTTGAACTTATCCTGCAGTTTCGCGCTGATCGGCACATTGTCGGTGTGGCCCTCGATGCGGATTTGCTTGTCGGTAATCTTGTTCAGCACATCGCCGACCTGCTTCAGGACCTTGATTCCCGCCGGTTTGACTTGTGCCTGCCCCGAATCGAAGAGCACGCGATCGACCATGTTGATGGTGAGCTGGTCGCGGACCTGCTGGATCGTGATGTTGCCTTTCGAAATTTCATCCTGCAACGATTTGGAGAGTTCTTCCTGGGTTTTGGTGAGGCGCGCGATTTCCGCTTCTTTGGCGGCGCGCTCCTGCTCCAGCCGGGCCTTGTCGGCCTCCTCGGCCTTCAGCCGCTGCCGCTCCTGTTCCAGGCTGGCGGCCAGTTGAGCCTGCTCCTGAGCCAGGCGGGATTTCTCCGCTTCCTCGGTTTTCAGCCGGGCACGTTCCTGCTCGAGCGCGGCTGCCAGTTGCGATTGCTGCTGACGGAGTTGTTCGCGCTCTTTGGCGACGCGGGCGGCGTCGGCCTCTAAGTCGGCGGCGCGTTTCTGTAACTTGGCAATCTCGCTCTGTGCCGATGCCGTTCCGCTGGTCAGCTGTTGCTTGTCCTTTTCGAGGGCGCTGACCTGGGCTGCCTCATCGGCCAGCTTTTTCTGGAGTTGATCGATCTGGTTGCGGACATCGGTGAGATCGCTGCCGAGCTGGCTTTTTTCCCGTTCGAGACCGTCCAGCCTGGATTGCAATTCTCCCGAGCGGGCCTCCAGGGCCGCCCGTTCTTTCGCCAGCGCGGCGGCGGCTTCCTCCGCGGTCTTGCGTTGCGCCGCTTCCTGATCCAGGTTTTGCTGCAGGCTGGCCAATTGTTGTTTGAGCTGATCGGCCTGTGCCTGCGATTGTTTCTTCAGAGCCTCCAGTTCTGCGGCGCGTTGTGCCGACATCTTCTTCGTGGTGTCCAGTTCGGTGAGCGCTTTGGTGTGGGTTTCATTGGACACGCATCCGATGGGTGCAACGGCGCAGAGCGCGATGAGCGAAGCGGCACGGAACGATGGCGAGTGAAAAGGTGCCCGTCGATGCATGGATTCCTCCTTGTGAAGGATGACAAATGGAATGCCGATCAAGTGAGCAAGGTCGATGCCTGAGTGATGCAGGCTGGAAGGACAGGAAAGTATTCGTTATTCAAGGGAATCGGCAGAGAAGGCTGTGCAGCGGTGCGGGAGTGTGTGGAGAGCTGCCACCGTTCTGTAGGGTGAGGCCTACAGATTGCCGGATTGCTGCCTGCGTTTGATGCGCGGGGGAGTGAAGGGAAGGGGGCGCAACGACTGTTGCGCCCCGGGAGCGGTGCTTATCTGCCGCCCATATCTTTCTTTTCATCCTTCTTCTTACTGTCGTCATCGGCTTTGGAGCTGCTCATATCCTTCTTATCCTTTTGCTCGGCCGGGGCCGGTTCGCCGGCGAAGGAGACGGCGGTGCCGAGACCGAACGTCAAGAATGCCGCGAGTGCGATGAAGCGTGCAGAGCGAGTCATGGGAACCTCCTCAGGTAGTGAGTTGATGAAATGGCCACGGTGTTACGCACGATCGTGGCCGCTGCAAACGAACTATGAATCCGATGAGAGTGGCGAGGCTCTCACCCGTGCTGTAGAGCAAGCCGGATGCCGGACGGAAACGATGTGCGATATCCACCATCGTGGAACAGACCGGTCTTCTAAGTCGCGCAGTCTTCAGGCATTCGAGACGCACGATCCGTAAAATTGCATGGAGTCTGGGGGGGAGCGTTTTACGAAGTGATCGGAAAATTGAATGGGAATACCTACGATTCTACACGGGCATGCGATTTGTTGATGACGAGCCGGCTCAGGTATAGTGACTCATGCCGATCAACTGCGTCAGCTTAGGTGAGGGGCATCGCCACCCGCTGTGGATTGCCGAAGCCGCGCGCATCCTCACCCTGCATCCGGCGGAGAATGCGGCGGCCTGCCGGTGAAATTTCCAATTCGCAGAACTCCCGCCGGAGCGACAACCGGTATTCCCCGCACCATCGCGTTTCACAAGCCGTACGGTGTGCTGCCCTGTTTCACGGATCCGGAAGGGCGGCCGACGCTGGCGGACTATGTCGAACTTCCCGGTGTCTATGCCGCCGGCCGTCTCGACAGGGACAGTGAAGGGTTGATGCTGCTGACATCCGACGGAACGCTGGCTCACCGCATTACCGACCCGCAGCATAAGCTGCCCAAGGTCTATCTCGTGCAGGTCGAGCACATTCCCGACCGGCAGGCTCTTGATCAATTGCGCAGGGGCGTGGTGTTGAGCGGAGTCAGGACAAGACCGGCGGAGGCGCGAATGTTGGCCGACGCACCGGTGTTCCCGGAACGGCCGGTGCCCATTCGATTCAGGAAAACCGTGCCGACCTGCTGGATCGAGCTGACGATTCGAGAGGGGATGAACCGGCAGGTGCGCCGCATGACCGCGGCGGTGGGGCACCCGACGTTACGCTTGGTGCGGGTCGCGATCGGTCCTGTCGCGCTGGGGGATCTCGCGCCCGGTACCTGGCGCGAATTGACGGCGGAAGAAATAGCGCAGATCAGAACAACCGGTTAGCCGGGGTGGGCTTCTGCTGTGGTCTTGTTCGTGTCAGGGGAGGGCCGCTGCGTCACGTCGACCAGGCCCGGTCGCCTTTGCGGTACGGCAGCGAACCGTTGTAGCTGCCGGGAATCGGATTGTGGCGCAACGCCTGGGTCGCTCCTGCTTCAGACGTGAAGTATCCCAGCATCGTGAGTTCCTTCATCATCGTGAAATAGTGCGGCGTTTGGAGTTGCGGCGGCATGGCGCCGATGAGAGGTTTTGCGACGATCCGGAGCCCGCGCTCACCCTTGTTCCAGAGCTCGCGCCATTTCCGCTCACCGTCGATTTCCGACAGCAGCGCGGTGCGTTCGGAGGCTGTAATCTCCAGAAAGTTCCGGCGATACCGATCGAGACAAGCCGACTCTATCGTCCGCAGTCCCGCCACGAATGCCGCCTGGTAATGCGGCATGTAGCATTCCGTGACCGCGATCGCCATGAACGATCCGACGTCGGCCGCTTTGGCGCCGGGGGTATCCGTGGCAGGAATGATCGCGTCGGCGATCTCATTCAATAGCGCGATATCGTTTGTCGAAAAGCCGGTCCAGCCGGAAAGGTCGGCGAGTGGAGACGTGCCGAATTGCCGCCATGCCAATCCGGTGCCGACGGCTCCGAGCACGATCGCGGCACCGAACCCCTTAAGCCATGCGCGCCGACTGATTTCCATTGCCGTGTCCTCAGAGGTTTCCGCGCTTCAGCTCTTCCACCGCATAGTGCGCGGCGCGCGCCGTGAGCGCCATGTATGTCAGGGACGGGTTCTGGCAGGCGGAGGAGGTCATGCAGGCGCCGTCGGTCACGAAGACATTCGGCGCATCCCACACCTGGTTGAATCCGTTGAGCACCGAGGTCTTCGCGCTGCGGCCCATGCGCGCCGCGCCCATCTCGTGAATGCCGGAGCCGAAGGAATAGAATTCATCGAACGGCCTCACGTTGGTCACGCCGGCACCTTCCAGCATCTCGGCCGCATCGTTCTGCATATCCACGCGCATCTTCAGCTCGTTCTCGCGGATGCGGCAATCCATCGCCAGCACCGGCAGTCCCCATTTGTCGCGGCGGTTTTTATCGAGCACCACGCGGTTGTCGTGGTACGGCAGCGTTTCGCCGAATGCCACGAGGCCGATCGACCAGGGGCCCGGCTCGATCAGAGCATGTTTCAGCGAGGGGCCGATACTCAATTCCGCGATGTTGCGCTGCCACCCTGCACGGCCGGAGCCGCCCTGGTAGCCGAAACCGCGCAGATACTCGCGCTTGTCGTTGCCGATGTTGCGGAACCTGGGCACATAGATCGCATTCGGCCGCCGTCCGGAGTGGTATTTATCGTCGAAGCCCGGCACCAATCCGCTTGCGCCGACTCGATTATGGTGATCGATGATGTTGTGCCCCAGCTCTCCGCTGCTGCTGCCCAGTCCCTCCGGCATGACATCCGTGGCGGAGTTCATCAGGATCCAGGCGGAGTTGAGGGTGGACGCGCAGAGGAATACGATTCGCGCGCTGTACTCGCGCGTCGTGCCCTCGATCGCATCAAGCACCCGGACTCCACGCGCCCGCTGCCGGTCACGGTCGTAGAGGACCTCTGTCACAATGGCGTGGGGGCGCATCGTGAGTCGCCCCGTCGCAAGGGCGGCCGGCAGCGTCGCCGACTGCGTGCTGAAGTAAGCGCCGAAGGGGCATCCCTGCGAGCACTGGTTCCGGAACTGGCATTTGCCTCGTCCATTGTGCGCGACGGTGAGGTTGGCCGTGCGTGCGGCGATCATACTGCGCTGTCCGCCGTACCGCGTGCGGATCCGGTCGGCGACCGCTTCCTCAACGCAGCTCATCGGGACGGGCGGGAGAAATTCGCCGTCGGGCAGCTGCGGAAGGCCGTCACGCGATCCGCTGATTCCGGCAAAGCGCTCGACGTAGTCGTACCAGGGCGCCAGGTCTTCGTAGCGGATCGGCCAATCGACGGCGACTCCATCCCGCGCATTGGCTTCGAAATCCATCGGGCTGAACCGGTAGCTCTGACGGCCCCACGTGAGCGAGCGCCCGCCCAGGTGGTATCCTCTGTGCCAGGAAAACGGTTTCAGTTCGGTGTAGGGGGACTCGAGGTCATTGACCCAGAAGTGCGCGTTCAACGCAGTGAACGGGCCGATGCGACTCTGTACGGGGTGAGAATCCAAGAGTTCCCGTGACAGCAGTCCGCGGTGGCGCAGTTGCCACGGTTGGAGCATAGCGGTCGGATAGTCTTTAATGTGTTGGACGTCGCGGCCCCGCTCAAGCAGCAGAACGTTTGCCCCCAGCTCGGTCAGCTCCTTGGCGGCCCAACCGCCGCTGATGCCGGATCCCACAACAATTGCATCGTAGACAGATGTGTCGGTCATGGTTGTAAGGCCATAGATTATTGCAAAGGCGCCGAGTTGCGAACTGTGTGCCGGTGAAGCCGGTCGTGATGACTATCGGTTGCACGTATCAGCAATAGTACTAAAGTGGCGGGCAGGTTCATACTGATTACGTGTTTCGTTTCCAGTCATCCGGTTGGGAAGTCTGTGATCCGGTGAGCGAAGAAAAATGATTCCGCGCAAGGAGCAGTCGATTCAAGCGGTCGGAGATCAGCCGGTCTCTCAGCAGCAACGAACTGGTTGGTCACATTTCCCGCACTGATCACGACTGAGAAGTTCGATCGCGCGGCGGACAGTCACCGCTTCAAGGTTCGCAGAAATTCTCCCAGCACCGTGCGAAACCGTTCAGGATCTTCGGCCATCATGAAATGGCCGGTGTTGAACTCCACGAGTTGCGCGCCGGCGATCTGAGCCTGAATTTCCCGTGCGATCAACGGAGTCGCCACCTCGTCTTTGGCTCCGACGATGACCAGCGTCGGGGCGGTGATCTTGTTGATTCTCCCGTGCACATTGGCCTGAGCCATGCTCGTCAGCGCTTCGCGGAGCACCGTGCCGTTCCAGCTGGGAATACGATCCAGTAACGGCTGGTAGAGTGCGGGAGGTGTTCCTTGAGGGAAGCTTTCGACGATGATGTTTTGGGAAACCTCGCTGAAGTCACGCGGCTTGCCGATGGTCGGCAAATCCTTATCGAGCACCATCGCGCCGTCGGTTGTGGAGACGAGCACGAGCGCCCGCACACGGTCCGGGTAATCCAGGGCCAACTGCTGGAGAATCATGCCGCCCATGGAGACGCCGACCCAGACCGGTTTCTCGATCTCCAGCTTGTCGGCCAGCGCGATGAGATCCTTGGAGAACTGGTTGATCGTGAAGCCGTTGTCCGGCTTCTGGGAGTCGCCGTAGCCGCGAAGATCAACGGCAATCCCGCGAAAGTCCGGCGAATAGGCATTCAGATATTTCGGGAAAATATTGCTTGTCGTGACGACGCCGTGGACGAAGATGATCGGGTCGCCGGTGCCGGCTTCCAGTACGCTGAGTGCGACCCCGTCAATCGTGACGGAACGCCGTCGGATCTCTCCGTTGACGCGGGTGGCGGTCGCATGGGTTTGAGCAGATCCGAGAGATGTCAACCGGTCCTGCTGCAGCGCCGGGGAGTGCAGATCGCAGCCTATGAGGCCAAGAAACACTGATGAGTACGCGAGGAAGTGTCGTGACATGATGCCCTCCGTAGATAGAATGCAGAGTATCTACCAGTAGCGGGATTTGCAGGGAGAAGCAAGTGAGTGGAGGAAGAGCGAAAGCGGCACTGCTTGACGGTTGTGGGCGGTGGGGCCGAAGCTGGAGTAGCTGGTTGTCCTCGGGCGCGATGAACCTACGTGCGGCTGCGTGAATTCAGCAGGGCAGTGTGTGTCTAGAGGGCGTCAGAGTTCGGCGACTTCAGAAATAATTGTGTGTAATCCGCTCGCGCCGGCCGGCTGCGGGCGGACGATTTCGGCTATCTGTAGTTGCCCTTTTGTATCGGTCGCCCGCACCACTGTTTGAAACTTTCCCGGTTTCGTCGGCGTCCAGCTGTAGTTCCAGATGACCCATGAATAGGGCGACATCGGCGCTTCAATCTCGCATTCGTTCCAGGTGCGGCCGGCATCGAAGCTCAGTTCGACTTTGCTGATGGAGTTGGGGCCGCCGAAGGCGATGCCGCGGAATTTTTGCAGAGGCCCGCGCAAGGTCTGGTAGTGGCCGGGGGAGTCGATGCGGGAGAAAATCTTGATCGTGGCGTCGTCCGTCCAGCCTTTGCGCTGCCAATATCCGAGGTAATCGCCCGGGTAGACCTCAATTTCGGTAATCCATTTCACGTTCTTGATGCCGTACAGGCCCGGCACAATCAGGCGGATCGGGAAGCCGTGTTCCTTAGGTAGTTTTTCTCCGTTCATCAGAAAGGCGATCATCGCATCGTCTTGCATGGCGCGCGTGAATGGAATGCTGTCGTCGTAGCCGTCGATGCCGCGAAAAATGACATCGCGTGCGGTTTCTTCATCGGCTCCGGCATCTCGAAGAAGTTTTTTTAATGAAATGCCGCGCCAGGTTGCGGTTCCCATGCTGTCACCGCCGGGAAGGGTGTCGATGCACATGAGCGTGGAGACCTGATCGTAGGAGTCACGATTCAAAATGTCGCGCCAGCCCAGTGAAAGCGGGGTTTTTACGGCGCCTTTCACGTGAACTTTCCATTGCTCGATGTTCACGTCGCGGGACATCGAGACGGCAGAATCTGCGTAATTGACCACATAAAACTTTGAATTGGGTGTGAAGTAGGTGGTCTCGCGGGGAGGAATCGCAAACATGCGTCCGAAAACAGAACCGACGGCATCGCAGCCGCCGGAAATTCCGGCCGCTGCGGCAAGACTCAGCGTTTTTAAAATCGTCCGGCGCCGCATGGATAAAGGGGATTCAAAGTTTTTCATATTTTTTTCATTATACATGAAAATGTTGCTTGACACTTATGGGGGAGTCTTGTTATCTTCCCACTCGTTCGAGGGCAGAGGGCGGATGAGTTCTTGCCTGTATACCGCAGCCAAACGGTGCGGTGCCTGAGGGAAACTACCCGAAGTTTTTTTGAGTGGGTCCCTTGACATGAGAGTGCGCAGCGTTTATATTGCGCCTCCCGCGTCACGAATGCGACGTATTGTTCTTTGACAACTGAATAGAGGAAGTTGAGCAAGGTGTAAGGTGTATTGAAGTGGTGGCCCTTGGTCCAATTTTAGAGAACACCTATTTGAGAGTTTGATCCTGGCTCAGAACGAACGCTGGCGGCGCGCCTAATACATGCAAGTCGAGCGAGAAGGTGTAGCAATACACTTGTAAAGCGGCGAACGGGTGAGGAATGCATGGGTAACCTACCCTCGAGTGGGGAATAACTAGCCGAAAGGTTAGCTAATACCGCATACGTTTCCGGAACTTCGGTTTCGGAAAGAAAGCAATACCGTGGGTATTGCGCTCCTGGATGGGCTCATGTCCTATCAGCTTGTTGGTGAGGTAACGGCTCACCAAGGCTTCGACGGGTAGCTGGTCTGAGAGGACGATCAGCCACACTGGCACTGCGACACGGGCCAGACTCCTACGGGAGGCAGCAGT
>CAZEHM010000020.1:0-56393 GCA_964512025.1 uncultured Nitrospira sp. | reverse complement strand
CGGCAGTGACAAGCGAGGCTTGATAAGTGGAGGGGGCATGAAGGTCTTAGTGACGGGTGGCGCCGGTTTCATCGGTTCGCACGTGGTCGATCGCCTGGTTGAGGAAGGTCACGACGTTGTCGTGGTGGATAATCTGTCCACGGGGAAACGAAAGAATGTGAATCGTGCGGCGAATCTTTACAAGCTGGATATTCAAAGCAGCCGATTGGAACGGGTCTTTCGAAACGAACGTCCTAATGTGGTCATGCACCTGGCGGCACAAATCAGTGTTCGGCACTCGGTCGATGACCCCGTGTTCGATGCGCAGGTGAATATTTTAGGAACGATGAACGTATTGCATCAGGCCGTTCATCATGGCGCCAGAAAAGTCATTTTTTCCTCATCCGGAGGAGCCATATACGGTGAGCAGGAAATCTATCCTGCACCGGAATCGCATCCCACAAGTCCGCTCTCTCCGTATGGCATAAGCAAACTATGCGGAGAACATTATTTGTCCTATTTCCAGCGCACCAGTGGCATTCAAACGGTGTGTCTCCGGTATGCCAATGTGTATGGCCCCCGGCAAGACCCGGAGGGCGAGGCAGGGGTCGTTGCCATCTTTATTCAAAAGATGCTGAACAATGAGCAGCCGATTATCAACGGGAATGGACGTCAGACCAGGGATTTTGTTTTTGTGGATGATGTGGCTGAGGCCAATCTTGCCGCAATGGGACAGGAAACTCAGGGAGTGTATAACGTCGGGACAGGGGTGGAGACCTCCATCAACGAACTGTTCAGGCTGCTGGCAAATCTAACAGGCTCGACCTCCAAAGAGGTCCATGGTCCCGCCAAGAAAGGGGAGCAACTACGGAGCCTCGTTGATCCTTCTAAAATCAGGCAAGCGCTCGGCTGGGAAATGAAAGTTGATCTGCCTGAAGGCCTGAAGCGGACCGTGGCATTTTTTAGAGAGAAGATGAACTAGCCGGGAAGCGAACGTGTGTGGGGCGCCTCCCGGCCTGACCTATCGATGAGTAGGAAGGGAAAAAGTCGATAAATCGATCCCCTGGTGGTGCTAGTACCGCGGAACTGAGTTGTCTACCTGGACCGACCAGGCATCGATCCCGCCCACCAGATTTTTTACGTTTGGAAATCCCTGCTGCACCAGGAATCCGGTCGCATCGGCGCTCCGCATCCCATGGTGGCAATAGGCGATGATCTCCGTGTTTTTATCCAGTTTGGACAGAGACTGGGGCAATGTACCCAAAGGAACGAGCACAGATCCTTCAAGCTTTGCCAAAGCATGCTCCCATGGTTCTCGCACGTCCAGAAGAACAAGTTTATCGCCCTTGTCGAGTCTCGTCTTGAGTTCTTTCACCCCGATAGAATAGCTCATCAAAATCCTCCAACTTGAACGGCCGACTGCATCATAAGTGACGCAAGAAATGGCTGTCAAATTTTGGCTGTGAGGATGGCTTGAACGCACGGGTGTTTAGCCCATTAATAATATCGATCTGGTTGTACGGCCTTTGGTTGTGCCTGGCGACAATTTTTAGTCGCTCCTGTCAAGAGTCCGTAGATAGTGTGGTGTTTTGCGCACATTCTTGCTGTTCTGTAGAGGAGCGAGCGCTATCATAGGTCGTAACGTATTGATTTTAAAAAGCTCATGAAATTTATTGAAAGAAGTGCTAGGTGCGAAAATTGCTTTTCCTATCCAAATAGATCGATCGGATGCGGATCGAAGATGATTTCTCCCGCTGGAATGGTTGATAGTTTCAGAATGGCTCAAGGTAGTGTCGGGTTTCAAGCATGGCAAAGAGCAAAGTCGAGATCCTCATGGTTTTTGTCACGGTACCTGGACTCAAAGATGGGAACAGGATATCAAAAGAGATTTTGACCTCTCGCCTGGCCGCATGCGTCACCGTCATTCCAGGGGTTCGGTCCATGTATTGGTGGGAAGGCAGGATTGCTCGGGCGAAAGAGGCGATGCTGGTTGTGAAAACAACAAGGCCTCAGTATCGGAGACTTGAACGAAAGATCCTGGAGCTGCATTCTTACGAAGTCCCGGAAATTGTTGCGATTCCATTGGTTGCTGGGTTGCCGCAATATATTGAGTGGGTCAAGAGAGAAGTGGCCAATTAGTAGTGGGTTCGGTGATGGTATGAGGCTCTGATTTCATAACTATCAAAAGGGTTGACCCTTCTTGGTTGGACAGGTACACTGCCGGAGTATTCAACTAGGTCTGGTCTCCCAAAGTTGAGGGAGTGAATGTCATGGGTCAAACGCAAAACCAAGAAAACAGCGACGCCTACACAGTCGTAATTTTTCGTGGCTCGACCGCGAAGCCCCTCCGATTCAGCTTCCCTAGGAAATTCGTTCGTAAGCTATTGATTGTTGGTTGCATTTTAATTGTCGCCGATCTTCTTGTCGTCTCACATTACGTGATCAGGACAGGAGAGGTCTGGGAGCTTTCGGCTTTCCGGTCTGAAGCGATGAGTGCTCGTGAGCAGACTGCCGCATTTTCTTCAGCTGTCGAGGACTTGAAGAAGCGTATCGGGGCGATGAAGGAAGTGAATCAACGTCTCAGAGTCATGTTGGGTATTGAGATTCCAAAATCAGGGGACGTTGTAAATGGCCGGGGTGGAGAAGAGACTCCCTTGCCGGAAGGGAGCATGGTTCCTGGGGCGGTTAATGGGAGAGGTGCAGAGGCTGCCGCGTCATTATCCAGCACAGATGGAGCCAGTTCCCAGGTAGGAGTTGCTTCAACGGGAGATCAAACTTCAGGAGAAAAGAATACAGAAGCTGCGGTCGCCTCGGTTAAAGAAGGGCTTGAGTGGCTGTCCAAGGAGGCAACGAGTCAGGAGCAGATCCTCAACGAATTGTCTCAGGCTGCCGAGCAGCGGTCGTCCCGGTGGGCGGCTACCCCTTCTATCTGGCCGGTAAAGGGCTGGGTGACTTCAGGTTTTGGCCCTCGAATCTCCCCTTTCACAGAAAAGCCGGCGTGGCATGATGGTCTGGATATCGGAGCTGCTGCCAATGCTCCGGTCCAAGCTCCGGCGCAAGGCAGAGTTACCTCTGTCGGGTTTGATCCGAAGCTTGGGAACTTAGTGCGACTCGATCATGGATTCGGCATCGAAACGCTCTACGGCCATTTGGCAAAATCACTCGTGAAGGAAGGGCAGCGGGTGAAACGTGGCGATGTGGTCGGGCTTGTAGGGAGCACTGGGTTGGCTACCGGCCCCCATCTCCATTACATGGTCAAGGTCAATGGACAGGCGCTCGATCCTAATAAATATATTCTTGAGTAGAATCTTCCAGGCTCTATAGACTTCTAAAGCGGGCTCGAGGTTACCCTCGAGCCCGTCTTTTTTCCAGTCTTTCCCCTCTAGCCTCGTAGCAGAAGCATGGTGTAGGCTTCGCCGTCACCTTTGGTTCACATTCTATATTTACAGGGTTATCGTGACCGACCTTCAAATCGCTCGATCCGTCAGACCGCGTCCTATTCTTGATATCGCCGGGCAGCTTGGGCTTCAACTGGACGAAGTCGTGGCTTTTGGGTCGAGCAAGGCCAAAATATCGTTGCGGGCGTTGAATCGGCTCAAGGCTCGTCCGTTAGGCCGGTATGTATTGGTGACAGCGATTAACCCCACTCCTCTCGGCGAAGGAAAGACGACTACGTCAATCGGGTTGGCGATGGGACTTTCCCGGCTAGGCAAGCGTGCGGCCGTGACGCTTAGGCAGCCCTCTCTCGGTCCGGTATTTGGCATCAAGGGCGGCGGCACCGGAGGAGGGCATGCGCAGGTGCTTCCTATGGAAGACATCAATCTGCATCTCACCGGCGATGCCCACGCGGTTGCCGCGAGCCACAATCTCCTTTCCGCCTTTCTGGACAATCACATTTACCATGGCAATGAGAGGGCGTTGGATATCGGGCGAATCACCTGGCCCAGAACTCTGGGCGTCAGTGATCGTGCGCTTCGCCGGATCGCGGTGGGGGAGGAAGCGCAGCGGCATAGCAGCCAATTTGTGATCACCGAAGCGTCTGAAATCATGGCGGTCCTCGCCCTGGCATCAAGTCAAGGGGATCTCCGTCAACGGCTTGGGCGGATCATGGTGGGATTGAAGCAATCCGGCGCCGTCGGGACCGCGGAGGAACTGGGTTGTGCGGGGGCGATGGCGGTCTTGTTGAAGGATGCCTTGTTGCCCAATCTGGTGCAGACCTTGGAAGGCACGCCGGCTTTTGTGCATACCGGGCCGTTCGGCAATATTGCCCATGGCAATTGTTCCATTCTTTCCGATGCCGTGGCGCTCAGGTGTGCGGATTACGTCGTGACAGAGGCCGGGTTCGGAAGCGATCTGGGTGCCGAGAAGTTTTTCAATATCAAATGTCGCGTGTCCGGATTCAAGCCGGCGGCGGCTGTCGTGGTGGCGACATTGCGAGCGCTTAAGCTGCATGGCGGTGGAGGCGTCGCCAAGGTCGGTGCGCCGTTACCGCCCGGATTGACCGGCCCTAATATGCCGGCTTTGGAGAAGGGATTCGCGAATCTGGAACAGCATATTGCGAATGCGCGGGCTCATGGTATCCCGGTCGTTGTTGCAGTGAATGCCTTTAAAGACGATGCACCTGCCGAATTGGAGTGGGTTCGAACCCGGTCTCGAGAGGTCGGTGCGATCGATGCCGCCGTCTCGACTCATTGGGCGGATGGCGGACGAGGCGCTGAACAGCTGGCTGACGCCGTGGTTCGTGCCGTGGAGCAGCCCGCCAACTTTACTCATCTCTACGATGTGAATTGGCCGATCCGGAAGAAGATCGAAACGATCGCTACGAAGATGTACGGGGCAGCCGGAGTCAGTTTTGAGCCTGAGGCGGATCGTCAGATTGATGCGGCCGAGGGACTCGGGTTTGGCCAGCTTCCTGTCTGTATGGCCAAGACGCCGCTCTCGCTGTCGCATGATCCGGCGCTGAAAGGGAGGCCCACGGGGTTCACGGTTCCGATCAAAGAATTGCGGATCCTTGCGGGGGCCGGCTTTGTGACGGCGGTGTGTTCCGGGATTCAGCTGATGCCGGGATTGCCGAAGAAACCGGCCGGTGAACGGATCGATCTGGATCCGGTGAGCGGAGAAATCGTCGGGCTTTCGTAACGGGCGTTAGCGCTGTCTCAGGTAGCGGAAGAATTCTGAGTCCGGGCTCATGACCAGCGTGGACTTGTCTTTAAACGTTTTCTTGTACGCTTCCATCGACCGGGTGAACTCGAAGAACTTCGGGTCTTGCCGATAAGCGTCTGCATACACTTTGAACGCCTTTGCATCCCCCGCCCCGCGCAGCTCTTCAGCTTCTTTATAGGCTTGCGCCAGAATGATTTCCCGGTCTTTTTCCGCTTCGGAGCGGATCTTTTGCGCTTCCTCGGCGCCTTCTGCGCGGTACTGCTTGGCTTGCCGCTCGCGTTCGGCTTGCATCCGAGCGAAGACCGCCTTTTCGTTCTGCTCGGGGAGATCGGCCCGCTTGATCCGGACGTCCTGGATTTCAATGCCGTAGGCAGAGGCTTTTTCATTCGCGCGCTGGGTGACGATCTTCATCAGATCCGCGCGGCCGGTGGCGACGATCTCCAGAAGATCATGGCGGCCGAGTTCGACGCGCAGCTCGGAATAAATAATGTCGTGCAGCCGCTGGAGCGCTCCGCGCTGGCTCTGAAAATTCTGATAGACCTTCAATGGATCGGTAATGCGCCACTTCGCGAAATTATCGAGCAGCAGCGTTTTCTTATCCTGCGTGATGACGTCTTGCGGGTCTGAATCGTAGTCCAGGAGCCGCTTATCGAAATACGTCACTTCCTGAATGAAGGGGACTTTTACATAGAGTCCCGGTTCGGTGATGTTCTTCACCGGCGCGCCCAGCTGGACGACGATGGCGTTTTGCGTGACATCCACGACGAAAAGCGGCGACGCGCCCAGCACGAACAGTCCGATGGTGACGGCGATGACGGCGGTGATCAGTCCCTGCTTGCTCATGGCTTGGGCTCCTCCGCCGCGGGACTGGTTTTGGCCTTCAGACGATCGAGTGGCAGATAGGGGAGGACGCGCTCGCCGCCTTTCCCATCGATGATCACCTTGTCGATATTGGGCAGGATCTCTTCCATCGTTTCAATATAGAGCCGCTTGCTGATGATGTCTTTGGCCTGGTTATATTCTTTCAGCGTGGCGACGAAACGGTTGGCTTCACCCTGTGCGCGATTCAGCCGCGCCTGGGCATAGCCCTTGGCCTGGTTCACGATCTGAGCCGCCTCGCCTTTGGCCTTCGGGAGAATGTCGTTGCGATAGCTCTGCGACTGATTGATCAGTTTCTCGCGGTCTTCCTTGGCATTCGTCACGTCCTTGAACGCCGCCGCAACCGCTTCCGGCGGATCCACATCCTGGAGCTGAATCGCCGCGATCTGCACGCCGGCCTGATATTGATCCAGAATGGTTTGCAGCAACACCAGGGTGTCCTGCTGGATTTGCGCTTTGCCGGTGGTGAGGGCCTCGTCGATCTTGCTCTTGCCGACGACTTCGCGCATCGAGGCTTCGGCCGCTTTGCCGATCGTGTCGTGAATGTCGGCGACACTGAAGAGATAGTTCGACGCTTCTTTGATCTTGTATTGGACGATGAATTCGATGGCGAGAATGTTCATGTCGCCGGTCAGCATCAGCGCTTCCTGCGCGAGCATCTGCTGGCGGCCCTGCCGGTCCGTCCGGAAGCCGACTTCCACGCGATGGAGTTTTTCAACCTTCGGCTGCAGCACCGATTCGACCAGAGGGATCTTCCCGTGAGGGCCTGGTCCGACGGTTCGAACGGGAATGCCGAACCGCTTGACGACGCCTTCTTCATCCGGTGCGACAATAAACGCACTCTGCCAGGCGACAAAGACGAGCAATCCTGCAAGCAGCAGGCTTTTCATCCCGCCGGAGGGAATGAGTCCGGAGAGCTGCGACTGCGCCTGCTTCAGCGCATCATCGAGCTTGTCGTTCTTCTTGTTCCAGGGATCGTTGGGGTTCCAGACCATGTCTACTTGGGGAATAAATAATTGACCGTTGTGAACAGGAATCACACTAGCAGAGTGGACCGTGCGGCGCAACCGTCAGCACGGCGGTCTCATGGAGACGCCCGTGAATCGTCTCTATTGCGGTGAAGCGGCGACGGCGCCGCCGCAGGATGAGCCGGAACCGGCCGTGCAGCCGTAGCAATGGTTGCGCGTCACGATCTGCCGGTGATGCAGCCGTGCCGGGTCGAAGTCGCGGATATGCGCCGGTGCGCCGTATCCGAGCGGCAGATCCAGCATCTGGTTGAAGTCGCAATCGTAGAGTCCGCCGTCCCAGCTCACCGACAACGTATAGCGGCACATCACGCCGGCGGCCGCCGCCGGGTTGAACGCGTTGGCCAGCCGTTCCATGTAGCCCTCGTAGTTGCCGCTCTCGACCAGAAATTCTAAAAACCGGCTTACCGGCATGTTCGTGATCGTATAGAGGTGATTGAATTCCACGCCATGCCGCCCGCGGAGCTCCTTCCTGAATTGGGCCTCGATCGCCTCTTGCTTCGGCGGGAGAAAGGCCCCCACCGGATTATGCACGAGGTTGAGCAACAGCCCGCTGCCCTCGCGGCCGTATCCGAGCCGGTTCAACAGGCGTAGGCCCTCGATGGATTTATCGAAGATGCCGTCGCCGCGTTGCGCGTCGGTCTGGCTGGCGCGGTAGTAGGGCAGCGACGCGACGATTTCCACGCGGTGAGCGGCGAGAAACTCAGCGAGGTCGGATTGGGAGGGGATCTGCAGCACCGACAAATTACAGCGATCCATCACATGGCGGCCGAGCCCGCGCGCCTGCTCTACCAGCCAGCGGAAATTCGGATTCAATTCCGGCGCTCCGCCGGTGATGTCGACTGTGGGAATATCCGTCTGAGCCAGCGCGGCGATGCAGAGTTCTGCGGTTTCCCGCGACATACTCTCGGTGCGATCGGGCCCCGCATCCACGTGACAATGACGGCAGGTCTGGTTGCAGAGTTTGCCGACGTTGATTTGGAAGACCGTGATCCCGGAGGCGTGAAGGGAAGGCAATCCGGCCTCGGTGAGGCGGGTTGCAAACGGCGTGATACCGGCCGTTTCGTCGAGAATGCGAAGCTGCTCGGTCGACGAGGCGAGGGGATTGTGACGGCCTAAAAGAGTAAGCGCCATCGTATATTTTAGCAGCACCCGCCTGTCGGCGCGCAATTCACGGCGTCGCCGCCCACGGGCTGGCTGGCGCGATTGAGAATGGCAAAGTGCGGCGCATAGCCCTCCGCTTCAAGGACTTTGAGGGTTTTTGAGCAGATTTCGAGCGGTTCGCCCCGCCGGTAGATATGATTGTCGTCATCGTGCGCTTCCAGAAAGGGGCCGGCCAGGAGGGCGTAGTCGCCTTTCCATGAACAGGGAACCTGTTCCGGCAGCACGGCCGTCCATCGCGGGTCCTCCCGGTTGAGCCACTGAGGAGCGTCGGAGAGCATGAACAGTGATGCGAAGGGCGGTCGGGTCAGTACGAGAGCCAGTTCCGGAGTGAGCGGCTGCGGAATTCCGCGCATGTAGGTTGTGCCTCGTTCATCGACCACGCGGCTGAAGGGGCCGCGAAGCGTGGCGTAACGCGCCGGGCGTACCGGCGTTTCCACTGGAAGCTTATAGCCGGTCAAGGTGACGGAGAAGAAGTGAATGCCGTCGATCCGTTGCCAAGGGGACGACTTGATCAGATGCAGGCCGACAAACCCGGCCTCGGTCATCCCGGCCATGTACTCGGTCAGCGTCAGGGCGCCGGATAAACAGTCGCCCCATTTCTCCGCATCATGCACCAGATATTGCGGCACCGGCTGGTCCGCGACGATGTCGGAAATCGTGAACCGTCCGCCCGGCTTGGCCACGCGGAACATCTCGCGAAAAACCTTTCGTTTGTCGGGCGCCAGGTTGATCACGCAATTCGAAATAATTAGATCGATAGTGTTGTCGGTGACGGGCATGGCGTCGGCCATGCCTTTGCGGAACTCGACATTCGAGGCTGGATAGCCCAGGTTGGTCGCGACGACCATGGCATTCTTTCGCGCGATCTCCAGCATCGTATCGGTCATGTCGATGCCGATCACCTGCCCGGCGGGGCCGACAAGGCGCGAGGCTTCGAAACAATCGATCCCGCCGCCCGATCCGATGTCCAAGACCGTTTCACCGGCGCTCACCGTATTCAGGCCGGCCGGCGTCCCGCAACCGTAAGAAATCTTGAGAACTTCCTCGGGGATAAAGGATTTGAGATTCGCCATGTCATAGCTGGTCGGGCAGCACATCTGCTCGCCCGTACTGGCGGCTCTGGCATAGCGGTCGCTGACTTTTTTCTCGATTTCGTCTATCGGCATAACGGCCTCTCGATGATCTGGTGATCACTATTGATAAGATTGTATGTATCAACCCTACGCTCGTCCGGTCAATCGGTATGTTGCCGGAGGATTGAGGAGGGAATAGCGGGGATTGAGGGTAGTCAGGTTAGAGATTGAAAACTTACTGGTGGCCGGATGGATGTGGGGTAAATCGCCATTGTCGCAGAGGTGGCTGGATTGACAAGAAAGAGGGATGCGAAGAAACTAACTAATCGCCGCAATCGACAAAACGGCAATGCTCATGGCGCGTGGCTCATGAAGAGTACGGGTGTGTAGTATAGACAGAGTTAGTTGCGCCGGTACCTCTGCAGATCGGTCCAAAGACAGCTAGGTTTTTATGAAATTCGTGTACATCGAAGTCGCATTTTCTGAAGAGTCGAATGAAAAAATGCCTGGTGGCGAACTTTCGAGAAAAATATGCGCCGCGCTAGGTGGCAATGGGCCGTTTGCGCGTGATGACTATGGTTGGGAGTGGACGTTTCGGGGAAACAACTACAGAGCGCACGCTGTGCTGCAGAGGTACGAACGTGGTTGGCTGATTCCGATAAACGTTAGGTTTGTAGACAGGGTATTCAAACGTGGCGCAACCGTGATGATGGATCTTACTTCTGGAATAGAGCGTGCCTTGGGAAACGACGTAAATCGGATACTGAAGTTTGAATCCGAGAAGGATTTTCGTGAATCTGGCATTTAGTGACCTAACAACCGCACCGAATTCGAGTTCTGGTATCCGGGGGGGGCAGCCCGCGCATACGCTCATGGCAGAATGTCGGAAGTTTTGGCATTCAATGGTTCCAGACACCTTTATTTTCAACCATCTGCACGGAGGTATTATCGTAGTGGTAGAAACAATTGCGATTGCCAAAGATGTGATTCTTTCGGTTGCCGCGATCGTAGCAAGTTATGTCGGTCTCAGAGGGCTAGGGACGTGGCGACGTCAATTGCGAGGAAATACGGAATACCAATTAGCCAAGACTTTACTAGTTTCAGCGTATGAGCTGAGAGAGGCTGTCGCGGGTGTGCGCAATCCTTTCATGCAATATTCAAAAGAGCCAGATTTACCTCACGACAAACTCAAAGACCTTTCGCAACGCGAGCGCGAATGGCATGCGCTCGCGCAGGCCTATCAAAGACGCTGGGAACCAGTGTCGGCAGCGAAGGCAAAGCTGGACGCAAACCTTCTCGAGGCCGAGGTAATTTGGGGCTCATCAATTAGGGCAAAAATACAACCCATAAATCGGTTAATTGTAGAGTTGCTCTTTGCTGTTCAAGGCCACATTGAGGCACGGAACCCCAATGTTCAGTACGAGAGTCCAGGGCCAGAACCGTTGAAGAAACGGCGAGATACTTTGTATGGGGGTGGCGATACCGACGCATTCAAAAAGCAGCTTGATGAGGCCATTGGCAATGTCGAAAATGAGATGCGGCCCCATATCATTAAGCAGCATCGCTAATTTGAGACTGTGACGGGTAGTGGAAATGGCGGGAGAAAAGGGGACAGGCAGAATAAGTTAGCGGATGTATGGCCGGGAGCTGCGCGGACGCAGCTCCCGCGCTAGGGTGAACTACATCCGTCCTCTCGTCTGGAAGTATTCGTCGTAGCGGTGGACGAAATCTTTTTGTACCAGCGGGGTGTGGCAGGCGCGGCACTTGGTGAAATCTTCCATCAGCGGCTTGCTCGTCGCATCGTAGGCGGCATAGGCCCAGTCGCCGTTCTTCAGATTGTCCGGCAGCTTGTCGCCCCAACCCTGTTCCTTCCCCATCACGAACACCTTTGCCAGATCGCCCTTCACCGGCTTCCCGGCCATGTCCATCGCGAGCTTGTCGCCGTCCATCTTGGCTTTGTAAATCTCCATCACCATGACCGTGCCGTTCGGAAAGTTCTGTCCTGCTGATGTTCTCGCGCCGGTCGGGTTGATGTAGATGTCACGGACCTGCTTGGCTTCGCCTTTCGGAATATCCGTCAGGAACTTCGGCCAGGATTTGTAGTCGGCAGGTAGCGGGAGCGTGCCGTCCGGGCCCGATGTGGCTGGCATGGCTGACGCTATACCGGAAGGTTTGTCTGCGGTCGTCTTGCCGCCCGATGGTTCCACGGTGTTACAGCCACCCAGCGTCAATAATAATCCGCCGATGGCAAGATAGGATGCGATGGGTTGTCTCATGATAGGTCCCCTCCCTAATTGGAATAATTGAGTGACTGGTGTCTTGCTCTGTTGTCCAATCCTACGAAGGATCTCACGCGTCGGATGTGTGGGGCGAAATATGGAATGCGGAAAATTGTGCGAGGCGAGCAATTCTGAATGCGTTGGCTAGGCGATGCATCCAAACACAGGTGAGATTCGTAAAGTCTTGCCCGGCTTTTACCGTGATGCGTCAGGGATGGGTGCGATGCGGCCTGTTTCTGCGCCAGAGCCACAGGTAGATCGCCGTGTTCATGGCGATCACGAAGAGACCAAGCATCAACTGGACGGGACGCGTCAGGCCGTTCGGATAGAGAAGCGCAAGCAGGTACTGACCGAGGAAATCTCCTTCGTAGGCCCCTGCCCCGCCTTGTTCGCGCAGCCAATTCTCCAATGGAGTCAGGGGACAGATCCAGCCGCTGAACTCGATGAGGGCCCCCCAGGCTGCGGCGGGCAGATGGAGCCAGCCCGCCCTCCGCCACTTCAGCGCCAGCAGTCCGCCGAACAGGACAAACAGGACAAAGGCGAGATGCATGAGGAGAACGACATCGGCCAGGAGGAGAGAGGTGTTCGGCCATGCAGGCATAGGGGTTCTGCGTTCGTTAGTCTTTCGGCTCCTGCTCAGGGTCAATCTCGATCAGGCGATGTCGCCCATTGCCGAGCGGCTCGATTTTGAAGACGCGCAAGCCGAGGTGCACGGTCCCTGTGACCGTCCCTCCGTTGAGCACGAAGGAAAACTCGCCGGAGTCCTGCGGTTTCAGCTGCCCGCGAACGAAACTCGTATCATTGTTGCGTGCCAGCGTAGAGATCACATCCAGCTCATACCGCCCCGCGTCAAAGAGTTCGACGGCAATCGGTTGAAGCGGTCTGGCTGCGGCGTCTTTCAACGTTTTCACCAGAAGCTCATCGAAGGCGATGTCCCGCTCCCGGAGGATCGCAGCTTTCTTTTGAAGCGAAGGTTGATCGGACGGACTGGCGGTCGGAACTGTACGCCACAGTAGGAGGGCGGGCGATGGCTCCGCTCCGAATGATCCATTGCCGGATAACAGAACCAGGCAGGCCGTCAGGAGCAGGGCAAAACGGATCACGCGTGTCTGGACAAGGTGCACAGCGGAGTCTGTTGAACTGATACCGGCGGACATTGGCTCATTATAAGTCTCAAGCGAGCCGGCTGCTATGGGCTTGAGTGAGACTTCACTTTGAGCGGGCACGGGTCATTCGAGCGGGTGTAGATTTGCGGGTTTTGGAAGCGGCGCGTCGTCGTGCCGGTTTGGGGCGCTGAGCGGTGCTGGCGGTCTCTGCCCACTCAGCCAGTTGCGCGGCATCTTCAAGCACATCGGTCGGCACTTCGTAGTAGGTCTTGAGCGTCATCTTGGACGTCACACGAAACGGTTTCGCTCCCAAGGCGCGGTACGATTCGACGGTGGCCTGCTGCGTGACTTTGAAATAGAGCCGGCCTTTGTGAATGATCCCGAAGAAGGTATCGCGATACCGCAGCCCGTAGCCGCCGAACATCGCGCGGCAGGTGAGTCCGCGCAGATCCGCCAGCTGATCCAGTACGAATTCCTTGAAACCGTCCGTCCTGGCCATGAGCCTGCCTAGACCGGCTTGCGCGCCGCGACGACCCGGATCGCCATGGGAAAGGCAATGCCGGTTCCGCGCCGGAAGTTCGACGCGGCCTGGAGTATCCGCTGCTTCACGTCCTGTTGCTGCGTGGGCGTCAGCTTTGCCATGAGGTTCTGCACCGGCGCGGCGATCTCCATCAGACTGGTGTAATACTCGTCCGCCGACGCATAGGACCATTCCGCCAGAAACTCCTGATCCGTTGCATCGGCCAGTCCGGCCTGCTGGAACATTCCGGCGAGCTCGCCCGGTTTGGCCAACCGGAAGATGCCAGGCGCGGTCGGATCCGGCGGGGGGAGCTCAATCACTTGCTTGATGGCGGCCATCGAAAGGCCGATCGAAGGATTCTTTTCCGGCGCAGCCCACACGGCTGCGGCGACCCAGCCACCCGGTCTCAGGACCCGCGCGATTTCCGCCGCGGCCTTCGGAATCTCCGGGAGAAACATGAGGCAGAACCGGCTGGTGACGGCGTCGAAGGAGTTGGGCTCGAAGGGAAGGCTGGTCACATCGCCGGGCTTGAACGAGACGTTGTCCAGGCCGAGCCGGTTCGCCTTGCGCGCCGCGGCCGCCAGCATCTGCTCGGCGAGATCCATGCCGACGACACTTCCGGACGGTCCGACCACCTGCGCGTCCAGCAGGGCCGGGTAGCCGGTGCCGGATCCGAGATCCAATACGTGCAGCCCGGCTCGCAGCCGGGCGTCAGCCACGAGGCGATGATTGACGAAGGCCATCTGGTCCTCGAAGAGGCGGTCCCACTTTTCCCACCCGCCCGCGACACGGTTCCAGTCCTGCTTTTGGCCTTCGATGATCTGTTGCGAAGTCGGTTGAGCGGCCATGATTCTCCTTCTTGCGTGTGACGCTTATCCGCCGCTGAGCGCGAGGACGATGTAGAGTTCGTCGTCGCGCCGGAGCGGGGTCTGCAAATCGAACGCTTGCTGCTCGTTCACGAACAATCGAATGTGCGGCCTGACGGTGTCCTGCTCCGTGACGATGCGAAACCGGAGACCGGGGAACCGGCTGTCCAGTTGCGCCAGCGCGTCGGCGAGCGTGGAGACGTCCACCTCGATCTCACCCCGCTGCGCGGTGTAGGAACGCAGCGCGCTGGGAATATGCACAGTCATGATCAGAACGCCGCGGCTTCGACGGAATAGATTTCAGGCAGATGCCGGGCGATGCAGGCCCAGCTCGCGCCGTCGTTGCGGCTGGCCCAGATTTCGCCCTGTGTCGTCCCGACGTAGAGGCCGACCGTTGCATGGGCGTCGCGCGTCATGGCCTGGCGTTTCACGGTCCACCAGGCATTCGAGCGTGGAAACCCCTTGTCCTGTCTGGTCCAGCTTTTCCCGCCGTTGCGCGTCATGTAGGCGGCGGGTTTGCCGCCCGGGCTCACGCGCGGCCATACGGTGCCCCCGTCCATCGGGAAGACCCAGGCGATGTCGGCGTTGTGCGGGTGGACGACCATCGGAAACCCGACGTCGCCGACTTTCTTCGGCATGTTCCTCCCGATCCGTACCCACTCGTTGGAGGGCCGGTCTATGCGATAGATGCCGCAGTGATTCTGTTGATAGAGCGGGTCCGGATTGCCCGGGCACTGCCGGATGCAGTGGGGATCGTGATAGGTCACGACGGACGCCTCGAAGCCGTCGACCGTTTCCATCCCCTTGATCAGCGGCACGAAAGTTTTGCCGCCGTCCGTCGATTCGTGCACCCCGCCGCCGGACATGCCGAAGTAGAGATGTTTGGGATCGCGCGGGTCCACGATGATGGAGTGCAGTTTCGGCCCGTCCGGCGTGCCGTCCTGGACCGAGCCCATCCACTCGATGTACTGCGGGTCGTCGTTGATGTAAGAGAAGGGTGTCCAGGTCGCGCCGCCGTCCTCTGAACGGAAGAGGCCCTGCGGTGAGGTGCCGGCGTACCATACATTCGGCTCGTTCGCATGGCAGGGGGTGAGCCAGAAAACATGGCCGACGGAGCGGCCTTTTTCGCCTTCAGGCACTTTACGAAAAGCCGGCGGCGCGGCGGCTTCTTTCCAGGTTTTGCCCCGGTCGGTCGACCGGAAAATCGTCGGGCCGAGATGGCCGGTGCTGGCGGCCATCAGGACCGTGCGCCGGTCGCGCGGATCGGCGACGACGTGGTGGATGATGTGCCCCAGGAAGGCCGGCGCCGAGAGCTTCCATGTCCGTCGGCTCGTATCGCTCTTGAGGGTGAAGGCGCCCTTTCTGGTTCCGATCAACAGGGTGACGGCACCCTTGCCAGTCTGTGTTGCAGTCATATCCGGCCTCCGTCTGACGATTATTTCAGGGTTTGCAGGGTCTCCCGCAGCTCTTTCAACTCGGCGATTGAAAGATCCAGATGCTGGTCCCGCTGCGGTTGGTCGTCTTTGAATTTCCACAGCCGCCAGAAAATGGCGGTCAATTCTTTTTTATGCGTCACGGCTAGGTCATACGCGGGCGTCTTGGCCTGCTCCTTCGTCACGTCGCAATACGAGTCCAGCAGCGCGTGCAGCTGGTTATGGTAGTCGTCCAGCGCATTGTCCTTGCCCTTGCCGCCCTTCGCCTTGGCCGCGGTGGCTTCCATCATATTGGTCAGATTGATCATGGTCTCCACGCCGCTGGCGCCCTTGGCCTGCGTCGCATAGTCCCCGGCGCGCGGATAGAACAGGTAGCTGCAGCCGCTGAGCGAGGTCAGCATGAGGGCCAAACTCAACAATCCAATCGTGCGTTGCATCTGAGGCCTCCCTAGGTGATGGTGTTGAGCATCTAGTCAAGCATGTTGCCTGATCTATTTCAATGCCGCGGCATCACGGTTTCCGCGTATACAGGATCTCCAGAAACTTCATTTCCTTGCCGCCGTGGCCGTGCGTTCCGTACATCTCGAACGTTTGGCTGTTGTTGTCGATGATCTTCCACACGGCTCGATGCGACATCTTCCCGCCGCCCGGCTCGGGGTGCGAACCCTTCAGGGTGATGGTCTTGCCGTCGGCGCTGGCCGTGCCTTCCATCATAAAGATCCCCGTGCCCATCGAATCCATCCAGGCGGTCACGTATTTCTTGGTCATGTTGTCGTAAGCGTCGATGCCGATGCCGGAGTAGGGCTGGCCCATCATGCTCCCATGGTATTCCTGGTAGAGGAATCTCCCGTCCAGCAACATTTTCGACTCGGCAGTGCCGTCCGCCTCCACCGGCGGCTTGCCCGGCTCCATCCATTCTTTCGTGTGGGTCGTGTAGTTGCCCGCGATGCCGGCGAACAGCTTGTGCGGCTCGCCCGGCTGGGCCAGTTTCTGCCAGAGTTCCATCATCGCCTGCTGGTCCATCTGTTTGTCATGTTTCTTCTCTTTCGCCAGGACCGGCGAAACGGTCAGCATAAGGCTCAATGTGGTGACTACGAAAGATGCGACACGCATGGTGACCTCCTTGTGGTTGGCTGAATTTGTATTAATCGTGATGTGATCCGGCATCGGGTGTCATGTTCGGTCGATGCCTTCATCGGCCTTCATCGATGAAAAGGCTACTGAAAGCTGCTACTCATCTCTCGACACAGTATTGCAGTAGATTGCGCAGCCGTGAAGACGGGATCTCCCGTCAGCCTCGCCGCGCTGCCTCAATGGCGGCGACATCAATCTTCTGCATGGTCATCATCGCATCGAACGCACGTTTGGCCTCCTCGCCGCCTGCCGCCATTGCCTCCAGCAGCACGCGCGGCGTGATCTGCCAGGAGACGCCCCACTTATCCTTGCACCAGCCACACTCACTCTCCTGGCCGCCATTGCCGACAATGGCGTTCCAGTAGCGATCGGTCTCCTCCTGGTCGTCGGTCGCGATCTGGAACGAGAAGGCCTCATTATGCGTGAAGGCGGGACCGCCATTGAGACCGATACAGGGGATACCGGCGACGGTGAAGTCCACCGTTATGACCTCACCCGCCTTGGTGGAGGGGTTATCGCTCGGAGCGCGGCAGATCGCGCCTACGGCGCTGCCGGGAAAGGTCGCCGCGTAGAAACGCGCGGCATCTTCGGCATCTTTGTCATACCACAGGCAGACCCTATTCTTCGCAATCGTATTCTTGGTCATGTCGTCTGCCTTTCATTTGCGCAAGGGCGAATCCTTCGGTCTGTCTGCTTCCGCTGAGTGTGGAGATGAGATCGAGCGATGAAAAGATTCTGTTACGCGCTCACCATCATCTTGAATCCTCCGTACGCCATACGCTTGACGTCGAACGGCATCGACTTCTGGTCGCACAGTCCATTGATGCGCGGGTCCTTCATCACCTTCGCATTGACCCGGTCGCGATGCGCGCGTGACTTGTACAGAATCCAGGAGAACACCACGGTCTCGCCCGGTTTCGCCTTGGCGAGGCGAGGGAAGGGCACTCCCATCTTGACGGTGAGATCGTCGCCGGCACACTCGCAGTATTCCAGCGCCCCGTGCTCCCGCCAGATCTTGCCGGCCTTTCGAGCCAGACGAACGTACGCCGCCAGGTTTTTCTTCGGAACGGCCAACACGAAGCCATCGACGTATCGCATCAGTCCTCTCCTTTTTTACTGTTCCGCCAGCGTTTTTAAGTTGGTCAGGCCGGTTTCGAACTGCGGACCGACCATCTTCTCGCAATTGAAAAATAGGCCCATGACCTTCGCCAGATATGGTTGCGGACCATACATCGCCCAGGTGACGGTGGTTGAACCGTCCCGAGCTGTTAACGTGAATTCAGCCCGGTTATGTGCTTCAAAGGGCTTCAGGAAGTCGAGCTGAATCAGGATCTTGGAAGAGGGAATCGACTCCAGAATCTCCATCCGGCCTTTGCCGACCTGATGGTTGCCGTCCCACTCGTACAGAGCGCCTTTTCCCTGTGGAGCGCCACCGGCCGTTTTCTTCATCGCGGGATCCATCTTTTCCCAGGGCGACCAGGCGCTCCACTTGGTCAAATCGTCGATGTGCTGAAAGATTCGTTCCGGCGGCGCCATGATTCCGATCGACCGCTGGACCCGGAACGTATCCGGCTTCGTTGCGGCATAGATGAGAAGCGCGGTCATTATGCAAACAATGGCGATCCCGATGAACGTCAGCATCATGTCCTCCTACTTCTTTCCGGCTGCTTGTGCCCGAAGCCGTGCTTCGTGTTCTCTCAGTTCAGGTGTGAACTCGGCCCCGAAATCTTCCGCTTCGAAGACCTGGCGGATTTCAATCTCGCCTTCCGCGCCGGTCGGATTCGGACAGCGCTTCACCCATTCGATCGCCTCTTCCTTTGACTTGACCTGCCACAGCCAATAGCCGGCGATGAGTTCCTTCGTCTCGGCAAAAGGACCGTCGATGAGGGTCCGTTTGTTTCCTGAGAATGTCACGCGTGCGCCCTTCGAACTTGGCTGGAGTCCTTCACCGGCGAGTAATACCCCGGCGTTCATCAACTCTTCGTTGAACCGGCCCATCTCGGCGAGCAGTTGCTCGCTCGGCATGACCCCGGCTTCTGAATCCCTGGTGGCCTTGATCATAATCATAAATCGCATGAGACCTCTCCTTATATTGAGCGCAGCGTGCGACTATCGTCCCTCATACGCGCGAGTCAGCCCGTCGATGTCGAGCTTGCCCATTTGCAGCATGGCCTGCATGACCCGCTGCGACTTTGTTTCATCCTCATCCTGCAACAGGTCGCTCAGCACCGACGGGATGATCTGCCACGAGACGCCGAATTTGTCTTTCAGCCAGCCGCACCGTCCCGGTTCGCCTCCGGCGGTGAGTTTTTCCCACAGCTCATCGACCTCGTCCTGCGTCCGGCAATCGACGAAAAATGAGATGGCCTCCGTGAATGTGAAGTGCGGGCCGCCGTTGAAAGCGATGAATTTTTTCCCGTTAAGATGAAAGGTGGCGGACATCGGCGAGAGGCTGTCGATCCGCGAATTTTTGAAGATGGACGTATAAAACCGCGCCGCTTCTTCCGCACGGCCGTCGAACCATAAAAAGGGCGTAATGTTATTCATGCTGGATCCTCACCTCGCGCCTCGCCGCCGTTCACTGTCGCGAATCATCCCGGTCAGATCTTCCGCCGGGCGGATTTCCCAGGGGCCCATTTTCACGCCGGGGTGGTTCGACATGAGCTGGATGGCATGGCTGCGATCACGGGCTTCGATGATCAGCAGTCCGCCCAGCATTTCCTTGGTTTCGACAAAGGGGCCGTCGGTGACGGACACCTTGCCGTTTCGATCGCGAAGCGTCGCGGCGGTATCGGGGCCCTGAAGTCCTTCGCCTCCTACCCAGTGGCCGTTCTTTTTGAGCCAGTCGTCGTAGGCCAGGCACGCATCGATCATGGCGTTCTGCTGGTCGGGGGAGAAGGTCGTCCACTGTGTGACATCAAGGTATCCCAAACAGATGTATTTCATCGGTTCCCCTTTGAGCAAAAGTGTGGCCGCTTCACCCTCTAGTCGTAGAGGAGGGTCGGAATCGACAGAACAGGATTCGCGCATGCACGTAAACGCTATTCCTCCGGTAAACCCGCGATTTCTCTGATGGGCCTGACCTCCACCGCTCCGATCCGTGCGCCTGGGATCCGTCCGGCGATGTCGATCGCGTCGTCCAAATCTTGTGCATCGACCAGGAAATAGCCGGCGAGCTGCTCGCGGGTTTCGATGAACGGTCCGTCCATGACCGACCGTTTCCCGTCGCGCACTTGGATAACCGTGGCGGTCGCGACGGGCTGCAGCGGCGAGGCGTGCACATATTGCCCCTTCTCATGCAGCCGGTGACAGAGCTGGACCGACTCGGCCAGCATGGAGCGTCGCGTCTCTTCGCTCATCCGGCCGAAGGCCTCTTCATTGTGGTGAACCAGCAACAGATATTTCATGGCCGCTCCTTTCCCTTTCACCCTCTAGTCGTTTCCGGTATCTGAAATCGACAACGGGAGTGCCGGTTACTGTAACTCTGCCAGCCGCTGTTCCAGAAAGCGCCGTTCCGGTTCCTGCTTCGTGAGGGCGAGAGCCCGCTCGTAGGAGTTGCGGGCACCCGTCCTGTCTCCCAGCCGCCGGCAGAGATCCGCTCTGGTGGCATGGATCAAATGGTAGTCCGTCAGCTCGCCCTGCGCCAGGATGGCGTCCACCAGCGCGAGGCCTGCCGCTGGGCCGTCCCGCATCGCCACGGCCACCGCGCGATTGAGGTCGACGATCGGGGAGGAAGCCGCGCGTGCCAACAAGTCGTAGAGAGCGACGATTTGCGCCCAATCGGTTGCGGCTCCGCTCGGCGCTTCGGCATGGACGGCGGCGATCGCCGCTTGCAATGTGTAGGGGCCGAACCGCCGTGAGGTGAGCGCCCGTTCAACGAGTGCGAGGCCTTCCGTAATCAGACTTCGATCCCAGCGCGACCGGTCCTGCTGGTCCAATAAGACGATCTCTCCCGTTGCCGATGTGCGCGCCGGACGCCGCGATTCGTGCAACAGCATCAACGCGAGCAGGCCTGCGACCTCCGGTTCCGGCAGCAGCTCCAGCAGCAGGCGTCCCAACCGGATCGCTTCGCCCGAGAGATCGGCCCTGGTGAGCGACGCGCCCGAGGAAGCCGAATAGCCCTCGTTGAAGACCAGATAGATGACGTGCAGGACCGAATCCAGCCGGTCAGGCAGCTCGGACGGCGGCGGGACTTCGTAGGGAATGCGCGCGTCGCGGATCTTCGCTTTGGCGCGGACGATGCGCTGGGCCAGCGTCGCAGGGGAGGAGAGAAAGGCGCGGGCGACCTCTTCGGTCGTCAGGCCGCACACTTCGCGAAGCGTCAGCGCCAGTCGGGCCTCGGGTTTGAGCGCCGGATGACAGCAGGTGAAGATCAGCCGCAGCCGGTCGTCGTCGATGCTGTCTTCAGGCTGTTCGGTCGCCTCGCTGGTCGCGATATCCATCTGTTGGGCGAGCTCGGTGAGCGACGCATCGTAGCGGGCGCGCCGCCTCAGTCCGTCGATCGCTTTGAAGCGGCCGGTGGAGACGAGCCAGGCGCGCGGATTGGCGGGGATACCGTCACGGGCCCATTGCTCCATCGCCGCGGCGAAGGCTTCGTGCAACGCTTCCTCGGCCAGGTCGAAATCCTTCAGCAGCCGGATGAGCGTCGCCAGCACCCGCCGCGACTCGGACCGGTACACCGCGTCGGCTTTTGCACGGGCTTGAGTCGTGGCGTTGTCGCTCATGGCCGGATCGCTCAGGCGCAGCCGAGTTCTTTCATCGGGCGGACTTCCACGCTGCCGTACCGGGCGGCGGGGAAATGCGTGGCGATGCGGATCGCGTCATTCAAATCGGGCACATCGAGCATCAGAAAACCGCCCAGCTGTTCTTTCGTTTCGGCAAACGGGCCGTCCGTCGTCGAGGCTTTCCCCTCGCGGACCCGCACGGTCGTGGCGGTCTCGACCGGATGGAGCGGCGAGGCGGCCAGCAGCTGGCCGATCTTCTGCAACCGGTCACAGTAAGCCATCGACTCGTCCGAGAGGGTCACCCGCTCCTGATGAGGCAGGGCATGGAGAATTTTTTCTTCGACGTAGACCAGACAGAGATATTTCATCGTGGACTCCCTGGACAGGTGGTTTGAGCTGTCGGGCACCTGACCCGACGCCTGCGTTCACAAGATAGTCGTCCGGGGCAGCTGAAATCGACAACGCCCCGTTTCCCGAAAGGGCGCGGTGTTTACACTCCGTTCGGAACGGATGACGGATGCGCGGGTTCTTGAGCCGGTGACCACCTCGAAGCATCGCGGCCACCGGTATCGTGCCTGAGGATCGCAGGAAGAACAATATGCGGGGGGTGTGAGTGGAACGTACGTAGAATTCTGCACAAATACACAAATTCGTTCTCCAACGGATCACAGTTGTGTACAGTCGGCACAGACGAACGAACGAAAGGACCAGTGATGAAGGCTGCCACGATGCCCAAGGAAGTGTTTCTCGATATCCGCGAATACACCCGGACACGCATTCCGGTGCCGTTTTCCTGTGCACTGGCGGAGAAGGCCCGGCCTCGCTGGTTTGCCAAGAAGCTGTCCGGAATCGGCGTCGTCTACGATGTTTCGCTGAAAGGGGCCCGCGTTTCGAGCGAAGCGCCGGTCAATCCGGGCGATCAAGTGACGGTGCTGTTGCGCCTGCCGCAGCAAATCGCTCCTCTGGCGGTGGAGCGCGCCACGGTCCGATGGGCCAAGGACCAGACATTCGGGCTGGAGTTCATGCATTTAACGTCCACCGCCGCGACGCGGCTCAAGCGGTTTCTCTCGTCGCAGGATCAACCCGCCGCGTAATGTCCGTTCTTCCTCCGTCGTGTCCGCCGCATTGTCCAGCCCCTGAAGAGAGTGCAGGCTCACCCCGTTGACTCCCTTTCCCTCCCTCAGTAGCCTGTGCGAACCCACCGGTTGTCGAGCCGGCGACGAAAGGCCTCGGGATGGACGGGTTGCATCACCTCGAAATGGTTATCCTGCTGCTGGCGGTGGTTCTGCTGTTGACTACTGTCGCGCAGAAGCTCGTTCTTCCCTATCCCATCTTACTGGTCATCGGTGGATTGATCCTGGGTGTAATCCCG
This sequence comes from uncultured Nitrospira sp., assembly GCA_964512025.1. Lineage (GTDB taxonomy): Bacteria > Nitrospirota > Nitrospiria > Nitrospirales > Nitrospiraceae > Nitrospira_D. Next base: position 33,676 of record CAZEHM010000020.1, on the reverse strand, counting down.
GGGCTTCCCACGGTCACGCTCAGTCCCGATCTGGTCTTTCTCGTGTTTCTGCCGCCGATCCTCTGGGCGGCAGCCTATTTCACCTCCTGGCGTGAATTCCGGGAAAATCTCCGGCCGATTTCATGGCTGGCGGTCGGTCTGGTAGCGGCCACGACCGCGGCGGTTGCGGTGGTCGCGCGCGCCGTCCTGCCGGGCCTTGGCTGGGCCGAGGCCGTCGCGTTGGGCGCCATTGTTTCTCCGCCGGACGCCGTGTCGGCCACGGCGATCGGAAAGCGCCTGCGCATTCCCCGGCGTGTGGTCACGATTCTGGAAGGCGAGAGTCTGGTCAACGACGCGACGGCGCTGGTGCTCTACCGCGCGGCAGTCGGGGCCGTAGTCGGAGGGAGTTTTATCCTGGGCGATACCCTCCTGCAGTTTGTGCTGGCCGCCGTCGGAGGAGTGGCGATCGGGATTGCCGTGGGGATGGTGTCGCGCTGGGCGCTGTGTGCGGCCACCGACAGTTTTACGGAGATCGCCATTACGTTGCTCGCGCCCTATCTCGCCTGGGTGCTGGGCGAAGTGACGCATGCGTCGGCGGTGCTGGCCTGCGTGGCCGGAGGGCTGCATGTCCGGCAGCATTTCAGTGCGGCGGTCGCCCCGGTGACCAGGCTTCAGGCCCGGGCGGTGTGGGACCTGCTGATCTTCGTGCTGAACGGGTTCATTTTTATTTTGATCGGGCTTCAACTCGGGGCCTTGCGTAACGCCATTCCGGCCGGCCGGTTCGGCGCGGTGTTGCTGGCCGGCGCTGTCGTCAGTCTGACGACGATCGTCGTGCGTCTTGCCTGGGTGCCGGCGGCCGCGGCGTTGCCCCGGTTGATGAGCGCGGCGTTGCGGGCCCGTGATCCGATGCCTCCCTGGCCGCATATTTTCATCACCGCTTGGACCGGCATGCGCGGGATCGTCACGCTGGCGGCCGCGCTGGCGTTGCCGGTGACGACGGCTGCGGGGGCGCCGTTCCCCTTTCGCGCGGAGATCATCCTCATCAGCTTTGCCGTGATTCTCGCCACGCTCGTGCTGCAGGGCCTCTCGCTCACGCCGCTCATTCGCGCGTTGCATCTTGAAGAAGACCGCGGGCTGTTGGAGCGTGAAGAAATGCTCGCGCGCGAGCAGGCCGCGTCGGCGGCGTTAGGGCGATTGGATGGATTGGCCGGAGAAGACGGTGTGCGCGTGGAACATGTCGAACGCCTGCGGGTTCATTATAGCCGGCAGCTCCAACGATTTGCGGGATCCGGTCCGGTGGATGCCGACTGTTCACTGGAAGCCGGCGAGCAATTCAGACGGCTGCGGCATGAGACCTTGACCGCCGAGCGGCTGACGCTGATTCAATTGCGGAACGACGGCACGATCAGCGACGAGGTGCTGCACCGGCTCGAACACGAACTCGATGTCGAAGCCCTGCGCGCCGGAATCGGGGAGCGCCGTGTCCCGCGGTGACGAATTCCGGCGGCCTTACAGCGCAATCCGCTGATACGACGGCGCCGCCAGATCCTGCGTGAGCAGATTCCAGTCAATCAGAAAGATCGTTGAGCCGGCCGCGCTCATCGACAGCCGGCGCAGTCCGTCTTTTGCTACCACACTTTCCGCCTTCGTGAAATCCATTGTGAGATCCGGCCCGGTTCGGTTGCAGACGAGCAACGGCAGACCCGTGTCGCGGGTGCACCGCTCCCATTCGCCGTCAGGGCCGTGAAATCCAGGAGCCCAGGCGGCGGCGGATACCAGCAGGCGCGCTCCTTGCCGCCGCAGGCTGTCGGCAATACCCGGAGAATAGGCGTCGGCGCAGATGAGGAGCCCTACGCGATCGAGCGGCCTCACGGCGACGGGCGCGGCCTCCGTGCCGGGTGTCGACCAGGCTTCCGACCCTGTGCGTAACGCGTTGATCTTCCGGTGGGCGCCGGCGACGGTCCCCTCCGGCGTGATGACGAACAGTGAATTGTGCAGCAGCTGCGTGCGCGGATCTTGCTCGGGTTGTGAGAGAAAGAGCGTGATCTGCAGCCGGGAGGCGAGGCGGCTCATGAGCGCCGTCCACTCATCCGGCTGGGGCGAGATCCAGCCGGTGCCGATCCGGCCGGCAAAACTATAGCCGCAGACGGCGAGCTCCGGCGTGAGAATCCAGGCGGCGCCGGCTTGTGCCGCCTGCGCGACGGCGGTCTCGATCAACCGGCGATTGCCTGGGAGGTCGCCGGGCACCGGGGCCAGATGCAGGAAGGCGATGCGGAGGATGGAGCCGGCCATAGCGAGCATCATACAGGGCCGGTGCGGCGAGAGCGAGTCACGATTCTCCGCATCACCCGCTGTTGGCGGTCGGCAGCGGTGTGGTATGCTGCGCACCCATTATGGCTATCGACCAGACACGTCAGGGAGAATTGGCTGCGGCAACGGCTCGCCGCCGCACTTTTGCGATCATCAGCCATCCGGATGCGGGCAAGACTACGCTCACGGAGAAGCTGCTGCTGTACTCGGGGCTCATCCGGACCGCCGGCATGGTCCGCGGCCGCAAAGGCGGCAAGACGGCCGCCTCCGATTGGATGGGCATGGAGCAGGAGCGCGGGATTTCCATCACCGCCTCGGCCATGCAGTTCCCGTACAAGGATGCGATTATCAATCTGCTCGATACGCCGGGGCACCAGGATTTTTCCGAAGACACCTATCGGACGCTGACGGCGGCCGACAGCGCGATCATGGTCATCGATGCGGCCAAGGGTGTGGAGACGCAGACGCGCAAGTTGTTCGACGTCTGCCGGTTGCGGCGGATTCCCGTCCTGACGTTGATCAATAAAATGGACCTGCCCGGACGCCCGCCGCTCGATCTGATGACCGAAGTGGAGCAAGCCCTCAATATTCACGCGAGTCCGGTCAACTGGCCGATCGGGTCCGGGAGCGATTTCGTCGGCATCGTGACGCGGGCCGATCATCGCGTCCAGCTGTTCAGCAAGACGGCGCATGGCGGCGCAACGAAGGTCGATGTGGCGAATATGGTCCTGGCCGATCTTGAGCGCAGCGGCCGTGTCCCTCCGGACGTGATGGAGCCGGTGCAACACGACCTGGAACTGCTCGACATTGCCGGCAATCCGTTTTCGCGCGAACAGTTTCTCAACGGCGACGTCACGCCGGTCTTTTTCGCGTCGGCGCTGACGAACTTCGGGATCGAGAGTTTTCTCGACGCCTTTGTGACGCTCGCGCCCTGCCCCAGTGCCCGCCCGGCCGACCGCGACGACGGAAGCGAATGCACCATCGATCCGGTCGAGACTCCGTTCAGCGCCTATGTGTTCAAGCTGCAGGCCAATATGAATCCCAAGCATCGGGACAGCACCGCGTTTCTGCGAGTCTGTTCAGGGCGATTCGAACGGGACATGATGGTGACACATCACCGGCTGAACCGGGAGGTCCGCCTCTCGCGGCCGCACAGTCTGGTCGCGCAGGAGCGGAGCACGGTGGAAGAGGCCTATCCCGGCGACATCATCGGGATCATCAATCCCGGACTCTTCGCCATCGGGGATACGATTTCGGTGACCGGCGGATTCAATTTCAAGCCCTTGCCGCAGTTCCAGCCGGAAATCTTTGCGCGTCTTCGTCCGTCCGATGTCGGGAAGCGAAAAGCGTTCGACAAAGGGATGGAGCAGATGGCGCAGGAAGGCACGGTCCAGATCATGCGGAGCCTCAACGATCAGGACTCCCTGGTCGCGGCCGTGGGCCGGCTGCAATTCGATGTGTTGCAATACCGGCTGCGCCACGAGTATCGCGTGGAAACGATCCTGGATGCACTGCCGTTTTCATGCAGCGCCTGGCTGGGCGGAGACCCAACCACGTTCAAGGCGCCGTCGGCGTCCATGGTGGTGAAGGATCAGCGCGGGCGGATCGTCGTGCTCTTCGGAGATCAGGTCATGAAGACCATCGCGCGCGACCGCAATCCCGACCATACCCTCCGCGATATGGGGTAGCGTGAGCGCCGAGCCGCTGCGGCGATCTCATTTACGACGCCGATATTCCTTCACGCCCGTCCGCCGGTGCCGGGCTATCGCACCGTGAGGAGTTGCAAGCCGGTGGGCACGGGCGGCGCTGCGGGAGGCGGCGTCGTCGGGGGAGGAGCGGCTGCAGGAGTATAGGTTGCGACGCTGCTTTCACCCGATTCATTGTTGGACGAGTCATAGGCCGTGACGACGTAGTACCGCACAGCCGAGGGTGTTCCGATATTGAAACTGGTCACTGTGCCGAGGGTGGCGACGGCAGTGCCGCTTGTCCGGCTGCAGGGGAGCCGAGTGCATTGATAGACACGGTATCCGGCCAGATCGATATCGGTATTGGGATTCCAGGTTAAGGTCGCTCCCCAGGCGGCGCTGTCCGCCAGCACCAGTCCCACGGCAAGAATTTTTATCCAGTTCATCGGCGGCTCCCGTTAGTGGTTCACAATGTGGCGGCGCGATACGCGCTGCCCTCTTCGATTTCAGGCGCACGAAGCCACAGGGATGACACCCGGGGTTGCTGCCGCGCGGCTCTGATGTAGAGTGGTCTCTCGATCGCCCGTCCGTGACGAGTAAGGCGATACTCAGAGGACTAATCTCCTTCCGGTAAGGAGCAAGGCATGTGCCATCTGTGTGATGTGCGTAGTTTCACCGAAATGCGTGTGTTTTGGCAGAATGTGAGAGTCGCTGCATGCTGCGCGCAATTGCGGATGTAGGGAGTGAGGGTTATGGTTCCGGTGAGATCGTAAAGAAATTGGGCAGTTGTCGCCTGAAGTCAATTGACTACAGATCATTCAGTGTGTGAAACAATCAGTAATCGCAATGTAGGACTGGTGGATATGCGCAATCGGTCATGGCGCAGTTGAAATCGATCGACAAGAACCGGCTGCAGCGAAGGTGCTTGTCCCTGTCCCGCAGCCTCCTGCTCCTGGCCGTCGTCGGCCTCGGCGCCTCGCCGGCCCGGGCGAATCCGGCGCAGGATCGCCTTGCGGCGATGCCTGAACTGGAACGAAGCCAGGCGCTGGCGGTTTTCGTCGAAAGCGGGGGACATCGGTGCCGGATCGTGGCGCGCACCTTTTTCCAGGGCGAGGACGCCAAAGGGAATGTCTTCTGGAATGTGGCTTGTGCCGGCGGCGAGTCCTATGTAGTCGTGATCAAGAACGATGTCACGGGTTCGACGCGGGTGATGAGTTGTCGACGGTTGCGGGCGGTGGCGGGGGCCGACTGTTTCAAGAAGCTGGAGTAACGTGCCGCGCCGGCGGTGCGCCGTAAGCGCCGGGGATGAAATATGACCCAACCTGACTATGTCTTTACCGCGGCCGACGATCGCCTGGAGCTCGCGCGATTGCAGGCGATCGAAGCGGAGTTCGATCCGGCCGGCCGCCGCCGCTTGTATGCCACCGGCCTGACGGCCGGATGGCGATGTCTGGAAGTGGGACCGGGCGCCGGGTCGTTGATGCAGTGGATGGGTGAGACGGTCGGGCCTTCGGGACATGTCGTCGCGCTCGATCTCACGACGAAGTTTCTTCCTGACCGCTGTCCGGAACATATCAAGATTCATCAGGGGGACATTCGAACCGCGTCGCTGCCGCAGGGTTCATTCGATCTTGTCCATGCGCGGTACGTGCTCATTCATCTGCCTGATTATGAGGTCGCCCTTTCCAGGATGCTGGCTGCGCTCAAGCCGGGCGGATGGATCGTCCTGGAAGAGCCGGACTTCTCTGTGTCGCGGGGCATCGCCGGAGAGGCGGCGCAGCTGGCGGCGATGCAGCACATCAATCAGGCGATTCATCGCATGTACGAAAGCCGCGGCATGGACGACGCGCTCGGACTCAAGCTGTTGCCATTTTTGCAGATGCGGGCACTCTGCGAGTTGGCCATGGAGTATGAGGCTCCGGTTTCCGCCGGCGGTTCGGGGTTGGCGAAGATGATGGCGATGTCTGCGCAGCAGTTGCGGGAAAAGTATCTGGCGACCGGAATCGTCACCGAAGCGGATCTGCAATGCTATGGTCGAATGGCCGAAGATCCGCGGAGCCGGGCCGTCTATTATGCAACGGCGGCAGTTACCGGGCGGAAGAAAGCCGAGTGAGCAGGGTGTGCAGGTGGTGATGGATATTCCCGTGTTGGTTCTGCCGGGATTCGGCGATTCCGGGCCTGGTCATTGGCAGACATTGTGGGAATCGCGTTTCCCCGCATGGCGGCGGGTGAACCTTGGCCGATGGGATGCGCCGCGTTGCGAGGACTGGGTGCGCGAGCTGGATGCGGCAGTGCGGCGTTGCGCGGCCCCTCCCGTCCTGGTTGCTCACAGCCTCGCCTGTTTGCTCGTGGCCCATTGGGCCGGACAGTCGAGCCTGCCGGTTGCGGGGGCCTTCCTTGTCGCGGTTCCCGAACCGGCCAGCCCGAGTTTTCCCGCCACCGCCACCGGATTCACCCCGGTGCCGATGCAACGACTGGCCTTTCCGACGCTGGTTGTGGCGAGCGCGAACGATTCCTTCGGATCCGTCGCCCACGCCCGCCGTTGTGCCAAGGCCTGGGGCAGCCGGTTTGTCGATGTCGGCGACGTCGGGCATATCAATGCCGACAGCGGGATCGGCGATTGGCCTGAAGGCTATGTGCTGTTTGAGGAGTTTATCCGCTGACGATGCCGATTCAGATTGCTCAGGCTCAACCGGAGGATGCCGCTGTCGTCGCCGCACTGGTGGGGGAATTGCTCCGCGAGATTATGGCGGCGATCAACGACAGGGTCTTCAACTTTCAGCAGGCCGACACGGAAGCGCGAGCGGCGGCCTGGCTGCGGGACGGACTCTATTCGGTGCTGGTCGCTCGTGACGGCGGCGAGCCGATCGGATTTCTCGCCCTCTATCAGAGCTACGCGCTCTATACCGAGGGCGTGTACGGGACGATTCCGGAATTCTATGTTCGGCCGGCCCATCGCTCGAAGGGAGTGGGCGCGGCGTTGCTGGCGCAGGCCCGGCGGCTGGGACAATCGCGAGGATGGCGGCGGCTGGAAGTCACGACTCCGCCCTTGCCGGAGTTCGACCGGACGCTGGTGTTCTATCAGCGCGAGGGATTCAGCATTTCCGGAGGCCGGAAGCTGAAGCTGGAGTTGCTGTGAAGCCGGTGGTGCAAGGCGAACGGACCGGCTGCGGTATTGCCAGCGTGGCGACCTTGGCGGGAGTGAGCTATGCGCAGGCTACACGAGCGGCCAACCGGCTGGGAATATTTGCCGACGATCCACGGCTTTGGTCAGAGACGCAGCTGGTACGCGATCTCCTGGCACATTTTCGATTGTGCGCGGCAAGCGGAGAAACCCCGTTTGTCTCCTGGACAGCGTTGCCGGAGGTTGCGTTGCTTGCGATCAAGTGGCATCGTCAAAAAGGCCGTGCGTGCTGGCATTGGGTCGTGTTCTGGCGGAGCCCCGACGGCCCGGTGGTCCTGGATTCCAAGCGGGCGCTCCGCCGTCATGTCCGCAGAGACTTCGGCCGGATGAAGCCGAAATGGTGGATCGCGGTTGACCGAACGGCTTCCGGACGGGGTCGTTGACGGAGACTTTCAGAACAGGAGTGTTGAGATGAAAGACGTGACGCGCTGCAGCTGGGCGGGCGAGAAGCCGCACATGATCCGCTATCACGACCGGGAGTGGGGCAAACCGGTGCATCGCGACCGGAAACACTTTGAGATGCTCCTGCTCGAAGGCGCGCAGGCGGGGCTGACATGGGACACCGTCCTCAGAAAGCGCGCCGGCTATCGTGAAGCCTTTGCGGGATTCGACCCCAAGAAGGTGGCGCGTTTTACGGCCGCGACCAAGGCGGCATTGCTGAAGAATCCCGGCATCATCCGCAACCGCCTCAAAATCGACGCGGCGGTCACCAATGCGCAGGCGTTTCTGGCGGTGCAGAAAGAATTCGGCTCGTTCGATGCGTATGTCTGGTCGTTCGTCGGGGGCGAGCCAATCGAACATCGTTGGAAACGGATGACGGATGTTCCCGCCACGAATCCGGTGAGCGATACCTTGTCAAAAGATCTGAAGAAGCGCGGGTTCCGGTTTGTCGGGAGCACGATCGTCTATGCCTATATGCAGGCGATCGGTATGGTGAACGATCATCTGGTCGACTGTTTCGCACGCACGAGAAAAAGGACGGTATCGTAGTGGCACGCGTGCATCTTCATCGTTCTCACGACCAACTGGCCGGCTGCGTCTGGCTCCCGCGGTTTGCAGATAAGGCGAGGCTGTTTCTCGCGCGGCAACTGCCGTTGACCTATCGGGTGGCGTTCGGCAGCCGGCTCGGTATCGACGGCGCGTTTCTCCGGCACTTCGGCCTCACGCGGCCTCACTTTCTCGCCGCGGTTCGCCGGGCAGGGGGTAACGAGGCTCTGGCCGCATGGTTTCTGTCGCTCCCTGCGGCAAGTCCCGAACGTATCGCTGAGTGGAATCGTCGCGCCATGTCGCTGGGGGCCAAGGGACATCCCGGCTATCTCACGCGGCATCTCGTCAAATGGGTGTTCTATCCCAAGTCGGTGGTGACTCCCGTCAACAGTCTCTTCGAGGCAATCGAGCAGGACGAGTGCTGACAGGACTGAGGATCCGGCCCTATTCTTCCGTGTGCACACCGTCGAAGCCGTCGAGGGCGATCCCGAGAGTTGCCAGAAGTTCTTTGAGTTCAGGACTGCTGTCGGACCGTGCCTGTTTCAAGACAGACCGGTGCAGGGTTTTGAGCGGTCGAAGAACCTGACGGTCGGTCGTCTTGCCCAGGGCTCTGACAAGAAGGATCTGATTCGGGACGGATTCACCGGGAAGCGCGGCGATGAAGGCCGGAACGATCTCGCTGTTCGGATGTAACGGGGCGAGGCGGCCCAGGCCGACTGCGGCGGCACGATGTTGGTCGGGCGTGCCCGTTTTGAAGAGGGCGAGCAGTGCGGGAATACCGTCTTCATGGCCGATGGTCCCCAGCGCCATGGCGGCGGCATGGGCGACTCCCGGGTCGGGATCCTTCAAGGCAGCCGTCAATCGGGGAATGGCGTCCACGGCGAGCATCTGACCCAGGAGGCCGATCACGGTCTGTTGTTGCGCCGCTGTCGCTCCGGGCTCATTCAGGGCGTTGATCAGCCGGGCGGACTGTCCCCAATCGGCAGCGAGTAAAAACGGGAAGGGGTCGGTCTGCAACTGTTGGGTGAGCGCCGCCAGCGCATAGGCGCCGGCGTCGGTGTGCCCCGCTTGGCGCGCCGCATCCTGGGGATTGCTGAACGGCGCACGGACCTCGTGCCGCCAGTCGGCCCAGCGGGCGCCGAAGCGATAGGAGAGTTGGCATGCCGGCCCTTTCCAGAGTCGCGAGGCGGCGCCGACCAGATCGGCATCGCCGCCGGATCGTCCCGTGCCCTCCCAGGTTTTCAATTCTTCACACTTCACCTTGACGGTTACCTCATGGGGTTGCGTGCCGTCGGCGGCGATGCGGTAGCCGAGCCGTTGGAGCCGCGCCGCGACCGCCTTGGTCAAGTCCGTGGCATCGACGGGGCCGTGGCTGCTCAGGGCCAACGTCTCAATGTGGATGTGCTCGGCCTTGTGCAACAGCTCTTTTTCTTCGGTGGTCAGCAATTCCTTGTGGGCCGGAGCGCTGTCGGGGAAGCCGGTTGTAAGAAGTGAACCCAGAAAGAACAGAAGGGTGCCGGCCCGGAACCGGGTGCTGGCAACGAGACGGGTAAGGCTCATGGTCCGAGGGCTCCTTCCGGTGCAATGACGGAAATGAATGGCGGGATTGTCGCACAGCCCGGCGCGGCGGCGAAAGTGCCTGTGTGCCGTGATGGCGCGGGCTGCTGAACGCGGAGGTGTTACTAAATAAGGCGGCTTTCTAGATGTAGGCGAATCACTACAGATTAAATGAGTCTGTGAAATGAACAGGATACGTAGTTATCCCCGGGTGCCATGGTGTGGTTTACCTTCGTTGTCTCTGATCGTCTTACCTGGAGAAGGCTCAGGAATCGTGACTTTACAGGGAAAAAATAGGGCGTGATGGCTGTCCGACAGCGGTATGCCCCTTGCTCTAGCATACTACCGCGAATGGATATCCCACACAGGATAAGGGGGCGGGGTGATGACGATTCGTTCTCTAGGCAGGCAGATGACTGAAGAGCCAGGTCACTCGGCGGCGCCACACAATCGTCGGGGAGAAGCCAGGATCGAGGACCGGCACGGCTGTGCCTATGAACTCTGCGCGTCAGGCGGAGGTGGTGCCGCGACCATTCAACAGGGGCAGGCCTTTACGCTGAACCGGAGCGCCCATGGAATTCTATTGCTGATGGGAGATGCGCCGCGGGTCAATCAGTTGATTGGCATCCACAATGCCGCGCTCGGGTGGCGGCGGTCGACGATGGTGTATCAGGTACGATGGACGCGTCCGTTACGCGTCGAATCCCAGGGTGATCTGTTTCTCGTGGGATGCCGGCAGGTCACGGGTGCTCTCGGGTAGCCTCCGGCTCTTCGACTGGGTCCCGGCGATGCCTCAGTGCACCGTCATTAACGATTGATTGCCGCGGGCGATCATTTTATCCTGCGCGGATGTTGTTCGGATTTGTCGCGCTCTATCTGCTCTGTTCCGTCGGGATCGGTCTCTACGCGGCCACGCGTGTGCAGAATACAAAAGATTTCGCGGTGGCCGGACGAAGTCTGCCGCTGCCGGTGGTCACCGCGACGGTGTTCGCGACGTGGTTCGGCGCCGAAGCTGTGCTCGGCATTTCCGCGACCTTTGTGAAAGAGGGGCTTCGGGGAGTGGTGGCCGATCCCTTCGGCTCCAGCCTCTGTTTGATTCTCGCCGGTCTGTTCTTCGCCCCGCGGTTCTACCGCATGAATCTCCTGACCGTCGGAGACTTCTACCGTCTTCGCTACAACCGCACGGTCGAAGTGCTCTGCACACTGGCGGTCGTCGCGTCCTACCTGGGTTGGGTCGCCGCCCAGTTCAAAGTCCTGGGGCTGGTTCTGAACGTAGTGACGGCAGGGGGCATCAGCCAGTCGCTGGGCATGATCGCGGGCGCGTTGATCGTCCTGACCTATACGACGTTCGGCGGCATGTTTTCAGTAGCCATTCTGGATTTTGTCCAAATCACGGTCATCATGGGCGGGCTCTTGTATATCGGCTCGCTTGTCAGCGGACTGGCGGGGGGTGTCGAGACGGTCATCGCGCATGCGGCTGCCGCCGGGAAGCTGGATTTCTTTCCGCCGCCGAGCCTCAACGCCTGGATTCCGTTCCTCGGGGCCTGGGTGACGATGATGTTCGGGTCGATTCCGCAACAGGATGTCTTCCAGCGGATCACATCGGCGAAGAACGAAGCGACGGCCGTGCGCGGATCGCTTCTGGGCGGCACGTTGTATTTTGCCTTCTGTTTTATTCCGATGTTTCTCGCCTATGCCGCCACGCTCGTGGATCCCGAGCGGTTTCTGGCGCTGCTGGAAACCGATTCGCAGCTGGTCTTGCCGACGCTGATTCTGGAACGTACACCGCTGCTCGCGCAGATCGTCTTTTTCGGAGCCGTGCTGTCGGCGGTGATGAGTTGCTCCAGCGCGACGCTGCTGGCCCCGTCCGTGGCGCTCAGTGAAAATGTGTTGAAGCCGATGATCGCCCGCTTGAACGATGCGGAGTTGCTGCGGTTGATGCGGGTCGTGCTGGTGTCCTTTGCCGCAGTGGTGCTGGCCATTGCCCTCTGGTCGGATGCCAGCATCTATAAGCTGGTGGTGAGTACTTATAAGGTTACGCTCGTGGTCGCATTCGTCCCGCTGCTGGCCGGACTCTTCTGGCCGAAGTCGACGTCGCAGGGCGCGATCGTCGCGATTGCAGGCGGGCTTGTGAGCTGGTTGGGGTGTGAATTGATCAGTCCCCCCGATGCCGTGTGGCCGCCACAATTGGTAGGGTTGTTGGTGGCGGCAAGCGGGATGGTCGCGGGATCCCTGGCGCCGCAGGTTCTGCCGGTCACGACAGAGAAACAGGCGGCGGGGCCGTTCTAAGAGGGCTGCATCGCCTGCGTGCGTTTCTCTTCCAGCTCCGTCCAGCGCGCATAGAGCCGCTCGACTTCGGTCTGTGCCGCCGCTAAGGCCGTGTAGCGGGCTTGTAGCGCGGCCGCGTCCGACATGACCGCCGGATCTTCCGTGGCTGCCTGGCAGGAGGCGACGGCGGCTTCAGCTTTGACGATCAAGCCTTCGATCTTGTCCCACTCCTTTTGCTCCGAGTGAGAGAGCCCCTTGCGGGCCTGTTTTGGTTTGGGGCCGTTGTTGCTGGCGGCGCGGGTAGGCACGGGGCCTGATGAACCGGAGGCCCCCCGCTCCTGGGCCGCTTCCCATTGGGCAAAATCGGCAAACCACTCGGCGTTGCCTCTTCCGTCCAGCGCCAGCATCATCGTGGAGACACGATCGAGCAGCCACCGGTCGTGGGTCACGAGGATCAGCGCCCCCGGAAACTCCAGAAGGTTTTCTTCCAGGACGTCGAGGGTCGGGATATCCAGATCGTTCGTCGGCTCGTCCAGCATGAGCACATCGGCCGGTTGCAGCATGAGCCGCGCGATCAGGAGCCGGGCCTGTTCGCCGCCGGAGAGCCGGGAGACGGGCAGATCGAGTTGTTCGGGCCGGAAGAGAAACCGCTTGGCCCAGGACACGAGATGGATCGAGCGATCCTGATAGATCACCGAATCGCCGCCCGCCGGTGCGAGGGCCCGGCGGAGGGGCATCTGCTGGTCCAGCGATTCACGATGCTGCTCGAAGGTGACGATCCGGAGCTTGTCGGCGCGGGTGACGGTGCCGGTATCGGGCTTCAATGTGCCGGCCAGCAGTTTCATCAACGTGGATTTGCCGCTGCCGTTCGGACCGAGCAGGCCGAGCCGTTGGCCGGGACCGAGAATGAGTTCCAGATCCTTGACGATCTGCCGGGATCCCAGCGATTTGCCGAGTTGCTGCGCGACGATCAATTGCTTGGACTTGCGTCCGGAGGCGGTGAAGTCGATTCCGGCCGGAGCCAGCTCACGGCGGCTGTCGCGGTCCGCCAGGTCGTTGATCAGAGCGCCCGCGGCGTCGATGCGCGCTTTGGCTTTGGTGGTCCTGGCTTTCGGGCCGCGGCGGAGCCATTCGACTTCGCGGCGGACTTTATTGGCCAGAGTGGCATGTTCATTTGCCTGGGCTTCGAGGTTGGCCTCGCGTGCCTCAAGAAAATCACTGTAGCGGCCGGCGGCTTCGAACCGGCCCTGCGGATAAATCCGGTTGAGTTCGATCATCCGCTCCGCCACCGATTCAAGAAAGCGGCGGTCGTGGCTGATCACGAGGTAGGCGCGGGTTTCGGATTTCAACAGCCGTTCGAGCCAGAGAATGCCTTCGACGTCCAGATGGTTCGTCGGTTCGTCCATCATCAGGACGTCCGGCTCCATCAGGAGGGAGCGGGCGATGGCGAGGCGCTTCTTCCAGCCCCCGGAAAGCGTGCGCACGGATTGCTCGGAGTCGGGAAATTCTCCCAGGCTCAAGGCGCGGGCGATGCGGCCGCTTTCTTCGTGCGGGTCCAGCCCCTCCTCGCGCAGGGTCTGCGCCAGGACCTCTTCCACGGTGAGGTCGGGAGGAAACGTCGATTCCTGCGGCACATAACTCAGGCGGACATGGCGGCGGAGCGAGCGGGTGCCGTCGTCGGGGTCTTCGATGCCGGCCAGAATCTTCAGCAGCGTGGATTTCCCCGAACCGTTCGGGCCGATGAGCCCGACGCGATCCCCCTCCGACAGGCCGATGGAGAGATCGGAAAAGAGCGGCTTCACGCCATAGCTCTTACTGATGGACTCACAACTCAGGAGCATAATAGGTGGCATAGATCGTCGATTTGTATCCGGATGAGTAAAGATGTCAGGCGTCGGCTGGAGAGGATTCTACCTGGCAGACACATTTATCGCAGGTCAGTGTATCAAGGGAAGGGCGTCCCTTGCTAGGTGTCGAGTCGAGAGAACGAAGATAAATTTAGTGGGCCAGCGTGTAGTTGACCAGGCGGCGGATCTGATCGGCGCCGAACGGCTTTTCGAGAATATGCCGGGCTCCGAAGAGCTTGGCGACGCTCAGGAAGTTCTGCTCGCCCGACGCGCCGGTCATCGCGATGACGCGGGCGTCGAGAAATTCCCGGGTGAGTTCCAGAATCACTTCCATCCCGTCCTGTTCCGGCATCAGGATATCCGTGATGACCAGATCGGCCGGCTGCGCCCGGTAGAGCGCCAGTCCCTCGCGTCCGTTGGCGGCCTCCCGGACCGCGTGGCCGTCGGCCTGCAGCATCTCCCGCAGCAGGAGCCGCAGCGCCTCATCGTCGTCGATGACCAGAATCGATGCCAAGAATCCTCCCGTGCCACGTGCCTTGTTTGACGTTAGGCGGCGTCAGCCACCATCGATTCGACTCCCAGATGGACTTCGTCGTCCTCATAGTCGGCCTCGCCTCCGGCCGCGACCAGCACCGGCGTCGGCCGCCTGGCTTGCGCGGTGCGACGATTCTGCTCCATGATGGGATCGTGGACATGGCCGCAGTTCATACAGCGCATGGCGCTCATCCAGGTATGCCCTGAGGTGCCGTCAAAATCCATCAAATTGTCTTTCACCATCAATCCGCAGCAGCGTGAACAGCTCATCGTCGATCTCCTTGGGTTGGGGGTGACGCACGCATGTCTTGTTGAAGAGGATACCGGGATTGCTGGAAACCGTAAGACCAGGAAGGGTTACCTCGGAAGGAGGGGGACGCGAAGCCGTTGCGGTCATTTTCTCTGATTGGCCGAAGAAAGGGAGGGGCACCATGGTTCAGGTGATTCAGCAGCCGACGCGGATACAGGCTGCCGGCAACAAACCGAAGCTGATCGATGAATTTATCGGGCGGGTGAATTCGCAGACGGCCGATGTCAGCATCGCCCGGATGCAGAGTCCGTCCGGCTGGCAGGAACCCGGGCAAACTCCGGAATTTGACGAGTATACCGTCGTGTTGCGGGGAATGTTGCGGGTTGAGACCCGGGAGGGGATCCATGATGTGCAAGCCGGTCAGGCTGTCATCACCCGCCGCGGCGAGTGGGTTCGCTACAGCACGCCCGGTACCGAGGGGGCGGAATACATTGCGGTGTGCCTTCCGGCATTCTCGCCCGGGACGGTCCGTCGCGATGCCGAATGACCCCTGTGCCCGGACGCCCCACATCAGGCAGTCCTCTGGAGCACCGTGAGTACTTTCAATCCGGAGGGGGACAGGCCTGCCGGGGAAGGGACCTCTCATAAATCGCGTTCTTCCCTGCCGCCAGCCTGCTTCGATGACCTCTGCCCATACCGTGTGCACTTCCGCTCCGGTCGAGGGCAGGGTATGCTGGCCCTATGACTGTTCGTATCGCGATCTTCGGCCGCCGGTGGGTCCGATGGTCGATCTTCACCTGTTGTGCCGTACTGGGAGCGGCGGCGATCGCGCTCGTGATCTATGGCGGGGCGCTCTCGGCCAGCTTGGCTCTACCCAAGAGCGACGACCATCCGCCGCTGCTGATCTACGGCGCTCCGCATCTCCTGAAGCCCGGCGAGCCGGTGGTCGAGACCGGGGTGTTCGACCGGCTCCATCGGTTGGGCTATCGCGCCGTGCCGGCGGTGCAGAGTCCCGGCGACTATGCCGCATCGAATGACGTGATCGAGCTGTACCTGCATGCGCAGGAAGAGAGCCATCAGCCGCCTCGCCGGGTACAGCTGGAATTGACGGACGGCGTCATTACCAACGTGGTCTCGGTGCAGGAGCGGGAGACGATTCCCTTCGTGGCGCTGGAGCCGCCGTTACTGAGCGGAATGCGCGGCGGGTCGCGGCAGGTGCGGGAATGGGTCCCGTACAGCCGGATTCCTCCGGCGGTCATCAAGGCGGTGCTGGCGGTCGAAGATCGGCGGTTCTTCTCGCACTATGGAGTCGATCCGGTGGCGATCGGCCGGGCGCTCTGGGCCAATCTGATTCGCGGCGGCGTTGTGCAGGGCGGGAGCACCATCACGCAGCAGTTGGCCAAGAATCTGTTTTATTCTCCTCAACGGACGATGGATCGGAAGTTGCGCGAGGTGGTCGCGGCGTTCGTGATGGAGTGGAAATACCGCAAGGAAGAAATCCTCGAAAGCTATCTCAATGAAATCTATCTGGGGCAGGCCGGCTCGGTGTCGATCTACGGCATCGGGGAAGCGGCGCACCGGTATTTCGCAAAACCGCTCGAGGCGCTGTCGATCGAAGAGATCGCCCTGGTGGCGGGCCTGATCAAGGGGCCGAATACGTATTCGCCGACGAAAAATCTGGAGCACGCCACGCTTCGACGGAATGTGGTGCTGCGCCGGCTGCGCGACGAAGGCCTGTTGACCGAAGCTGCCTGGACGGAGGCGGTGAACCGGCCGGTACGCGTGTCGTTGCCGGAAGATGTGGTCACGGACGCGCCCTACTTCGTCGACTATCTGTTGCGGCAGGTCGAAGCCGGAACAGGTCTGGGCATTCCCGAGGGCGCCCGGATCTATTCGACGCTCGATCCGTTCATGCAGCAGCTCGCGACGGAGGCGTTGCACAAAGGGCTCGCCAAGCTGGAGCAGCAGTATCCCGCGTTGCGCGAAGGAGAGTCGCCGTTGCAAGGCGCCGTCGTGGTGCTTGAAGCCCAAACGGGCCAGCTCCGCGCGATGGTGGGAGGGCGGGAGTATCGTGTGAGTCAATTCAATCGGGCGGCGCAGGCCCATCGACAGGCCGGGTCGCTGTTCAAGCCGTTCGTGTATCTCGCGGCGTTTGAAGCGGCCCGCTCGGAAGGCAGCACCGGCGTCACACCCGCCACGATGCTGGCGGACGAACCGGTCAGTTTCGAATCGGGGACCGGCCCCTGGTCGCCGCAGAACTACGATCGCCAGTTTCGCGGGCAGGTGACCGTCCGGGCGGCGCTCGAACAGTCGTTGAATGTGCCCGCCGTGCGAACGGCGCACCGGCTCGGAATCGGATCGATCAACCGCCTCTTACGGGGGTTCGGTATTCAAGGGGCGCTTCCCGACAATCTCTCCATCGCCCTCGGGAGCGCGTCGGTGTCGCTCCTGGAAATCACGGCGGCCTATGGCGGGCTGGCGAATGGCGGTGTGGTAGTGAAACCCGTTGCGCTGACCAATCTGGTCCGCGATTCCGGAGAAACTCTCTGGAGTCCCCTGCTCGACCGGCATCAGGCCGTGTCGGCGCAAGGGGCCTATCTGGCGACGTCTCTGTTGAAAGGGGTGCTGGATCGGGGAACCGGATCGAAAGCCAGAGTGTGGGGGCTGCGCGGTCCCGTTGCCGGGAAGACGGGTACGACGGACGGCTACCGCGATGCCTGGTTCGTCGGCTACACACCGGAGCTGGTGATCGGTGTCTGGGTGGGGTTTGACGACGAACGGGCGATTCGCCTGACCGGCTCTCAGGCTGCGTTGCCGATCTGGGTGGACGTCGCCCGCCGGCTCATCCCCGCCGATTCTCCGGATTTTTCCGTGCCCAGCGGGATCGTCTCGCGGGCGATCGATCCGCGTACCGGGCAATTGGCGACGGCGCAATGTCCGGAGCGGGTGACGGAGGTGTTTCTGGAGGGGACCGAGCCGAGCGTGTATTGCGAGATTCACGGCGGAGGATTCTGGGAACGGGTGAAACAGACCTTCGGATTGTTCTGACGGCCGCTGACGAAACCCTGCCGCTGCGCGCGTCTGCCTATTTTGACAAACTGCTAGGTGCCGATATCCCGCTGAGGTATCCTGAACTGCGAATGTTCGCGCAACCGGGAGCGGCTATGAAAAAGAGCGGGTATATGGACGACGGCAATATCACGTTGCTGGCCAAAGGGGTGGAACTGAAGGGCGAGATTCGCGTCGAGGGGACTGTCCGTATCGACGGCCGCCTGGAAGGAGACATTTTTACCAAGGGCCAGGTCATCGTCGGCGAGGACGGGGTGGTGAAGGGAACCATTACGGCCGGGGTGTTGATCAGTAGCGGGCGGATCAAGGCGACGATTACCGCCAGCGACCGGGTTCAACTGCTCAAGACCGGCGTCATTATGGGCGAAGTGCATGCGCCGTTGTTTTCCATGGAAGAAGGCGCGAAGTTTCAGGGCGTCAGCGATATGGGCGTCACGACCTGGCCGGAGGATGTGCCCAGGCTGCCGGGCGCCGTCCGTGACATGAATGGAAACCGGAATCGCTCCGTCGCGGTGCTGGGAAAAAAGCCCGACCTGTGACGGGAGGTGTCCAAGGCTCCGTCAGCCGCCTGATGACGCGGGCATCACGCGGGGTCTGGCAGCGTACGGCTCTGTCTTCTTTCCAGTTGTCTCAGCTCCCCTGTACTTCCGTGACAACCCCCGGCGGATCTGCTATCACCGTATCGGCTGTGCACCGGTTTCCTGATCACCTATGACTCGACCGCAACTGTTTACCGTCGTGTTCTTCGCCCTTCTGGCGCTGCTGCTCTATCAAATCGGACTCATTCTGCAGCCGTTTCTCTTTCCGGCCCTCTGGGCGGCCTTGCTGGCGCATTGGGCGTTTCCCCTGCATCGTCGCCTTTCACAGGCGGTCGGCGGGCGGGAGTCCTTGTCGGCAGGGTGTCTCACATTCGGTGTGCTGGCGGTCGTCGTGGTGCCGGTCGTGCTCATGAGTGCGGTACTGGTACGGGAGGCGAGTGCCGCAGAGGTGGCGATTCGCGAGTGGGTGGCGTCGGGGGGCTTGCAACAGCTGCCCGAGCGTCTTGCAATGGTGCCGTTTGTCGGTGACTGGTTGCGGTCGCTTGTTTCCGGGGACGGAGGCGAAGCCTCGACGATGGAGAATTCCGTCATGGCCGGGGCGAAGTGGCTCAGCCAGTTCTTCGTCAGCCAGATGGGCGACTTGCTGAAAAATATCGTCGTGCTCATGAGCAATTTCTTCATCATGCTGCTCGTCCTGTTCTTTCTCTTCAAAGACGGCGAGCGCTGGTTGACGTCGTTGTATGAACTGATTCCCATGGAGGAGTCGCACAAGGAAAAAATTCTGTCGCGTCTCGATCAAACGGTGCGGGCTGTTGTGAAGGGCATGTTGGTGACAGCCCTCGTCCAAGGGATATTGGCGGGGCTCGCCTATCTTGTCTTGAGTGTGCCGTTTCCGATGGTGCTTACGGCGCTGACGATCGTGCTGGCCCCGATTCCTTTCGGCGGGACGGCCCTGATCTGGGGGCCGGTTGCGCTGTATCTGTTCTGGATCGGTTCAATGGGCAAAGCGTTGGCCATGTTGGGATGGGGAGTCGGCGTGGTGTCGACGGTGGACCAGTTTCTTCGTCCGTGGCTCATCGGCAAAGAAGTGGAGATTCCTGTCCTGCTTCTGGTGCTGTCGGTGCTCGGAGGGCTGGCGCTGTATGGCCTCCTCGGCCTCTTCGTCGGTCCTATTCTCGTCAGCCTCTTCATGACCGCCGTTCAAATCTACCGTGAAGAGTACTATCAGTCTCCCTCCGTTCCGCCGGCTGCCTGATTCCCTTTGCTCGTTGCCGTTACTCCAGCGGGATCGTGATCGCGATCCCTCCCATCACATCGTTCATTTTGAAGTCCCGCTTGGGGCTTAACGGATGACTGTTGTGGCAACTGATGCAGGCGCCCGACACGGCGCGATCGGGGTAGATGGCCTGGAAATATTGCTTCTTCCCGCTGGTGACCGTTCCGGTGATCGGCCGGTCCGGCTGGCGGGTAAGCGCTTCCAGCGCGTTCCGCTCAAAGTCCGTGGCCGGGGCGTTGCGTTGATAGATGGGTGCTAAGCTGATGAGACGATAGCGAATGCCGCGTCCGCTCTCGGCGACGAGCCGCCCGGACTGCTGCAGAAACTGGGCGGGGAGCGGGAGGGCATTGTCCTGTTCCCAATGTTCCGTCGCCTGCACGATGTTCTTGTCATGCATGCGCATCACGATCTGCGTCGTGTAGATCGTGCGGTCGGCTTGCAGGATGGCATGCACGTAGTCGGCGACCTTTTCCGGAGCTATTCCCGTGGACGCGGGGCTGTCTTTCGCCCACAGGGACGGACCGCCGTTCACGAGCACGCTCACGACGAGTGCGATGGCTGCGGTTGCGACTGCGGTGCGGATGCGCTCCATGAGCCCTCCTGTGGTGCGGGAGGCAATACCGGGAGCGTGACGATGCAGGTCGTCCCGCTGCCTTCCACGCTTTCGATCCTGATATCGCCGCCGAATTTTCGTATGATCCGCCGGGCAACGGTCAGCCCTAGCCCCGATCCTTCTCCCTGACCCTTGGTCGTAAAAAACGGATCGAAGATCTTCGACAGATGCTGAGAAGAAATGCCGGCACCGGAATCCGACAGCCGGATGACGGCGCCCCCTTCCGTTACGGCGGTGGACAAGCGCAACGTTCCCGTGCTTTTCATCGCTTGCACGGCATTCGTCAGAAGATTTGCGAACGCCTGCCGAAGCTGGTCGGGTAGTGCGCGGACGCGGGTGTTTCCGGCGTATTCTTTGTGCACGAAGATGCCGGTCATGTCCGTCGCGGTGCGCGTCGTTGCAAGTGCGTGGTCCAATTCGTGCTCGACGATGACGATGCATTGTTGATCGACGGGATCTCTCGCCGTGACGCCCGTAAAGTCCCGGATGATCCCCGCCATGCGGTGCCCCTGGGCGACAATGTCCCGGGCGTGGGCTTTCGCCTGACTCAGGTCGGTTTCTTCCTGGATCGCTTCGCCCAACCCTACGATGCCGAACAAGGGATTGTTCAATTCGTGTCCGATGCCCGCCGTGAGCACACCGAGGCTTCCCCGCTTCTCGGCTTGAATCAGCTGATCCTGGAGACGGCTTTCATCGGTCGTATCGCGCAGAATCAGCCCGATGCGGAACTCCTCGCCCGGCTTGCCCGGGAGGCGGAACCATTGGTAGTGGTACAGGCGCGCGCCGATTCGGAGTTCTGAACGAGTCGGAGCCCTGGGTGTTCCCGCAGCCGGAGCCAGGGGATCCCGCGGTGTGGCGACCGGCTCCTGCTCAGTCTGTGCGGTGGCGTCGAAGCGGCTGTGGGAGAACTCGTTTCGCAATTGCGTTTCAATCGCAGAGTCGACTGGCAAGAGGCTGAACAGCGGGACCGGCGCGGCCGGATCATACCGAAGGTTGAACGATTCCTGACCGGCCTGATTGATGTAACGCACCATTTCGTCGGCTCCGATAAGGAAGATCGGAGTGGGGACGGCATCAAGCAACTGATCGGTCGATTGTTGCAGGTGCTCGACCTCCTGTGTTTTGAGGGTGACCTGGTCGGCGAGTCCGGTGAATGCGGCCTCGAGCTGTGCATTCATCCTGGTGAATTCGTCGGCGAGATCCTGGAGTTCGTCACCGGTATGGATGTCGATGGGCACGCGGAGTTCCCCGCGTCCGATCGAGCGGGCGGCTTGCTGGAGCTGCCGCACCGGTGTGACGATCCGGCTGGCCGCGACGTAGCCGAGTGACACGAGCAGCACGATGCCGACACCGCCGAAGAGGGTCATCCAGGTAAAGAGGTGGCCGATGGGGGCGAACAGCTCGTCGGACGACTGCCATACGAAGGTATGCCAGCTTCCCTTTTCGAGCGTGCCGTTGGTGGCGCGGCTGGTTTCTGGCAGCGGTGCAAAACCGATGATGGAGCGGCTGTTTCCGCCATGTCCGTCGCTGGGCGCATGGACCCATCCTGGAGCCATGGGTGTAATGAGCGGGATCAGGCTCTTATCGGAAATGGACAGGCCGGTCGGCAGTATGGGGCAGCTCATGACAATGCCCCGGCTGTCGATCAGCATCACATGTCCGGTTTTTCCGAACCGGATGACGTGAGTGGAGGGCGAGAAGAACTCTTTCGCATCGATCACGCGGTGGAGGACGCCGATGGTTTCGTAGCGGAGGCGGTCCATGACGGGGATGGAAATGGTGAAGGCGTAGGTGTTGGCGCGGGTATCGAAATGGACGTCTTCGATATAGAGTTTTCCCGCGCCGTTATTAAAGGCACCCCGCCACCAGTCGGTCTCGCCGTGGCGATAGTCCGGCTGGGTGGTCATTGCGGCGACCAGTGTGCCCTGGGCGTCGGTGAGGAACAGCATTTTCGTGGCCGATCGCATGACCTGCGGCAGCAGATGATCCGGTTCGC
This sequence comes from uncultured Nitrospira sp., assembly GCA_964512025.1. Classification (GTDB taxonomy): domain Bacteria; phylum Nitrospirota; class Nitrospiria; order Nitrospirales; family Nitrospiraceae; genus Nitrospira_D. The sequence continues at coordinate 11,582 of CAZEHM010000020.1, read as the reverse complement.
TGTGGGCGCCGGCATAATACTCACGCAGGAGCGCGGCCAGCTGATTCTCCGTGATGGCTTTGATCATGGCCGGGTCGCGTATCGCCCAATGCGCGGTTTTCTCTGCGTCCGGCAGGGCCTGCAGCGCGGGAGGCAAGCTGGAGCCGCCGTCCCGACGGTGTTCCAGTTCCCGAACGATGGTGGGGTCGTTGGCGATGTGTGCGGTGCGAGCCACTTCTTCGGCCATGACAAGGTCGATCTTGCGCGCCGCTTCGGTCGCCAGCGCCTTGAAACTTTCCCCGCTGACGTCGCGGATCTCCTCCGATCCCCGCCAGAAGGCCATGCCGAGCCCCATCATGAGCGGCACCACACCCACCAGGAGCATGGAGAGGATCAGCTTCGCTTTGAGGCCCCAGCGGGAGGGCGGCGGAGGCGCTGTGTTCGGCGCGTTCATAAGGGCTTTCTCATCTCAGTCCGGAAGAACCGGGGGAAAGGTCACGGTAAAGGTGCTGCCGATTCCGGGTTGGCTCTGGACTGCGATGGAACCGTGCATCTGATGCACGACATGCTTGATATTATAGAGACCCAGCCCGGTGCCTTTGCCGGGCGGTTTGGTGGTGAAGAAGGGCTCAAAGATCTGTTCCAGGAGCTCGGGCGGAATCCCCGAGCCGGTATCCGATACGCGGATCTGCGCGCCTTCCGGGGTCATTGCGGAACTGACGGTCAGTGTCCCGCCGCGTTCCATCGCCTGCACGGCATTGGTGATCAAGTTGACGAAGACGTGCAGGAGTTCGTCCGGATTTCCCGTCACGCGCACGCCGGAAGCATAGACCTTCTTGACCGTGACATCATGAAAGGCGACGGCGTAGCGGGCGATCTTGAGTGCGTCTTCAAGCCTGGCGTTCACATCGATCAGACTGTCGTGATACGACGACGCGCGGCGCGAATAGGAAGTCAGGTCGCGGCAGATTGTGGTCGTGCGCTTGACGGCTTCGACGATTTCCCTGGCCTGCTCATGAACGGTATCCAGATTCCGCTCGTCCGTCAGATTTTCCGCGAGCCCGAGGATCAACTGCAGCGGGTTGTTGATGTCGTGGGCGATGCCGGCGGCGAACGAGCCGATCCCCGCCAGCTTTTCGGCGTGCAGCAGTTCCGCTTGCAGGCGGGCTTCGTGCTGCACCAGTTCCCAGAGAATGCGGGACGCCGGACCGCTCAGGACTTCGACGTTCGGGCTGACGCGATCCCGAAGGGTCTGTTCCATACCCGGATCGCCGGTGACATCCATAATGAGCTGCACGCCTTGATGGGCGATCACATCGGCGGTGTGCGGCAGCACGGGAATATGCAGCTCCCGGGCGCGTTGCAGGCCCGGTGCGCGGGGATCGCGGTCGGCAATGCCGACGACTTCGATCGTGCGAATCTGGTGGAGCAGATCAAGAAGCGCGGTGCCTCCTCGTCCGGCTCCGAGGATCGCCACTTTTGTCGGGGCGGTGGATTCGATCAGCATGACTCCCTTCCGGTCGGTCATTGGCGTACCCGGGGCAGGCGGGGAGGGGCACGACACACTCCTCCCCGCGCGGTCGTTCTCCGGCCCGGTTTCAGAAACCTTGATCACAACGGAGCCAGCTCCCGTTGTTCCATCGCACGGGCGACGGCGGCCCGGAGCTTCTCTCCTTCGACAGGTTTCACCAGATAGTCCACCACGCCCTGCCGCAACAGCGAGGTGGCCATGTCGGTATCCGGGAAGCCCGTGAGGACGATCAGCGGCACCCGCGGATAGTTCTGGCGGAAGTAGGCGATGGCTTCGATGCCGTTGACCTTCGGCATCCGGATGTCGCAGATCATGATGTCGAGCAGTAAGCGGTTCTCTCCGCTGTTGATCGTCTCGATGGCCTTTTCGCCGTTTTCCGCTTCAAGGACTTCGTATCCCGCTTTCTGCAAAGTCATGCGGACCACTTTGCGGATATCCGGCTCATCGTCCACAATCAGCACGCGTCCGTTGCAATTCTCTCCTCCGACAAAGAACCCGGATTTGAATTCACTCATGGCTGCCTCCTGGTAAAGGGTGGGTGACGGGGTGGTTGGTTGGTTCATCGTGCAGGCTCCGGTTTCTACCGATTCGTTGCGCAAGCTTTGTGCCCTCCGGCCGGGACCGTACAACGCTGACTATTCAGTGAGTTGTTAAAAAGGCCGCAACGCTTCGAAGGAAAATTGGCTGACAGGCACCACCATGTGTTGAAATGCACCAGCCCGCAGTGCGGCGGTCGAAAGACGGGTGGAGATCGGGCAAGTTACGAAGGGCTGAACGATGAGCGACTCCAGAAGTATGCAGGCGTGTGAAGGAGAAGAGGGTGATCAGACGGGATCGACCGGATTGCCTTTCCGAACGGATTTCGGCTAGGGTATCAAGAGGATAGTCGTAGAAGAGGAGGCCTGTGATTACACCAGATGTGTTGACCGAGTTTATCCGGAAGAGCATGCCGGATGCGGCGGTGACGGTCACCGATCGCACCGGGACAATGGACCATTTGAAGGTGATGGTGGTGTCGGAAGCCTTTCAGGGGAAGAATCTTCTGGATCGGCACCGGCTCATCTATCAAGCGTTGGATGTGCCCATGAAGGACGGGCGTATTCACGCCTTGGAGTTGACTGCCCGCACCAGAGACGAAGCATAGGAGGATATGATGGCCGAACCGATAGAGGACGAAATTCAAAAGGAAGTGAAGGCGCATAAGATTCTGATTTACGGCAAGGGCACGAAGACTATGCCCATGTGCGGATTTACGCGCGAGACGATGCAGTTTTTCGACAAGTACGGCTATCCGTATGAATTGATCGATGTGCTCTCGCAGCCGGTCAAGCGGGAAGCCCTCACGAAGATGACCAACTGGCCGACGTTGCCCAAAGTGTTCATCGACGGAACGTTCTACGGCGACACCGACATTCTCGATCCGATGGAGAAGAAGGGCGAGATGGAGCCGTTGCTGAAGAAGGCGTTCGGCAAGTAGTCGGGAAGATCTCTCCTCACCTAGACGCGCTCCTCCGTGCGGCCTCGGCTGGCGGAGGAGCGTCACTTTTGACCGGCATCCTCCATTGTGGGGCGGAGGATGCCGGATCTCCGTGCCGGCTCCAATCCCGATTTGCAATCGCAGCTTTTCCTCGGGACGCCGTTCCGATGCATTTGCTATGAGCCTAAGGAGGGAGTAAGGTACCCTCTGTTTCTACTGAGCGGAGCATTCGGAGTTTTTCTCTTGGCGAGAAAGGCGGCGATGTTCTTTCAGCGCAGAGGCTATTTCGGCGATCCCGGCGCGTTGCTGCTGTTGTGTTTACTGCTCAGTGTGGATTGCGCCTTCATCGTCATTCATGTCGCGACTCGCATCGAGCGGCACCTCCTCGATGCCACGCTGCAATTGAATTACGACCTGCTCTCTATCACCACAGACGGCGGATACCCGGAACTGTATCAGTATGTGAAGTATTTCTGGGTGATCATTCTGACCTTGTATCTTTCCAGGGTTGCGCGCGCACCGCACTATGCCGCCTGGACGGTCCTGTTCGCCTATTTCCTCTGCGACGATGCGCTTTCGATACATGAGAGGGTCGGGACGGTCATCGGGAGGAGTCTGTCTTTCGTGCCGCCGCTCAATCTGCGGGTGCAGGATGTCGGAGAGCTGGCCGTCACGGCGATGGCGGGGGGACTGTTGCTGCCGTTGCTCCTATGGTCGTATCGGAGCGGATCGGACGCGTTTAAGAAGATTGCACAGGATCTGGCGCTGCTGGTTCTTGCCCTTGTATTTTTTGGAGTGGCTCTTGATGTGGCGCATCAGTCGATACAATTGGGCTGGGTCGTAGAGTTCATCATGGGTATCATTGAAGACGGCGGTGAAATGGTCGTCCTGAGTCTGATTGTCTGGTATGTGTTTCTGCTGTCCGTGCACAAGGGGGTTCCCGGTTCACACTTATACGATCTGATGCGGCGCGCTCAACGCACGCATCCGCTCGAATTCAATTCCGCCGCGTTCCGTCCAGCTAAATGAATAAATCTTCCGTATGCCGTCCGGCCTCTTCGTCGGGGAGAAAATTCACGGAGCCGATCTCAGAGGGAGGCGCGACGGTGTCACGGTCCAACACGCTTGCAGCCGGAGCGATTATCCTTTGGCTTCCGGGGGAGGCCAGTTCATCTCGGTGTGGCGCCCGCAGTAGAAGCAGGCGAGCCGGTAGCGGGCCTTCCGTCGAGGGTTAGGCATGGAGATGAAGGTGATGGGAGTGTCATCGAAGGGGCAGGTCGGTTGATCGTGTAACAGGTGTACTTCGGCCATCATCGTAATCGAGGCCACATCCCAGGCCGGCTGGTGCTCTTCCTTGCCGGTGATCTTTTCGACTAGGTGACAGCGCTCGCAGGTGGCTTCATAGGTCTTGATGCGGGCATTGTGCGGCGTGAGATCGACGACATCCATCGCGCCTCCGCAACCGGGCTTGGCGCAGGTCAGATGCTCATGCTGCAGGGCCTGGACGAAACGGCGATGTTGTTCACGCTCTTGATCTGATTTCATTAATTTATCCTCCCCTTCTCTTCTCTTCTCTCAAGCGAGGTGGACGGGTTGGTTTCACACTGCGCGCATTGACCGAGCGCCGTCTCTCATTTGAAAATACGATTGGATCTTGGGCGCGCGGGCAGCGAGCACGGAAACGAACCCGTTCACCTTCGCCCCTCATATCCCCCATGCCCCGCTGATCTGAATGTTCGCGCCGTTCACGTAGCGCGCCTCTTCGCTCAATAAGTATCGCACGGCTGCGACGGTGTCGTCGATTGTGCCGATATAGCCGGCCGGAATCCGTTTCGTCATGCCGGCCAATTCTTCCGGCGGCGCGCTGCCGGAATCGATGAAGCCGGGAGACACGGCATTCACGGTGATCCCGTGCGGCGCGAGCAGCTTGGCCAGTGTGCGCGTGAGGATGAGGACGCCGGCTTTGGCAATGTAGTGGCCGGTCACGTCCGGCTGTGAGATCATCTGATCGGCGTTGGCCATGCTGAAGTTGATGATGTGGCCGCTCTTGCGGGCTTTCATGCCAGGGGCAACCGCTTGGGCCAGATAGAAGATGGGATGGAGATTGCCGTCGAACATCTCGTTCCACCCCTCGACTGTTTCTTCGAACAGATTCACGCGATGGTAGGGACCAGCGCCGTTAATGAGGACATCGATATGACCCCACGTCTGTTCAACCTGCGCCACGAGCTGCTTCGCTGCCACCGGGTCCGACACATCGCAGCGGATGGCCAGCGCCTGCCCGCCCCGTTCCGTGATGGCCAGCGCAGTCTTCTGTGCATCGGTTTCGCTCGTGCGATAGCAGATGGCGATCTTCCAATGCTGTGCGGCCAGGTCCAATGCGATCCCACGCCCGATGCCTCTGGCTCCGCCGGTGATGAGTGCGACTGGTTCGTTCATGATCGAGGTCCGTGCTGAAATCGGGGTTATGTTTGCGATCGCAGGCGTTTGGCGAGATGTTGCAGCGCGCCGGCGGTGCGGGTTGAAAAGGCCTGCTCATTTTTCGGTTTCTTCGCATCCAATGCGCTGGCTTCGATCAATGCATGAAGATCGTCGATCGTGTCGACATCGCGCCATGAGGGGAGCAGGGCGGTCTTTAAGCCGAGGCCGGCGGCTTTTTCCTGTGTGGCCGCGAGTACGCGATCGGTCGACCAAGCGATGTCGGTAAAGAGTTCCGGCCTCGGTTGCTTGAGCCCGATCAGATAGTAGCCGCCGTCCAGTGCCGGTCCTAAGACGACGTCGTGGGCATCCAGCAAGGCCAGGGCCTGTTTATAATGATCGAGCGGCAGCGACGGGACATCGGTGCCGACGATGAAGACGCGTTGATAGCCCTTTCCGAACAGGGTCGCGAATGCCTGCTGCATGCGCGCACCCAGATCGTCGCCGACTTGATCGACCAGCTTCACGCTCTGCCGCTCTTCCATGATCTGGAAGAAGACCAGGGTGGATGACGGCGCGCAGGCCAGATAGCGATCCAGGGGCAACTTCAGTTTTGCCGTGGCGACTTTGGTGCGTTCGAGCATGTCGATGACAAAGCTGCCGTGCAGGGTGGCGGCTTCGTCCGGCGTCAACGGAGGACAGAGCCGCGTCTTGACCTGGCCCGGTACGGGTGCTTTCGCGAAGATGACCAGGGCTGCCGGTTGTGGTTTGGATGTCGGAGGCTGCGGCGACTTGGGCGTTGGTTTGCTCATAGCTTATCGGACCGCACGATACCAGTGGTTGAGACGAGTGGGACTGACTCCCAGCCAATACAGGAAGCGTAGCGTCCACATCAAGAGAATTGTGCGCAAGGGCCCGCTTTTCTCCCAGCGTCGAAACGAGGTCGTGACGCGATCCGTGAGCGCCGCGGTTGGCCCCCGGCGTTTCAATCGCCGACTGAATTCAATATCTTCCATCAGCGGAATATCCGGGAAGCCGCCCATCTGCTCAAAGATCTGACGGCGGACGAAGATGGCCTGATCGCCGGTGGCGATGCCGGTGAGGCGCGAGCGCCGGTTCATGAACCAGCTGATAACGGCGCCCCAGCGGGAGGGGTGGTCGAAGCGGACGTCGAACCGGCCGCCGACATAGCGGGGATCCTTCAATGCCGACTCAATGACGGCTTTGGCAGTCGGAGGCAACTCCGTGTCGGCATGGAGAAACAGGATCACGTCGCCACGGCAGGCTTTCACTCCTTCGTTCAGTTGGCGGGCCCGGCCGGTCGGCGCGGTGACCAGCCGCACGGCCGGCACCCTGGCACAGCAGGCTTGGACCATTTGGGGCGTGGGGTCGGTGCTGCCGCCGTCGCTGACGATGATATCGTCGAATCCCAGGGCGACGGTGCGGGTGAGGGTACGGGCGATGGTCGACGATTCGTTCAGGGTCGGGATGATGACGGAAATCATCATCGGGGTTTATCGGTCCGGCGTCTTCGGCTCTCTGAACATGAAGTACATGACGACGACGACGGTCGTCCAGAAGACGACTTGCTTGTGCCAGAAAAGCACCTCGCCGTAGTGGAAGAAGCCCAACCCGATCGCGATGGCCCCGATCATGACGCTATAGCGCCAGGTGGGGTTCTCAATCACCGCGTTGGCCCAGACGGCGACGCCGCCGAAGTAAATCAAGAGCGGGACAGCATTGATTTCAAAGCCGCCGCTGATCGAGAGAAACACGTTCAGAAAGCCGATGAAGATCAGCGCCGTGCCGGTCATCATGCCGGCGACGCTGAGCTGCTTGTCCTCGCTGGTCTCACCGTCGACGTGGCCCGGCGACGGGGCGGGAGCGGGATCTTTGGTCGGGAGGTCTGTGGGTGCCATGGCTATACTTTAAAATGTTTGCTGAGCGTGAGGGCCTGTCCCTGATACGACGACCCTAACGTGGTGCCGTAGAGCTGAGAGGGTACGTCGAGCATGCGGTCATATACAACCTTAAAAAATGTCTGCCCGTCGTGGATCAGGAACGGCACATCGTGGGGGCGGACTTCCAGCACCACTTGCGTCCCTTTGATCTCACCTTTCGCTCCGTACCCGAAGCCCGGGTCGAAGAAGCCGGCATAGTGTGTGCGCAATTCCCCGCAGGCTGCTTCATAGGCGACCATCTCGGCGGCGTAGCCGGCCGGCACGCGGATGCGTTCTTTCGAGGCCAGGATGTAAAACTCTTCTGGCTCCAGGAGCAGACTGTCGTGCCGGTGGCGGTAGAGCGGTTCCCAAAAGTCTGCGGCACTGTAATGCCCGACTTTGGCCAGATCGATGACGTGGCTGTTCTTTTTGGCCCGATAGCCGATGATGCGCGAATCCGTCCGGTCGTCGCCCTTCAGGTCGATGCGCAGGAAGAGCCCACGCTCGGCGCGGAACTCGCGTTGCCCCAGCGCTTTTCTAGGGGCGCTATTGTGATAGAGCAGAGGGGATTTGCTGTGCAGCGTCTTCAACGACGCATCGCTGACGGTCGCTTCGCCGCTCACGAAACGGATCTGGTTCAACGACTGGCCGGTCCGGACTTTGACAGCGAAGGACCGGGGCACGACTTCCAGAAATAACGGACCGTGATAGCCGGCGCGGATTTCGTCGAACCCCGCGTTCAAATCCGTCACCACCCGGGTGAAGACATCCAGCCGGCCGGTGGTGCTTTTCGGATTGGCCCGGGCGCGCAGGGTTTTGGGGAGCTTCAGGTTTTCCAGCAGCGGCACGAGATAGACATGGCCTTTCTCCAGAATGGCCCCGTCCGTCAAATCCATCTCATACATGACGAGATCCGACTGATAGAAGTCGAGCACGTCAAGCCGCGAGGAAATCGGGGAGAGTTCCGGAAGAAAACTGCTGATCAGGCGATAGGCTTTGCGTCCCAAGCGCAGATCGAGGCTGGCCGGCTGGATCTGCCGGTCTTCGACGCCGGGCGACGCCGCAATGGCCCCGGCGGCGATCAACTGTTTGATGTCCTGATAGGGGAGAATGCCCTGGGTCGGTGTTTTGCTCACAGCTCGTCCGTATCTCCCCCGCAACTGTTGCCCCAGGAGGAGAATCCGTCGCGATCGGGGTAACTGTTTTCGCCCGCTTCGTAATCGAAGCCGGCGCGCGCGCCGACCATCGGCAACTCGCGGCCGCCACCGGATTTCGGTTGCGGATAGTGGAACGTCTTGTGTTCGTAGTTCCGGAGCACGGCCCCGTCCTCATCTAAATTGACGAGATAGTCGCCCGGCAGGAGCGGAATCTTCCCGCCTCCACCCGGCGCGTCGATGACAAAGTGCGGAACCGCCATGCCGCTGGTGTGGCCCTGCAGCGCCTTAATGATGTTCAGGCCGGTTTCCACGGTCGTGCGGAAATGATTCGTCCCCTTCGTCAGGTCCGCCTGGTAGAGATAATAGGGTTTGACCCGCGCCAGTAGCAACTGATGCACCAGGCGTTTCATCACCTCGGGGTCATCGTTCACCCCTTTCAAGAGCACGGTTTGTGCTCCAAGCGGCACTCCGGCATCCGCAAGCATCCCGCAGGCGGCTTTCACCTCTGGCGTCAACTCATCGGGATGATTGAAATGCAGGTTCATATAGATCGGATGGTACTTTTTGATGATCTCGCAGAGTTTCGGCGTAATCCGCTGCGGCAGTGTGCCCGGTACGCGGGACCCGATGCGCACGAGCTCCAGGTGAGGGATCGTCCGCAGGGCCTTCAGAATGCGTTCAAGCAAGTGGTCGGGAAGCAGCAGCGGATCGCCGCCCGAGAGGATGACGTCCCGCACTTCCGTGTGTTCGCGCAGATAGGTGATGGCGCGATCCAGTTCGCCCTTCTTCAGAAAGCCCGGTTTGCCTACCAGCCGTTTTCTGGTGCAGAAGCGGCAGTAGATCGGACATTGGTTGGTGACCATGAGGAGGACGCGGTCGGGGTACCGGTGGACGAGGTGAGGGACCGGACTCATCAGGTCTTCTTCGAGCGGATCGTCCTCCGCGTCGATATCGTCCAGTTCCGCGATCTCGGGAACCACCTGCTTCCAGATGGCATCGCCTTTTTCCTTCATCGTCCCGAGGACGGTCGGGGTGATCCGCATGGGATACGGACCGACGATGGCTTCTATTTCCTTCTCGTCGAGTCCGAACCGGTCAGCCAGATCCTTCGGCTTCACGATGCTCTCAGCGAGTATTCGTCTCCATTCCTCCACGGGCGTCATGGCCTCCTGTTCAAGAGATGAAACCACTCGCGGCAGGGGGGAGCACACCCTGTCGCCGATCGTGCGGGAACGTAGGATGTATCGAAGGCCTAGGAAGATGTCTTGGCATAGTGGGTGTCGAGGTGAGCCAAAATATCGTGCGTCTCGGTCAAGACGATGTCGCCGTCTGTGAGGACGGGCACATAATATTGGCCTGAGACTTCATGGACCTGTTTTCGCATCGGGCGGATATCGGGGACGACGATGCCGTTGTAGGACACGCCGAGTTCTGTCAGCTTGTCGCGGACGACTTCGCAGTCAGGACACCAGTCGACATGATACAGCGTGAGCGCCATGATGGCCTTAGGCTACCATGGAAAACAGTAAAAGTGGAATGAGGCATTTGGGCAAAAGAGAGTGGGGCTTACGTTACGACTGCTGCAACGCGCAGGGGACCAGGATGGCGTCCTTCATTCCGTGAATGATTTTCTTTTCCGCTGAACAGACGGTGGCCAGGATTCCGGCCAATTCGGCTTTGCCGTCCGCGACAAAATAATAGGGAGACAGGCGCGCGCGGCCGTTCATCCGCGCCAACTGGTTCGCTGCCGGATCCCAGTAGTCGAGTTCGTAGACGCGGCCCTTATGAAATTCCTGAAGGATATAGGGCGTCGTCGAAAACGACGCGAGCGCGTGATCGATGGCGCCGGCCCATTCGGCCTGCGGGAGATCATGTCCGACCGACACGCCCCGGCTGCCCCAGGCCAGCTCGGAGAATCCCGACGGCTTGATCACATAATGCCGTTCCTTCTGCGTGGCGGCGGCGAGATCGCGCCAGTCGGTGACAGCGCGGTCGCCCATGCGCAATCCGGGAATTGTGGCGGTCGGTGGAATCGGCGCCGGATCGAGCAGCCAGGTACGCGGCATGATCGTTGTCAGGTCGAGCAGGGTGTCTTCGCCGAGTTCCTTTTCCCAGAATGGCCGGAGCACCGGATGGTGCAGGAGCGCAAAGGCCGACTTTTCTTCCAGGGCCGGCTTATAGGGCGGGGTGACTGCTACCAATTCTTTTTTGGCTGCGTACTGTATCAACTCGGCTTTCGGGATATTCAAGAGATCGAACAGTTCGTAAAAGCGATAGAGCACGGCGATGGGCTCTTCCCCTGTTTCCGTCCGAAGCCGCAAGCCCTCTTCCGTAAACCGGACGTCCCGCGGCTCCACGCAGTAGGCGTGCGTTCCCTGCTCGCGCAGTCGGGCGGCCAGCCAGGTCATTTCCGGCCGGTATTCCTTGGCCTCTTCCGACGCGACGATGGCGATGCAGCCGGTCCGTTCCCGCTGGATCGCCTTCAACATCGTGGCAAATCCACGCACCATGCCGTCGCGGCCGCCGACGAGCGGCAGAGGCCGGTCATCGAGCCCGCTATAGATAGAGGACAGGCAGGCGGTCAGGCCGATCCCGCCGGGGACCGAATCCAATTCGGTGATGACCATACCATCCTGAGTCGGAATGACATCTGGCCGGATGACGGCGGGCAGGTCGTCGCGAAAGCGTTTCATACGACTGTATGCAATCAATGCGTCGGGTTTGCCCTGGTCCAGATACTGCGCGACCCATTTCGGCTGGGTTCCTTTTGCGCTGTCGAGATAGAGGCGGTTGTGAGCCCGGTAGAAACTCAGCAGTTGGGGCCCCAGTTTGGTGAAGAAGTTGATCTGTTCCTGCGAAAGGAACAGCGGGCAGGGGCTGACCCGCCAGGAATTCGTCGCTTGCGGCGCGGTATCGGATGCAAATAGGCCGGCGGCTTCCAACTGCGCGCGAATATCGGCACAGCGGCGGATCGCAAGGTCCGGCGCCAGCGACGAACAGGGTGACGGTATCTGGGCCAAAGGACTATTCCTTAGTGGGGGTGTTGTGCGCATGTCAGAATGCAGAGGATCCGCGCGGGG
>CAZEHM010000019.1:0-59008 GCA_964512025.1 uncultured Nitrospira sp. | reverse complement strand
TTGGCGGAGACACCTCCGACCACCGCCAGGGCTGCGACTCCCGAAGATCTCACCGCCACAAAGGCTCGATCGACGAGTACGCGGACGATCGCCTCTTGGTATCCTGCCGCCAGATCCGCGGCCTGGGCTGTCCGTGCGGCTTCGTCCATCCCGCGAAGGCGATAGAGCAGCGAGGTCTTCAGCCCGCTGAAGCTGAACTCCAGGCTGCTCTTTCGTAATCTGGACAAAGGGAAACGAACAGCTTTGGGATTACCCTGGCGCGCCAGGCGATCGATTGCCGGCCCGCCCGGATAGTCTAAGCCGAGCATCTGTGCCCCCTTATCAAACGCTTCACCGGCGGCGTCGTCTCTCGTGCAGCCGAGCAGGAGAGTTTGGCCGTCGGCGTTTCTCCTGAATAAATGCGTATGCCCTCCTGATACGACCAGGACAATGCACGGAAAAGGGAATGAGGGGTCTGCCAGCCAGGCAGAGGCGATATGACCTTCAAGATGATTCACGCCGATCAGAGGAAGCGATAAGCCATAGGCCAAACCTTTGGCGTAATTGAGTCCGACCAGCAGGGCTCCGGCAAGGCCGGGACCCTGTGTGACCGCAATGGCCCCGAGGTCCTGTCTGGTGAGCTGCGCCTGAGTCAGCGCCGACTGAACAACCCGGTCGATGGTGCCGAGATGGGCGCGTGCGGCCAGTTCAGGGACCACACCGCCGAATCGGCGATGTACGGAGTCCTGTGATGATACGATGTTCGACAGGACGGTTCCGTCGCTGTTTAGAATGGCCGCCGACGTTTCATCGCAGGAGGATTCAATTCCAAGCACCGGGCACGGCGTCCACGGAGATGTAGTCCTGAGGTTGGATTCAGAAATCGGCATCATAGCAATGTAGACGTAACACACTCTGTACGTAAAAAACATGCACCCCCTACAGCCAGCGGCTGTAGGGGGTGCAATTTGATCGGGATGCACGTTGCGGTCGGAACTCCCGCAACGGGATGATCTAGACGCCGGCCATCGCCTCCTGCTCGATAAAGGCCGGAGCGCCGTCCCGGAGCACCACCTTAATCTTGCGGCAATCTTTGAAGCGTCCTCTGATCAGGTCATCGGAGAGCGGATCTCCGATGGCACGCTGAATGGTCCGACGCATCGGCCTGGCGCCGTACAACGGTTCATAGCCTTCTTTGATCAGCCATTGTTTGACTTCGTCATCCAGTTCGATCTCGACGCCCCTCTCCACGAGACGTGAGTTCAGCTCCCGGATCAGGATATCAAGAATGGTGTAGAGCTGCTCTTTCTCGAGCTGGTGGAAGATCACCACTTCGTCGATGCGGTTCAGGAACTCAGGGCTGAAGGAGCGGCGCAACTCGCCCATCACTTCTTCCTTCTTTCTCCTCGCCTGTTCCCCTTCCGTACTCTGGAAGCCGAGAGAGACTCCCTTTTGGATCATCTTGGTGCCGATGTTCGACGTCATGATGATCACGGTATTCTTGAAGTCCACCTTACGGCCCAGGCTGTCCGTCAGCACACCGTCGTCCAACACTTGGAGTAGCACGTTGAAGACATCCGGATGGGCCTTCTCGATTTCATCGAAGAGCACCACGGAATACGGACGGCGGCGGACTTTTTCGGTCAGCTGTCCGCCCTCTTCATAGCCGACATAGCCTGGAGGAGCACCGAACAGCCGTGAGCTGGTGAACTTCTCCTGGTACTCCGACATATCGACGCGAATCAAGGCATCTTCGCTGTTGAAGAGGAATTCCGCGACGGTCCTGGCCAACTCGGTCTTACCGACGCCGGTGGGACCCATGAAAATGAATGAGCCGATCGGTTTCTTCGCATCCTTCAAGCCGGCCCGTGAGCGGCGGATGGCGCGCGAGACGGCCGAGATCGCTTCGTTTTGACCGATGACCCGCTTGTGGAGGAAATCCTCCATGTGGAGCAGCTTGTTCGACTCTTCTTCTTCCAATTTAAAGAGCGGGATGCCGGTCATCTTCGAGACGACGTACGCGACGTCTTCTTTTCCGATGGTGGGCTTATTCTTTTCCTGGCTCTTTTTCCATTCGCGTTTGGATTCTTCCAAAAGCTTCCGCAGCCGCTCTTCTTCTTCGCGGTGGCGCACGGCTTCTTCAAAGTTCTGCATGGAGATCGCGAGTTCTTTATCCCGCGAGACCTTCTTAAGTTCCTGTTCCATCGCCTTCAGCTCAGAGGGCAAGGCGTAGGTCTGGAGTTTGGCGCGCGAGCCGGTTTCGTCGATCAAGTCGATCGCTTTATCCGGGAGGAACCGATCGGTGATGTACCGGTCGGAGAGTTTCACGGCTTCGACGATGGCGTCTTCGGAAATTTCGACACCATGGTGTTCTTCGTAGCGGTCTCTGAGTCCCTGAATGATGAGCACCGCTTCGTCCATGCTCGGCGGCTGTACGTGAATCGGCTGGAACCGCCGCTTCAGGGCGCCGTCCTTTTCAATGTGCTTGCGATATTCATCCAGAGTCGTCGCGCCGATGCACTGAATCTCGCCGCGTGACAGCGCGGGCTTCAGCATGTTGGAAGCATCGATCGATCCTTCCGCCGCGCCGGCTCCGACGAGTGTGTGCAACTCATCGATGAAGATGATGATGTTGCCGGCCTGCACGATTTCCTTCATGACAACTTTCAGTCGCTCTTCGAACTGGCCGCGGTATTTTGTCCCGGCAACCAGGGAGCCGAGGTCGAGCGCGATCACACGCCGTGACAGGAGATTGTCCGGCACTTCCGACTGCACGATCCGCTGAGCCAATCCCTCGACGATGGCCGTCTTGCCGACGCCTGACTCGCCGATGAGGACCGGATTGTTCTTGGTGCGGCGGCTGAGGATCTGCAGGACCCGTTCGATTTCGTCGGCGCGACCGATGACCGGATCCAGCTGGCCTTCCTGCGCCATCTGGGTGAGGTCCCGTCCGAATTCATCGAGTGCCGGCGTGTTGCTTTTCCGGTCGCGCTCGCGCGGAGCGGACTTTCTCAGGAAGGTGACGGTCAATTGCCTGGCGGTCAACAGATTGGCTCCGAGGCTCCGGAGAATTTTCCCGCCGATCCCCTCCTCTTCCCGCAAGAGGCCGAGCAGGAGATGTTCGCTCCCGATATGGTTGTGGCCCAGGAGCCGGGCTTCCTCGACACCGTATTCAATGACTTTCTTGACGCGCGGGCTGAAGGGAATCTCCCCGAACGTCATAGTGGTTCCGCCGCCGGGCAGGTTCCGCTCGATTTCGAGCCGGATCTGTTCCGTGGAGAGTCCCATCTTTTTCAGGATCATCAGGGCGATACCGTCGGATTCACGGAGAATCGCGAGGACCAAGTGCTCCGTCCCGAGATAATCGTTCTGGTGCCGCTCGGCCTCTTCCCGTGCCAGGATGATGATCTTCCGACCCTTGTCCGTGAATCGTTCGAACATCCTGCCTCCTTATGGTCTGGTCTAGACTGGTAGTACTGTCGGTTGCGTAAACCTATGGAAAATCTTGGGCTAATTCTAACTAGCGCTTTTTCGAGTGTCAAGGTTGCGCATGAATCCCACAGCGACGAGAGTCAGCCGGACACAGACAGTCACCGCCGTTATGTGAATGACGGCGTGCGACGATGTTGCGTTGACAGTCCGAGAAGCGTCCCGATACAATCCCGCACCTTTCACCGATCCACGCTCGAAGCCACGCGGAACTTCTATGCAACGCAAGAGTATCGGCATTCTGACTAAGCCAAAATTTCCAGAGGTCAAGGAAACGCTGCAGAGCGTTGTCGCCTGGTTGCGGGCGAAGAATATCGTCGCCATTCTCGATACGACGTCCGCCGCGCTGCTGGGAGAAAGCGGCGGCATCCAGAAAACGCAACTGGCGAGTCAGGCCGATGTGTTGTTGGTGTTGGGCGGTGATGGAACGATGCTCAATGCGGCACGTCTGGCCGGTGAACGAAGCATTCCCATTCTCGGCGTGAATATGGGTGGGCTGGGATTTCTCACGGAAGTGCGCCTGGAGCATCTCTATCCGTCGCTCGAGCGTGTCTTTGCCAACGACTTTGTGCTGGATGAGCGGCTCATGCTCAAGACTCATGTGCACCGGCACGGGGAAACCGTGACGCAGGGGGCCGTCCTCAACGATGTCGTGATCAGCAAGGGTACCTTGGCGAGAATGATCGAGTTGAAAATCTCGATTCAGGGTGAGTTCGTGACGAATCTGCGGGGAGACGGATTGATCGTCAGCACCCCGACAGGATCGACGGCCTACTCGCTTTCGGCCGGCGGCCCGATCCTGGCACCGGCAGTGCAATCGCTGGTGCTGACGCCGATCTGCCCCCATACACTGACCCACCGCCCGCTGATTGTGCCGGCCGAAGCCGAAATCGATGTGACCTTGACCAGTAAGGATGACGGCGCGATGGCGACCATGGATGGCCAGGTCGTTGTGGCTATCTCACAAGGCGATACGATCGAGATCAAGGTCTCGGAACACCGCACGAGACTGATCCGGTTTCCTGAGACGCGGTACTATGAAGTGTTGCGGGAAAAGCTGAAGTGGGGAGACGGTTGAGCCGTCCCCCCGCGAGGTGGTCTAGCGAGAATGCCGGTCGATCAAATCGAGCATCTCTTGGTTGGTGGCGTACTTGAATTCTCCGATACAGTCTGTCTCACCGCTATGCGATTTTTCCGCGGCATCGAGCGCTTTGAGTCCGGCGAGATTCACCGGACGGCTCTTTCTTTCTTTCAGCAAGCCCGTTAACTTATCCGTGACCGCCTTGGCTGAGACCGGATGGCCGGGGTTTTTGGCTTCCAGATAACGAGTTACTACTTCCGCGCACCACTCCCCGTCCCGTTTGGCCACACCGACCAGCCCTTCACTGGCTTTGCGTGCCCATCCGGTGAGGAACACGCCATCCACCGGCTTGCCGGTCGTTTCATCATAGGCCTGAAAGAGCGCATCGTCGGGGTCGTTGTTCGTCTTATTGGGATTGGTGACAAAGAGTCCGTTCTTATAGGGCAGTCCCACCGTCTCGTCGACTTTATCGCCCACGGCGAAGACCACGGCGTCGCAGGGGAATTCGTAATACTGCTTGAGTCCGACTGCGGCGGTATCGGTTCCCTTGGGCTCCAGTTTATTGTCTTCCATCTCCAGGCCGCGCACCCGATTGTTACCGTCGACCAGGATACGCTTGGGTGACGCGAGGAACTTGAAACCCATCTTGGTCTGGCTGAGCGCGGGTTCGCATTTCGTAAATTCGTCCGTCAGCCCTTTCAGGACTTCATCGGGATTCTGACCGACCGCAGCGAGACGATCCTTGATGCGCGCGACTTCCGCGGTGATCCCGTCGAGATCCATGTTCGCGCAGACCGACCGGATTTCTTTGGGGTTGTACTTACGTTCCAGCGGACCGCGGCGCACGATGGCGGTGACGCGCTCCACCTTCTTATAGCGAATCAGCCAGTGGGCGATGTCTACCATCACGTCGCCTGCCCCGATGACGGCAACATGCTTTCCGACATCGAACGGCCGGTCGCCGAATCCGGGTAAGCGATTGAAGTGATAGACCACGTCTTTGGCATGGAACACGCCCTGTGCCGAATCCCCTTCCACGCCGATGGCCTTAGTGCCTTGTGCGCCGATCGCAAACACGACGGCGCTGGCGCCGAGGGCGCGGACATCGTCCACGGTGAGGTCTTTTCCCTTCCCGATGGAGACATTGCCGAAGTAGTGGACGTTCGGCTGCTCCAGCATTTCCCAATATTGCTTCTTGAGCCCGCCACGCAATTTCAGCTTGGCCGGGAAAATCCCGTATTCAGCCAGCCCGCCGAACTTGATGTCACGGTTCAGAATGATGACCTCGTGGCCGGCTTTCGCCAGCATATTTGAAGCGGCCATACCGGCTGGTCCGGCACCGGCCACAATAATCACATGCTTACTCTGTGCGCTCATGCGTTGTTCCCTGGAAAAGTGGATAGAAAATGACTAGAACCCCAACGGTTTCGCGGACATTAGCATAGGGTCTTTTGGGGTGTCAAAGACATGCCGAGATTTTCACCTCAGCCGTCCGGCCGATTCTATCGACATGCGACCTCTGTCAGCCACCTGCGCTGCCGACGGGACCACCGGGCATCGTCATGCGCCAGGGGTCGAGAAGTTCGGTGAGGCGCTTGTCCGAAAGAACTTTCTGCTCTTTCGCGACTTCACGGACGGTCTTGCCGGACTTGTAGGCATCCTTCGCCAGTTTTGCGGCCGCTTCGTAGCCGATTTCCGGCGCCAGCGCCGTACACATTGCCAGGCTTTCTTCGATCAGACTCTTGCAGCGCTCTTCATTGGCCTTGATGCCTTCGATGCACTTAGCGGCGAAGTTGTTGGACACCGATGCGAGCAGTTCGATCGATTGCAGAAGATTGTATGCCATGACGGGGAGCATGACGATCAGCTCGAAGTTGGCTGCCTGTCCGCCGACCGTGACGGTCACGTCATTGCCGATCACCTGTGCGCAGACCATCGTGACGGATTCCGCGATGACGGGATTCACTTTCCCCGGCATGATCGACGAGCCGGGCTGGGTTTCCGGCAGATTGATTTCACCGAGGCCGCAGCGCGGACCGGAGCCGAGCCAGCGAATGTCGTTGGCGATTTTCATGAGGCTGACGGCGATCGTCCGCAACTCCCCGCTCGCTTCGACCAGCGAATCCTGGGCCGACTGAGCCTCGAAGTGGTTTTTGGCTTCTTTGAAGGTGCAGCCGGTTTCTTTCGAAATGATCGCCATCACTTTAGATGAAAACTTGGGATGGCAGTTCAGGCCGGTGCCGACCGCGGTGCCGCCGAGGGCGACTTCGCTCAGGGCTTCCTGGGCGCGCTTGACGCGCTGAATGCCGAGTTCGATCTGCCGCGCATAGCCGCCGAATTCCTGCCCCAAGCGCACCGGCGTCGCATCCTGCAAATGGGTGCGGCCGATCTTGACGATCTTGTCGAATTCTTTGGCCTTGCGATCAAGCGCCTTGTGCAGGCGGGTCAGGGCCGGAAGGAGTTCCCGCTGCATCATCTCTCCCGCCGCAATATGAATTGCGGTTGGGATGACGTCGTTGCTGGATTGCCCCAGATTGACATGGTCGTTGGGGTGGACCAGCTTGCTGCCGCGCAAGCCGCCCAGGAGTTCGGTGGCCCGGTTCGAAATGACTTCGTTCGTGTTCATGTTGGTGGAGGTGCCGGAGCCGGTCTGGAAAATATCGACCGGGAATTCGGCATCGAGCTTCCCCTCGATCACTTCGGTGGCCGCCTGCTTGATTGCGTCGGCCGGTTTCTTGTCGAGGAGGCCGAGTGACTGGTTGACGCTGGCTGCGGCTCGCTTGATCAGGCCCATGGCCCGGATCACCGAGCGAGGCATACGCAGGGAGCTGATCGGGAAATTCTCAATGGCTCTGGCGGTCTGTACGCCGTAGTAGGCGTCCGACGGAACAGCCAATTCGCCCATCGTATCCCGTTCGATGCGAGTGGCGGGTGTGGACGAGGTCTTCGGTCCTGACGATTTCTTCATCACCATTTATCTCCTCACTAAACAAGCGTGTGGGTAAAGACGCGCGCATCTTAAACGTTTGCGGCTGAGAAGCTCAAGAGTATGAGGGGAGAACAATGCTGCGGCAGGGAGAAAAAGAAAGGCCCGCCGGAGCGGGCCTTTCGTAGAGCGGACAGTGAGCCGTCGTGTCAGGCGACTTTGACTTCGATGGCGCGAGGTTTGGCCTTTTCCGATTTCGGGATCCGGAGATTCAGCATCCCGTCCTTGTACTCGGCCTTGACTCCGTTCTCATCGACCTGATCCGGCAGGCTGAAACTGCGCACAAAACTTCCATAGGATCGTTCGACTCGATGATACTTGGTCGTCTTCTCGTCTTTTTCCCGACGGCGTTCACCCTGAATGGTCAGGATGCCGTCTTCCAGAGTCACCTTGACATCGTCCTTCTTGACCTCGGGCAGTTCCGCCTTGATCAGATACTCGCCGTCGGTTTCACTGATATCGACGGTCGGACTCCAATCGGCTACGGTCAGGGTTTCTTTGCCGTTCGTTCGCACCGCGGGGCGGGCAAACATCCGGTTCAGTCGATCCGACATATCTTCCAGTTCGCGAAACGGATCCCAGCGCATCAGAGCGGGCATAGCACACCTCCATAGAAATTATGCGATGTCGTTGTTCTGTCTGACGCCGGCGCCGCGTCTGTTCTACTGTCTGGACGATAGATAAATGCGTCCCCGGGAGAGTCAAGGGGTGCTGGAAATGGGGATAAGGCTAGCGCTGCTCTAGCGGCGTGTAGGGGCGATTGTGTTCACCCGAGTAGATCTGATCCGGGCGGAAGAGCTTGTTCTCCCGCAGTTGTTCCAGCCAGTGGGCCAGCCATCCTGATACGCGGGCCATCGCGAAGAGCGGCGTAAATAAATCCGTGTCGATACCCATCTTGTCGTAGATGATGCCGGAGTAAAAATCGACGTTCGGATAAATGCCTTTCCCCTGCAGCAACTCCCCTGCGGCTCGTTCGACTTCCAGCGCGATGGCATAGAGGGGCGACGGCCCGCACTCGTTGAAGAGGCGCTCGCAGAGTCCTTGGAGAATAGTCGCGCGCGGGTCTTTCACTTTGTACACGCGATGGCCGAATCCCATCAGCTTTTGCTTCCGGGCTAAGGCGTTCTCGACATACGCACGGGCCTGTTCGGGGCGGCCGATTTCCGTGAGCATCTGGATCACTTCTTCGTTCGCTCCGCCGTGCAGCGGTCCCTTCAAGGCGCCGATCGACGAGGCCGCGACAGTATAGGGATCCGCAAGTGTCGACGCCGTCACCAATCCGGTGAAGGTCGAGGCATTCATGGTGTGTTCGGCGTGCAGAATCAAACAATCGTCAAAGATCTCTTTCCAGAGCGGATGGGCGGTGCGCTCGGTGAGCATGTAGAGAAAGTTGTCGGAGAATTCGAACTCGTCTCTCGGCGGAATAGGAGCATCGCCATGTCGAAGCCTCGCCCAAGCGGCCACGATGGTCGGTAGTTTGGCGATGAGCCGGACGGCCGACCAATAGTTGTTCTCCGCATCTTTGACCTGGCGACCCGGATAAAACATGCCGAGTGCGGCGACGGCGGCTTGCAGCGCGTCCATCGGATGCCCGGTTTCCGGCAGACATTTTAAGAGATCGTTGATCCGGAACTTGATGCGCCGATGATGGGTGATATCGCTGGTCCAGCGATCGAGTTCCTGTCGCGTGGGGAGACGGCCGAACAGGAGCAGATAGGATGTTTCGAGGAAGGATGATCGGGCGCAGAGCGTTTCCACTCTGATACCCCGGTATTCAAGGATGCCTCGCTGGCCGTCCACATCGCTGATGGAGGAGGTCGCGGCAGGGACCCCATCTAAACCCGGCATGAAATCGTGCGGCATCGGCGATCTCCATGGTGAGCGCGGTCACTCAGATATCCTATCATGGACAGGCCGGACGAAGTTCCGAATCTTGAATTGAGGAACGACGATCGGCATACTGTCCTCGACGGGCGTGACGGCTTTGGGCGAAGGAGTTCCGGTGGTTCGAGTCATGCTGATTCTGGGCCTGTTGGTGTTGGTACCGGCCGCGATTGTATTTTGGCGTCTGCGGGATCGCACCGCCGTCACTCCGCCCCCTCCTCCTCTCTCGCAGCAGGCGATCGGAACCAGCACATTGAGTCATGGCATTCCTGACCAGGGTAAGGGATTTGATTCGCCACCCAACCGGTCGGAAAGGAGGCTCGAGTGAAATACCGTGTGCTCATTGCAGGCATGGCCCTGGTCGGATCGGGTTGGGTCTGCGTGGAGACTGTGCATGCCGAGGAGGATCAATTGGCGTATGCGGTCGTCAGTGAAGTTCCGAAAGATAAGACACGAATCTCCGCAAAAATTGCGATCGACGGGACGGTTACCGACACCAGATTGCTGGCCTCCGAGGCCATCGCCAATAATTTAATCTGGAGAAAGCTGGAAATCTGTCACGCGATGAGGTTAGAAGGGCAGCGTTCCGGAGACGGGTTTCGGGTCACATCGGTGCGGGTCGTTGACGGCAGCATGTTGCCGATGGCCTTGCAGGGATTTGCCGGAGATTGTCTGTTGAAAAAGGCGTTGGAAGTCGCGCCGCTGGTTGATTAACCAGCTTTATGCGCGGCAGGTCAGGCACGCGGTGGGTTCGGTCTCGGCATCCCGCTCGTCCGCGGTGAGTGGAAAGAGAATGCCGCACTGCGTACAGGGGCGTATTTCAAAATAGGCGACACCCTTCTCGTCGATCTCGGTCGGGAGCAGAAGTTCAAGCGGGTCGTACCCGATGACGGCGCCGTCAGGAAACTTGACCAGCGCAATCCGGTCATTGAAGACTTCAAACGTGGCCTCCTGGCCTTTTCGCGCCAGGATGTGGCCCAGGACGAAAACCGGCTGGCCTTTCCGCTTCGTGCGCAGTTCGCGTAGCGTATGCTGGGTGGGAGCGGTGCAGGAGAATTGACCCGAAGAGCTCGTTCCGACAAGTGGCATAGTATTGTGTGGTGCGGTGAATGTGTAACTATGTGTAATGGTCTAACATAGCAGGAAAAAAGGCGTCAAGGCAGGTTTCTTTACCAGGAGCGAAAATGTCCGACATCACGATTTATCACAAGCCGACATGTACGACGTGCCGACAAGCGGTTCAGATGTTGAAAGACAGCGGGACTCCGTTCACCGCCGTCAATTATTACGAGCAGGCGTTTACCAAGGATCAGTTGAAGAAGATTTTGAAGAAAGCCGGGCTGTCTCCCAAGGACGTGCTCAGGACCAAGGAAGATATCTACAAGGAGTTGGAACTGGCTAAAAAGGATCTGTCGGATGATGCGTTGCTGGATTTGATGGTGAAGCATCCGGATCTCATTCAGCGGCCGCTTGTCGTCAAGAATGATCAGGCCGTTCTGGCCAGGCCGGCGGAGGCCGTCAAAACGCTGTTGTAAGTTTCAGCGGTCGAACTCACTATAGGCGACAATGCGGCCGGTGGGCTGAGGGGCTGTTTTTACCGGCGAGGTTTGCATGTTCGCTCGTCTGACGATATTGCCGCCCTCCCCTTTCGCTTCGTAGAGCGCGCGATAAGCGGTTTTTGTCACAGTGGTGAGCAAGGGGCCTGGCGGGGTCGCTTCTGCCACTCCGATACTGACGGAAAGCGGAAGTTCGATGTCGTTTGTTCCGGTGCCGGGCGTCCGGCTCCCTTCCCAGACACGGGTTTGGTTCCGCAGACGCAGCGGGATCTGCTCGACGGTTTTTCTGATCCTCTCGAACGTGGCGAGGGTATCCGTCGCCGTACGGGTGGCAAACAGCAGGGTGAGTTCATCGCCGGCGAGCCGGTAGACCTTGCCTGTGCCGGCCGCAGTCATGATCTTCGGGACGACCAGGCGCAGCACTTGCTCCGTGACGGTTCTTCCGTACTGATTCTGGTATTGCTTCAACTGATCCACTCCGACGATTGCCACTACGTATTTCTCCCCCAGTCTCAGCGCCATCTCGTCGAAGGCCAGGCGGCCAAGCGCGCCGGTCAATTCATCTCGGTAGGTGCGCTGATGTGAGGCTTGAACGAGAGCCAGAAAGAGTATGAAGCCGGCGGCGGACATAAAGTTTGTGGGATTCCAGCCATAGCGGATGCCATGTACGGCGAGGAATGTCGTCAGGAGTCCCCAGGCGGCTCCGCTGTCGAGCGGGTCCTGATAAAGAAGGGATTTTACCGTCAACAGGACGAGGGCGCTGCCGAAAGCCAAGAGTGCCGGTTGCGGGAGCGGCGTCCATTCGGAGGTCCGGAGAGGTACCAGGGCGAGCCGGAACGGATCGGCGAGATGTGCCTGGTTCGGCAGGCAGAGCCACAAGGCTAGAAATGGTTGGCTCACAATGAGGAGCAGGCCTACCATGCTGCGCCAGCTCGAGACACCGCCTTCCTTGACCAGGGAAAGTGTTAGGAGACTGACCGGTGCCAGAAAGGTTGCAATTGCGAACAGGATCGGGCCGCGCGCCTCAGGATCGGCGGCGGCCGGAGCAAACGATACGATTCCTCTGTCCAGACAGACCAGAACCAGGAGTGAGAGAATCAGCCGGCTGCTGGAGAGATACCAGCCGAAGACGATGCCGAATCCCAGCACAACGATGGGCAGAGCGGAAACCGGCCCCTGGACCCACGCCGGCAGGCCCTGAGGTCGAAGGAATCCGAGGGCCAGCAGCAACACCAGCCCGCCGGGAACGATAAACAGCCAGGCACGCTTGAGTATTGAAGTGGCCATCCGGGCGATCTCACCTCCTGAACCCGGGCAGGGATGAGCGAGAACCGTACCACCGGGGGCCGATGTCTGATGCGGGCAGTCTAAAAAATGTCTGTATTTTCTGTGCTTTAGGAATACTGAACGGAGTTAAAGTTTTCTTCCGGTGTCCGGGGCTAGGAAGAAACCATCAGGCTGTTCTGATTTGAACAGCCGCCGACACTCGTATCGACGCTATGACCAGATAAGTCTTCCGGATGAGGGATCGATTTTTACTGCGACCTCCCCGTTCAATACTTGCAGCAGCAGATTTCCGAGCAAGATTTTCCGCCAGCCACGCAAGAGCGGAAGGTCCGGTGTGGTGCCCTGCGCCCTGGCATCGACCAGCGCTTGGAGATCGGCGGTCGTCGCGAGCAAGGTGGGCGCAATTTCCTGATCGGCGGACTGGGCCTTCATGACGGCTTGCAGCAATTCCACCAGTCCGGTCGATTCGGGTTCGGGCTTGCGTTCTTTCGGGACCTCCGGCCAGGCGGAAGAGGGCAGTGCATTGGCGGCGTGAATTGTTTTCAGAATCGTTTCCCCGTGCCGATCGGCTTCCGATCCATGGAGACCGCGCACTGCGCGTAATTCATCTACTGATCGGGGGGGGTGGCGGGCCAGCTGAAGGAGGACTTCGTCCCGCATCACACGGCCGCGTGGCACATTGCGGCGTTTGGCCTCGCTTTCGCGCCAGGCTGCCAGCTCCCGCAGCACGGCAGCAGACTTGGGCTTCAAGCTGTCCCAGCCGCGGATACGCTGATAGCGCTCTTGCGGTTCGCGGCGTGTATCGCCGACCACGGTTTCGAGTCTGGAGAATTCTTCGTCCGCCCATTCGCTTCGCCCGAGTTTATTGAGGCGTGCGCGCAAGTGGTCGTGAATGGCCAGGAGGAATTCGACATCCTCCAGGGCATAGGCCAGCTGATCGGGCGAGAGCGGCCGCGCGCTCCAGTTCGTGAAGGTATGCGCCTTCGCGAGTTTTTTTCCGTGCACGCGCATGACCAGATTGGCATAGGCGACCTGCGCGCCATAGCCCACCATGGCGGCGGCAATCTGGGTGTCGAAAAACGGCTTGGGAATCGTGCCCGCATGGGTGGCGAAGAGATCGAGGTCCTGCCGGCCGGCGTGGACGATTTTTTCCACACCCGGATTGCGGACGATGTCCCAGAACGGCTGGAGCGCCGATGATTGTTGAACGGCCGGAAAATCGATGATCGCGGAGCGGCTTTCGGTTGCCACCTGAATCAGTTCAAGGCGGGGCACGAAGCTGTCTTCTCCGACAAATTCCGTGTCGAGAGCCAGGCGCGAGGCGGTGGCCAGGTGATCGCACAAGCGTTCGAGCTCGTCCGCAGTCGTAATGTATTGGTGTGAGTCCACGTAGATTCTCTCTCCTACTCGGTCGGACGATAGGGGTGATCGGCCTGGCGCACCGGTTCGACGTTGCTCAAGCTCAAATATTCCTTCAGGAACTGGTACGCTTCCAGCATCCGCCGTAACGCCGGTTCGGAGCTCCGGTCGCCCTGGTTCGAATCGGGATGCAGTTGCTTGGCTTTCTGCCTGAACGCGGCGGTGACATCGGCGAGCGAACTCCCGAATTCGATGCCCATGATGGCATAGGCGTCCATTGCGTTGTTGACGCCGGTGCCGCCCTGTGACAGGTCGCCGCTCCCGCTCGCGGCTTTCAGCATATCCGCGAGGCTGATTTTTTTCCGGCGACGGCGGGGCCGTTCGCGAATGTCGCTGTCGAACTCGTCCCAGCGGTCTTCGACGAATTCGAGCCGCGATTCAAGGCGCATTGCGCCGGACAGATCGCGGACGACACCGAGCTCCTCATTGATTTCAATCAATGATCGAATGACTTCCTCCAGGCCTTGCTCAACCCGGAAGAAGCTATCGACCCGTGATTCCATCATCGTGTCGACGGCGAGTTCCAGGCTGGTCTCCGTTTTCTGGCGCAGCGAGTCGATTCGCTGGCGCATGCCGCTCTGGAACTTGATGAATTTGCTTTGTGAAAAAGGCATGGTCAGCCGGTCCACCGGCGGCGGCATTGTAGCACAGTGCGATTCCCGGTCAGTAGAGGGTCGTTGCCCGCGGTGGGCCGAGGTTTGCGGGTAGAGACCGCGCAAGTCATTCAGGCGAGGACGGCGTATTCCCCTGCGCTCGCCGGCGGGCCACCCCGCTCTCACGCGCGGCTGCCGCAACGGCTCGGGCGACCTGTGGGACGACCGTTTTGTCGAAGAGGCTCGGAATGATGTAATCCTCGCTCAACGTGTTTGGAGGGATTGCGCACGCGATGGCCTTGGCGGCGGCAAGTTTCATGGCTTCGGTGATCCGGCTGGCCTGGACATCGAGCGCCCCGCGAAAGATACCGGGGAATGCGAGGGCATTGTTGATCTGATTGGGATAGTCGGATCGCCCGGTGGCAAAGATCCGACAATGCGAGACGGCGAGTTCCGGCGACACTTCCGGATCCGGGTTCGCCATGGCAAAGACGATTCGGTCGGGCGCCATCAGATCCAGATCGTCGGCGGTGAGAATATTGCCGACCGAGAGACCGATGAAGACATCGGCTCCTTTCAGAGCATCGCGCAGGTTTCCGGCTGGTGCCGTAGGGGTCAGACAGGCCGCCAGGTCGGTCCGGCAGGCACGCAGTTGTTCCGGGTTGCCGGAAAGGATGATGCCTTCCTTGTCGCACCCGAGCAGATGCGAGACCCCGGCCGCCAGCAACATCCGGCAGCAGGCCGTACCGGCGGCGCCGAGGCCGTTGACCACTACGCGAACGTCCTCGATCCGTTTTCCGGTGACCGTGAGGGCGTTGGTGAGAGCGGCGAGGATGACCACAGCCGTCCCGTGCTGGTCGTCGTGCATCACCGGCATGTCGAGCGAGGCCTTCAGCCGCCGTTCGATCTCGAAACAGCGGGGCGCGCTGATATCTTCCAGATTGATGGCGCCGAATCCCGGTGCAATGCCTTGGACAATCCGCACGATCTCGTCCGGGTCTTGCGTATTCAGGCATAATGGCCAGGCATCGATTCCCGCCAGTTCTTTGAAAAGCATCACCTTGCCTTCCATCACGGGCAGAGCCGCTTCAGGACCGAGATTGCCCAGTCCCAGGACTGCGGAGCCGTCGGTTACCACCGCGACGCTGTTACTCTTGCTGGTGAAGGCATAGACTTTTGACTTATCCCGTGCGATGGCCTGGGAGACTCGTCCGACGCCCGGGGTATAGACCATCGAGAGGACGTTTCTGGTATTGACCGGGATCTTTCCTTCGACACGGATTTTGCCGCCGAGATGGAGGAGAAAAATACGGTCGGATGCGGAGAGGACTGTGACGTCCGGAAGCGCGTTCAGGCGGGCCACCACCCTTTCCCCATGTTCTTCATTGTGCACGTCGAAGGTGACGTCCCGGACCATTCTGGTTTTAGTGGCCGAGACGATATCGACGGCGCCGAGATTGGCAGTTTCTTCTGCCAGGAGCGCGGCCACGCGGGCGAAAATACCTGGTGTATTGGCTAGTTCCAGTCTGACCGTGAGGCGATAGTTGGAATAGGGACCGATCTCCGCCATAGCGGGCACTCCGGTGAAACTTCCGTATGTAGCCTATCATAGATCGATGCGGTTCAAAGGGGGCAGGTTGTGCGGCCTGCGGTTCACGTCGAACGTTTGGGCGAGGCCATATTTCCGCTCCGGGCAGTTGACTTTATCCATATTTTTGGCTTACCGTGCACGGAAATTTGCCTGATCGTGACAGGCACTCATTCCAAACTTTCCAACCTTTCAGGGGGTGAACAGTTATGAAGAGCATGTTGATGGCAATCATGGCAGTGGCAGTGGCAGTGACCTTCAGCGCGCCTTCCTTCGCCGGCGACGAGAAGAAGAAGGAAGAAAAGAAGGGCGGCCACGTCGTCGTATTCGGCGATGAGAAGAAGAAGGAAGAGAAGAAGGGCGGACACGTGGTGTTCGGCGACGAGAAGAAGAAGGAAGAGAAGAAGGGCGGTCACTGATCGACAGACACCTCCGAGGTGTCGTCTGTTTGTGTCTCCGCTGAATCTGTTCAAAGGCCTACGATCCTCATGGTCGTAGGCCTTTTTTCTTGTCCTCGACGTTGACCCTCCTCAAGCGCCGATGCTACGGTGCAGTATGTCATTCACATCCGATCGCAAGCCGAATAGGCTTCATGCCGAGACCAGTCCCTATCTCCTTCAACATGCCTATAACCCCGTCGATTGGTATCCCTGGGGGCCGGAGGCGCTGACCGCCGCCAGATTGACGAACAAGCCGATCCTCTTATCCATCGGCTACTCGGCCTGTCACTGGTGTCATGTGATGGAGCGGGAGTCGTTTGAAAATGAGGCGATTGCCGCCCTCATGAATCGCCATTTTATCTGTATCAAAGTCGATCGAGAGGAACGGCCGGATCTCGACGAAATTTATATGGCGGCGACGGTCGCGATGAACAACGGCCAGGGTGGCTGGCCGATGACGGTGTTTCTGACGCCGGACCAGGAGCCGTTTTTCGCCGGCACCTATTTCCCTCCGGAAGACCGCTGGGGCCGACCGGGTTTCGGCACATTGCTGAAAAAGATTGCCGATTATTGGGACAAAGATGCGGCCGGCGTTCGGATGCAAGCGAAGGAGCTGACCGAGCGGCTGAAAGGCGAAGGCCGGATCCCCTCCCCGATTTCCGTCAGCGAGTCGGTGCTGGACGATGCCGTCACCCAATTCAGCGAAGAGTTCGACAAGACGCATGGCGGGTTCGGCGGCGCGCCGAAATTTCCTCCGGCGGCCGGACTATCGCTGCTGCTGCGGTGTTATCGACGATCCGGGGATGCACACACGCTGTCGATGGTGACGACGACACTCGATCGAATGGCGGCCGGAGGTATCTACGACCATATCGGCGGCGGGTTTGCCCGCTATTCGACCGATGCCCGCTGGCTCGTGCCGCATTTCGAAAAGATGCTTTACGACAATGCGCTGTTGGCTCGCGTGTATGTCGAGGCCTACCAGGTTACCAGGAATCCGGACTATCGCCGGGTGGCCTGTGATGTGCTGGATTATGTGCTGAGAGAAATGACCGGTCCGTCCGGCGGCTTTTACTCTGCCACCGATGCGGATTCGGAAGGCGTCGAAGGAAAATTCTTCGTGTGGCGACCGGCCGAGGTACAGGCTGCGGTGGGGAATGACGAAGACGCCAGGCGGTATTGCGCGCTCTATGACATTACAGACAAAGGCAATTGGGAGCATTCCAGCATTCCGAACCGCCTGCGGCCTTTATCCGAGGTGGCGAAGGAACTCAATCTGACTGGCGATGAGTTGTCGGAGACCGCCGCTCGGGTCAAGCCCCTGCTCTATCGTGCGCGTCAGCAACGGGTGCCTCCCGGACTGGACGATAAAATATTGACGGCCTGGAACGGCATGATGCTATCCGCCATGGCTGAAGCGGCCCGGGTGTTCGGCGAGCCGCGGTATCGCGATGCGGCTGTTCAAACCGCGGACTTTCTTCTGAAGACGCACATGCAATCGGACGGACGGCTCCTGCGGACGTCACGCGCAGGCCGGGCTCATCTCGATGCCTATTTGGAAGATTATGCGTATCTGGCGGAAGGGCTCATCGATCTCTACGAGGCCGGGGCTCCTGAACGGTATCTGCAGGCGGCAACCGGATTCGCTGATCGTCTTTTGACCGATTTTATGGACGCTGAGCATGGCGGATTTTTCACGACAGCCCGGAATCATGAGACGCTTATTCTGCGCAGTCGTGACGGTGCCGACGGTGCGACACCCAGCGGGAACGCCGTGGCGGCATCTGCGCTCGCACGGTTGGCCTGCCATCTCGACCGGCAGGATTGGCGGGATGCGGCAGTCGCGGCGATTCGGGCCTACGGGAGACAGATCACGCGCTATCCCCGTGCGTTTGCCAAGAGCCTGGCGGTCGTCGATTTTCTGACGGAGGGTCCGGTGGAGCTGGCCTTTGTCGGCGATGCTTCTCTCCCGGCCATGCAGGCGCTCTATCGTGCAGTGGCGGAAGTCTATCTTCCCAATCGGATCATTGCGTCGACCGGGTCGAACGCCGAATCTACCCTCCTCTTACTGCAGGGGAAGTCGGTCGTTGCGGGGCAGCCCGCTCTGTACATCTGTCGGAACTTCAGCTGTCAACGTCCAGTCACTGACTCGAATGCCGTAGCCGAGGCGCTCCGCGTCCATCGGTCGGGCGCCGGCACAGCGTCCGGTCGAACAGAGACGCTGCTGAGTGGAGGGCAGTTGTCCGGTCATGCGACGGTGCAGGGAACCGCGGCCTATGCGGCGCGAATGGTGGGGCTGTCCCAGTCCGGTTCGCTCGCCCACGGATATACTGCCGGAGGATCGACCGGGCTCACGATGTCCCGGTTGGGATTTGGCACATACCGGGTCGACATAAAAGATCCGGAGCATCGGCAGGCCTTCAAGCAGGCGGTGGCGGCAGGCTGCAACCTCATCGACACCTCGACTAATTATATGGATGGAGACAGCGAACGCCTGGTGGGCTCCGTGCTGGCCGAGCTGGTCAAGGCAGGCTCGCTTGCCCGAGAGCATATCGTGGTCGTCTCCAAGATCGGCTATGTGCAGGGACAGAATCTGAAGCTTGCCGAGACCAGGGAAAAATCCGGCCGCCCCTACCCCGACATGGTCAAGTACGGAGAGGGGATCTGGCACTGTCTGCATCCTGAGTTTCTTGCCGATCAGCTCACCTTGTCGTTGGACAGATTGGGCCTGGCTACGCTCGATGTGTGCCTGTTGCATAATCCTGAATATTTCCTGTCGGAGGCCGCGCATCGGAAGGCGCGCGATCTGGTTGCCTTGCGCGAGGCGTTTTATGACCGGTTGCTACGCGCGTTTGTGTATTTTGAAGAGCAAGTCGCGGCCGGCCGGCTGCAATACTACGGAGTCTCGTCGAATACCGTGACCTCGCCTGCCGATCATCCCGAAGCCACCTCGCTGAGTCGGATGCTCGATGCGGCGCGGGCCGCGGCGCGCGAGGCGCATCAGTCGACCCATCATTTCCGCTGGTTGCAGTGTCCGATGAATCTCTTCGAATCGGGTGCGCTGCTGATGGCGAATACCGGAGCCGGCGGAGGACAGACCGTGCTTGATCTGGCCCGGCAGGAAGGGGTAGCCGTCCTGGTGAATCGTCCGCTCAATGCCATGCCGGCTCAACGCGGCGGCATTCTTCGTCTGGCCGATTTTCCCCTTGAAGATCAGCCGGTGGATTTCGCCCGGCAACGGGAGCGGGTGGCGGCGCTGGAGGATGAGTATCGCCGCACGATCGCGCCGGCGGTTCCGCATAGCGGACAAGGCACCGCCCCGGCTGAGTTTTTTAACTGGGCCCATGAGTTGGACCGGGTCAGGCCTCAACTGCAAGGGTTGGAACATTGGGAGCAGATCGAACATCAAATGATCGCCCCTCATGTGAATCAGGTTCTGCAAGCCTTGTCACGAACATTGTCCGGCAACGCGGCTGAGCAATGGGAGGCCTGGCGTGACCGGTATGTGCCTGAGCTGTTGGCGCTGCTGCGGGGGTTGCGGCGTGAAGCGACAGAGCGAAGCCGCCGGCGGACGGCGTCCGTGGCGGTGGCCCTTGACGCCGTCCTCCCGCCCATCCGACGATCTGAATCGCTTTCGCGAAAAGTGCTCTGGGTCGTGGCGAGTACCCCAGGCGTTGGCAGTGTCTTAAACGGGATGCGGACTTCAGCCTATGTGGAAGATTCACTGGCGGTTCTGCATTGGCCTGCGCTGGAGCAGGTTCAACCGGCCTATGCGGTTGCCAAGACTATCGCCTTTCCCGACGAATTGGGATAATCTCGGCGCAGGAAGCAGTCAGGAGGCGTTATGCGAACATCATCACGACTGAATGTACTTGGGCTACTGGTAGCACTTGCGGTATTGAGTGTTTTTGGCTGTGCGACGAAGTCAGGGTCCGGAGCCGGTGAGGAACGGATCGCCAGCGAAGAACGAATCGCCGATCCGGCGATTCGCGATCTGACACCTCAGGATGCTGGAACTCCAACCTCGCGGACGAGTCCCGGCATGAGGGCGGAATTGGCTGCGCGCAATGCCACGGGAGAGGTCCAGACTATCCTTATGGATGTGCTCTTCGACTTCGATCAAGCCATGTTGCGGACAGATGCGTTGCCGGTCTTGGAGGCCAACGCCAGACGATTGAAGGAAGAAGGAACCAAGCGTATTCTCCTCGAAGGGCGCGGAGACGAAATGGGGACGTCCGCATACAATCTGGTATTGGGCGAACGCCGCGCGAAGGCGGTACGGTCCTATCTGAAGCAGCTGGGGCTCAACGTAGACTTGCGCACCACCAGTTATGGGAAAGATCGTCCCTTGTGCTTCGAGCACGAGAAAGAATGCTGGCAAAAAAATCGTAGTGTCCATTTCGTCGTGAAAGAGTAGTCCGCACGACCTCTTTGTTCAGCCCCCTCTCGGTGACCGCATCAGCAGTTGGTCATGTAACGCACTGCTTACATTCGTTGTCTTGACAGCGGTGGGGTCGTTCTTTAAGGTCCGCACGTCCGGTCTCAGGTGTTTTGAGGGGGCTCTCCTATGGCGAAACTTGCCGTCATTGATATCGGTACCAACTCCATCCATATGGTGCTGGCAGAGATTCTCCCTGACTCCAGCTACAAGATTCTCGATCGATTCAAAGACATGACTCGATTGGGCAACGGCGCGTTTGCCGCCAGACAACTATCTGACGAGGCGATCGGCCGCGCGGTGGGAGTTCTGAAGACGCTCGTGACGTTGGCCCGGAACAAAGGATTTGACCGGATTGCAGCCGTGGCGACCAGCGCGGTACGTGAGGCCAAGAACGGGGGCGATTTCGTCGACCTAGTCGAGGAGCAGACTGGCATCAAGATCCGGGTGATCAGCGGCATTGAGGAAGCCCGGCTCATTTTCCTTGGTGTCCGCCACAGTATGGCGCTTTCAGAAAAGCACACTCTGGTGGTGGATGTCGGAGGCGGATCGGTCGAATTGATCGTCGGAACGCGTGATGGATTACAACATGCGAAGAGTCTGAAGCTCGGCGCGATTCGCTTGTCCGATCAGTATCTGACCAAAACGCCTCCCACCGAGGCCATGCTCAAGCACCTAAACGAAGCCGTCACGCTGGCGCTCAAGGGAGCCCTCGACACCTTCAAAGAGAAACAGATTGATACCGTTGTGGCGACTTCCGGAATGGCCGGCAATCTTGCCGAGATCGTCCATCTGAAACTCACCGGCCGACCGGTGCCTCAGTTGAATCTTTCAAAAGTCCGATTGAAGGATCTGCGTGCCGTCGAGGCGGACCTCAGTAAATCATCGGTCAAAGCGCGGCTGGGTATTCCGGGGTTGGATCCGAAACGGGTCGACACCTTGTTTCCTGCGGTGGTCGTGCTCCGGAGTTTGCTGGAACTGGCGGGCGCCGATGAGATGACGGTTTGTGACAAGGCGATTCGCGAAGGGGTCATCTATGATTTTATCGATCGGCACCGTGACGGGCTGAAGGCCGAGCGAGAAATTCCGGATGTGCGCCGGCGCAATGTCATCGGTCTTGCCAGACGGTGCCATGCGCCGGAAGTGCACTCGTTGCATGTGGCAGGCCTGGCGCTGCGGTTGTTCGATCAAACGAAGCGGTTGCATCATCTCGGTGACCTGGAGCGGAGCTGGCTGGAGTTTGCCGCCGTACTGCACGACATCGGGTATTTGATCAATCCGAGACAGCACCATAAACATGCCTATTATCTGATCAAAAATAGTGACATCGGCGGGTTGACCGCCGAGGAAATCGAGGTCGTGGCCAACGTGGCCCGCTATCATCGCCGCTCGATGCCGGCCGCAAAGCATGAGGGTTATGCCGATCTGTCCGTGAAGCTCAAGCGAACGGTGCGCATTCTATCCGCTTTATTGCGTGTGGCCGATGCCTTGGATCGCACGCATTTCGCGGCGGTTCAGACAGTCAATGTCAAGATCGGTCAAACGCTGACGATCGAAGCCATGGTCAACGGCGATGCGGCGATGGAAATCTGGTCGGCCTCACAACGGACGGACTTGCTGGAACAGGTGTTCCGGCGCCGGGTTCGGTTTATTGAGGTTGGGCAAGACGTGGGGAAGTCGTAGTCGAATCAGCGGGATGCCGGGTATGGCTGCGCTGACGGAGGCCTTTCCCATTCGGTATTGAAGGTTCTTGCTGCAAGAGATTGCTACTCACCCCGTACCGGTCACGATCCCGCCACGGTGTTTTTTGCCTGCCGAAATAATGCGTCCGTCACGACTCATCGTCGTCTTTGGCGGGCTCTAACCCTCGTAGTTGCGCTGGAGTGCACCACCACCGGAGAAGCCCCTCCCCTGCCTGAGGGGGTGCCGGCAGATGAATGAGTCCGACTCCGGCTTTCTTCATCGGATAGCTTCTTGATGTGTGTCCGCTGAGCAGATAGCCGGCCATGGTGCCGAGTAGTGGTTCATGGCCGACACAGAGGACAATAGCCTGTTCAGGGAGTGTCCGGAGAATGATCATGGCCTGTTGAGGGGAGGAGTCTGGCTCCAGGGCCCTGCATAAGGCCGGGGGGACCGACGGACAAAGAATCGCTCGGACGAGTGCGGCGGTCTCCTGCGCTCTGGTGAAAGGACTCGTGAGGATATGCGTGGGTGCGAGTCCCATTGCGGCGAGCCCTTTCGCGACCTGGCCAACTTTCTTTTTGCCTTCATCGGTCAACGGGCGGGTGTCGTCGAGACCGGACCATTCCGTCATTTCGACAGCAAGGCCATGGCGCATCAACAGGCAATCCATACCGCGAATCTCCGATGTCGAACTACGCTAGCACAAGCATTGTAGGATGTGAACCGGTGCACTCGAAGTTGTGCTCGGCAGGTTAAGCCGTGAGTGGAAGGTGCTGAGCTTTTCGGAGGAGCCGGAATCCTGTACCAGCGACTCCTGTAATGACAGTTGCGGCGTCTTCAGGACCCGAGAGTTTTTGATTGAGCAACGTCACAATGCGATCGAGTTCATGGTCGTGGGTCAAGCTGTCCTCTCCCCACAGCATGCTGCGGAGTTCCTCCCGCGGCACTACTTTTCCCGCTGTTCTGGCCAATCGCAAGAGTGTTTGCCATTCCGGTTTTGTCAGAAGAATCGGCCGTCCCCGAAACGAGGCGGCATATTGAGTGGCTTCTAAGGTGAGATCCTCATCGAGATCGTCGAGATGTTCCGGTATGCTGGCGGCAATGCGCCTGAGCACGGCGCGAACCCTCGCCACCAGCTCGCGCGGACTGTAGGGCTTGGCGAGCACGTCATCGGCCCCGCTTTCAAGGCCTGCTACACGGTGGTCTTCCGAGGTCAATGCCGTCACGAGAATGATCCCCATGGACTTGGTTTGCGGATCCTCGCGTAAACGCCGGCACAGATCTTTGCCGCCGATCCCCGGCACCATGAGGTCGAGTATGACCAGCGCCGGGCGGTTCTTCCAGATATCCTGGATGCCTGTCGGTCCGTCAAAGGCGATATTGGTTCGAAACGAGGCCTTGCGCAAAACCTGGTCGACCGACCTGGCCTGGTCTTGATCCGATTCGATGATTTGAATGACTTCAAGGCTCATGGCAATTGGTACTCGGGTCTTTATCGGTTCCTGCTTGAGTGCGCTTGAGCCGGAGCGTTCTTGAACAGGCAGTAGATGGGCTACTTGGAAGGCTTAAGCAGTCCCTGCCAGCTTTTGAGCATGTCACCGATCCATGATCCAGATTGAGACGGTGCGGATTTTTGAGGCCCGGCGTTGCTGCGCCGTGAGCTCAGATGATTGATGCGATTCGCGACATCCCGGTAGCCGGGATCTTCGCGCCTGATCCATCGATAGGCCTCAAGGGTTTCCGAGAATCGACCGAGAGACTCAAGGGTCCGCCCGAGCACATACAGAATTTGTACGGTTTCCTTCGAGGTGCCTGGGGAGGTTTTCAATGCGCTGCGGAATGCCGTTACAGCCTCTTCGTATCGTCCTGCGGATTTATGACAGAGCCCGATTTGCGCATAGGCTTTCATGGCTAAGCCTGGTGCCGTGCAGGCTTGTTCGAATTGTTCTATCGCTGGCTTGAACATGCCGGCTTTTTTCAGCGCAAGTCCTCGCTCATATCGTTCATCGGAACGAATGTCGTTGTTGTCCGCGGCGTTGGAAGGCTCAGGAGTTTGGCGGGTCTTGTCGAAGGCGTCCATTTCCTGTTTCTCGGCGTGTTCCTGTTGCGGCGATCGGAGAAACGCAGCCTGTTGCTCTGCCAGCGGGAGAATGCCGCCTTTGCCTCGATCTTGGGCCGCCTGGCTGAGCAAGGACGCGGTCACCCACGGTTGTTGTTCGGCAAAGCCATACGCCAAAGCGGTGTCGGCGACCTGATTAATGAGGCGCGGTGTTCCGGCTGTGAGGCGAAACACCAGGCGACAAGCCTGTTCGGTGAAGATCGGGTGCGCGCCGCCGGCGATTTGGATTCGGTGCCGGATATACGCCAGGGTGTCGTCTTCAGACATAGCTTCAAGGCTATAGTCGACGGCGACGCGCTGCGCAAACTGGGTCAGGTCTGGTCGCTGTAACAGCGTTCTCAACGCGGGCTGGCCGGAAAGGATGATTTGAATGACTTGCGTCTTTCCACTGTTGGAGTTGGACAAGAGGCGCAGTTCTTCCAGCATTGAAGGAGTCAGATTTTGGGCTTCGTCGACGACCAGCAGGACGCGGTGCTGGCGGGCTTCTTCTTTGGCGAGAAACACCGTAAAGCGTTGCGATAGCTCGACCGGATCCCCTCCCTTGCCCTCTTCGCCGAAAGCCATCAAGATCCATGGCATCAACGATCCGAGAGCTTCATGCGTATTGGAGACAATGCCGATGGTAAATTGTGTTTTTGATTCCTGAACAATCTTGTGAAGAAGTGTGGTTTTCCCTGTGCCCGGCTCCCCCGTGATGATGATGAACCCGGCTTGGTTCATGAGGCCGTATTCCAAAAGGCTGAGGGCCATTTTATGCTTTGTCCCGAGATATAAAAAATCCGGGTCCGGCAACAACGAGAACGGTTTTGTCTGGAGCTGGTAATACGATTCGTACATAGCGCTATCCTGCCATAACCTTTACGCGAGTAACATTTGATTCATGGTTTTCGGCGTGAGTCGGCGTTTTCCTGCTTTGTTGATGACGGTGCCCAGCACCGGAGTATTCCCCTTCAGAAGCATCAGCGCGCGCTCCAGCTCGTCCACGCGTGTTTTCTCTTCCTCCACGACGACCAAGATGGCATCGGTATAGGGGCTGAATGCCAGTACGTCTGCGGTGTCGAGTAGCGGAGGTAGGTCGAAAAGAACGACGCGTGCGGGGTACCGATGTTTAAACTCTTCTACCAGGCCGACCATTTTCGGCGAGGTGAGCGCTTCGGAAGAATTGGCGATGGGGGTTCCCCCCGGCATGATGACAAATCGACCGATTCCCGGGTGAATGAGCAGATCCTGGACCGGGGCATCGTCGTATAAGAAATCGACCAGTCCGGGACAATCTCCGAGTTGAAACATTTCGTGAACATGGGGCTGTCGAAGGTCGGCATCCACCAATAAGACGGTTTGCGTCGTATCCATCGCCATGCTGATCGCGAGATTGATAGCGGTCAGTGTCTTGCCCTCCCCCTCTCCCGGGCTTGTAATGCCGAGCACATTCCAGCCTTTCTCTCGAAGACGATGCATGACCTGGGCGCGGAGAATCTTGTAGGCATCGACAAACGCGCCTCCTTCAAATCCCGCGAGAAGCCGGTGGTCGCGCATGGCCGTTTCGCTGATATCGACGGAGCGGGTTTTGGTGTACACGATAGGTGGAGGTGTGCCGGGTTTTCCTACCAGCCCGAGATGCTGCGGCCGGTGTGCGCTCTGTGTCTGTTTGATGGTTTCAACGACTCGTTGTAAGCGTTCCATGGAGATGTTCGCTCCCTAATCGATACCGAGTTTGCGGAGTAAAATAAACCAGACGATGTCGAGGGGCTGCCACAGCATGTGCACGAGGAGCAGGGAGAGCAGTCCGGCGCCGACCGTTCCCCAGCGCAGCCGTTGCTGTTGTCGGATCGCCGTGCGCAGATCCTCCTGGTTCGGAATATAGGGAATGATCGCCAGCGGCGATGCTTGGGTCAGGCGTCGAATCTGATCGGCGCTGTGAATGGATCTGTCCAGTTGTTCCGCCAACGCCCCTGACCCCGCTCCGGCGGCGAGGGAGAACATGAGCCCTAAGAACAGGATGACGGGACGGTTGGGTTTATCCGGCTTGACCGGGACATCGGGCGGGTCGATGAGGGAAAACCGCTCACCCTTGCGTTGAATCTCAAGGCCTTCAGATACCTGGGCCTCCATCAGTCGAGACCTGATCTCATGATACTTCGAGACGGAGGTGTCCCGGTCCCGCGCGAGTTCCACATATTCAGGCTCGATCTGGGGTGTGCGCTCGAGTCTGGCCGCGTAATCTTCGACGCGCCGTTTCAGATCTTTCCGTGAGCTTTTCAGCGCATCGAGCGCAGCTTTAGAAGCGCTTAATTGTGCATGGATGGTGATATAGGCGGGATTCTCGGGTTTGATGTCCTGTCCGCGCAAGGGAGTGCGAGGGCTTCTGGACGCTTGCTGCCTGAGGGCGGCGATGACTCCTTGTGTGCGTTTTACGTCGGGATGGTCAGGGCCGTAGCGTTTTAACAGCGTGGCGAGGGTCGCCTGCTCACCGGCCAGGTGTTTTGCGACATCCGCTCCCAAATCCACCTCCCCGACTTCCCGCTCCAAGGCCTCGATTTCCTGCTGCAACTTAATAATGTCGGGATGCTCAGGCGAGAGGTAGGCCGAGTTTCCAGCGTATTGGGCGCGCAGAGTTTTCAGCCGCTCGTTGGAATCCAGGATCCGTTCACCGGTGGACGCGATAATGGGGGTATTGGGCTTGATCGTCGTCAATTGCGCGTCGAGATAGCTGTGACGATCTTCCTGGGCGCGGATTTCTCGTTCGAGGTCGACCAACTCCCGGTCGGCTTGGTTGAGGAGCTGCATGTTCAGCTGCGTCAGCTCCGGCAGGGCTCCGTTTGCACGCTGTTTTACGGCAGCGATCTTTCCCTCGATTTCCTCGATGTGCCGGGAGATATTGTCGGCTTCCTGTCGAAGGAAGTTCGTCGTTTCCTGCGCCTTCCGTTCCCGGCTCCTGAGGTTTTCAGCGAGGAACAGTGTGGTCAGCTCATTGGCAACCTTCTGAGTTGTTTCCGGACTGCTCCCGCTATACGCCAGGGTGAATGCAATGGTGGCTTTGGTCGGGTGCTGGGTGCGCTTGTCAACGACGTCGGCATTGATGACTTCGATACTGATATCGCGGCTGAACCGTCTGAGTATTTCCTCTGAGGGTTCCTGTTCCCGCAGCTGTGCGTACAGGTTGTGCTGTTCGACTAATTTCCAGAGCGTTGTGCGACTCAGGACCTGCTGTTTGATCGTCTCAATCCGTTGATCGGCGTAGCTCGTAATGGTGGAACGTACGAGATCGGAGGGGATCTCCTGCTCTTCGATCAAAATGGTTGCGGTCGATCGATAGACCGGTGGAAGAAGCCAGGCCAGCAACAGGCTGACGACGATCCCTCCTCCGGCCACGAAGAGAATCACTGTCCGGCGTCTGCGCAATACAGCCAGGTAGGCAAAGAGATCCATCGATTGAGCCTTCATCGGGACACCGATAGTGTGGGGAGTGTGTAGGTCAGCATGAGCATGGTTCCGTTGGCGTGAGCTTCTTGGTTAAGGGAATGAATATCTCGCTGCGCATAGCTATAGGACAGTGACAAGAGCCAGTTTTCAGCGACCTTCCACCGGGCGGTCGGGTTGATTCTGAAATAGCGATTGCTGGGAAAGGAAGCTGCGGTTCCCTGCGAGGCGATAGGATTGACCCAGTACACCTGACCGGCTAATCCAAGTGTGAACGTTTCGGTGGCAAGAAAGGTGAGCGTGACTCCGCAGAGCTCCGTCCGAATGAGAAGACCGAATCCACTCGGGTTGATGTTTCTTGAGCAGGTGCCTGCGATCGAGCCGCGCTCGAATTGTTGAGTGATATCGGCGTTGAAGAGCCAGACAAGTTCTTGGTCTCGTAGCCGGAACCCGCCGGCATTCGTGGTGGTGGACTCGATGCTTCTCAGGCCTCCGGAGACAGTGGCGGTCAGGCGTTCTCCGAATCGGTGCTTTGCCGACAATTGTCCTCCATAAAACTGAGAATGAAGGGAGGCCTCGGGAGCGGAAAAATTCACGAAATAGCCGATAGCATCGATCTGATCCCGCTCAGTGAGTTGATAGCTGATCCCGCTGTTCGCTGAATGCGTCGAGTAATTCACGAGCCCCAGCCGGAGGCCGTCCGAGTAGGTCACGTCGGTATACTGGTAGCCGGTCTGCAGGGTCGCCCGTTCGGTAATGGCATGACTCCAGGTCGGGTTGACGGTTCGCAGATTCCGTTGTGTGAAGTTGAGCACCAGCCCGGTCTGCTGGAGTTCCCCCATCAGTGTGTTGTCTCGTGTGATGGCTCCGTCGAGACCGAACGTATCATGGGTGGTTTGATAGTGCATGTTGAGAGGGAAATTGAGATTGGTCAAATTAATATTCTGTCCGCCTGAATAATTCACGAAGTCGGCGGCAATGGCTCCGCTCAAGTCAAAGTGTTCGGTCGCGCCTTTCAGGCGCACCTGAGGAGACGTCCAGTAGCCGATCACATCCTTATGCGGCAAGGGGGTCAGGGTCAAATTGTCGCTGTACTCGCCTTTGATCGCCATGGATGGCTCCGCCGACCATTCGGCTCCCTGAACTCCACTCAGTCCGCCGCTGCAGATGGCCCACAATCCGATGACAATAAGCCTATGCCGTCTGGATCTGCGCATGGGGTGATGGTTCACGCCGTTCCGGCTGTCGTATGCAGGTTACGGCACCATGACGACATCGCCACGCTGCAGAAGAATGTTCTGATCGAGCCCCTTGCCTTTCTGTGCATCTCCATAGCGGAATCCAAACACCCGCTCGCCTCCCCGTTCGCGGCGAATAATCTTGATGTCATTTTCCGATGCAAAAGGAGTAAGGCCTCCGGCGAGACTCAAGGCTTGAAGGACGTCGGTGTGATGCCCCACCATATATTCTCCCGGTTTGTTGACGCGGCCCATGACATAGACACGCAAACTGAGAATTTTGACCGTCGCTACCGAAACCTGTGGGTTCGGGATGTAGCGGGATAGGCGCTTCACGAGATCTTGGCGGAGCTCTTCAACCGGGCGTCCGGCTGCAGGAATTTCACCGACAAGCGGAAACGACACCATTCCGTCCGGGCGAATGACCACTTCCCGCGTGAGGGATTCGTCTTTCCATACTGAAATATGCAGCACATCCTCAGCTCCGAGAAGGTAGCCGGCATCTGGGTTTGTCGTTTGAGCCTCAACGTGGGCAGGAGGTGTCAGGCCTGCCGCGAACAGGGCGACCATCGCAACTCGAAGCAGTCTTGCAGGTGTCGTCCGGTGTTTAGCCTTTTGCATGTGTATTGCTCTCCAACGAGGTCGAATGGTTGCTGAGTTGATCGAGAATGGCGCGGGCCTCTTCTTCGCCGGGAAAGGTTTGATGTTTCTTCAGAGAGTGTTCAAGTGCGGATTTAGCCAGTTCAGACTTTCCGGCTTTGAAGTAAGCGTAGCCGAGGTGATAGTGAAACTGCGGCTGTTCGGGGAGTTGTGCGACGGCTTGGGAGAGCAGCCGGATACCCTCTTCCACATGTCCCATCTTGACATGAACCCATCCTGCGGTGTCTTGGAACACCGGGTTCGGGGTCGTTTCCAAGCTCTTCGCCAAGGCAAACGCCCGTGCCAGGCTGCTTCCATCCTCCTTGGTTTCCACAAGCAGAGTTGCCAGGTTGTTGGCGGCCATGGTCAGGCGCGGCTGTCTCGCCAGAATAATTTCATATTCTTTGATCGCCGCATCGATCTGCTTCGTGTCGGAGAGAACAGAAGCCAGCATGAGCCGGAGATCTTCTTGGACTGTCGTATGTGTCAATGCGTCTTTCAGAATCCGTATAGCCTGATCAGATTGACCTTGTTTGATTTTGAGCGCGGCCCATCCCAACCATGTGTAGGCCCATGAGGGGTTATGTCGGGCGGCTTCCTGATAGTGCCGGTTTGCTTCAGCCAAGTCCCCTGCCATGACCAACACCTCACCGAGCAAACTATGGGCGTAGGGGTGTTCGGGATATTGCGTGATGAGCGCGGTCAGTTGTGACCGGGCTTCGACAAGCTTGTTCGCTCGGCCATAGACATGCACCAGCGCGACGAGCGGGCGAGGGTCTGTGGGGGCTTCGGTATTGGCCCGTGAATAGGCCGTCGCGGCGGCATCCCATTCATTCCTGCCCTCTGCGATCTGTCCGTCGATCAAGGCCAGTTCGGCTGGAGGCGCACCCGCCTCTTTGAGCCTGGCTGCGGTGCTGGCCGCGGCATCCCATTGGCGGGACTCAAGAAGAATTTGGGTCAGGAGCGCCAGCGTCTTTATGTCGAGCGGATTTTCTCCGAGTAGAAGGTTCAATTGTTCTTTGGCATCCCGGAGGCGCTGTTCTTTCGCGTGAAGGAGTGCCAACGTCTGCCGTGCTTCGTGCTGTCCCGGTGCCAACAGGATAGCGCGCTCTAGACTCTCCCGCGCAAGCGCTTTGTCCCCGGAGCCCAGATAGGCCTGCCCAAGAAGAAGCTGGACAGAGGCCTGCTCCGGTTGATCTTTGGCAACTGTCCGCAAGGCCTGGATTGCCGGGGTGTATTCGCCGTTCTGAAGTGCCATGCGACCCTGAAGCAGGAGGCCTTCGGTCGATCTCGGATTGGTCTGCAACGCGGCGTGCAGTTGTTGGACGGCATCTTCGTTGCGCCCTTCGATCCATGCGAGCTGGGCGAGTTTGACTTGTGCCTCAATAGCGATGGGTTTGGACTGATTGTGTTCGATGACGTCAAGGTAGATGTCGCGTGCTTTGCCCGGTTGCTTCGTGACTTCGTATAAGTCTCCCAAAGCAAACTTCAAGTGACCGGAACGAGGCAGTTGCTCGATCGCGGAGCGAAGTATCAATTCCGCATCTGCCGGCCCGCGCCGTTTGATCACGTAGTCAGACAGCGTCAGGTGTCGGGATTCGTTCGCCGGATCCAGGTTCACCGCTTCCCTCAGGACAGATTCGGCTTGCGCCACATTATTTTGACTGTCGTAGTACCGTGCGAGTTTCATGCGATGCTCAAAGATCGTCGGCTGCAAGTCGATCAGCGTCTTCAGGATCGGTTCCGCAGAAGCCGGGTCCCCCTTCCGTACATGCATAGCGGCTAATGCGCTCAATACGTCGGCATTCCGGGTATGTTGGGCTTGGATTTTTTGCAGAACGGCAATGCTCTCAGAAAATTGTTGTCGGCCAGCGTACAGATTGGCGAGTAGCAAGGCCGCATCGATGTGATCAGGATTGCGGGCAGCCAGCTGTTCAGCTTCCTTCAATGTGCCGGCGTCGTGTCCGCTGAGTGCCTGTGCGGCGATGCGAAACGCTTCAGCAGTCACATGTCCGGGGAACCGCTTGGCCAACGTCTTAGCTATTTCCACTACCTTATCGATTTCCTGCGCTTCCAGGTAGAACTTTCCGATTTTTATCAGTGCCTGCTCGTGTTCCGGATTGATCTCTAGGATTCGTAAATAATGGGCAAAGGCATTTCGCCAATTGCGTTCGGACTCTTCGATCTGGGCCCACAAGAGATAGGCTTCCGTATCTTTGGGGTCGATTTGCAGAACATTGCGGATCGCTACCCGGGCTTTCGGAAGATTGCCCTCTTTCAGATAGGCTTCTGCGCGGGAGCGATAGGTTGCCTTGCGTTCCTGAGGCCCGCCACATCCGGAGAGAGCCGCAGCGCCGCCGAAAGCAAGGCTGAGGAGAAGTACGGCATTGATGAGTCGTGTTGGAAAATTCATGCGAGTCCTTTCAGAAGAGTCCTCTAACCGCAAGAGCGAAATGAATCCACAGCGCGAGGTAAGCCAAATGAACCATGCGCCGAGCAAATGCATGGAGTAATAATTCGATGGCAAACAGCAGGACAATGATCTTGGCTGTGAGCAATCCCATATTGATGACGCCGATATGAAGTTCGGGCAGTGTAGGGATCACAAGCGCCAAGAAGCCCATCAAGTAGTCCAGCGGGGTTGCCTGAAACCGATGGCCCTCTCCACAGCGAATGGTCAGTGCGACGAGGAACGCAACGATGATCAGGTACACGTTCATCGGCATATGGGTCACGGGGTGCGATGCGAGGGCACCCAAATACATGATCGCCACTGTTCCGACATACAGACTG
Source organism: uncultured Nitrospira sp. (assembly GCA_964512025.1). GTDB lineage: Bacteria > Nitrospirota > Nitrospiria > Nitrospirales > Nitrospiraceae > Nitrospira_D. The sequence goes on along the minus strand of CAZEHM010000019.1, from coordinate 26,376 downwards.
GTTCTGACAAGGATGTGGATGTACGGCTGCAATTGCCACAATGCCATGATGAGGGCGAGGGACAATGCAATCGAAACATAGGCCATGTCCTGCGGAACCGAAGCGGGCCACAGAGCGCTGATTCCAAGAAAGCCGGGTGTCATGACAGCCAGCGCCCGAATGGGCACGCCTGCGACCCAGTGATGACGTTCTGCGGCCGCTAAGAGTCGGGCGAGCGCTTCTCTTGCCGCTCGCAGATAGGGCGCCATCGTGATGTGAACGTTCAGAGTGAATATTGCCAGGATGCTCCCGGTGGCGAGGAGAAACGTCATCAGCAGCACTCCATCGCTGTACCATCGAAGAATGACGGAGAGTCCGACGAGGCAGAATTGAATCATGTAGATGATTACGACGGCTTCGCGGTGGGACAGGCCTACGCTCAGCAATCGGTGGTGCAAGTGATTCTTGTCGGCGATAAAGGGGGATCGCTTTTCCATGATGCGTTGTGTGAATACGCCGATTGTATCGAGAAGGGGCAGCCCAAGAATAAGAAACGCAAGCAGGAAGCTGTAGGCTCCGCGAGACGGATCAGTCAGGATTAAAGAGAAGATGGCGAGAAAAAATCCGAGAAACTGACTGCCGGCATCCCCCATGAAAATGCGCGCCGGGTAGGTGTTGAATCGTAAGAACCCGAGTAGTCCTCCCAGAAGAGAGAGCACCAACAACGTTAGGATCGTGTCTCCTCCGGCATAGGCGAGATACCCGATCGCGGCAAAACTCAAGAAGGAGAGGCCGCCTGCGAGGCCGTCCAGCCCGTCGGCGAGGTTGATGGCATTCGTCACACCGATGATGAATATGATGGTGAGTGGCAGGCCGACGATCGCCGGCAATGGACTGTCACCCAGAAATGGCACTGAATGGAGCTGAATGTCCCCGATCCATATCGCCAGGCAGGCTGCGAGAAACTGACCGGCGAATTTGGCCTTGTATCCCAGGCACACGCGGTCGTCCCACGCGCCGAACGCCAGAATCACCAATCCACCGACGAGAGACCCCAATACGACGTCTTCTTTGGGCGTCCACATGAGAATTGCGGCAAAGGTTCCGGCCCCAAATGCCAGTCCGCCGATTTTAGCGATCGGCGCGGCATGAACTTTCCGTGCATCCGGAATGTCGAGAAAGTGCAGCCGGCTGGCGCTTGCGCGCAGCGGAGGCAGTAATGCCATCGAGATGAGCAGGGATGCCATAAAACCGAAGAAAAACAGTGTGCTCACAGTCGCTCCAGAGGGTTCGTGATTCGTTAATCGGGAATGAAGCTCACCAAGGTCGGTGTAACCAAGCGGGTGAACTGCTCCAGTCGACTGTCCACGGTCGTTTCGTGTTCTTCCTCTGAGATAACGGATGAGAGGCGAATCAGAGCTCCGTCTGTCCGGTGGAGGAAGAGTGAGTCCCAGAAGAGCCAGCCTTTCACGGCGTATTCATGTGTAATGAATCGATGACGTTGTTTAAACCAGTAGTAGACCAGCTGTTTCTGAGCGCCTTTTTGGATAACGACGCGGTTGACCGTCAATGCCGGTCTGTCGTGCATTGCGGGAATGTGATGTTGCGTGTGAGATAAGATTTCCCACCCGCCTCCCGGAATGCAGATCGCAGGAGAATGCGTGGACTGCCCTGCTTTCTGAGACCGGTAGTAGGCGCTATACAATGTAATCGGCTGTGTCTCAGGGGCCTGGTATTCTGCCAGAAGATAGTCATCGAGCCGGAGAGAGTCGAGATAGGCTTTCTCTAACGGGAATGAAGCTCCTCTCCAACGATCGATTTGGAGGGGAAACTGGGTAAACGTGTCTCGGTGCACGTCGATAAAGGTTCCTGTCTGGACTCGCGGGGCGGCGATACTGAGGCCAACAAGCACAGTGGTAAACGTCAGGAATGGAAGCGACCGCCACCAGGGGGTTGCCGATAGAGATGCTGCGCCGGCTGTTGTCCCTGCGAGTGGTGGTGTTTCGGAGAATTGGAAAAGAGTTTGTGTTCCCAGAGACCAAACAACGAGGCTGAGCAGCCCCACACTGGCAACGAACAACATCCAGCCTTCGATAAAGTGTGACGCCCCATCGGCAGCTGTGGCGCCGAACAGCTCGACAAGTACCCCGACAAGGCCTATGCGCAGGCCGTTTAATATGATCGCAATGGGAATGCTCGACAGACAAATGAGAATGCGCTTCCACCAGGTTTTATTGAAAAGATAGGCAAAAAGGAGTGCCAGCGTCATGAGCGGAATGAGGTAACGCAATCCGCTGCATGCTTCCACCACTTGAAGTTGGATCGGACCAAGATCGATGACATTCCCCTCTCGGAATGCGGTAATGCCAACAAGCTGAAGACAACCCACTCCCAGCGAAGAGGAGATGAGCTGGAGTTGATTGGCAATGCCCTGCGAGACAAATTGAGGGAGCGGAAGCATGGTAAGAAGAAATGCGAGCGGAAAAGCGATGGAGCGGGCTCCTGATAGCCCGATTATTGCCGTCACCAGGGCGAGGATGCACAGCCACCAGGATAGCAGCTGGACTATATACAGTGCGGCGAGAGCGCCAACAACAAATAGGGCTGCGGCGAAGAAAAGAAAAGCGAAGCTCCACCACTGATGAGTGACCGGTATCTCGGCGACCGTATGCCGTTTGATCCATATGAGCGCGATCGCAATGAACGGGACAAATATCCCATGGCCATAATTTTCGTCGATCAGCCAGATATGCAGCATGTATTGCAAGCTATCGGCGTAGATGGCGCAAATGAGAATGAGAAGAGCGGTAGCCGCACCCCACCATCCGATGCGTGTTGAGTCCATCGGTGTGTGAGTGGCGAGAGAATGAGTTATCGAAGGGTTCATTTGTATTATCGGCCTAGCAAGCGATAGCGGAGTACACCAAAGGCAAACAGAGGAAGTGCGACTTGGCGAGGTGCTCGCGCGGGATTGGAAAGCAAGCGGTATAACCATTCCAAATGGCAGGTGCGCCACAATGCAGGTGCGCGCTGTGCGGTTCCGGCGAGCACGTCAAACGTCCCGCCGACTCCCTGGACAATGCTCACCGTGAGTGTGGGGAGGTGTTGCATGATCCACTCTTCTTGGCGAGGGCTTCCGAGTGCGACAAAGAGCATGGTGGCTCCCGAGGTGTTGATGCGTTTGATGAGTGCGGGCATTTGTTCGTCCGGCAAGAATCCGTGCTGTGTTCCGGCAACATGCAATCCCGGGTATGTGCGGATCAATGCGACTGCGGCACGGTCGACTACGTCCGGTTTGGCGCCGTAGAGAAAAGCGGACTGACGATGTGCGGCTGCCTGTGCGCAGAGAAGCGGCATGAGCTCTGCTCCCGGCACCCGTTCCAGTGATGCATGGTGGAGAAGTTTGGCTGCGATAACAACACCGATGCCGTCCGGAATCAGGAGGTCGGCCGCCTTCAGTCGATCTAGGAGTGCCGGATCTGTTTGTGCCCGCATCACCTTCTCCGGATTCACGGCGACGATACTATGGGGGCGTCCATCGGCCGTCATTTCATCTGCGAATGCCAACGCGTCCGCCATGGTGACGCAATCGACCGGTGTCCCGAGTATGTCAATGCGCCTGGGTTTCATCGAGTACCCTCCTTAATAATGTGACGTCATCCGGATTGGCCGGCGCCGGAGTTTCAGTCGAAACGACGAGATGACTCAGAAACTCAAACGGTAATTCGCCGGTATGCAGGGCGAACACATTCGTGACGGGTGTTTTTACGCCATACTGCGGAGAGAACCAGCCTCGAATGGGTTCTGTGGTGCCGACGGCATGGCTAGTCGTGCCACCTTGAATAGTGAGGGCGATCTGATGAGTTCTCCAGTGACCTGCAAACCGGGGCCCGCTAGAAACGAGCGGAACGTTGAGGTGCCAATTCAATTCAAGTGTGTGTACGCCCGACCCGCTCATCCGGTCGAGAATCATCCAGGAGCCGGGAGTGACATAGAGAATGGCCCGCCAATGTGTCACGCCGAATCGGATTTGATAGCCGTTGTGACAGGCCACTCCGATCTGGCGGTTGTCGGACGTTGCTTCCATTCGCACGAGTTGAGATGTGTAGGGGTGCTCCCACATGAAGCTCCCCTGCTGCACGGATTGATCTTGCTGATTGACGGTGACGGTATTGTGGGCGCGAGTACTGCGAAAGTAAGTTCGCCATGCTGCATTGCCAGTGTATGTGTATGTTCCTGAATCGACGAGGAGCGGTTCGCCATTGACCATGACCATCAGAGCCAGGGCGTCTGCGTGTCCGTGTCCGTAACAAGGCGCCATGCCCAGCGGGCTATGAGTCCATATTGCTTGTACTGGTGCCTTGGGAGATTCTCTGAAGACGGTGTAGTGCGCGGGCGCATTTGTTTGAGTCGTCTGATTTGCAGGCATTGTCCAGCAGAGGTCTGGGGAGAGGGCATGTCCCGAATCGGAATCGCCGATGTCGGGCGTACGCTCCGAAGGCTGAGAAATATGCCGGAGAAAGATCTGGCTATGTTGATGCGCTGCCGTAACCGCCGGAGGAATGGAGTGGTTCTGATGGTGTAGCAGCGCTTCGGTTAAGCCGAAGAGGTCCGAAATGAAGGTCAGGTAATGAAAGGCTTGCTCTATTCCCTCCCCGGTTGGAAGCACCTGCTGTGCAGCTGACTCAGTGAGGAGCGCCAGCGACTCACGGCGCCACCGGGCTGACTGTGGCCAGTCCGGGAAAAGCGAACCCGCATAGAGAAGCCCGGTTGCTTCTGCGACAGTATGATTGCCGGATGAGGAATGTCGAGATAAGCGCTTTTGAATTAGGACGGCGTGAGAGTGCACCAATTTAATCGTTGAGGACCAGGTCTCATCCGGTAAAGTGAGCCATGGCCGAACCATGTCGAGAGCGTGGCACACGGCAATGATTCGAAGTGCGCATTCCATGGCCGAGACGTAGTGAATGCCGCTATAGGGTGGATTGGCTTTCCACCATGAAATCAGGCAGCGCTCAAGCTCCGCCACCAGCGGCCGGCGTTGTTCGTCGGTCGAAACTTCATTTGCCGCGCGTGCCAGGGTTACCAACTGCTGAAGACGCCCAGGTTCCCACATCACTCTCGCATCGCCGTAGGGATTGCCCGTTCGGTAGGGAATTGTTCCAAAGAACTGCTGCGGCCACTGTCGTCCGGTATCCGGCGCTGTGTGCCAGTCAATCGCGGATCCCGTCCAAGACCAGTTAAAGGGAAAGTTTGGAAGTCGCCCTTTGGAGAGTGTGTCAAGCGCCTCTCTCCTGACGGCTGCTCGCCACGACAGCGGAGGGAGTTGCCGGTTCGGTCGAGTACAAAACGGATAGGTGTTCCATCTATGCCCGAGCTCATTTGGATGGCCATAGCCGGTAGAGTGTCGCGCCGCGAGCTCGGTGAGCTGAAACCCTTGCGAGAATCGATGCAAGACCTCGGTCGGGGTCATCACTCGTGCTCTGGTGAGATACCAGTTGATGTGTTTACGCAACAAGGATGACGGTTCCGTTTCATTAGGAAGTGAGTTGATGGACTTCGTCTGTGGCATCGATAACCTTTGAACTGGATTTCGTAACTACAAGCCGGTCAGATTTGTGATTCCACTCCGCTGAAAGAAAAAACAGTGGAGGCCTCTGGATCATTCATATATCGGGTGGCAGGCCAGGTTTCCTTAACAGACGACAAGGCTTGGCGATGTGTTAGATCACCAAGCCTTGTCATGGTGTCGGCAGAGCCTCAATGCCTTCTGCCCTGTTCGAGAGCAGTCGGATTTACATTGTGACTTTTCGGATGTTTCTCAACCCGCCGGAGCCAAAGGCCACGAGCGCGATTAACCCCGCGCCAAAGAGAACGAGCGTACTTGGCAACGGCACCGCCTGGAGTGACGTCAGTGAGCCGCTGATGACCCGCCCGCTGGCTAAGATCAGCTGCCACTTATTGGAGGCAAAGGACGACACGCTCAAATGGCCGGAAGATGGCAAGGATACACTGTTGAATGCCGCACCAGTCGGGTCACGCAAATCGATATGAAACACGGAGTTTGCAAATGTGCCCAATGGGGTTGTCATGTTGACGCTTCCTCGCAGGCGGAAGAAGTCAGGGCCGGCTCCGGGGTTGTTGATGATTCGAATGAGATTGGTGCCAGTGGTCAATGCTCCCTGTGCTCCGCCCAAATTCAGCTGGATATCCGTCAGGGCGTTAGGATACGCGCCCGGGCCGAATTGATTGGCGAGGCTGTTGAAAGTGAAGGTGCCGGAGAGTGTCTGGCCGGTGTTAAAGGTCGGAAATAAAGGATCGCTGACATCACCCACTGCGCCTTGAAAGGTATAAGTCACAAGGGCCGCCTGGACCGGTGCCGCAAAACTGGCTAGGAGCATTGTGGTTGCCAGAAGTACCGCAACAAATCCGGCGCGTGACGCCTTGGTAATACGGTTATCACGCTGCATTGTTGTCATGTGAATCCTCCCTGGTTGTTCGGGTTGCGGCATGAACTCAAGAACCCTGCACGATGCCAAAGTCCCCTTCGCCGCAATGCGAGCGTTGTTCAGCAAGAGCTGCGCCACCGATGAGATGCTCTAAGTGGTTGATATTGCATGGCGGAGTTTGAGCCGGCATGAGCGTGCTGACTGGTTATCCTGAATGGGTGTTCAAATATGCCCTAGACGCTCAGGTATGAAACGTCAAAATATTAAGTAGAGATTCTTAAATTGTAATCAAGGTGCGGCATGGTGCCCGCTGGATAAACAAGGCTCTTGGTGAAAGTCAACTAGCTGAATGCGGCTGTTGCAGAAGGGGCAACAGGATTGATTCCGCACTTTCGATAGGTGTCGCTCAAAAGCGAAAGGACCTGTGATGGAGAGTAGTGAGCGCAGACGGTCTTGAGTGCTGCGTTGCCTAGCTGTTCACGAAGTTGGGAGGAGCCCATGAGACGAAGAATTTCTTCAGTCAGAGCGGAAATATCTCCCGGGCGGATGAGAATCCCATTCACTCCAGATCGAATAGCATCAGGTATTCCTCCCACGGCGGTTGCGATGACCGGAAGGCGGTAGGCCATGGCTTCAAGCAACGATACAGGAAGCCCTTCGTAATAAGACGGGAGCACGAGCATCGTGGCTTCGCTAAGCCAGTAGTGTTTTGTCGCTCCCTCAATCCATCCGGGCAGCACCACATGTTTATCGAGTTGCAATCGTACTGCGTGCGAATAGGCCTCTTCCTGATTTCCCGGTCCGGCACACACCAGCTGAAAGTCATGCCCCCTCTGTGCAAGGCTTGCACAGGCTTCAAGCAGATCCCAGATGCCCTTAGCCTGCTCAAGCCGTCCCATGAAGAGGATGATCGGCACTTTCTTTTGCTCAAAGGTACGGTCATGCTGGGGTGAAACCTCGACAGGGTTCCCAATAATTCGAACCGGGATGGCAGGAGTTACTGTGGCCAGCGCATCCTTCCACTTCTGAGATAAAACAATGAGTGTGGCGACACGGGCCAGTAAAGGCTGAACATACCAAGATCGGATGAGTACGGGTATTTGAGAGTAAAACGAAAGGAACGCGCCACCGTGCAGATGGAAGACGATCGGTTTGCCGAAACAATAGCCCATGATCAGGAAGAGCGATTTGCGCCAAAAGCTGTGATGGGATGCGCTGTGTATGTGAAGAAGGCCCACCCTGCCGACGCACAAATACAGGAGCGTTGTGGCCAATGCGCGGAGTAGCATCATGAGCTTGCTCATGCTTGACCCATGACAGGTTGTTGGAACGTACCGAATAGGCCAGGTCTGAAACAGGCCATGGGTCTGGTAGGACTGGACGACTGCGGCGATTCCCCCTGGGCTGGTGATTGCAGGCCCTAGCATCAGAATAATGGCGGGGCTGGTCATGCAGCATCCGTCGCCGAGGCAGCCAAAAACTGACGAATGTCGAGATGTTGAATCATCATCCGATGCTTGCCCCGTTCTGTCCGAGGGATGTGCGACACTTGCTGGATGGTTACCGTGCAGCCACCTTGTGTCTTAGTCAGGACGGCCTGGCGGATGTCGCTCTGCATCTGTTCTGAGAGTGCGTGAGGACTGAGGATTTTCAGAACGACATGACCCGGTTTCATTTGCTCGTACTGGATTTCCTCCACACTGGACAGCAGATCAAAATGCGCGGCTCCAAGTGTTGTAATGGAAACCAGTCGGGAATTCGCGCAGACGACAAATTCCTGTAATCGCCCTTCGATACGCTCGCATACCGGGTAGTGGGGATAATCCGGGTGAGCGGTGTGACTCAAAACGGCAAAATCACCGGTCCGATAGCGTATGAAGGGCATGACGTGGTTGTCATAGCTTGTTCCGACAATTTCTCCAACTGCCCCGGGCTTTGTGACGGGTTTTCCCTGTGCGTCCACCAGCTCAACGTATCCGTATTGGGGCCAGAAGAAATATCGAGGGTCATTCGGAAGAGACGTGGCCATCAGTACCCGTTCGGAATGTCCATAATGAGTAATGATGGGGCATGAGAAAACAGATCGAAGCAAAGCCAGTTGGTGATCGTAGACATTTTCAGATGTCAGCAGGATTCCCGCAACCTCTGCGGTAAAGCGTGGTTCGGGATGCTGGGATAGCCATCGTGCCAATGGGGTCAGTGCCGATGGGAAGGCATGGATAAAGCGAGGTCGCCATTCCCGCAACGCTTTGAGGTATTCCGGCAGATAATGCGGTTCAAGATGATCGCAGCTCAGGATAAGCTGCCGTTTAATCGGTTCATACATCCATAGCCGTCCCCCTGGCTTGTTCGCGGTGGGGACTGTCCGTCCTCGCAAGACGAGGACGACATCTTTGGGGCAGGTGCCGAGGCGAGCGAACACTTCATCGACAAAGGCGTGCTCTTTCATCCTGGTGACATTCCGCTCCAGAAAAAACTTCATAGGCTGTGCCGTTGACCCCCCTGTAAACATTTCCATGCGTGTCCGCTGAGATCGTCCTTGCGAAAGGTAGTTTGAGAGCTGTGTCTTGAAGGTTTCCTTCGTGACCAGCGGCAGCCGGGAGAGGATGTCTTGCGGCGATAGATTGTCCGACAATAATGAACGGTATGGGCTATAGGCTGGGACTGTGCGAATAGCCCAGCGGAGCGTCTCTCCAAGTTTACGGTCTGTCTGCGCGGGAATGTCTTGGGGAAGGCATGTCGCATCGCTGTGGAATGTTCGATAGGCTGCTCCATAACGAAGCGGTTTTGGAATGAGCGAATAAGCATAGCCCGCGCAGGATTTTACCCATTGAGGTGCTTGCGTATAGGACTTCAATAGCGGGTACAAGGTGTCTTCAAGCGACATGAGGCATCCTTTTGACGTGATTAATGCGGAATAACAGCGCGGTCCTGCTGGAAGGTCAGCATCTGTTCGTCCGTCATAAAGCGATATTCATAAATGGCCGTGATCATGGCGGGCGTCCAGAGTTGGCGGCTTTGGGCGAGCAGTTGTTGAACTTTTCCTGCAGGCCGTGGAACCGGGGGAGACGAGCTCCCGGCGGCGGTCTCGTAATTGCCAATCAGGATCGCCACTTTTGTCGGATCTACGACCTGCTTTTTCAGCCGGGATAGAAATGCGGCATTCAAGGTTTCGCCATAATCCATGTGATACAGAAGGTCGATCCATCCATTTTGTGCCCAAACAAGCCCGTTTGCTCCCTGCTCCATCCACAAATCGTCGCCGGCCAGTGAATCAATTGTCACGAAGAGACCTGGTTTGAGTTGCCTCCCCTCCCTTGCTATCTGCTCAACGACACTGCCGACTGCCTGACTATTCCAATTTGCCAGCGCCTGTCGTGCGTCTTGACTGATCGCCCTGATGACGAGATCGTTCTGCAAGTTTCGTCGTTGGGTGAGCTCATAGTGTCGCAGGCAGGACACAGCCGTGCAGTGGCCTTTGGTGCGGACATAGTCAAGATTAATGCCGTCAATATCATACCGGCTGATGACTTCGAGCATCAGGGTCACAATCCAGCTTCTGAATCCTACGTGATGCCAATTGAACGCTTTCTCGGGTGTGCCGGCTTCCGCAAACTCTGGAAAGAAATCTCGCTGGCGCAAGCCAACGGTAAACCAGGGATGAACCTTCAAGCCAAGCTTGTGGGCGCGATCAATAAGATATCGGAGCGGATCAGTATTGTCTGCGATGGTTTTGTCCCATTTAGGTTCCCGGGGGGCAAGTTCCGATGGCCATGTAACGCCACGTCCATGCCAGACGCAGGGGACAATCGTATCAAACCCGGCAGATTGTGCTCGCGAAAGCAACCGGTCAGCGCCTTCGCGAGTCAACCAGGAGAATTCCTCATCGAAGAGAACGCGCGACGGGATCTGAGAGGGGCGTGCCTGTAATGCGGACGGTATCAGAATCGCTATCAGCAGCAGAAGGGCAACGTTCCTCAGTAGGCGTTTGCCTAGAATGTGTGTGTATATAGGTCGAGAAGTTTTCACTTCTTAATGCACCTCACGCTTCAATAATGCGGGGCTCAGAAAGGCTGACTTCCGATAGGGATTCGGTCTCATGCTGCTCTGAGGAGGCAAGTGCCAGATTCAGACGGGCTTCATTGAGGCCCAGGACAATAAATAATAAATAAGGCATCAGTCCGTGCATCATGCCATTGGTCAATCCGTTTGCGTAGAGTAGAAGAATTATCGTCAAATTACCTGCGCACCACGGATCAGAGCCTGCGAGGTCACGTACCGAAGAAAAGTGAGCGAATAATATGCCTGCGCATAGCAGGTATCCCATGAGTCCGCCGTACTCGAGCCATTCCAGGTGAAAATTGTGGACGGTCGAACCCAACTCATCGGGCGGTCGTAACCCCGTCCCGAAGATGGGGGCAGACTCAAAGTGTCGCAGACTTTCACGAAACGTCAGTAGCCGTCCGTGCAATCCTTCTTTCCAGTATTCAATGTTGGTCAGGCGCTCAAGACTATTTTCGTGGCCGGGATTCCAGCCTTTCGCCATCAGTAAGTCAGAGTTGGTCGAAAGAAAAAGCGTTCCTCCGAGCGAGATGGCAAGAAACCCGATGAGCAGGATCGTGGCATACCCTGCCCGGACAAGGCGCCATATTCCCGGAGTTATAAACAGGAGGACGAGGTAGGATCGCGCCATGGACGCAGCAAGGCCTCCCAACGCCCCCAAGATTCCAAGCCCTCGGAAAATCAGCGGGGGTGACGAAGCGATGGCAAGCACCACAAGCGAGGTCATGCTCATAGTGCTGATGGCAATGGCGTCACGCGACAGCACGCGCACTCGCATCCCCATCCCGGACAGTAAAAAGGCGATCAAGGCGACGACGCAAAAGACAGAAAACCCCACGGCGAGTGACAGCACGCATCTTCGATATTGGCTCTCAGAGCGAATGAGTGATTTCGTCACGTAGTAAGAGGCGACGGGAATGAAAATCGCGTGAACCGCCAGGTAGCCGGCCCCGAGGGGATCTCGAGCAAATAATGTTGAGGTCAAATATGATCCACAGAGCAGAACGATCAGGCCGTCAATAATACGAAATCCCAGCGGTGCTGATCCAAATACAGTAGCCGAGAATGCGACAGGAAGAAGTAAAAAGATGGCGGCGATGTATGCAGTGAATGTCACAAGGCCGACTTCGAAGGTGACCGCGCCGACGGAGAACGGAAGCCAGGCGAGCGCCGCACATAATATCAGGTGTGGCCAGTTCATCGTGTTTGTACGGGCCTCGGTATCATGAGTGAGCCGAGCGACAGCGTCTCGCGCTCAAATTTCAGGAGAACAAATATTTGCAGGCTGAGGGCTGTGACGGCAGCGCCGATCGCCGCAGCGGAAATAAATCCAAATGTCGTGATTGTCCAGAGGCACAATCCGAGCGGGAGAAAGAGTGTCGCCTGTCTGGTCATCATCCAGACGCTTTGACGGGGGCTGATGCCTGCCATGCCCAGGAGGTAGATAAGAGCCATCCCGTAAGTCGCCGCGCTTGTGACGGTAAAGCCGAGGAGCACCATCTGGGGTGACCCTCCCCAGGTCGCAATTGCTGTCATGACGGCCACGCGCAATGCCAGGTTGATAATGTCGAACCGGAGCCGTGCAGATTGCGCTTCATATACATCGAAGAGCACACTGATGGGCCTATGGAGAAACATAAATAAAAATCCCGCCGAGAGAACTTGTGCGTATTCCCCGGCCGGTGCCCAGCCGTCGCCGAATATTCGATGAAATACCGCAGGGCCGAGAAAGCCGAGGCCTAACGTCATCGGAATGATCAGGCTGAGCATTGAGCGGAATAACTTTACAGTGCTCTGAGTCAGTTGTTCCGGCGTCGTCCTCAAGCGGGCTGCGCGCTGGAAATAGGTTGAGGAAAGCGCATCACCGGCGATCAGCAGCGGCACATTCACAACCTGAAACGCCAGCGCATAATAGCCGGCGACGGCCGGGGAAAAAAGAAACGCCAAGAGAAGTGCCGGCGCTTGCCTCGCCGCGCTGTCGCATAGCGTTGCCGCCGACGAGACGAGTGCGAAATGGCGATAGCGGACGGCCAGGGGGAGGAGGCTCCGGAAATCCGGCCACGAATGTCGGGTGTTCGTCACGCAAGTGTGTGTGGCTTTCCAGAGGGAATAGGCGGCAGCGCCTGAGCCGACAAGGCGGCCTGCAATCAGCCCGAGCGGATGGATCGCCGCGCTGAATGCGCACAGACAACTGGTCGATCGATCCATCACAGATTCAATAATGCGCGCGACTGCCGTGGCGGATGTTTGCTGATGCAGCATAGTCCACGCGCTGTAGATCTGCACGAGTCCGAGAGCGGCAAGATTGATCGGGAGCAGGAGCAGCAGAAACCGCCGTTGGTCGGTCATCCATTCATTCGGGATCAATCTCCCCGTGATCACGACTCCCGCAATAAGTGCAGTCAGGGCGACATTCATGACTAGAGCGAGCAGTGAGATGTGCAACAGGCGGCGGGAGTCTTCCGGCTGTTCGGGGAGCGCCAGTGTCGCCTGCATTCGCAAGCTGGCGATCGGGACCAGCGTATTCAGAATGGCGAGATAGATCGCAAAAGCGCCAAAATCTTCCGGGCTATAGAGGCGCGTGAGGATAGGAACAACGAGCAAGCTCAACGCTTGAGCGCCGACATTGGCCAATCCCAGTTGCATGACGTGACGGACAAACATGATTTAGTGGCTGCAATAGGCCTGACGGGAATTCTGAAACGGTTGCTGCGTCAAGATTCGAAGATATTCATGTTCAAGTTGATCCGCGATCACGGCATAGTCGCGGTATTGTCTGACATACGGGCGCCCTCGCGCTGCCATGGTGCTGGCCTCATCGGGATGAGCCATGAGCCAAACGATGCGATCAGCGAAGGCGGTTTCGGTCGATTCGACGCAGATCCCCGCCTGACTGTGCTGAAGAATATCCTGTTGCTCGGGATGATCGTTGGCAACGATGATTTTGTTCAGAGCCATATATTCGATCAGCTTTGTCGGGCTTCCGACATCCAGGACGGGTGTTCTCGGAATATATGAGAGACAAATGTCCGATTCCTGGACATGACGCCAGGCATCTGCCCGAGGCAATTGACCGGTAATGGTAATGTGTTTAGAAAGCCCTAGGGTTTCAGCTTCTTGGTTCAGCACATCTTCATCCTCCCGGCAGTTTCCTCCTCCGACGAACGACAGTGTCGTCTCGGGAATATGCCGATGTACCAGCTTCAGGACACGCAGCAAAAATCCCAGATTGCGAAGTCGGCTGAGTGTGCCCAGGTAAACCAGTCGATAGGGCCTCTGTCGGCCGGGTGTTGACCCCTCTGAATCCTCGGGTAGGGCCGGTACGTCGTCCAGCGACACTCCCATAGGTACCGGGGTGATGCGGTCGGGATCGAGGCCTTCTTTCGCCAGTGTATCCTTCATCCGACTGCTCTGTACGAAGATATGCGTGGCTCTCGGTAGGACGAGCGAATAGAGAATGAACCGAAAGAGTCGGTAGCGGATCAATTGAGTGAGTCGGGCGAACCCGCGACGCTCGCCGGCGAGTTGGAGGGCTTCCTCGGGATAAGGGAAAGACAGCCAATAAATAAAAGGGAGTTTGTTCCATCTGGCTTGAAGCAATGTGGGAATCGCAGCCAGGAATTTATCTTTCAGTTGTACGAAGTCGTACTTCTGCGATCGCAGTTCGGATGCGAGGCAAAGGTCGTTTCTGAAATCCAGCCAGCGGTTCCACAGATTCGCCAGGCGGCCTCTGCCGGCGCATTTTCCACCTACGGCGACTGGTCCGTACGGCCAGGATGAATGATGGTGAGCGGGCGCAGGATCTTTGGAGGTTAGTATCCAGGCGATATGATGCCCTCGCCCGACCAGCTCTTTTCCAAACAGATTGATCACATCCGGGCGAAACGGTGGGAATGGATCGGCCGCTAAAAAGGTAAACCGAAGTTTGTCGGACATGGGTTCATCCGTGAATCTGCAGTGGCGTTGCCGGTCAGTTTTCAACGTAGCGATCGTTTCGCGCGTGGATCGCAGTAGTACTATATTTGGCTGAGAGTGCTTCTCGTGTAAACAAAGTTGTCATTACCTGACGGGATTACACCTCGGTCAGCAGGCGCTCAAGATGCTCGATAATACGCTCTGCCGACTTCCCGTCCCAGTTCGGAGGGATCGCGCCGCTTTTCCACTGTCCTGCCATCAATCGCGCGAGCGCCGGAGGCAGCTTTCTTGGGTCAGTTCCGATGAGTTCATTTGTGCCGATCGTAACGGTTTCAGGTCGCTCGGTGTTGTCCCGAAGGGTCAGGCATGGTATGCCGAGGACGGTCGTTTCCTCGGTAATGCCGCCGGAGTCAGTGATGACACCACGGGCATGCTTCACGAGATAATTGAATTCCAGATAGCCCAAGGGGTCGACATAGTGCATCGACGGGAGGGCATTTCCCGCTTCACGCAAGTTTTTGGCCGTGCGCGGATGAACCGGAAAAACGACCGGCAAGCCACGCGTACATTCGGCAATCGCCTGCAGGAGCCCGAGTAGGTGCTGTTCTCCATCCACATTGGCCGGGCGATGCAGGGTTACGACAAAGTAGTGACCCGGTTCCAGCTTCAGCGAGCCCCAGCAGGCTGGGGGGCGCAAGCGAGGGAGTTGCTTCCGCAGGGTGTCAATCATGGTGTTTCCGACGAAGAAAATGCGATCGTGAGCGACCCCGGCGCGGTGCAGATTGTCGCCGGCCGTGACGCTGGTCGTGAAAAACCAGTTTGTAATGGAATCGGTGACTACGCGGTTGATTTCCTCAGGCATTGTCCAGTCGTCCGAGCGGATGCCTCCTTCCACATGGGCGACCGGGATTCCCTGTTTACGGGCGACGATAGAGCAGGCCATGGTCGAAGTGACGTCTCCCACGACGAGGCAAAGATCGCTCTTTTCTTTCAGTAAGACTTTTTCGTAATTCACCATGATGGCCGCAGTCTGCTCGGCCTGCGTGCCGGAGCCAACTTCGAGATTAATGTCTGGATCGGGAATGCCGAGTTCCTCAAAGAAGCTCCCTGACATGGCACGGTCATAATGTTGACCCGTATGAATGAGTCGATAGCGCAGCGGCCCTCCCCGCTTCTCCGCGGCGCTCAAGGCGTCAATGATCGGCGCGATCTTCATGAAATTGGGTCGTGCTCCGGCAATGAGATCAATTCGTTTCATCGTGAGATACCTAGTGATTCAGTTTCTGTAATTTGACAGGTAGGTGTGCAGTGATGTCGCGTGAAGCCGTCAGTCCTGAGAAAGTTCTTATCGCATTCCCGGTGATTGAGCAATCAGGAATGCATTACTTCGCGTTCCGTAGAAGGCCGTGCCAGGCATGAAGAGGGCTGCTTTTTCTCGCATGCATACTGGCCTGTGCGGGTCTTGGCGTTGTCAGCGGTCGTCCGGCGCTCAACGAATCGATGCGCTCTCCTACATCCCGAAAGAAACTGTCTTCCCGCCGTAGCCATCGATAGGCTTCAAGGGCTTCGGCGATGCGTCCGAGCGACTCGAGGGTGCGACCCAGTACGTATAAGATCTGCACGATATCTTTGGTCGAGGCACCGGGTGAACTGAGGGCCTGGCGAAAGGCCTCGACCGCTTCTACGTACTGATTGCAGGATTTATAGGAAAGTCCCATGTGGGCATACGCTTTGAGGGCATAGACCGGATTGGCGGTGGCTTTTTCAAACTGTTCAATGGAAGGCTTGAAGAGGCCGGCTTTCCGCAATGCAAGTCCACGCTCGTACGATTCATCCGCTTCGATAACCGGTCCGGTCGAAACGGTACTGGGGGCTGGCTTTGAAAACGCTGACTCAGACATACCGCACAACTCCGAGTAGTGATGAATTCTGCATCCCGACGAAGGACAGCAAGAGCCGGACCGTTTTAACTGCCGGTGCCTGCCTATATTATCAATACGTTAAGATGTGTCGGTTTGCTCCAGGGTGGGCAAGTTGAAACAGCGTGCACAAATCTGGAATGGCCTAGGCGAAACAGATAAGTGGAAGCAGGTGCTTCAGTATCTAGATCGGCGAATGACTGGTCCAGTTTTGTGGAACTTCGGCTGGATTTCTTCATGGCCCAGCCACTGCCATTTTGAATCGTTACGACAAAAGTATTGCGGGCTTGCTGTTCGATACGTAGTATGTATCCAGATTTCTTCCTGAGAAAATGTGGAGCGATATGGACTTACTCGGTGATCAACCGGCACGGCGGGTGATGTTTGTTGCCTATCTTGGCATGGGTGCGTTTTTCGTGGCTCATACCATCAATGCTTTTGTGGCCGCTGCTCTGGTTCTTCCTCCTGCGAAGGGTTCGACCGTTCAAACCATGCCCATAGCCAGCTCTACGGCATTCGCACCGCAGCAGTGGGTAGATCAAATTCAGACAAGCGGACTCTTCATACTGCCGGCTGCACCGCTCGGTATGACCGGTGTGCCAGGCGTGTCCATGCCAATACCGGTGCGTGCGGCGCTGGGCGTGGCAAACAAGCTTCGCTTGTTAGGCGTTGTGTTGGGAAGCGAACGAGGCGGGTTTGCAATTGTCGAGGAACTGGCCACAAAAAAGCAGGTTCTTTATCGCCTGCACGATCAGATACCGGATGTGGGAGAGGTCAGCGCAATTCGTCGTGACGGCATGGTGGTTCGAAGTGGAGACCAGGAGGAACTCCTTGAACTGATGGCCACAGATAAACCGGTTGCTGCTGTGACCTCCGCAAGTCCTCCTGTTGTCCCGGCCGCCGGTGGGCCACTGAGAAAAGTGATCGACCGGCGTGAAGTTGAAGCGGCTATGGCAGATTTGCCGAAATTGCTTACTCAAGCCAGGGTTGTTCCGTATCTGGTCAACGGTGCTCCCAGCGGATATCGTATGGACTATATTGCTCCGGCCAGCTTTTATGAAAAGATCGGTATTCAATATGGGGATGTATTGCAGCGGGTGAACGGCGTGGATGTGCGCGATCCATCCACGATGTTGAGCCTGTTCCAACAGTTGAAAAACGAGCGGACCGTCAGAGTCGACATGGTGCGCAATAATCAAAAAACGACGATGACCTTTGAGCTTCGATAAGTTCGTAGCTTGTAGTAGTGCCCTCAGTTCCCTCCTGCTCTGATATTTCCCCGGCGGGTTCTTCTGTCGAGTATCCCGACTTCCGGTGCTGTAGGGAAAGAGGCCGTAGTATCAAGTTGGCCCTTCCGGTTATCTATAGATGTTAAGATGTTGATAGTTGCCTCGCCTATTCGTTGGGCATTTCTGTCGGTTTCTTGCCATGTTCTCATTAGGAGAGTATCTTTCAAAGTTGTCCTTATTTTTCTGATACTTAAGAGTCGGTGGTATGACTGCTGTTTTGGGTGAAAGATTTAGAAGCGGTGAGACGCTGTGACTGACGATCAACAAGCTGTGAGTTATGGACGGCCTCTACTTGGCCGGATTCTGGGAGAGAAATTTAACCTCCTCGATTCCAAGCTCGACGAGGCGTTGGCCTATCAGCGTGAAAAAGGCGGCCGACTCGGCGAAGCGCTCCTCCATCTGCGCGCACTTCGTGAAGAAGAACTCCTGGAGGCGTTAGCGTTGCAGTTTGAGCTGGAGTGGGTTCCCCATTTGGAAACTGCTCAAATCGATCACGAGCTCATTAAAAAAGTACCCATCAGTTTTTCCCGACGCTACCGGATCCTCCCGATTCGTTACGAGGATGAAGTCGTGATCGTCGCCACGACTGATCCGCTTGAGACTGTCGCATTGGATGATCTGCGTCTCTTGTTAGGGAAACCGATCCGGCCGGTTTTGACCACGGGATTGGCGCTATTGGCCTGCTTGAATCGCGTCTATGATGAGGCTGCGAGTCCGGCAGGGGCCGAGCAGGTTATGGAGGATATTGCGGCGGCTGAAAATCTGGATCAGTTGGCCCACGAGCTGGATGAACCGCAAGATCTGCTTGATGCAACGGACGAGGCGCCGATCATCCGGTTGGTCAATTCGGTGTTGTTTCAAGCCGTCCGGCAACGGGCCAGCGATATCCACTTTGAGTCGTTTGAGCGCGGTCTAGTTGTCCGGTATCGGATCGACGGGGTGCTCTACCCTGTATTGACCCCGCCGAAGCGATTGCAATCCAGCATCATCGCCAGACTGAAGATTATGGCGGGGCTGAATATCGCCGAAAAGCGCTTACCGCAAGATGGCCGCTTTGCCATTCGTACGGCCGGAAAAGACGTCGACCTCCGTGTTTCGGTGTTGCCGACCTCCCACGGCGAGCGTGTGGTGCTTCGGTTGCTGGAGAAGGAAAACCGTCTTCTGAATCTTACGGAGATGGGCTTTTCAGCGGACCGGCTGTCTTCTATACAGCAGCTCATTCAACTGGCCCACGGTATTATTCTGGTCACCGGACCGACCGGAAGCGGAAAAACAACGACGCTCTACGCCGCCTTGAGCCAAATCAACGCACCCGACAAAAACATCATCACAGTTGAAGATCCGGTCGAGTATCAGTTGCTCGGGATCGGCCAGATGCAGGTCAATCCCAAGATCAATCTGACGTTTGCGGCCGGGCTCCGTTCCATCTTGCGCCAGGATCCCGACGTCATCATGATCGGAGAAATCCGCGATCGTGAGACGGCGGAGATCGCGATCCATGCCTCGCTGACCGGGCACTTGGTCTTTTCCACGTTACATACCAATGATGCCGCCAGCGCCGCAACCCGACTAATCGATATGGGAATCGAGCCATTCCTGGTCGCCTCCTCTGTGATGGCCGTGCTCGCACAGCGGTTGCTTCGCCAGATCTGTCCCGATTGCAAGAAGCCGTACAAACCCACCGCCGAAGAGCTGGGCCGGCTTGGTCTCGATGGCAAGGGGCTGTACACGTTTTATCGCGGTGCGGGATGTCCGAGCTGCTCGCAGACGGGATATCGCGGCCGTACCGGGATCTATGAACTGCTCGTACTCGATGATGAAGTGCGGCGGCTTATCGGAGCCAAAGCCGACTCTTCAGCGATCAAGCAAGCCGCCATCGCGAAAGGCATGATCACACTGAAACAGGAAGGCGCGGCCAAGGTCGCCCAGGGCGTGACGACCACCGAAGAGGTGATGCGGATTACGCAGCAGGAGATTGAAATCTAGTCATGCCGGTCTATCAATATCGAGGCTATCGAAGCGACGGGGGGACAGCGGCCGGGATCGTCGATGCCGAAAGCGTGAAAGTGGCCCGCCTCAAGCTTCGAAAAGACGGGGTGTTTCCCACCGACGTTGTCGAGCAGGGGCAAACCACCGGTCGCGGTATGGCGCATGACCGTGTTGGGGTCTCTCCCCCGCTTGGACGGTCGCAGGTGTTGTCGGCGGCAGAGTTGGCGATGCTGACCCGGCAGTTTGCCACCTTGTTGGTCGCGGGCCTTCCCCTGGTCGAAGCGCTGGGTGTGCTCATCGAGCAGGCGGAAAAGAAGCCGGTGAAAGCCCTGTTGGCCGATGTGCGGGAGCAGGTGCGCGGAGGAAAGGCCCTCAGCAGCGTGCTGGAGTCCTACGGAAAGGATTTTTCCTCGATCTATGTCCATATGGTCCGTGCAGGAGAAACCAGCGGCGCACTGGATCAAATTCTGTTTCGCCTGGCCGAATTCCTGGAGAAGCAACAGGCGCTCAGAAACAAAGTGACGAATGCCATCCTCTACCCCGCCTTGATGTTGATCGTGGGGGTGGGCGTGCTGTTCTTTCTCATGACTTTCGTGGTTCCCAAGATCACGGCGGTTTTCGCCAGCATGAAAGCGGCGCTCCCCTTCCCGACCATCGTACTCATGACGATCAGCCGGTTTTGTTCCGCGTATTGGCCGCTGCTCCTTCTGGCGGGGATCGGAAGCGGATTGCTTATTCGAAGGTTCGTCCGGACTGAATCGGGGCGAACATTTGCCGATCGACTGATTCTCCGTATTCCGCTGATCGGCGATGTGGCGCGCATGGTGTCGATTTCACGGCTGACCGGAACATTGGCAACAATGCTCGCCAGTGGCGTTCAGCTGCTGGATGCGCTGGATGTGTCGAAGCGCGTCATGAATAATCGTGTCCTGGAAGAAGCGGTCGAGGGGGCACGGCAGAATATCCGGGAAGGTGAAACGATTGCCGATCCTCTCAAACGGAGCGGTCAGTTCCCCTCATTGGTAACCCACATGATTGCCGTGGGGGAACGCAGCGGTGAGATGGAGGAAATGTTGCGCCGCATCGGCCAGATATACGATGGAGAGGTGGAACGGGTCATCACACGGTTTACATCGTTGCTGGAACCGATCATGATCCTCGTGATGGGCGTGATCGTGTTTTGTATCGTGGTCGCCATTTTGCTTCCCATCTTTGAAATGGGTCAGATGGTACGGTGAGGCCAGGTGTTGCATGCTGAGTGAAGGGGGTAATCAAATGAGACTGGAGACTCGTGTGGGAGCTGGCGGCTGCATGAATATGAATGAGCGGATGGGCGATCGCACCGTGTTCCGTGTTTTGGCCGCCGAGCGCGGGTTTACGTTTATTGAAATTATGGTCGTCGTCGCGATCCTGGCGATTCTGGCGGCCCTGGTGGTGCCGCGGATCATGGGAAGAACCGATGATGCCAAACGAACGGCCGTGAAGGTGCAGATCAGAAATATCGAAGGAGCGCTCCAGCTGTATAAGCTCGATAACGGAGTGTATCCCTCCAGCGAGCAAGGCTTGAAGGCGCTGGTTGAGAAACCTTCCGTTGGAGTGGTTCCGAAAAAATGGAAGGTGGGCGGCTACTTGCCGAAGTTGCCGGAAGATTCCTGGGGAAATCCTTATAAGTATACGAGTCCCAGCCCCAAAGGGGATTATGAGATCATGTCGCTTGGGACCGACGGCGAACTCGGCGGGGAAGGTGTGAATGCCGATATCACGAATTGGAATTTGGATAAGGATTAGGCATGCAGGGAGGGGCAAGAGGCACGGGAAAGAAGATGCCTGCGCCCGCCTCTACGGGGCCCGGGACAGGTTTCTTTCCTTCAGCGCAGTGCCACGCACCTTCCGTCGGTAGTGAGTCCGGATTCACGCTGATCGAGATCATCATCGTCATGTTTTTGTTCGTCGCCATGCTGGGAATCGTTGTTCCCCGTATCAACCTGAACGATGATTTAGCGTCGACGGGGAGGAAGTTTATCGCCGTCCTGCGAACGCTCCAGGGGATTGCCATGAGCACGCAGAAACCGGTCAAACTGTACCTGGATCTGGATCAAAACAAGTACTGGCCGATGACCTATGAAGGGAAAGAGGAAAAGCCGCTGCTTGATGCCGCCTGGGCGACGCCACGCTCCCTTCCGGAGTCGATTCGCCTTGCCGACGCCGCATCCGGGCCGATCAAGCGGACGTCAGGCCGTTTTGACCTCACCTTGTATCCCAACGGCCGGATCGATGGAGTCGTCATGCATTTGACCGATGCCGCGAATAATGTGTTAGGCATCGTCGTGGAGTCCTCCACCGGGGCCATTCGCACAAGCGAGGAGCGGATTGAACCGCAACGGGCTGCCCCGATTCCCGATCGCGTGAGGCAGCTGTTGATGCCGGCCGCTACCGGAGCATCCGGAAGCTCGCCGGGTTTCTTCAAACCCTGACGTCAATCCAAACGTATGCGAAATCACTGCATCCATAATGAGCACGGTTTCACGTTGCTCGAAGTGTTGCTGGCTGTCGCGATTCTTGCGGTCGCCCTTCCCGTGCTGCTCGGGTTGCGAAACTTCGATCTGGAATTGCAATCCCGATCCATGGAACTCACGACGGCGACTCTTCTCGCGCAAGAGAAATTGCTGGAAACGGAACTCTCCGGCTCCTTTCCGGTCGGTGAATCTGCAGGAGACTTTCAAAGCCCGGCGCCCGGCGTTCAGACATCGGTCATGGAGGCCAATCGTGCGCCCGGCTATCGCTGGAAGCGCAGCATTATGCCGACGCCATTGGAACTCATCCGGGAAGTGCGGATACAAATCTCCTGGCCGCGTGGTGCGCAGGATGACACGGTGGAAGTGAGTACCTATGTCTTTGCCGGCCTCACGTTCTGACGCCAGGGCCGAAGGCGGATTCACACTGGTCGAGGCGCTGGTGGCGATCGCATTGCTTGCCACGCTGGGGGCGATTGTGTTCGGATCGCTGCTCACGACGACGCAGGTGGTCGATGCGGGCCGTGCCTCGGCGTCCCGGGAACAGATGATCCGCCGGGTATTGCGATTGATGGGGGAGGAACTGGCTGTCGGCGTCAAAGAGCCGGCGAATCCCTGGCTCGGCATGAATGGAACGCAAGACGGTCATCCGGCGGACACGCTGGCGTTTGTCACGATCGGAGATGGCTTCGGCGCGCAGGCGGCCCGCGAGGGGGAGATGGTCCGCGTGATCTACACTCGCGAAGGAGATCGTTTGATCCGGTTCGTCCGACGTAATCTCTATGGCCTTACCGATGAATCGATTGATCAGGTCAATCTGGCGACCAAGGTAAAAGGTTTTAATATCCGTTACTATCATGGACAGGGAAAAGTGTGGCTGGATGAATGGAGCTCGACTGGTCCCCTCCCGACCGCGCTGCTGTTGGAAGTAACCTTCCAAGATCCCGATGCAGAACCTTACACCATTCGTGAGTGGGTGACGGTGGGAGTCTCATAAATGGTGTGGCCGGGAAAAGACCTTTCGGCGTGGAAAGAGCCGGTGTTGTGGATCGCGGCCAGCTGCGGACTCCTGCTGCTGTCGTTCGTGCTGACGTTTCCCTACGGAGCCGTACAGGCCAGGATCATCGGGGAGCTCCAACGGGCGACCGGCATTGAAGCGCGGGCGGTGGATTGGACCGTCGGGTTACCCGTTGCCCTCGAATGGCGGAAGGTCACCTTGACCAAGGCCGACTGGTCGCCGCTTCAGCTTGGGTTGCTTCGCGTGCAAGTGGGATTGTGGCGTGTACTGACCGGCGGAGTTGCGTTGGATCTGGTTGCGCAGGTTGATGAAACAACGGCTGCGCCGGGAGCGATTTACGTGACAGTGACGGCTCCGTCCTGGACGATAAAGGGGCCGATGACCGTTTCGGGGAAGATTCAGCAACTTGACCTTTCAAAAGTGATACGTCCGTATGTGACACGTGGTATCCTGACCGGCGAGTTCTCTCAGCGCGGCGAGCGCGCCGAGGTATCCCCCGCCCCTTCGTTCGGTGAAGGCACGTGGAAAGCCGATGTGAAGGACCTTGTCTTGGATCAGATTCCGGCCGGCAACGGCCGGACATTTTCGCTGACCTTCAGTTCACTGTCGCTCGGTTTGGCCTGTCATGAGCAGTTGTGCGACGTGACCGATCTGAAAGGCGAAGGAATCGACGGATCGTTTTCCGGGCAGGGAAAGATTACCCTGCAACAGCCGATTCAACAGAGCCAGTTGTCGTTGTCGTTGACGGTCACGCCCGGTGTCGGTTTCGCGGCGAAAGCTTCAGGGCTGGGTATTCCTCCCCTGCCACCAGGGACGCCATTTACGTTCAAAGTGATAGGAACATTGGCACAGGCCAGGGTTGCGTTGTAGAGTACGACGACAAGTGTGAGGAATTAGGACTGCATGAGTATTGCCACCGAATGCGTGGGGTTGGACATCGGCCGGACAGGCCTGAAGGCGGTGCGGTTTCGCCGCCGTCTGAGCGGCCGCGAAACGATCGATTATTTCCATCAGCCCCTTCCGTTTTCACGCCCTGAAGATATCGAGCCGGCGAGACGAGTGCAGTCGTTGCGCGGGTTTCTTTGGCAGAACGGGCTGTATGCGACCGACCGGTTGGTCACGGCAATTCCCTGCCAGGACCTCTTCGTGCGCACGCTGTCGTTTCCGTTCAAGGATGCGGAAAAGCTGTCTCAAGTCGTTCCCTTTGAAGTCGAAAATCTTGTTCCCATGCCGGTGGAGGAACTTGCCATCGGGAGCGTGGTGCTCCCTCCGGGACTGACGTCGGAGGGACTCTCGCGGATTACCAAAGGGTCCGACGTGCTGGTGACCGCCGCGCCGCGCGATAAAGTCGCCGAGCATCTCCGGTTTCTCGCCCAGGCCGACATCGAGCCCGCGGCCATCAATGTGGACGCGATGGCGCTCTATTCCGTCACGCAATTTCTGCAGCAGGAAGGCGCCCGCGTTCCGCACGATCTGGCCATCATCGATGTCGGAGCGTCCAAGACGACGCTTTGTCTGGTGCATGAAGGCCGTCCGGTGGTGTTGCGGACCATTCTGTGGGGCGGCAATCATCTCACCCATGCGCTGGCGGTGCGGCATGCCTGCAGCTTTGCCGAAGCGGAACGCAGAAAGCGCGCCCTGAACGTGCAACAAGTGGATGCCTGGTTGGAGCCGCTGTTAAAGGAATTGCGTGTCACTATTCAAGGGTACGAGGGCGCTGAGCGAGGACGTCTCACGCATTGCTGGGTGTCCGGCGGCGGGGCGAAGCTGAAGGAGATCGGCGGATATGTGGCGCATCAGCTGGGGCTCTATCCGGTCGGCCCACGTCAGGGGTTCGGCTCCGACAGCCCGCAGGCTTTTTCAATCGCCTTCGGTCTGGCGATCCATCCGAAAGTCATCCGGCCGAAGTGGCGCTTTAAGCCGTCGCCGGCCGGTCTGGCGCTCGATTTAAAAGCCGTCTCCGATGCGGCGGCTCCGCAGTCGTCGGTCTCCATCCGTGACCGGCGGATCGCGCTGTGGGGGGCCGCGGCGCTGGCGGTCTTGGCGCTCATGGACGGCCTGACGCATCTGTTTCTCAAGGAACAGCGGGTTCAGCAGCTTAAGGGCGCGCTCCACGCGCAGTACGAGCAACTCTTTGATACCGGAGCCGCTCCGGGTGAAGAATTGGATCAGG
Organism: uncultured Nitrospira sp.; assembly: GCA_964512025.1. Classification (GTDB taxonomy): domain Bacteria; phylum Nitrospirota; class Nitrospiria; order Nitrospirales; family Nitrospiraceae; genus Nitrospira_D. Next base: position 1,070 of record CAZEHM010000019.1, on the reverse strand, counting down.
CCAGGTTTCGTATTGCAGCAGTCGAGAAATCGCTGGCCGTTGTCGACGGGTCGCAGGGGCATGTACTGGCGACTATGGCCGCCTTCATGAAACAGATGCCTGCAGGAATTTCGGTGAAGGTGAGAGAATTGACGGTTGACGGCGCGGTGATCCTCCTCGAAAGCGAAACGACGTCGTTCGAAGCGGTGGAGAAGATCAAGCAAGTCTATTCGACCGCCGGGCATTTCAAAGACGTGGCGGTGAGTGAAACGCGGGTCGGCGCGTCCCCGAATCAGGTGGTGTTTCGAATGACCGCGACGGTGGCACAGCCATGATGCAACCATTGCGCGAACGGTGGACTCAGCTGGCTCCGCGCGAACGCATCATCGTGTCGGTCGGCGGCGTCGTGGTGTTCGTGAGCCTGGTGTTTCTGTTGGTCGTCGATCCTCTGCTCGCAACGATGGAGCGTCTGGATCGCCAGATTGCCAAGAAACAGCGGGAAGGCGGCGAGTTAGCGGTTCTGGGAGCCGATTACGCCGGGAAGCGTACACGATTGACCAATGCGGAAAAACGGATGCCCGCGTCCGATGCGGGTTTCTCGCTTCTGGCGTTTATCGAAGAAGCGGCGAACACCGCCCATGTACGTGAGCGGATTGCCGGGATGCAGCCGCAGGAGCAAGCCCTGTCCCAGGGGTATCATGAAACCGCCGTCGATCTCCGCCTGGACGGCGTTCCCTTGCCGGATCTGATGGCGTTTCTGCTAGCGATCGAGCAGGCCCCGTATGAACTGCAGGTCCGGCATCTGCAAGTTCGCCCGAAGTTCGATAATCCCGTCAATCTCGATGCCACTGTCCGAGTGGTCAGTTATGCAAAAGGATGATGAGCGCGGCATCGCGCTCCTGCTGGCCCTGCTCGTCTTAGCTCTCCTGGTCGCGCTCATCCTTGAATTCGACGGCGAAGCCCGGCGTGAATATCGGGATGCCGCTGCCTTTCGCGACAACTTCAAAGCCCAAACCCTTACCCGAGCGGCCGTTCAGGCCGCCCGTGCCGTTCTCCAGCAGGATTTCATCAAGGATAAAAAAAACGGCGAA
>CAZEHM010000018.1:0-60828 GCA_964512025.1 uncultured Nitrospira sp. | reverse complement strand
GGCATCCGAGATACTGTGATGCGGAGCCCGGAAGGGCCGCACCATCAGCAACGGACGATCCGGCGCCAGCTGTCCCGCCACGCTATGCACGCGCGTCGTCTCAATCGCTTCGTCCAGCTCCATGATCGGGAGAATGGACGGGAGCCGGCGTGCCAGCATCGTTTTTCCCGATCCTGGCGGCCCCACCATCAGCAGATTGTGCCCGCCGGCCGCAGCCACTTCCAGCGCCCGCTTCGCGTGGTCTTGTCCTCGCACATCGGCATAGTCTTCATCATCCGCCGGCCGGAACGATTCGAGATGGTTCAGGCACGACAGACAGGGCGTGAGCGCAAGACTTCCTTTCAGAAACTCGACGGCTTCAGGCAACGTGTGCAGCGGATAGGCATGGACTCCATCCACGAGCGCCGCTTCGGCCCCATTGGCGGCGGGCAACAGCAAATCGTAGCCTTTGCGACAGGCCAGCCCGAACGATAACGCGCCGGTGACGGGTTTGATCCGGCCGTCAAGCGACAGTTCTCCCAGCAGCACCCGCCGGTTCAGTGCCTCCTGCGGAATCACTTCTTCCGCGACGAGGATGCCGATGGCCATGGCCAGGTCGAGCCCGGAGCCTTCTTTCTTGATGCCCGCAGGGGCCAGATTGACGGTAATGCGTTTGGCGGGAAAATGAAACCCCGTGTTCTTCAGCGCGGCGCGAACGCGATCGCGACTTTCGCGGACGGTCGCGTCCGGCAATCCAACCACAGAAAATTGAGGAAGCCCTCCGGAAATGTCGACTTCGACGTCGACAAGATGAGCATCCAGCCCCACGAGTGCGGCACTCGCGACCTTGGCCAGCATGGAACGTCACACCTTTCTGTGCCCGACGGACGCGGGATTATAGAAACTCCGCAATAGTGTTGCAAGCGAATGATCGGGGTCGCATCACATCGCTGGCTGCTCTCCAAGGAAGACTGTATAATGCCCGGCATGCCCCGCTCACTTTGCTGTCTCGTTCCGTTCGTACGGCCCCGCGGATGCACCGGCACTGCGTTTCTTTGTGGAGCGGTTGCTCTCCTGCTCGGTCTGTGCGTCGAAATGGTTTTTGCCGGACACGCACGGGCTGATGCGACTCCCAAACCATTCCAAGCGCAGTTGCAACGATCCGCCAGAACCGCCTCGCCGTTCATCGGGTCTGCGATGGCCGTGCTTGCCACATTGCAGGATGCCGGGGTGTTGCCGCCGGAAGGCACTCCGGAAGCGAATCACATCATCCGGTTTGTCATTCAGTTTCAGTCGGTCTTCACGAAAAGCGAGCATGAGGCGGTCCGGGAGTTTGTCCGACAGGCGCTGGCCTCCGACGCCGGCAATCTCCGCGCAACCGGCTGGACCGCAGACGTGTTGGAGCGGCTCTCCGACGAAGAAGCGCGATACACCCCGGAACGCCTGCGCCAGCTGGCGCCAGGGTTCGCGCCGTTCAATCTGTCGGTCGAAGAGTTTCACCGGTTCATGCAACTGGTGCGGGATGCCCGTCAGGCCTTTCAGGCCCGCGGGCTCGAGTTTCGCAATATATTTTCATCACGAAGAAAGGAGATGCCCGGAGCCGGATCCAGTTAGTGTCTGATCAGAGGTTCGAGATGCGTCAATGCAGCACACGAAGGAGGAAGTCATGGCAACACGTGCGTACATCCTGATCAAGGTCAAAGCGGGCAAGACCAAGGACGTCGTCCAGGCGCTCAAGAAGATTACCGGAGTCGAGCAAGCCCATTCCTGTTTCGGTCGGCCGGATATTTTCGTCTTCATCAGTGTGCAGGACGAGCGCATGCTCTCCGACGTCGTCATCACCAAAGTGCATGCCATTGAAGGGGTCGAGGAAACCGACACCCACATCGTTGCGGATGCCTAAACCGGGGCCGGGAGTATCTCGGGAGGACGGGAAAGATTCCGGCAGCAGGACTTGACGAACGACTTAGGCCTCCATCGGGAGTGTGATGGTCCTGCCGCCGGCCTCGGCCGAACGGTAGCAGGCTTCGGCGATCTCGACCGCCCGGCAGCCGTCTTCTCCGGTAATCGGCATGGCCGTGTTTCGCTGCAGCGCATGGAGAAACTCCCGCAGCGTGGTCAGCACGGTCAGACTCACCGGCAACGACCGTTCTTCGCTGCGTGACGCGGTGTCTGTAAAGCGCAGGTGCCGGTTTGTCCAATCTGCGGTGAGCGTTCCGCCCGAACCGATCCATTCAGCCCGCCCTACCCGTTCCGCATCAACCCGGGCCACTTCGATTCTGCAGTCGATTCCGCTCATCGTCCGGAGCTGGATTGCCGCCGACGACTCCGGATGCTCCGGCGGCAGCCGATCCAGGACGCACTGCACGGTGTGAATGTCCTCCCCGGAGAGCAGGCGAGCGAGATCCAGCAGATGTACGCCGAACTCCAGAAGCGCGCCTCGCCGCCCGTACCCATCGGCATGATCCGCACTCCGGCCCTTCGTCTCAATCCGGCTGGTCAATTCCAGCCGTCGCACCTCGCCGATGCGTGAACGGGATGCCTGCAATGATTGAATCGTCTCGTCGTATCGGAGCGTGTGAGCCGTCATCAACGGCACCCCTGCCAGCGCCGCCGCGTCGACCATCGCGCATGCGTCACGGTAATTCGTCGCCAGCGGCTTTTCGATGAGCAGCGGCTTCCGCGCCGAGACGGCTGCAAGGCACAGTTCTTTATGGAGCACCGGCGGGACGACCAGGATGATTGCATCGACGCGGGGATCGGCGATCAGTTGCTCGGGCCGTCCGTACATGGTCACGGCCTCACTCCCCGGAATGTCCACGTCACGCTCCGGATGCTGCCGGCAGATCGCGCGCAATCGGGCATTCGGAACATCCTGAATCACGTGGCGGGCATAGCGGATGCCATGGCGCCCGGCCCCGATGAGGCCTAAGCCGATCTCGGACGATGACATACAAACTCCTTGTGAACGGCACTCTAGACAGGAAGCCTCTTCGGGTCAATGAGCGGCTCCGCCGCTCCGTTGACATTCCCGCAAACGGTTCCCTATAGTCGGGGCACCGGTCGTTTGGGACCGGCTGTCTGAAATACGCGCCGGGAAAGGGTTGAGCACCATGACCACGACACATTCGGCCCCGTTTACCATAGACCAGATCGGAACCGGGATCGCCAGGTTCCCGAGCGGTGTGCCGATTCCGACCCACAGCGATGCCATGGTGGATCCCTATATCAAGACACGCCAGCCGAAGGAAGTGCAGGTCGAAACCATCCTGTTCTGGCCGCAGACGAAAGCCCTCTATCCGAGCCTCGTTCTGCTCCACGATCGCTGGGGATTGACCGGACAAATCAAAGACCTCGGTGCTCGTCTGGCTTGTGAAGGGTATGTCGTCATCATTCCCAATCTGTATGGCCGGATCGGCGGAATGGTCACCGCCAATGATGAGGTCGGTGAAGCGTTGATGGCCAAAATCGACGACTCGCTGGCGCTCCGGGACATCAACTCCTGTTGCGAATATCTCAATACAAAAGATTTCACCAAACGGAACATTCACGGCGTCGTCGGTTATGGAATGGGCGCCTCGCTGGCGCTCCGGTTCGCCGCTCAGCGGAAGCGGTTGCGCGCCACCGTGGCCTACTACGGGAAAATGTTCCAGCCCCGGGAACTGATGAAAGAAGTGATATCCCCGATTCTCTACCATCAGGCCGGACGGGATACGTGGGCGACCGCAGACGATGCCGGGCAACTGCGCGCCGCTGCCGATGAATATGGCAAAAAGGTCGAAATCGTCACCTATCCCGATGCGCCGTATGCATTCTGCAACGACATGAAAACCGATTCCTATCGCGCGGACCTCACGACCCAGGCGTGGGAACGATCGGCTGTTTTTCTTAAAACCTGCTTTCAAGGAACCTGATTTAAATCACCGCCGACAGATCCTCAACCGACTGCTCTGAACTATGCGCTTTTCAATACGCCTGACCGTCGCCGTCATTGCTCTCTCGAACGTGCTTCCGTTTTCCGGGCATCCGACGGGCCCGTCATCAGCCGGCGCCGCGGAGTCCCCGGCGGGACCGGTTGATTTCGCCCCCGTGTTGCAGAAGCACGGCGAGCAGCTCGGCGCGGTGACCGGCGATGCGCAGGCCGTGGGACTGTTCGTCGCGCATATCGGTCCCGCGCTGGGTTTGCACGACATCGCCGGTACGCTGGCCGCCAAAAACATCCCTGCAAAAGTGGCCAAAGAACTGGGTATTCAAGAACTGACGGCGTCGGCCCAACGGCTCGTCGCCGCGTTGTCCGCGTGGCAGGCGGCCGATCGGGTCCTACAATCCCTCAGTGAGCCGGCGAATCCGGTCGCCGTTCCTCCGGCCCCATCGGTGAGCTGGATTCAGGCGTCGGCGCCCATCCCTTCCCTCGCGCACATGGCGAAAGAGTTGGCGCAACCGGCCGAACCAAAGGCTGAGGCCGCCGCAATCGATCGCACGCCGCTTGCCCTGTCCGCGGGACGGCTTGCGCTCGACGCGCAACAGCGGGCGATTGCGGAATGGTGGCAACTCAAGAACTGGAAAGACCGGGTGCGCACGGTGCGCGGACGCAATAAGCTCTGCGGAACCTGGCAGTGGATTATCCACAATCACCAGCAACACCATCAGGAACAGAAGCTCTCTTTGCTCTTTCCTCCCCCGGCGCCTGAATATCCCCTGGCCCCCGGTCTGGTCGAAACCGTGGTGCTTGGAGAGAACGTCTATCTCCGCTGGGAAAGCAACGGCCTGGTCCAGGAAGACAGTCTGCAATTCACCAAAGAAGGGCGAGGCCTGGAAGGCACCTTCGTGAACTCACAAGGCGGATGGGGATCGATCAGCGGCAAGCGGACCAGCGACTGCAAACCATAATCAGCCGCCGGATAATTATTCGACCCGAAGCGAGATCGCCTCACGCCAGATAGACCAGCCGAACAGACTCCAGCCCGCAATAAACGCCAGGCCTCCGACCGGCGTGACCGCACCGAGCCAGCGAATCCCGAGCAGCGAGACCCCATAGAGACTTCCGCAAAACAAGAGCACCCCAGCTGCGAAACACCAGCCCGCTCGCGCCACTTGCGGACGGTCGAACATACAGCCGGCCAATCCCGCCGCGATGATGCCCAAGGCGTGATACATCTGATACCGCGCGGCGGTCTCAAAAACCGCCAGCATCGGCGGATCCAGGATCGACTTCAACATATGGGCGCCGAACGCGCCCGCCGCCACGGCAAGCGCGGCCAACAGGCACCCGACTGCGATGAGCGTTTGGCAGGATCTACGTGACTGCATGGAAGTCTCGCGGTATTGTGTGTGGCAGACAGGGGTCGTTCGAGCCCATTCTAGCAGACTCCCAGGTGTTGCAACATGCCGATTGAATGCCCGCGCTGCCTTCAGATGAACGCCGACTCCTCGTTGTCGTGCGACTGCGGACACGATCTCACGACGATCGTTCGCCGCCGTTTGACGCAGCGGACGGAGGCGCCCAAGCCGGTCCAGCATCATGCTCTTGAAAAGCCGATGACCTACTGGCAGTTCTCGATTGGTGTGGTGATCGTGGGACTGCTCCTCACTGCGGGAGAGGGAATGCGGCTGAAACTAGATCTGGGATCCCGCGCAACGTCTCGCTTGATCCTTGATAGTGCGCTGATCGGACTCACCGACTTAGCCGGGGCGCTGGCCGTGGGAGCGTTGGCGTGGATGATCGTTTGGGTCGTGCTCTCGTACGATGAAGGTCGTTTTCGTCCCTGTCCGAAGCGCACGACCCTGGGCGCCACCATCAGCGCTGCGGTGCTGATCTTCCTCGGCCGTTTGACACCGCCGGATGTCATCGGCCATTATTTTGTTCAGAGCCTCCTGTTTCTCGCGGTGGGCATTCCGGCATATCTGGCCGGATCACGCCACTGGCTGGGGAAATGGTAACTGCTGTCCACTGGAGTTTCTCCCTCCGCCTCCTCGTCCCGTCTTCCGGTCCCGCAACAGGCTAATCGCAGACCCCATCGATCATAGGATCGCAGATGAGCGCGCCGATTGTCGGCGGACGCATGTACGCCGACGAAGGATCTTGGGAGCCGAGAGCACCCTTGATAGGCGGGCCTCCCGGCATTCCCGGCAACCCCCGTCCCGCAGAACCTAATGTGCCGGGTTTAGAGGAACTGGGTATCGTTCCGACCCCTTGCAGAAGTGAAGGCGAGGAGACAGGCGCAGCAGATGCGCTTCCGGCTCCACCGGCAGGATCAAGCCCGCTTTGCAGGCTGGACGAAGACGGATTCTGCGGATTGGCCGGAGATGGACCGGTTTGCGCCAGCGCGGAAGAAACGCAGACTGTCAGGGCGGTCAGAAGGGTCAGGAGAACGACTCGGGACATCGAATCATTCCTATCCGGTACAGACTCACGGGATGTGAGCGCAAGATGGACCAATCAAAACTCATGGTGCGCGAGGCGGGAATTGAACCCGCACGCCATCGCTGACCCAGGATTTTAAGTCCTGTGCGTCTGCCGATTCCGCCACTCGCGCATGAAGCGCAGTGTAGCGGGAAAGTTGCCTGAGCCGCAACACCTTCCCATGCCCGTGAAGTCGCCACGATCCGCCGGATGTTTTGACGTCATATGAATGTTGCGGGCGAGGTTGAGGGTGAGTCCGAAACTCCCTCTCAACCTCGCTTCGACAGCAGCACTGGAACGAACAAACTTACGCCGCCTCAATCGAGGGCCGCGTCTCACGGGGCTGTACCCACTGCTTACCGCGGCTCATCACTTCCTGCACGCCGGATTGAAGACTGCGCCCCAACCGCGTCGCCTGCACTTGCGCCTTTTTCGCATAACGTCCGATATCCCGGCGCGTTTCCACTCCGGCTTTCGGCGCAAACAGAATTCCTAATCCGGCTCCGAGCACCGCTCCACCCGCGATCATCGCGGCCACCTTGGCTGCCTGCTTTCCCTGTTCCGACATCGCATGCCTCCCGGTTATTGGTGACGATTTGCGGAGGGTTCGTCGTCCGCCCTCCTGAAGACTGAGTACAGCAGATCCCATGCCAGGTCATATTTCCGTGAATTTCGCCTGAATTGCTTCGAACGTGCGCTCGACGGTTAGGAGCGTCTCATGAACGGTGCCGTTTTCTCCACAGTGAGTCACACACTCGTTTCACAAATCTCACACTTTCAGAATGATTCCTGAGAAGCGGCTCCAGGATTGGCTTTGCGGATGTGAAACACAGCTCTGACATCGCAGTCGGCTTGCTTTGAAGAGGCGGCTTCCCTATGATCCCGACAGATTACGAATTGGAGGTTCCATGGGTTCGTTCGCGGCGCTCCCCTATCCCCATATCAATCCGGTCTTTCTTGAAATCGGTCCGCTCCAGTTCCGCTGGTACGGGCTGATGTATCTGATCGGTCTGACTGCCGCCTATTTCTTGATTCGCCGCAGGGTCGCCGAACAGCACATCCCGCTCACTCCCGATCAAATTTACGACATGGTCGTATTCGCGGCCTTCGGCGTCTTTCTGGGCGGACGCATCGGCTATACGCTGTTCTACAATTTCTCATATTACGCGCAAAATCCCTTGAAGATCTTCGCCGTCTGGGAAGGTGGCATGTCCTTCCATGGCGGTCTCATCGGGACGATTGTCGCGTTGATCTGGTTCAGTAAGCGGCAGGGATTGCCGGTTTACACCATTGCGGATCTGGCTGCCGCGGTGACGCCGATCGGGCTGGGGTTCGGCCGGCTCGGAAATTTCATCAACGGGGAGTTGTACGGACGCGCCACCGATGTGGAGTGGTGCATGGTCTTCCCGGCAGGAGGATCGGCGTGCCGCCATCCGTCCCAGCTCTATGAAGCCGGGCTCGAAGGCATTCTATTGTTCACAATCCTCTGGGTGCTCGCACGTACTGCACCGCCGCCGGGGTCGCTCTGCTGGACGTTCATCGCCGGTTACGGCATCAGCCGCATGATCGTGGAATTGGTGCGGGAGCCCGATCAGCACATCGGTTTTGTGCTCGGCCCGATCACGATGGGGCAGATGCTGTCCGCTCCCATGGTGATGTTAGGCCTGTTTATGCTGGTATGGGGCTATCACAAACGGTCCCTCGATCGGTCCCGTTCGATACTGCCTCATCAATAAGGCATCTCGTCGTCGTCCAGGCCGACATGGTGCCCGAGCTCATGCACTAAGGTGTCGGCGATTTCCTGGACCATTTCCACCTCTGTGTCGCATTGCCGGAGAATCGGTCCGCGGTAGAGCGAGATCTGCGCCGGCGCCTGGCCGCCTGTGCGGAAGAACGACTCTTCGTTCAGGGAGAGGCCCTGGTAGAGGCCGAGCAATTCCTCCCCCTCCTCGATGTCCAGGTCTTGCAGTACCGACACAGGCGGCTCATCTTCTACGACGACCGCCACGGTATCGAGCAGCCGGGCGTACTCAGCGGGCAGATCCGCCATCGCCCGTTGGACGATCCCGGCAAAAGACTCCGCCGACATTCGATAATGAGCCCTCTCCATGCTTAGAATCGTCGGTTGGGCGTAGGGTCCGGATAAAATGTCCGCCGAAAATTGAGATCAGGCCCGGCTTGAAAGAGCGGCGATGAATCCGGAATCGCCTTGTTCCCGGGCACAGGGTGGAGTCGCATGAGGAGGTTCCTCTTAAAGTTCAACACCGATCCCGCAACGGAGAAACAGCACTTGCGCGGAAATCTGTGAAAGCCGTAAGCTCTTTTGAGCTGCCGTCTTATAGAGCGCCATCTGAATCCGGTATCGCTCGGCCCGCTCCTGCGCATTCTTTGCCGTCACCGTATCCGTTTTATAGTCCCCAATCCAGATTCGATCGTCAAGCCGGTAGACGACATCCATGACCCCGTGCACGATCCGGCCGTCTTCTCCCGGCATGGCGAACGGAACCTCACGGCCGAGAATGGTCGCTGCTGTAAGCCTGCGGTAGGGCTCGGATTGAACAAAGTGACCGAGAATCTCCCTGAGTGAATTGGAGAGTGCGGAAACCTGTTCCGTTTCGTCGAGAACAAGCCGCTGAACCGCCGGCTCTATACGGTCGAGTAACTCCTGGGATGGTAAACGAAAATCCCACTGTTCGAGAATACGATGAGCCAGCACGCCGATCAGTTTTCCTGCTTCCCGATCCGTTCCGCCTGACGCGGAAGGGAAACTGCCTGGCAGGACTTCCCCACCCATGAGACTGGGGGTAAGATGGACCGGAGTCCGGCGGGCACCGGCCCAGCGCTCCTCTCGTTCGCTCCATAATTGTGCGATCACGCCAGGATCCTCCGCCCTCGGCGGTGATGCCAGTCCGCCGGACCGGCTCGAACGCTTGCGGGACGGTGCGGTGGTGGTTCGGTGCGGTATCACCGATGCGCCGACCGTCAGCGAGGCAGTCTCAGGGGCGCCGACCGTCCCTTGCCCGATCTCTTGCAACATTCCCAGGACGGTTTCCCCGGCTGCGCGACCGGTGGCTCCGCCAGATAACACTAACATGTCCTTCGCTCTCGTCATGCCGACATAGAGCACCCGTCTCCGCTCGGCTTCTTCGCGGATCTTTCGCTTCTCATGCACGAGTACCGCACCGAAATTGTGCACGCCGCTGAGGGAGAGCCCATAGGTTCCGCTGGACCAATCGAAGGTGACAACAGGAAGTTCCCGCTCCCGTCCGCTTCCCTGGTGCAGGCCGGGCAGGACGACGATGGGAAACTCCAGCCCTTTGGCCTTGTGGATCGTCAACACCTGGATGGCATTGGACGACTCCTCGGATAGGGGGCTCTCGGCCTCGTCCGGCTGCTCATCGAGCCTGGCGATCATCAGATCCACAAACCCGCTCAATGTCAGGTGCGGACGATCGGATAATGCCGCCGCAGTGTGCTTGACCTTTATCAGATTGGCCACGGCCTGCTCCCCGTGCAGCGATGCCGCGGCAATTTCCAGAATCGGAAGACGGTTGAAAATCAGTTCCAGGGCGTCAGCCAGCGGCAATGCCGCGACCTGCCGATGAAGCCAGGCCAAATGCCCGTACAGCTGCCGTACGGCGGCAGCCTCCGGACGATTCCACCCGGACAGCGGCTCGCTTCGAAGATAGTCGAAGCCGTTGAACCGGCGGAGTTCGTAGAGCGCGCGATCCGGCAGGCCTCCCAGAGAACTGCGGAGCACTCCGGCAAGCGCCACGTGGTCATGGGGATGGTCGAGCACCCGCAGCACATTCATCAGGTCGATGACTTCCTGACGGCGATAAAAATGTTTTTCCCCTTCGATCACGTATGGAAGTCCATACCGGCGCAAGGCATCCACATAGGTGTCGGCCTGTGTCAGCTTCCGAAACAGCAAGGCGATCTGCCCGGGTTTGACCTGCGGACGGCTCAGTACGTCCTCGGCAAGCCAGCGGGCCAGGGTTTCCCCTTCCGCGCGCGTCGCGCCGGCGGCATCGAACGCCCGTTCGTCTTGAGCCGGAAGCGTTACCTGGAGACGCACCCCGGCATCGAACGTTGAGAGACGCCGCTGCGGCTGCACTTCCAGTCTGACATTGGCCGGTTGTACCAGGGGACGGCGTTCAAAGAGACGGTCGAAGACATCGTTGACTGGACCGAGGACGGCTGCATCGCTCCTGAAATTAGTCGTGAGTGTCTGGACCACTCCTCCATCCTGCTCGATCTTCTGTACGACCCGGTCGAATGCTTCGATATCGGCACGCCGAAAGGCATAAATCGATTGTTTGGGATCACCCACGATGAAAAGCTTGCCGGGCTCCAGAGCCATCTCCTGCCATGTTGCGGCCTGGGCCCCCAGCGATTCGGAAATTGCGAGTATGAGTTCGTACTGGACCGGGTCGGTATCTTGAAACTCATCCACCAGCACCGCGCGATAATCCCGTTTGATCCGTTCGCGGATCAGCCGATGATCCCGTAATAAGGTACGGGCCCTGGCCAGCAGCCCGTCGAACGAGACCCATCCCTTCAGCCTGAATGTCAGACGGATTTCGGCAACAAGAGGCCCGACGAGCCTGAACGTAAGCTTGAAGAACTCGATGTTAACCAATTGTAATTTCTGAGCAGTCTTTATGATCGTTTCAGCCTCTTCAAATTCGTCTTTTTCCCATCCGGCAACGCAATTACCCAAGTCCTTTTCCAGCAATTCAAGATCGGCAGCGGGCAAAGCCTGAATTCCTGCCGGTCCCTGTTCACCGATCGACATCATAAGACTCACCGCCGCCGCCAACATGTGTTCGACCTTCCGGCGCTTCGGCCGGTCATGCGCTTCGAGCAAGATCCGGCCGCGCTCGCCGGTTTGGCGGACCCACTCCACGATCGCCGGACTCAGCTTCTCGTCCTTGAGCTGCGCCTCTACCGTATCCAGATCGACCAGCTCACTGCAGAGCGCCCGGGTCAGACCTCGCAGCTCTTCCAATGTGGTGAAGCTCAGCACCTCGCGCCATACATGGTGACGGGAGCCCAGCCGGCTCAACTCCCGATCGACCCAGACATCCCACACCGCCGTAAAATGTTCGTCGAAGCGAAGCCCGTCGTCCTCCTGAAATGCGGGATCGACCCCGCCCTCCAGCGGGTACAGCCGCAAGAGATGGGCCGCAAAACTGTGCAGCGTGCCGATCTGCCCCTTCTCGAGATCGCGCAACGCCGCCGCCGCCCTGGACGCCACCTCTTCCGTTGAGAGGCCGTAGCGTGCACAGAGGTCCGCCGCCGACACGGCGCCGCCGTCCCGGGCTCGTGCCGTGTCACTCTCCGGTTGGGCCAGGACCGTCAACCGCTCACGGAGACGGACTTTCATTTCCGTGGCGGCCTTGTTCGTAAAGGTCAAGGCCACGATCTCGGTCACCGTGACAGGATGGGGATGCTTGACGAGCAGATGCACCAGCCGATTCACGAGCAGCGTTGTCTTGCCGGTGCCGGCGCCGGCCACCACCACGACATTCCGGTCGAACGTTGTTTCCGCCAGATCGCGCGCCCGGCGGTCAGGAATCAGTTCCACGCGGCTCCTCCGACAGACGCTGCAGGCGCAGGCCTTTGAGCGCTTTGACTTCCTCCGATCGATACGATCGCCACCAGGACGGCTGGTGTTCGCGCCGGCAAATGACCCGGAATTCACATTGTTCACAGTAGGTATCGGGCAGAATGAAAAACCGGCCGGCCTGCAGTCCGGCGATCAGGATCTGCAGCGTCTGCTGAATCTGCCGGCCGGGTTCGCCGGAAAGCGCGGCGGCATCGAATAGCGAACGCGCGATGGGCGGTTCCCACTGCGGGGCCAGAAAAATGAACTGCACCTGACTCGATGACGGCATGCCGGGCATGAGGAGCCGGGCATACAGCGGAGGCTGAAGACGATACCCGCGGATGGCGGATTGCGGCAGATTGCGGTCTTCAGGCTTGATGGCCGATCCGGTTTTGAATTTGTAGTCGACGATGCGAACCGCTCCGGTGTCGCGATGCCGGTCGATCCGGTCCACCCGCCCGCGAATCTTGAGCGTCGCGGAGCGATCGGGCAGGACATCGGTCAACGCACCCGCGGCATCCGTCTCGAACGAAACCGGGGCATAGGGCTCTTCGCGATAGGCGGCGGCATCCGCCGCGACCGCCGCCGCAATGAGCGATACAAGCTGTTCCTTGGCCAGTTCCCACAAAAAATAATGGCCGGTACGATGCTGGGCTTCGCAGTCTTGCGCCGCCAGATTGACGGACGACAGAATGCAGGCCTTCGTCGTATCGTCCCGCACCGGCGTTGCCGGCCAGCCGATCGCAAGGAGCTGTTCATAACAGCGCTTCAGCGCCGCATGGCAGAGCGTGCCCAGCAAGGCGGCATCCGGCTCCTGAGAGACGGCCCATCGCACCGGTTCCAGCCGCAACACATCGGCGGCAAAGTACTGAAACGGGCAGCGGGCATACCGTTCCAGCGGCGTCGGCGCCACCCCGCGCTCCTGCACTCCGGACCAGTGGGCCTCCAGCGGACCGGTCAACCCGTCATATCCGTTCAACAGAGACGCATCGTCTTCGATTCCGGCCAGCGCATCCATGGCATGCCTGAATCCGGCGGACTCACGTCCGACCGCGTCCAGCAGCGCCGTCGGGTCCTGCCCGTTCATCGCCATCCATTGAGCAAGCTCGGCCGGCGGAAGAAATCGTTGGAACGTGGTGCGCTGGGCGACCCGGTCGGTCAGCCGGCGCGGTACGGCTTCGACCGCCCGCCCGTCGAGGCCGAATCGCTTGTTCACATCGCCAAGAAATGGAGAAGCCGCGAGCACACGCCCGGCCTCATCGGCCCGCTGGTAGGACAGGTACAGCCGGCGGCCGGCTCCCTGAAGGAGCAATTCCAACAGGAGCGCTTCTTCCTCGTAGCCGCCGAGCTTTTCATCGATTTTGAACCCGAGTGTCGCGTCGAGCACCCGCCGATGCCGGTCCCGAAGAAAGGCATCCTCCCGGATGTACCGGGGAAACAGCTTCTCGTTCAGACCCAGCACGCACACCGCCTTGAAAGTCAGCCCGCGAGCGGCCATCGCATCAACAACCGTCACTCCGCGATGCGCGATCTCCTCCAGCGGAATCGTCGTACGTTCACACGTCTGGGTCAGAAGCTCGACAAATTCCGCCCAGGACAAATCCTCTCCAAGCAGATCCAGCTCCTCAAGCCTGGCCCAGACGCCATCGATCGCAGTCCACGTCGAACGTAACCGCGTCTCAAGCGGATCGGAGTCGGCCTGTTCACTACCGCTGGGGCCGGCGAGATGGCGCCGGGCCAGATCGCGGCAGGCGGCGATCAATTGACCGGCCGTTCCCCCTTGAGGCAGGGCCAGGCATTCGGTCAGCAGTTGCGAGACCACCTGCCACAGGAGTGCGATGACTTCGGGGGCGATATCCAAATCATCGAGCATCCGGTCCTGCTCATCGCCATCCGCCAGCTCCAGCGTCATCCGCGAAGCGCGCTCCAGCCGCTTCCATTCCTCGGCGCCCCGGGTGATCTGGAGGCCCGGCACCGCCAGCTTCCATTGCTCCGGCCGGTAGCCCCGATGACGGTGATCCAGTTGATCGGGCGCATAGAGAGGAGACGTCACGACGTCCAATACCGGCGTGCGATAGAAATCGTTCAGCGGCAATGCGGCCAACTGCAGCATGACCTTGCACAACGGTTCCTGCATCAGCGGCCGTCCGGCAGTCGTCGAAAACGGGATGCGATATCGATCGAGGACGCTCGACAGAAGCGTTCGATAGGGATCCAGCGTACGGGCAACGATCCCGATGTCGTCGAACTGATATCCGTTGGTTTCGACGAGATCTAAAATCGTTCGGCAGGTCGACGCCAGCTCCTCCTCCACTCCGATGACGCTGTGCACCGTGACCGTGATTCGTTCGTCTGCCGCCGGTTTCCTCGGCTCCGGCAATCTGGTGATCATGTCGGGATTTGCCGCACGCGGCTGGATGCACCGGTCGAAAAAACGCTGGGCAAATCCCCAGGCCGGGCCGCGCTCGACAGGAAAGAAGAGCGTCGTGGGAATTCGGCTGCTGACGGCCTCAAATAGCGACAGCTGCACCTGCGTCAAATCGTAGAACCCATAATAGATTGCCTCCTGCTGTGTGGCCAGAAAGGGCGAGTGCCCGACCTCCGGAATGAGCGACTCGGCCAAATCGTCCGCGGTGCCGGCCAGCAGCGTCTGTCCGACCTCCCGCACGGCGGCATGCAAGGAAAAGAGCGCCGTCAGCCAGGCGCGATCCTCCTGATCGAAACAACCCTCTTCCAGTCCGCGCAAGGCGACGGCCGGATCGACCCCGGCGTCTTTCAGATCTCGAATCGTCGACCATAGGGCGCCCCACATACCGGAGGACTGCCCGATCTGCTGCAACGGAGCCAGACTGGAAAGACGGACCTGCACGATCTGCCTGATCAATCGCTGGAAGAAGACTTCGTCCACCACGCGCAGCGGCGGCTGGGCAATCCGGATGCGCCGTTCATCCGCCAGACGAAGCACCAGCTGATGAAAGGTAAGGAAGTGAATATTGAGAAGCGCCTGCTGGTCCAGAGCGAGGATCTTCCGGACCCGGGCAAGCAACGGGGCGGACGGGACGAGAATGGTGAGCGGCGCGAACGGATCCGCCGTCTTGGCGAGACGAACGTGTTCGACCAGTGCGGTTTCGAGGGAGGGATGAAAGCGGCCGGCGATGACGCGGAGCATCACAATCCGTGACAAGTGATCGGAGTTGCGCGACGAGCGGATACGGGGCTGAACCCGCTGCTGCTCACCTTACCTCTCGAACGCATGGCTCATCAGCGGTCGAGGCGGTTAGCCGGTCTCAGGCCCTAATAACTCGCCGTTGCAGTCGACACAGGCCCAATCGCCGTCGATAAATTTCATCGGATCGCCGCAGATCGGACAATCCGGCGGCGGCCCTTTGTCGTAGATAGGCAGATCGGGCAATTCAAAGTTATCGTCGTCATCAACCATCGATATAGATATCCTTATCCGCGCCTCACTCGCGCGGCTTCATCTTCAGAAGTAACGCCTTTTCGGCGCTTTCCCGGCTCGGCACTCCGACGAACGTCAGTCGTCCATCGATAATCGTGGCCGGCACAGCCCGTACCGAATGGCGATTGGCCAATTCCTGGCCGTCCGGCGTGGTGATATCGACCTCGCGATAGGAAAAACTATATTTCACCCGCAGTTGTTTCCACAGACTCTTGGCCGACGGGCAGGCCCCGCAGCTTGGCGAAACCAATAACATGATGCTTGGCATAGCTGGTCTCCAGGAAAGTCGGTGGCGGATCTTAACACCCGGCTGAACGAGGGGGCAAGCCGCACGCCCGATACGCGTGCTTGGGGCAGAACCGGCCGAGGCCTCATCTGCCTGTGCCAGTTTGACTTCCCTCATCGGAAGGCGCAGCATAAATAATAATTATAGACAAAGAGGTATTCTGTGACACCTTGTTAGAAACAGCCTCTCTTTTCATCGAAGACTCCCTCCGAACTTCTCCACGCCCTCTTGGTTTTCTTTGCCCTGAGGGCGTTGTTCTGTCCGCATCCACGCCCCTCCCCCATCCATTCCCTCTCCCCTCACCACTTTCTGAAAGGAGTTTGCGATGAAACGACTAACAGCCTTCTCCGCCGCCGCAATTCTTGCCTCCCCAAACCTGGCGCTGGCAGTCGAACACAATGCCAGCTACCAGGGTATCGCCCAGATCTATTTCGTGTTTATCGCCGCCACCCTGATCTACGGTGTGTACGACTCATTCGGAAAGACCGCCATGTATGTGGCGGCGCCCGTCATTCTCGGGTGGTGCTATTGGATGCTTCCACCGGCCTAACGATCGTGAACAGACTGCTGCCGACGGTATCGGAACCCGGTCGTTCTGGTGCCGTCAGCAGCTCTTTCTTCTTATCGTTTGCCGTCATAGCCTTTTTCCTGCCAGCGCTCCAGCAGTTGAATACGTTTCTGGAGTTGTTCGGTCGTCGCCTGATCCACGCGGCCTCCGGTCCGCGCGATCAGCTCCGCATTGAGTCGCCGATGATCCACGCCGGTTTTTCGCGCCACCGACGCCACCAGCAAGCGATGCGTTTCGCGCAGATCCAGCTTCTGCTCGTGCAAGGAGACGGCGATATCCCCCGCAACGTTCCCACCGTCCGCTCCCCGCGGATCTTCTTCTCCGATGAGCGAGTCGAGCTTCGCCACTGCATTCAACGGCATATATTCTTTTGTATTGGAGACCGTGATACGTCCGAACAAGTCCCGCTGCCCGGCCGGCATGATGTCTTCCAGAACATGATCGCGCTCCGCTTTGATTTGCCTGGCGTAGTGCACCAGAATCGGATCTTTCGGCAGGTAGAGCCAGGCGCGTTGCGGTTTGGGCATGCCGTCCTGCATGCGCACGAACCGTCCGACCACCTGCCGGAAATACATCTCTGTCAGGACGTTCGTTCCATACACCCCGACCCGTAACCGGGGAATGTCCACGCCTTCGCTCACCATGTTCACCGCGACCAGCCAGGCCTGCGTTTTATGGTCGGAGAATGACGCGATGGTCCGTGAGGCTCCCGGATCGTCCGACACGGCCACGACCGCCTTCGTGCCGGTAATCTTCCCGATCAGCTCGGACACCCAGCGGGCATGATCCTGATCCATGGCCACGATCAATCCGCCGGCATCGGCCTGCTCTTCCTTCCGCAACCGGGTCAATTGCTTGTGCGCATCCGTGATGACGGGCCCCAGCCAGGTCTCTTGCAGCAGCGCCGTCTTCAACCGCTCACGTTGGAGATCGAATTTCAATCCGTCTTCGAACGTCGCCGTATGCTCGCGCCCGTCGGACAGCCAGGTCAATTCGCCTTCGTAGCTGGGAAACACGATCGGCCGGCACACGCTGTCCTTGATCGCCTCGGTGTAGCCGTAGGCGAAGTCCGCCCGGCTCTCGCCCTGCTCGTAGCGGATGAAGGGAATCGGATTATTGTCTGAGCGGAACGGTGTACCGGAAAGAATCAGACGAAACACCGCCGGCTCGAACGCCGTGCGCAGCGCTTTTCCCCAGTGCTTGCCGTCCCCCGCATGGTGCAACTCATCCAGAATCAGCAGTGTCGGTCTGCCCTTGCAGGCCCGCTGAAAGGTCGTCGGGGCGAGACTGACCTGCTGATAGGTCACGACGGCGCCGTGATAATCGGAGGCTTCGCTGGGTTGATCGTTCGTCAGCGCCGGATCGAGCTGCAGGCCTATTTTTCCGGCGGCCGCCGACCACTGCGTGCGCAGATGGTTGGTCGGGCAGACGACCAGGATACGGCGTGCGGCTCCCTTGGCGAGAAACTCATGGGCGACGCGCAGGGCGAAACGCGTTTTCCCGGCCGCCGGCGTCGCCATGGCAAGAAAATCCGCGGTCTGATGGCTTTGGACGGCACTGAGCGCGCGCCGCTGCCAGTCGCGGAGCGGAGCGGTCCAAGAAGGTAGCGTCTTCATCGTGTATCTATATCTGGATCGGCACGAACGCCTGCCGCCGGCGCATGAACAGGTTCATCGATCTGCGGTGCCCGGTCGTCGAACTGAAGAGAGAACCGGCGGCTAATCGATCCAATCTTTCTCTTTGAGCTTCCTCGGCAGATACTTCTTGGTCAGGTATTGAAAGTCTTTGTTCGCCAACGAGTCGAGCTCATATTTGAGCCCGCTGGTGAGCATGCGCTTGATCTCCGCCTGCCAGGCCGGCTTCTGGAACCATTGATAGTTCATCAGCTCTTTCGCCCGCGCGATATCTTTCTCGTTCAACTTGATGCCCACATTCCTGGGCAGTTCATACCGCTCCGGATCGGCGCTCGAGAGGCCGATAAACTTGGCTTTGGGAATGGCCATACGCTGGCTTTCAAAGGCCAGGTTGATCGAGCCCTGCTTGATCACGGAATAAATGTAGTACCCCCAGGGATCGTTGTCGACCAGCACATACACCGGCAACTTATGCTCTTCGTGGAGCCGCCGCGCCAGCCGGCGGACTCCGCGCGGCGGCTGGCCGTTTCCGGTCAGGAGTATGCAGTTATACCGCCGCCAGAACTTATCCTCCGACAGCCGGTTCCACTGCGTTCCTTTTTCGACGAGCAAGAGAAAGTCGGCCGTACACCGGCGGATCTCCAGATATTCCGGCTCGACGATCGAGGGCACCGAATACCCGCCCTTGCCGAGCTTGGCGCAATCCACCCGGTCCCCGTCATCGCCGAACACGACGGGCCCGACGATGCTCCCGCTGTTTTCCGCCCGCACATGCAGCTCTTCGCGCAAGGCCGCAAGCGACACCTCCAGGTCTTCGATGACCGGATCGGACTCATCCTGCGTATCGAACGTATTCTCGTGCGAGTCGGCGATCGTATGTTTGGTGCGGTAATAAATTTCCCGCAACGACGTGGTGAGGTCCGCGCGCTGCAATTCGGAGAGAGCATCGGCGACCAGCACCGTCTGCATAAACTTCTTGGCCATGCCGACGTTGAAGAAGGAGCGCGCCTGATTCTTGCTTCCCATCTCAATGAGTCCCTTGCGCTCATTGAACGACACGTTCGAGAGGGCGCGAATGGGAATCGCAAACGTCGGGTCTTTCGACCGGTCTGCTGCCGCAATGACGATGTCGGCCAGACCGATCAACTTCTTCTCAACCGTCGTCGTTTTTTTCTGTTTGGTCGCCATAGCGATTATTTCTTTCCTCGAGGCGCGGCTTTTTTCGCCGGTGTTCCCTTGGGCTGCTTCTCCGGCCGTCGCTTATCCGCGACGACCGCCTTCTGCGGCACCTTGCCCTTCTTGTCTTTCGGAGCAACGGACTCGGCCTCGTCCTGAATGACCGGTTCGGCCGGTCCCGCCGGCGCGACCGATGCCTGCACCTGCGTCGCCAGCTCAACCTCGCCTTCCACCCCCTCGGCGGTCACAATGATCGAATGGGGCAACCCTTCCGGTCCTGCGCCGGTTTTACCCAGCGCTTCATCCGTCTTGATACCGCCCGTGCGGGACGTGGCGATTTTCTGAAGCTGCGCTTTCAATTTCTCTTTGTGAAGCGTGCCGCCTTTGAGGTGATTGCAGGCCTCTACCACTTCTTCAATATAGAGCTCGAAAATGTTGCGCCGCCGGTATTCGCTGGCCGCGCGCTCCCGCCGCCGCAAGAACAATCCCAACCGTCGGCCGCACTCGCGCAGCGCCAGGGTAATTTCCTTCTGAATCTCGTCGTAGTCCGCAATGGCTTCCTTGGATTCACTCGTGAAGGGCACCCACACCGATGCCATGTGCACGAAGATCACCATCGGCCCGCCCGGCAGGGCGCCGCGCGACTGCGTCACACCATAATTCTTCCACGACGTGCTGAGAACCGCCTTGAACGTCGAGCAGGCGGATTGCTGATAGAGCAACGGCACCCGGTTGGCGTAACGGATCACGCGCGCGAGTTCGGAGTCCGTCTCCTCATCCTCGCCTTCCGCTTTCGGCATGGCGGGCTGTTTGGGCTTGGTCTGATCCTCCGGCCGATGACCATAGGCGAGCCCGGCTTCGATGATGAAAGGATTGCCCCGATAGACAGCCGGCGGCCGGCTCACCGCCGTATAAAATTCGCCTTTGATCTGTTTGTACAGCCCCGAGAGGATAGCCCGCTCGCCGATGGGAGAGATGCAATTCGTCGGCGGCGCCATGATCTTGGTGTTTTGGATAGTTCGATAGAGAATCTCCGCGGCCGGCCCCTTCAACTCTCGCGGCTTCATGGTGGGAGAGATCTTGGCAGCTTTGCAGATCTCATCGGCCAGTTGCGGCGAGACCCGGCAGAAATCACCGGAGAGAAAACCAGAAACCGAATGGCCTTTGGTGTCCTGCAGCATCTTCAGCAACATGCCGAACTCGATGCCGTAGGGATGCGGCTTGATCTCACGCGGGGACGGCGGCAGCTCGTGGTACGTGCGGGGATATTCCTTCGCGTCCCCTTCCGGAGGATAGTAGATCAGGCGCACATGCGGATTGGCGATGGAGGTCTGCTCCAGCCATTCGTCGACGGAGGCCCGGCCCTTTTGATATTTCCCCTCGACCTCGATCGCGACCTGCGTGCCCTGCGGCTGACTCCATTCAATCTGCTTATTTTCATGAACGAGCGGCTCGTTCTTCTTCGTATCGATCTGCACTTCAAAATAATGGGCGGCCGCCTTCGGACCCGTGCGGGAAATAATCTTGACCGGCTTTCCGGTCGTCAGTTGCCCGTACATCCCCGCCGCCGAAATCCCGATGCCCTGCTGCCCCCGGCTCATCCGCATGCGATGAAACTTCGAGCCGTAGAGCAGCTTCGCGAAGATCCGCGGAATATGCTGGCGGACGATGCCGGGCCCGTTGTCCGTGACCGTGATGCGAAATCTGGAGGCCTGACTGGGAGCGACCGGCTCCCCGTTTGAGACGACCTCCAAACGGACGGTGACTTCCGGAAGAATCCCGGCTTCTTCACAGGCGTCGAGCGCGTTGTCGACGGCTTCCTTCACGCAGGTCAACAGGGCCTTGCGCGGATTATCGAACCCGAGCAGATGCCGGTTTTTCGTAAAGAACTCGGAAACGGAAATTTCCCGTTGACGCGCCCCCATCTCGGCCGCCGTGACCTGTTGGACAGGTTTCACGACAGCTTTCTTGGAACCGGCAGATTCAGCAACGGGTCGAGCAGCGGATACGGACTTCGAAACCGGACGCACGATGGCCATTCACCCTCTCATACACAGCATGTTCAAAAAGTGGGCGGCATTCTACACAGATTGCCCCGCCGAGAAAACCCTCGAAACAGGTTCGCGAGCGACCTGATGGCAAGGAGGAGATTCGCAGGGAGGGCGATGATCCGCCAAAACAGTTTAGGGTGGGAGGAGCACGCACCTACCGAGGAGTCAGCAGGTACGGCGGAGATCTCGGGAGGGCTTTAGGCTTCCCAGTACAAGCTGGTCCTGCACACCGCTCTCACACTCAACCCCCTTATGAACCATATTACCCCGGGGCGTTAACTCCCCCCACCCGGTTAGAGTAGGCCCCCGGTCCGGGTGAGTCAAGGGGTTCTCTGTCGAGCCGGGGGAACCACTCGGATGGAGCCGTCGAACATCGCCACAAGATCCCGTTTTTTTGAACCGCGGGACGGCCTCATCTTTATACGGATCCGCCACGGCGGTCAGACGGATGCCCCATAGAAACCTGCTTCATAAATAGCAAGAGCTGAATCGGCCGCGAGTGATGATTTCATTGGAATGTGAAAAATATTATGACGGGTAGGCAAAAAAATATTTCACCCGCCGCCGTTTTTCTCCTCACCGTCTTTTGCGCGAGGATGAATCTGCCAGACCTCCTCAAAAACCAACCACTTCTACTGCGAAAACTGCGATTCATGACGATGCGTTACCGGACTCCCCAACTTCTGTGGATAACTCTGTGCATGAGTATGATCCTGTCGTTGAAATGGCTGATTTCAACAGTCTCATGAGCAGATTGCCTAATAAATAGGCATTGTGCCTCTACAGGCCGACCCCCCATATTTAGCGGCTTGACGGATGATTCTTTTTCTTTTCCACAACCCCTGGGCTGATAGGGATTGGAGAGTGATCGGCTGACCGAAAGCATGTTGTCTAGAGCCAAATAGCCCCAATCTGCCCCAACTTATGCACAGCAATCAGCTCTCTCTGTGGAGAAACTATTCAAATTTCGTGAATATTGAGGGGCATTTTCGCGGAAGCGCAGCCGCCGGGGAGCAGGGCTCCCCTCGCCGGCTCATCGCTATTTCTTGCGATACACGTTCAATCCGACTTTCTCCTCCCGGCCGGGAATCGTTACATTGCCTTCGGTGGAAGCAATGATCGTGGTCTTTCCTGATGCAGATGGACCGAACTCCTTGGACAAGTCCACCTTGATCGTCAACATGGTTCCCTCGACGGTCATCTCAACGTTTTTCATGATCAGTTCCTCCGGTAAATAATAGACACCGCCTCTCGATTACGTTGCTCTACCCTGTGCCTGAAATCCTGTCAATCGACAGGAGGTCCGCAACGGCATATCCCGGCGGGGCTCTTCAGCGATAAACACCGGCGTGTTCAGACACTACAGCGTCAAGAGATGGCGGCCTAATACCGATAGGGTTATGATTGCGCACGATACCTGTTGTAGCGAGAGGAAACGGATGATGGCGGAGTCGATGACCAATGACGCGATACACGCAGCCTGGAACGCGCTGGCACAGGAGGTGCGCACCGGCGTGCTCCTCACGATGCGCAACGGCAAACCCTTCGGCTCGCATGTGCCGTACGTGCTCGGGGAGAATTGGACGAGAGCGTATGTCCATCTCAGCCGTCTCGCTCTGCACACGCAGCATCTGCTTCAGGATCCGCAGGTCTCACTCTTCCTCTCCGAATCCGACTCTCCCGAGAAGAACCCGCTGGCCTTGCGTAGAATGAACCTGCAGGGTTCCGCCGTCATCCTGGGCGCCGGCGCGCCCGCATATGCAGGAATCAAAGAACGCTATCTCGCGCGCTTCCCCAAATCCGCCATGATGTTCGGGTTTGCGGATTTTTCGCTATGGGAACTTCAGCTGCAGGACGCCCACCTGGTACTGGGGTTCGGCCAGGCCTATCAATCGACAGCCGCCTCCCCCGGAATCTGGACCCATCAACAGCCGGAGCGAAAATAGCTCTCGAAACAGGGGACGGCGTTATCGGGAGTGCTTGCGGAAGAAGGAGGAAGCGACGGCTCCCAGCGCAACGCCGCCGAAAAAGGCGAGACCGAGAATCGTGAGAGCGAAACCGGGCCGGTTGCGCTCGCTCTGCCGAATGTGGCGTCCGGCCTGAGTTCCGACCGATGCCTCCCCGCCCATCCATAAATCCGGCTCTTCTGAAGCCACGGCAGCCGGCTTCAACACTGGCGTAATTCGTATTCTTCGGGTCTGGTTGACTTCATCCATGCGATTCCCATTCTACTGCTGGTTGTTTACTTGCGGACTGCCGGCTTCTCATCGGCCGGATCATCGGACTCCCAGGCATAGACCGGCGTCATCATCGGTTTATAGGTCGGCAGTGGAACAGGAAATGTCGCCATCTCAACCGCGCCGGCCACCGTACGGGCGAAAAACATTCCGATCCCGTCGAACGGCCCGCGCAGCAGGCCGCTCACCCAGCCTTCATTGGTCCCGACTTCGTAAATCTGCCGCGGAACTTCGATCCAGCCGGTCGAGAGATTGACCATCCCTCGAATGAATTTTTCTGAAACCTGATGACCGAGTCCCTGCGTTTCGACCGCCTGCGCCTGCGCGAGCCCCGACAGGCCCGCAAGGAGCAACACCGCCGTCAGCAGAGTCCTCGCGCAGATCCGACCGAACCGGCCGCGCCCGCCGCCGTTCCCTTGCAAGTCGAAATCGCTTTCGTTATGGTACCGCACGATGGATCGAACTCGTGCGCGCCAGCTCGTTCTCGCCTGCATCAGCGGACTCCTGCTTCCCTTCTGCTTCCCGAAATTCGATCTGGGCCTGCTCGCATGGGTCGCCATGATTCCCCTCCACTGTGCTCTGGATTCGTCTACGAGACGACGCGCCTTTTGGATTGGATGCCTGTCCGGCACGATCGGATTCACCGGAATTATGGCCTGGGTCGTGACGGCCATGACTACCTATGGCAAAGTCCCGCTCCCCGTCAGTTATGCCATTCTCCTGTTGCTCACAGCCTATCTCGGACTGTATGTCGGAATCTATAGTTGGAGCGTTGTCTGGCTGCGGGAATTTTTACCACGATACGGAATCTTTTTCTCCCCCTGCGTCTGGGTCTCGCTGGAACTCCTCAGGACCTACGCCTTCTCCGGATTCCCCTGGAGTTTGTTGGGGTATTCCCAATATCGCGAGTTGGAGCTGATTCAGGTTGCCGATCATCTGGGTGTCTACGGTGTGTCTTTTCTGATCATCCTGGTGAACCTCACACTGGCAGAGTTGCTGCTCTGGCTCATGCCGTTTTTTCGCGGGTTTCACCCGAAGAAGCTTCCCTGGGAACTGGCCACCATTACGACTCTGCTTATGGTGTTGACGTACGGATACGGCAATTCCCTCCTTGCGGGATCCAGCCATCAGCCGCCCAAAGGCACCATCACCGTCGGCCTGGTACAGCCCAATGTCGATCAGGCCGTGAAATGGGACATCGCCTTTCGCGACGAGACCATGGAACGATTCGACCGTCTGACCGGCCGGTTCGGCAATACCGCCGACCTGATCATCTGGCCGGAAGCCGCGACACCGTTTATCTTCGAGCGGGAGAAAGACTACCAGCTTCAACTGATGGCCCTGGCCGACCGGGCCAAAGCCCCGATCCTGTTCGGCAGTCCGGCCTTGCGCTATTACCCGGATCGCCGTCCGTATCTCTTGAACAGCGCCTATCTCCTGTCGGCGGACGGAACCATCCTCGGGCGGTACGACAAACATCATTTGGTGCCGTTCGGGGAATATATTCCGCTGAAGTCTTCTCTGCTGTTTTTCCTCGACAAGCTGGTGGAAGGGATCGGCGATTTTGAAGCCGGTCCGGGCGGAACGACCTTGTCGCTGGCTCCAAAGGCGACGGTCCGTGAGGACGGTGCGGCCATGGCGGCGCGCCCTCTCAAATTCGGCGTGGCCATTTGTTATGAAGTCATCTTTCCCGATCTGGTCAGACAACTCGCGGTCAACGGCGCCGATTTCCTTGTGACGATTACCAACGACGGATGGTTCGGCAATTCATCGGCACCCGCGCAACATTTTTCCATGGTGGTGTTCCGCTCCGTCGAAAACCACTTGGCTTTTGCCCGTTCCGCCAACACCGGCATTACCGGAGCCATCGATCCCTATGGGCGCATTCTCCATGCAACCGGGCTCTTCACCGAAGAAGCGGTTCAGACGACCATCCCCGTCTGGCAGCCGCGCACCTTCTACAGCCGCTACGGGGATGTGTTTGCCTACGCCTGTGTGGTAATCTGCGCGCTGTTGTGCCTGATCAGCCTGCTCCGCCCGAAGGAGCCGGTGCACGGCACCACCGCCATCAACCCGGTATAAGCAAGCCTGTGCTTGTCTGCCGCTGTGTGGTAATCTGCGCGCTGTTGTGCCCGATCAGCCGGCTCCGGCCGAAGGAGTCAGCCTAGGGCACCGACGCCATCAACCCCGTGTAAGTCGAAAGGACGCCCGTGATGATAGACGAGGTGCGGAGCCGCGTGCAGACAGTCGGAGAACAAGTGTCGGAACTACGGGGGCATCTTTGACCTCGCTCGCATGACCGCCGAGCTCGAAGAGCTCGAGGCCACGATGGCCGTCCCGACCTTCTGGAACGATACCAAAGCGGCCGCATCGACCAGCAGAAAGAAAGTCACGCTTGAACGGGAGCTCGTGCAATGGCGCGAGATCGAGGCGAAACTCGGCGACCTTCAGGCCATGCTGGAACTGGCGGAAGAAAGCCAGGACGCCTCGCTTGAACAGGAACTGACGACCGAGCTGCATCGCCTTGAAGCCACGCTGGCCACACTTCGCGTCGAAATGCTCCTTTCAGGAGAGCTGGACCCGAACAATGCAATCATGGCCATTCATCCCGGCGCCGGCGGCACGGAATCGCAGGACTGGGCGCAGATGCTTCTGCGCATGTATGTGCGATGGGCCGAAACGAAGAAATTCAAAGTTGAAACGCTGGATATGCTCCATGGCGACGAAGCCGGCATCAAGAGCGTGACCATCTCGGTCACCGGCCCCTATGCCTACGGCTATTTGAAAGCCGAAGCCGGCGTGCACCGTCTCGTGCGGATCTCCCCGTTCGACGCCAACAAGCGCCGCCACACCTCCTTCGCCTCGGTCTTCGTCTACCCGGAGCTCAATGAAGATATCGATGTCGTGATCGACGACAAGGATCTGCGGATCGACACATTTCGAGCCGGCGGCGCCGGCGGCCAGAACGTGAACAAAGTAGAAACGGCGATCCGGATTACACACATCCCTACCAACATCGTCGTGCAATGCCAGAACGAACGGTCGCAGCTCCAGAATCGCAACGGCGCGATGAAGATTTTGAAGGCCCGTCTCTACGAAGTGGAGCAGAAGAAGAAAGAAGCGGAATTCAACGCCATCGTCGGCGAGAAAAAAGAGATCAGCTGGGGCAGTCAGATCCGTTCCTATGTCTTCCAGCCGTATCAGATGGTGAAAGATCACCGGACCGCCCATGAAAGCGGGAACGTCGCGGCGGTCATGGACGGCGATCTCGACGCATTCATCGAAGCCTATTTGAAGAAGAAGATGGCCGGCTCGCTCCTCGCGCCGGCCAAGGCCGGAGCAGACGAGGATTAACAGAAAACAGGACGATCATGGATGAACTGAACGAACAACGACAGCAACGTATCAAGAAGCTCGACCAGCTGCGCGCAGGCGGCGTGGCCCCCTACGGCACCCGCTTCGAGGTGAAAGACCGCGCCGGACAGCTCATCAAGCTGCATTCCGAAAAATCCAAGGAAGTTCTGGAAGAGGAAAAGATCGGCTGCACCTTCGCCGGCCGCGTGGTCGCCTTGCGCCGGTTCGGGAAAGCCGGGTTCGCGGTCTTACAGGACGGCGCAGACCGCTTGCAGGTGTATCTCAAGAAAGATCTCCTCACTGAACAATCCTATATGGTGACGGAACAGCTCGACCTGGGCGACTGGATCGGAGTCACCGGCGTACTCTTCCGCACCAAGACCAATGAATTTACCGTGGAGGTCCGGGAACTCACCTTTTTGAGCAAGGCTCTGCGGCCGTTGCCTGAGAAATGGCACGGGCTCACCGACGTCGAAACGCGCTACCGGCAGCGGTACGTCGATCTGATCGCCAATCCGGACGTCCATAGCATCTTTGCCATCCGGAGCCGGATCATTGCAGGCATTCGGTCCTACCTGATCGAGCGCGGGTTTCTGGAAGTCGAAACCCCGATGATGCACCCGATCCCCGGCGGCGCGGCGGCGAAACCCTTCGTGACCCATCACAATGCGCTCGGTATCGACCTCTATCTGCGCATCGCGCCGGAACTGTATCTCAAGCGGCTCATCGTCGGCGGCTTTCCCCGCGTGTTCGAAATCAACCGCAACTTCCGCAATGAGGGGATCTCCACGATTCACAACCCCGAATTTACGATGCTGGAGTTCTACGTCAGCTATGCGGACTATCAGGACCTGATCATCCTGACCGAAGATATGGTCTCCAGCCTGGCCCGGCAGTTGCTCGGCAAAACGGTGATCGAGTATCAGGGCAAAGAGATCACCCTCACGCCCCCATGGCGGCGCTGGTCCTATCACCAGTCCATCCTGGAAGTGAACAAGCTCGATCCGTCGGTGCTGCAAGACCGCGACAAAGCGGCCGCCGCGGCGAAGTCCCTCGGGATTCAGGTGGACCCCAAGGCCACGCTCTTCAATATTGTGAATGAGATTTTCGAGGAAACCGTCGAGCCGAACCTGATTCAACCGACCTTCATCACCGATTACCCGATCGAGATCTCTCCCCTCGCCCGGCGGAAAGATTCCAATCCCGCGCTCACCGACCGGTTTGAGCTCTATATCGCCGGACGGGAAATCGCGAATGCCTTCTCCGAGTTGAACGATCCGCTGGATCAACGGGAGCGGTTCGAAGGCCAGGCCGCTCAGCGTGAAGCCGGCGACGAGGAGGCCCATCTGGTGGATGAAGACTTTCTGCGCGCACTGGAATACGGCATGCCGCCAACCGCCGGCGAAGGGATCGGTATCGATCGCCTGATTATGCTGTTCACGAACCAGGCCTCGATCCGCGATGTGGTTCTGTTCCCTCAACTCAGGCCGGAGAAATAATCGCCCATGTCGATGCCCTACGAAATCTTTGTCGGCCTCCGCTATCTGCGCGCCAAACGGCGGAACCGCACGATCTCGCTCAACACGTTTGTCTCGATCGCCGGGATTACGCTCGGTGTGGCGGCCCTGATCGGGACCGTCGGCATCATGACCGGCTTCAAAGAAGATATTCAGGCCAAGATTCTCGGCACCACGGCTCATATTATCGTGCAGGACCGGATGAAAGACGGCATGTCCGACTATGAGCCGATCACTAAGCAGATTGAAGAAGTGCAGGATGTCGTGGCGGCCACTCCGTTTGTCCTCAAACAGGTACTTCTGACGACCCCTAACGGCGTCCAGGGTATCGTACTCCGCGGAATCGATCCGCAGCGGGAAGGGCATGTCACCGAACTCGCGAAGAATCTTGGAACCGGCGAACTGTCGGATCTGAGTAAACCCGTCAAGATCAAGCAACCGCCGGCCGACGACCCCACCGGACCGGCTGTGGAAACGGAGAAACCGGGAATCATTCTGGGGAAGGAACTGGCCATGCGGCTCGGGGTGTTCGTGGGCGACACCGTCAACGTCGTGTCCCCGGTCGGCCCGATCAGCGCCATGGGCATGGTGCCGAAAATTCGCACCTTTGCCGTCGTCGGACTCTTTCACTCCGGCATGTACGAATACGATTCATCGCTGGCGTATATCGATCTCGCCGAGGCCCAGAAGTTCTTCAATATGGGTGCGACCGTGTCCGGCATCGAAGTCAAAGTCACCGACGTCTTTCGCGCCAACGACATCGCCCATAACATCGAAGGCTCGCTGGGGTTTGTGTACGGCGCCCGTGACTGGATGCAGATGAACCGGAATCTCTTTTCGGCGCTCAAGCTGGAGAAGACCATGATGTTTCTCCTGCTCGTGCTGATTACCATCGTCGCTTCATTCAACATCGTCAGCACGCTCACGATGATTGTGACGGAAAAGCAGAAAGAGATCGCGATCCTGAAAGCCATGGGCGCCACGCGAAAGAGCATCCGGCGCATTTTCATGCTGAACGGCCTCATCATCGGCTTCAGCGGCACAGCCATCGGCATCCCCCTGGGCTATGCCTTCCTCTGGCTCATTCAGACCTTTTGGACATTCGACCCGACTGTCTATTACATCTCCAGAATTCCCGTCCACGTCCAGGCGCTGGATGTCCTGCTCGTGGCCGGCTCCGCCATCCTAATCAGTTTTGCCGCCACCGTCTACCCGTCGCTCCAAGCGGCCAAACTCGAACCGGTCGCGGCCCTGCGATACGAGTGAGCACCACATCCATCTCAATGACCGGCGAGCACGTTCCAATGATCAAAATCACGAACCTCCACAAATCCTTCACCATGGGCTCACAGGAGCTGACCGTGCTCAAGGGGATCGATCTGGAAATTCCAAGAGGACAAATGGTCGCCGTCGTCGGCGCTTCGGGCGCCGGCAAAAGCACCATGCTCCATATCATGGGGATGCTCGACCGGCCGACAAAAGGCACCGTCTACTTCGACAATCAGGATCTCTTCCAGATGTCCGAGGCCCAGCAAGCCGAATTCCGCAACCGCCGGATCGGCTTTGTCTTTCAATTTCACCATCTGTTGCCGGAATTCACCGCATTGGAAAACGCCTGTATGCCGGCGCTCATCCAACGGCGTGCGCTCGAGGAAGTGGAACAGGAAGCCGTGACCCTGCTCCAGGAAGTCGGCTTGGGACAGCGGCTTCATCATAAACCGGGAGAACTCTCCGGCGGTGAACAACAGCGGGTCGCCGTCGCCCGGGCGCTGCTGCAAAAACCCGATCTGGTCCTGGCCGATGAGCCGACCGGAAATCTGGACACCCACACGGGCGAAGCCCTCTTTGGACTCCTGCGGGACCTGAACCGGACCCGCAACACCACCTTCGTGATTGTTACCCACAACGACAAGCTCTCCGCCCAGTCCGACCGCATCGTTTACATGCAGGACGGGATGATCGTCTAACTCTTGACGGGACCGGACGAGATCCCTAGACTGCCGGTCATGATTGGATCCACCCGATCGTTATTAGCGGAGTAGGACGATGAAACAGCTCATTATTCGATCACTTGCGATTGCTCTTCTGGGATCGATCCCGACTCACGCGCTGGCGGTAGAATTTGCCGTCGTCGGCCCCCGTGCCGCCGGCATGGGCGGCGCCGGAGTCGCCGTGACGACGGATGCTTTGGCCACCTATTGGAATCCGGCCGGTTTGGCCATGACGCAAACCGTGGATATCAGGATTCAGGCGACGGGCCAGGGCGTCGATCGCCTGGGCGTCCGTCAGACCCTGGATGACATTAAGAACTTTACTCCCGGTAATGCGGCAGCGGCGCAAGGCTTGGCCGATCGCATCAATGGCGGAACCGTCTCTGCCGCAGCCGCCGGAGGACTCTATTTCAAAGGCCATTTCGGCGAACATGCGTTCGGATTTAACATCTCCGATGTGGCAACCGGCGGGGCATTTGTCGATCCCAGCAGAAAGTTCGCTGTGACTGGTGCGAACAACGTACAGGGAACGTTTCTGCTCCGAGGATTGGAAGCCCGTCAGGCAGCCTTTTCTTATGCGTACGCGTTTGCCGACAAGACCTTTGCAATCGGCGTGACGGCCAAAGCCATTCAGGGAGCAGCCTATGCCGGATCGGCGACAGTCACCGGCGGACAGGATGTTACCCTCACAGACAACCTGGGCAAAGCCAAACTTTCCTCAGCCTTCAGCGTCGATGTCGGCGCGATCTACCGCCCCGCTTCCTGGTTACGGTTTGGAGTTGTGGCAAAAGATCTGACGCAGCCTGAATTCGATGCGCCGGATGGCACCAAGCTCAAGATGCTGCCGCAAGTGCGCGGCGGGGTTGCCGTCAACCCCTACTCGTCTCTGACGGTAACCGCCGATATGGATGTGACCTCGAACAAGACGTTTGTCCCCGGCATCAAGAGCCAAGTGTTGAGCGTCGGGGCGGAGCAAACAATTCTGAATGAATTCCTCTCCCTGCGTGCTGGTGCCTTTAAAAATGTTCAGGATGCGGCCTCCACCATCACACCCACGGCAGGGATCGGTCTCCGGATCTTCGCGCTCCGGGTCGATGTCGGAGGCGGGTATGACTTCCGTGAGCGCGGCGCGTTGGCGTCCGGCTCTGTCTCTTTGACATTCTAATGGTATACTGAACGTCATGATATTGATGAATCGATCTACTCGACAGATGTTGCTTGCCGGTGCGTTTCTTCTCACCCTTGCCGGTTGCGGGGGACTTCAGGAAATGTGGGAAGGTCCCGGCGCCAAGGTGTTTCGCCCTCAATCGGTGGCGGTACTGCCTCCGATGGCCAGCCAATACGACAGCGCGCGCGAGGATATTCAGGAAGTCCTCGCCGGGTCGCTCGGGAAAATGGGCCGGATCGAACGGGTCGTCCCGGCTGAACAGGTCACGGATATCTTCCAGGGTTCTAAAGAAGCCTTCGATTCACTGGTCTTCTACTTTTCCCGCCTTGAAATGACCGGCCAGTCCGACAAGGACTCCGCCATCAAGTTGGGCAAGTCCTTGAACGTCGAGTCGTTCCTGGTCATCCGGATCAATGCCTGGGAGTATTCACGGAAGGAAGGCGACAATGTCGGCCGCGTAGGTCTCAGCATGCGGTTGATCGACGCCACAACCGGCGCCACCATCTGGAAAGCCCGTCACGAGAAATCCAGCAGCTATATGTTCTTCAAGCCGAATCTGAAGGATGTGGCGGCTGAATTGACCGATGAAATGATCAAGTATATGCCGCCGGTCACAACATCGGGGAAGCGGTAGCTCTTCGATCCTCCGCTCAGTCCAGACCTCACTGATCGATGCTGAAAAACTTCTCTCGCCACCTATCCGGCTGACGCCTAAAGGCCCTGGTCCATCGCCGCTTTCAGAGAGGCCACGAAACGGCCGACTTTCACCGGCATATCTGCAGATTGTTGGTGCGCCGCAATCTGCTTCACGATCGCACTTCCGACAATAACTCCGTCCGCCATCGCCGAGACCTGTGCCGCGTCATCCGGCGTGGAGACACCGAATCCGACCGCCACCGGCGTCTTGGTCACCTTCTTGATCTTGCCGACATTTTTGCCGACTTCCGCCATGTTTTGAATCTTGGCGCCGGTAATGCCGGTCAGGGAGACGTAATAAAGAAATCCTTGCGACTCTTTGGCGACATACTCTCTTCGCTCCGTCGTACTGGTGGGAGCCAGAAGGAAAATGAGCCGTAATCCCGCGGCAGCCGCCGGTCCTTTCAGCGGACCCGCTTCGTCGGGAGGCATATCGGGCACGATCAATCCATCGACTCCCGCCGCCCCTGCTTCACGGCAAAAGGTTTCCAGCCCCATCGCATGGATGGAATTGTAATAGACCATGAGTACGATCGGCACCTGCGTGCGCGTCCGTAGCGCTTTCATCATGGCCAGAATCTTCTTGAGCGACGTGCCGCTTCGCAGGCCCCGCTCAGCCGCCAGCTGAATGACCGGACCATCGGCGATCGGATCCGAGAAGGGTACACCGAGTTCAATGATGTCAGCGCCGGCCTGCTCGATTTCCAATACCAGCCGCTCGGTATCCGCCAGGGTGGGATCGCCGGCCATCAAATAGGCGATCAAGGCTTTCTTGTTTGCCTGGCGCAATCGTTGGAACGTCGATTCAATCCGTCCGCTCATAGCGTCACTCCCCGCATCCGCGCTACTTGTTGCACATCCTTGTCGCCACGACCGGATAGATTGGCGATGATGAGGCTGGACTTTTTGAGCTTCGGCGCCAGTTTGACAACCTCGGCGATCGCATGGGAGCTTTCCAGCGCCGGCACAATCCCCTCCACGGTTGCAAGCAGATCGAACGCCGCGAGCGCTTCATCGTCCGTCGCGTAGGTGTATTCAATACGTTTCATGTCGTGATAGAGACTGTGTTCCGGTCCCACGGCCGCATAGTCCAGGCCCGCCGACACCGAATGTGTCAAATTGATCTGCCCGTCTTCGTCCTGCAGAAGATAGGTCATCGTGCCCTGGAGCACGCCGGGCTTGCCTCCGAAAAATCGTGCCGCATGTTTCCCGCTTTCAATGCCGGTGCCTCCCGCCTCGACCCCGATCATCTTGACCTTCTTATCGCCGAGAAACGCATGGAACAAGCCGATGGAGTTGCTGCCGCCGCCGACGCACGCCACCAGATACTCGGGCAGCTTTCCTTCCGCGGCAAGAATCTGCTTGCGGGCTTCCTGTCCGATGATCGCCTGAAAATCGCGGATCATCATCGGATAGGGATGCGCGCCCAGCACCGACCCGAGTATGTAATGGGTTGTGCGCACGTTTGTGGTCCAGTCGCGCATGGCCTCGCTGATGGCATCCTTGAGCGTCCGGCTGCCGGCATCGACTCCCGTCACCTTCGCCCCGAGCAGGCGCATTCGGAAGACATTCAGCGCCTGCCGCTGCATATCCTCCGTCCCCATATAAATCTCGCATTCCAGGCCGAACATCGCGGCCGCCGTCGCCGTCGCGACGCCATGCTGTCCCGCGCCGGTTTCGGCAATGATCCGGGGTTTCTTCATGCGCATGGCCAGCAACACCTGGCCGATGGCGTTATTAATTTTATGTGCGCCGGTGTGGCAGAGATCTTCCCGCTTGAGATAAATCTTGGCCCCGCCCAGTTTCTTGGTCAGCCGGGAGGCATGATAGAGCGACGTCGGCCGCCCGACATACTGCTTGAGATAATAGGCCAGCTCCCGCTTGAACCCGGGATCTTTTCTGGCTGCGGCATACTCCTGTTCGAGTTCAAGCAGCGCCGGCATCAGCGTTTCCGGCACATACCGGCCGCCGTAAGGGCCGAATCGTCCATGGCTGTCGGGGACCTTCTTCATGGTGAAGTCCAATCCTTTCAGATGATGGCGGAGTATAATCGGGCGCCTCAGGCCGAGACAAGCCTCACCGCCTGAACAAATGCCCGGACTTTGGCGTGATCCTTCTGCCCGGGCCGCACCTCGACCCCGCTGCTGACATCGACGCCATAGGGCCGCACCTGTCGAATCGCCTCCGCCACGTTGCCCGGAGTGAGCCCTCCGGCAAGGAGAACCCGGGAAGCGCGGGCCGCTTCGGCCGCCAGCGTCCAATCGATCGTCTGTCCGGTTCCCCCGTAGGCCTGATCGGAAAAGGCATCAAGCACGAAGGCGCGGACGTTTGCGCGTCCTTGAAATTCGGCCAGCGCTAAAAAGGTTCCCCGGTCTTTGAGTCGCAGCGCTTTCATAGCAGGACGCCCCAACCCTTCGCAGTAGGCCGCGGACTCGTCGCCATGCAACTGGGCCAACGTGAGCCCGCACTCGTCCATGATCCGGCGCACGGCCGCGGCGTCTTCGTTGACGAACACCCCGACCGCC
This sequence comes from uncultured Nitrospira sp., assembly GCA_964512025.1. Classification (GTDB taxonomy): domain Bacteria; phylum Nitrospirota; class Nitrospiria; order Nitrospirales; family Nitrospiraceae; genus Nitrospira_D. The sequence goes on along the minus strand of CAZEHM010000018.1, from coordinate 26,172 downwards.
GCCACAAACGGCGGCAACCCGTCGATGATCCGTTTGACCGCCGCGGCTTCGACGAACCGCGGGCTCTTGCGATACATGATGAATCCGAGCGCATCGGCCCCCGCCTCAACGGCCACCCGCGCATCGTCTTCGTTGGTGATTCCGCAGATTTTGACTTTCACGTGGATCGCGTCGCTTTCACGGGTTGCTGCATCACACCGCTGCCCCACGAAGATCTGCGATCTTCTTCTCAATACTCTCTGATTTGATCAGGGATTCCCCGACCAGCATCGCATGCACGCCGGCTTCGACCAGTTTCAGCACGTCCTCGCGCGTATGGATGCCACTCTCGCTGATAATCAGCTTGTCCGGCGGAATGCGTTTGGCCAGCCGGAACGTCACGCCCAGATCCGTCGTGAACGTTTTCAAATCTCGATTGTTGATGCCGATCATGCGGGCCGTCGGAATCCACTCCAGCACCGTATCCAATTCCCGCTCATGATGCGTTTCGAACAGCGTGTCCATCTTCAACTCGGTCGCAAGGGCATGGAAGTCGATCAACTGGCGCTTTTCCAGCGCGGCCACAATCAGGAGCACCGCGTCGGCACCGTGGGCCCTGGCCTCATAAAACTGGATGTCCCCCACCATAAATTCCTTGTCCAGGGCCGGCATGGGGAGCGCCTTTTTGATCTCCGCCAGATAACGCAGATCGCCCTGGAAGAAATCCTTGTCGGTCAACACGGACAGGGCGGAGGCCCCGTGCTCATGGTACGAACGCGCGATGCGCAGATAGTCGAAATTCTCGGAAAACTCGGGGCGCAGCAGGCCGAGACTCGGCGAAGCTTTTTTCACCTCCGCGATCAGGGCCGGACTCGTCGGCGTCCGCGTCGCATCGAGCGTCACGGCAAAGCCGAGCGGCGGCGGCGCATCCCGAATGGCGGATTTCAGGTCCGCCAGATAGCCGCGGCTTTGCTTGTGCCGGAGTTCCGCTTTTTTATGTTCGAGAATCTGATCCAGAATCATGCGTTACGACACCTTGTTCGTCCATGCCACGAGCCGGTCGAGTTTTTCCGCCGCGGCGCCCGTATCGAGCACCTGACGGGCGATCCGGAGTCCGTCTTTTAACGTTCTGGCCTGCTGCCCGGCGACGATCGCGGCGGCGGCATTCAGGCAGACAATATCGCGTTTAGGCCCCTGCTTCCCGTGGAGAATCTCTTTCGCCACCCGCGCATTCTCCTCCGGAGTCCCGCCGGCAATTTCCTTCTTGTGGACGCGGGGCAGATCAAATTCCTCTGGCGCCACAAAATAGTTCGATACGACGCCGCCCTTGCCTTCAGAGACTTTCGTCCGGTCACAGACCGTGAGTTCATCGAGCCCGTCCATCCCGTGCAGGACGAAGCAATGCTGCGAACCCAATTGCACCAGGACTTTGGCCATGACCTCGGTCAACTTCGCATCATAGACGCCGAGGACCTGGTGCGTGGCTCCGGCCGGATTGGCCAGGGGACCGAGAACGTTGAAGAGCGTTCGAATCCCCATTTCCTGTCGCGGCCCCGCGCAATGTTTCATGGCGCCATGAAACAACGGGGCATACAGAAAGCCGATGCCCACCTCATTGATGCAATCCGCCACCCGTTCTGGCTGAAGATCGATCTTCACGCCCAATGCGCTCAACACATCCGCGCTCCCCGACCTGGACGACACCGACCGGTTGCCGTGTTTCGCCACGGTGAGTCCCGCGCCGGCTACCACAAACGCCGCGGTCGTTGAAATATTGAAGGTGTGCCCGCCGTCTCCGCCTGTCCCGCAGGTATCCAGGACGATCGAACTACCCACCTGAATTCGTATGGCGCGGGCGCGCATCGCGCGGGCCGAACCCGCGATCTCATCCACTGTTTCGCCTTTCTGACGAAGCCCCATCAGATAGGCGGCTATCTGCGCCGGGGTGGCCGCGCCGTCCATGATCTCCGAGAGCACATCTTCCGCTTCCCGTTCTGAAAGGTCGGTGCGGTCGGCCAATTTCGCGATGGCGTCTTTGATCATGATGCGGGCGGATAATCCGGTGAGATTAGAGTTTCAAGAAATTTCTGAGCAGGTCTTTCCCTGATTTGGTCAAAATCGACTCCGGATGAAATTGCACGCCTTCAACCCCGAGCGTCCGGTGCCGCAGGCCCATAATTTCGCCTTCCGCCGTCTTTGCCGAGATCTCCAGACAGTCCGGAAGGTTCTTGGGATTCACCAGCAGCGAGTGATAGCGCGTCGCCTCGAAGGGATTCGGCAATCCATGGAAGATCGTTTTGCCGTCGTGGGAAATCATCGACGTCTTGCCGTGCATCAGCCGCTGCGCGCGAATGACTTCCCCGCCGAACGCGACGCCCAACGATTGATGGCCGAGACAGACGCCGAGAATCGGCAGACGCCCGGCGAATTGGCGGATCGTCTCGACGGACACGCCGGCCTCTTTCGGCGTACAGGGACCCGGCGAAATGACAATCCGGTCCGGCCTGAGGTCTTCGATCTGCTGCAACGTGATTTTATCGTTGCGATAGACACGGACATCCTCGCCCAACTCCCCGAGATACTGCACCAGGTTGTAGGTAAAGGAGTCGTAGTTGTCGATCATCAAGAGCATGACGCTACTCCAACCCCTGCTCGGCCAACTCAATGGCCTTCATCATGGCGCGCGCTTTGTTGCAGGTCTCTTCATATTCGTGTTCGGGATTCGAGTCCGCGACGATACCGGCGCCGGCCTGAATGAAGGCACGCCGCTTGGACACCACGACCGTGCGGATATTGATGCACATATCCATATTGCCGGAAAAGCTGAAATACCCGACCGCGCCGGCATAGGGTCCCCGCCTCGTCGGCTCCAACTCCTCAATGATTTCCATCGCGCGAATTTTCGGGGCACCGGAGACCGTCCCGGCCGGGAAACAGGCCTGCAGCACATCGTAGATGGTCTTCCCAGTAGCCAAGCGCCCGCTCACATTGGACACAATATGCATGACGTGCGAGTAGCGTTCGACGTTCATGAGCGACTCGACTTTGACCGAGCCGCTTTCGGCCACGCGCCCGACGTCGTTCCGGCCCAGATCCACAAGCATAATGTGCTCGGCCCGCTCCTTCTGATCGGCCAGCAGGCGCCGCTCCAGCTGCTCATCCTCCTCGGCGGTGGCGCCGCGGCGGCGCGTGCCGGCAATCGGACGAACGGAGACGAGTCCGTCTTCGCACCGCACCAGAATTTCCGGAGACGACCCCACCAATTCAACCCCTGCAATTCTCAGATAGTACATATACGGGGACGGATTGACGACGCGTAGCGCGCGATACAACTGGAACGGGGTTGCATGGAGCTTGGTTTCCCAACGCTGCGAGAGCACGCACTGAAAGATATCACCCGCCTTGATGTATTCCTGCGTCTGACTAACCATCTTTTCAAAGTCGGCTTTGCTCATATTCGAGGTGAAGGTGATCGGTGTCCGCCGGCGCTTGGAGGCAGTCCGCCGCAGAGGGCGGCGAAGCCGGGCAATCATCCGTTCAATTCGCGCTGTTGCCTGGCGATAGGCCTGGCGGATCGCCCGTTCCGATTGCGAGGCCACGTGGGCATTGGCGACCACCTTAATCTTCTGCGCAACATTGTCGAAGATGAGCAGCGTGTCGGTCAGGAGAAACGCAAACTCAGGGAGATTCAGACTCTCTTTCCGTCGAAACGAGATGTTTTCGAACGTGCTCACCATGTCGTAGCCGAGGTATCCGACGGCTCCGCCGACGAACCGGGGCAGGCCGGGCACGGTGACCGGACGATACGTCTCCATGAACTCCCGAAGACGGTCGAGCGGAGCGCCTTTGCACGCGATGCGGCGAGTGCGCTTCCCCTGCTTGATCAGAAGATCGCCGCGGTCCTCCACCATGAGAATCGGCGACCCGCTGCCTAAAAAGGAATAGCGCGCCCATTTCTCTCCGCCCTGCACGCTTTCCAGCAAATAGGCGGACGGACCATGATCGATCTTCGCAAAGGCCGAGACGGGCGTTTCATAGTCGGCCAGAATTTCCCGGTATAACGGAATGAGGTTGCCCTCTTTTGCGTACCGGCGGAACTCGTCCAGACTGAGTGAATAAGTTGGCGTTGCCATGCCTGCGCACTACTCCATTCCGACAATAAGTTTCTGGCCCACTTCGATGATATCGTCCGGCAGCTTATTCCACTTTTTCAACTTATCGATCGGGACGCCGTACAGTCTGCTGACTCGAAACAGCGTCTCACCCGGCTTGACCACATGGATCGTGGTGCCGGCAGGGGCTGCCGCTTTCGCAATGGCTTTCGCAGCGGGCTTGGGAATGTCTGCCGGGGCAGACAAGCCCGCGAGCTCTTTTTCCGCATCCTGCAAGAGAGCATCCGTCTCGCGAGAAGACGAAAGCGGCGCGAGCTCCTCAACCTTCTTGGGTTTGGCCGCTGCAACCGGAGCCATTTTCCGCATGTCCAGCATCGCCTTGCGCTCCAGCATCGCCGATTCCTTGACCGCCTCTGTTTCTTCCTGGAGTCGTCCCATCTGCTCGCGAGCCGATTGGACTTGCGCTGCCAATTCGCGGTTTCTCGCCTCGAATTCAGCCAGCTCTTTTTTCGTCCGCTTGGCTTCGCTGTCGAGCTCAGCTGTCCGTTTTTCTTCCTGAGCCAGCAAACGCTGGAAGTTCAAGCTCCGGGCCTTTTCCGCGTTGTATTTTTCTTCCAGCACCACACAGCCGCTGAGCAGCATCGTGCCGCACAGTACGAGGACACCGGATCCAACCATTCTGCAAGTCTGATTCATCACTCGACGATCCTCCATCTTCATTGTCCACCTCCGACGCCGGAGCCTGCGGCCTCTTGAATCGGCCGTCCGACCCTCTCGGCATCCGCTCCCTGACTGACCGACGGGTCACTAAGAATACGGTTCAACGCTGTGAAAGTCAAAGCGAATTGGGGCGAGGCTGGGGTTTGATTCACCCCCGGTGCTGTGCTACCGTCCGTGCCATGATGAGAAGCTTTCAGCACACAGGTCACCATGGATAACCGCTCGCGAACCACCGCTGCCAGAACCATCTCCGTGCAGGGCATTACCCTGCACCTGGCCCAGCCGATTACCACGCTTCAAGAATGGATCGGGAGCAAAGAACCGCTGCAACAGCTCCTCGCCTGCTGGCTCAAAGTCGATCCGCGTGATCTCCCGCTGTCGCCGAGAATTACCGGCCCGCCGGGAATCGGCAAAACGACGCTGGCAATGTCGGGAGCCAAGGAACGCAAGCAGGATCTCTACGTCTTTCAATGTACCGCCGATACGCGCCCGGAAGATCTACTGATTACGCCGGTGCTGGCCGAATCGGGATCGATCGCCTACCACGCGTCCCCGCTGGTGACGGCCGTGCTGACCGGAAGCATCTGCGTGCTGGATGAAGGCAACCGGATGAACGAGAAGAGCTGGGCCTCGCTGGCCTCCCTGCTCGACCATCGCCGTTGCGTCGAGTCGATCATCGCCGGGATTCTGATCGAAGCCCACGAAGACTTCCGCTGTTGCGTGACGATGAACGAGGATGCGTCCACGTACGAAGTGCCGGACTATATGCTCTCCCGTCTGCAACCGACGCTCGGGCTCGGCTTTCCCTCGCGGCAGGATGAAATGGCGATTCTCCGCTATCATCTCCCCTTTGCCAAGGAGGACATCCTGGGCATCGCCGTCGGCTTTCTGCAGGACGCCCATCAGCTCAATCTGAACTATTCGCTCCGCGACGGCTTACATCTCATCCAATACGCCGTCAAACGGCTGGCGCAGGACCCGGCTCACCCGGTCGCCCTCGACCGGATCTGGCAGGAAGCCCTGCTGAAAGTGCTCGGCGCCGAATCGCTGGATTTGGAAGAACTGTCGAAGCGACGGGCCCGCGCGATGGGTGACCAAGCGCTCCCGAAAGGATTCGGCGATTTCTTTTTCGGGGAAGACGACCCTCTACACCCGGGACGCTGAATGTCTCGTACGACGCCGACCGACGCCCAGATTCTTCGCCTGTCGCCGCGCATCGATCTCCTTCCCATTCTCCACGGCAGCGGCGACATCGCGCAGGAAGTGCGGGAAGCCCTGATCGCCAAACGGTACGACTGCCTCGCCGTCCCTTTGCCGCCTTCGGTCGAGGACTGTGTCGAACAGGCCATCGACCGCCTCCCGGAAATCAGCCTGATCGTTCTGCCGGAACCGGCGCGAGAGGAAAAGGCCCGTGTCAGCACCATCCCCATCGATCCCTGCCAGGCCGTCATCATGGGCATCCGTGTCGCGATGGGAGAATCCATTCCGCGCGCCTACATTGATCGCGAGGTCGCCCGATTCGAGCCGATTCCCTTTGCCGGACCCGACCCCTATACCGTCAAATCCGTGTCGCTGCCGACACTGGCCGCGGCGACGCTCCCCTCTTTGCCCAAGCCGCCGTCCGGCTCACAGCAGGAGCACCGCGTCAACTGGATGGCTTTTCGTCTCCATGAACTGGAGCTGGATCACGCCTCTATTCTCTGTCTCTGTAACCTGACGGATTGGCCCTGGCTCCGGGCTGCCTATCAGGCCAACGCTCCCTATCAAAGACCGGAGTCCACGGCGAGTCGGCCTGTCCGCTGCCGCGTCAATCGCGACTCCCTCTACTTTGCGTTGGGCGAGCTTCCCTTTCTGACTGAATTGTATGAACGCCGCCGTGAAACGTTGCACTCGGATTGGAATCTGGCAATCGACGGCGTGAAGGAACTGCTCATCGAGACCAGGGCGCGATGGATTGAGCACCACCGGGCTGAAGGCGCGTCCATTCCGGATTGGGTGACGCCGCAGATCCTTCAGGTCCTCCTGCAGTACGTCCGGAACCTCACTCTGCTTGAACGACGCCTGACGCCGTCGCTCTATTCACTGGTGGTCGCCGCTAAACAAACTGCCGGAGACGACTTTGCCGTGATGCTGCTGAAGACGGCCAAAAGTTACGGCTATCAAGATGAGCATGATTCATCACGGTTCGATACGATCACGGTCGGGCTCGGTGAGGTGGAGTTGCCTGACGGCACCGTCGCGTCCGCCACCAATCGCCTCCAGGGGCCGTCGCTCGTCTGGCGAGAGCTGTCGTTGAAGCCCAAGCCGGACCGGAAAACCAGCCGCCGCTGGTCTCACCTCTGGAACCCGCAGCGGCAATGTTCCTGGCCTCCGGAAGATCAACGGATCGAAAGTTTCAACACCCATGTGCGCGCGCAGGCCTCCGCGCTGATCGGCGCGGACTTGGCCAGGACGGAAAAGTTCACGACGTCGATGAAAGACGGGCTCGATCTTCGGGAAAGTCTTCGCCGATGGCTGGGCGGGAAACGGGCGACCGGCTCACCGGCCGGCAACGGCCTGCGCGCGCTGCCGCGCATGGATTTGTATGTGCGGGAGATTCCACCGGCGCGCGGAAATGTCGAAGTCGTGATCTTCCTGTTCGATACTCCCGCCGATCCTCTGACCTATTCCTGGCAAGCCACCTGGTTTGCCGAGCATCAGGAAGAATCCACCCTCTGTTTTTACGCTACCCCCTTCGCCGATGACCTGGTAGGGCCCGGCATTGCCCAGTCGCGTTATGGCGGCGCTTTCTTTCTGTTTCCGCCCCGTCCCATCCCTGATATCTGGAGCGATCCCTTGCTCGCATTTGCGACCACGCTGGAAGAGCGGCTGATTGCGGCGGCAGCCGTTCACACCCGGGAAACGCACATTGCGCTCGTGACGCCCGTTCCACCCCGTGCCAGCTGGCGGAGAATTGCCAAACAATTCGGACGGACGCTCGTCCCTATTCCGCTCTCGAGATTTTCCAGCCAGACACTCGACCGGCTCCGTCGCTTTCACGTGCTCAACGGCCATGAGATCAGAAGCTATGCCGCCAAATTTATTCGATAACCTTCCGCCGTCCCGGCGACCCGATTCATCCGCACCAATCCCGGAACAGCTCGACTGGCTCCGCCGGGAGATTCGCAGGCACGATTATCTGTACTACGTCAAAGACCGGCCGGAAATTTCCGACGGCGATTACGATCGGCTGTTCAAAGATCTGAGCGACCTTGAAGCGGCGCATCCGGAACTGGTGACCGACGATTCTCCCACCCAGCGAGTCGGCGCGCCGCCCTTGGCTGAGCTGGGCAAAGTCAAACACGAACGGCCGATGCTCAGCCTCGATTCCATCGTCGATCCGGCCGATGTCCTGGCATTTGATCAACGGATGAAACGGGAACTGGAAAGCCAGCAGATAGAATATACCGTCGAACCGAAGTTCGACGGCCTCTCCATCGAGCTGGTCTATGAACAGGGTCGATTGGTCCGGGGGTCCACGAGAGGCGACGGCACGACCGGCGAGGATGTGACCATCAACCTGCGGACAATCCGCTCCCTGCCCCTTCACCTGCGCAGTGATTCCTCTCCACCGGATCATCTGGCCGTGCGCGGCGAAGTCTATATGAGACTCGATGACTTCCATGGATTGAACCGGACCATGACGGAGCGCGGAGAAGAAGCCTTTGCCAATCCGCGCAATGCGGCGGCCGGCTCTCTCCGGCAGCTCGATTCAACCATCACCGCGGCCCGCCCGCTGGTCGTGACCTGCTATGAAGCGATGGCGATGTCCGGTCAACCGCCGGATTCTCATTGGAGCGAGCTCGACGCGCTTGCCGAATGGGGACTTCCTGTTCCCGGCCATCGACGCCGGTGCACCACGATTGACGAGGTCATCGCGTTCCACCGCGAAACCGAACAGGTGCGCGACAATCTCCCCTACGAAATCGATGGGTTGGTGGTGAAAGTGAACCGCCGAAACTGGCAGGAGCAGCTGGGCTTCAAATCCCGCAGCCCCCGCTGGGCCATCGCCTTCAAATTCGCCCCGCGCAAGGAAATCACCGTGGTGCAGGACATCGTCGTGTCCGTGGGACGTACCGGCACGCTGACACCTGTCGCCTTATTACGGCCGGTTGAAGTCGGCGGTGTGACGATCAGTCGGGCGACGTTGCATAATGCCGATGAGGTGGCGCGAAAAGACATTCGTGTGGGCGATACGGTCAAGGTGGAACGAGCCGGCGACGTGATCCCTGCGATCGCCGAGCGTATCCCGGTTCCCGGCGAATCCCGGTCCGAACCGTTTGCGATGCCGGGGCACTGCCCGGTATGCGGATCGGCGGTCGGACGGGAGGGTGCCTATTACTACTGTACCGGCCAATCAGGCTGCGTCGCGCAATTGAAAGGCGCCATCGAACATTTCGCCTCCAAGCAGGCGCTCAATATCGAGGGACTCGGGAAAAAGACCGTTGCGCAGCTTGTGGACCATACACTGGTCGGGAGTTTGGCCGACCTCTATCGCCTGACCCGCGATCGCCTGCTGCCGCTTGAGGGGTTTGCGGAGAAGTCGACCGCGCTCTTGCTCGATGCCATCGAGCAGAGCAAGACCGTATCGTTAGATCGTTTCTTGATGGGGCTTGGCATTCGCCAGGTCGGCCAGCACATCGCCAGGGTGCTCGCCGGGGAGTTCGGAACCCTGGACGCCATTATGAACGCGGACGAAGCTCGTTTTTTGGAAGTCAAAGAAATCGGTCCTGAGATTTCTTCCAGCCTGGCCTCCTATTTCAGAGAAGAGTCCAATCGCCGGGTGATCGCCCAGCTACGTGAGCTCGGCATGACGATTACGGAGCAGGCCCGCCCCTTATCCCCTCACTCACTCCCCTTGAGCGGTAAGACGTTTGTTTTCACCGGCGGACTCGACCGCTTTACCCGCGACGAAGCCAAATCTTTGGTCGAGCGATTGGGAGGGGCCGTTGCTTCGAGTGTCAGTAAGCGCACGTCGTTTGTTGTCGCTGGTCATGAACCAGGATCGAAGCTCGAGCAGGCACAGAAGCTGGGGGTTGCGGTCTTGAATGAACAGGGATTCGCTGACTTGGTCAAAGAAGAGAATCCTAGCTGACAGGATTCAGGGACGCCGTTTCCACCGGGGCGGGAGTTTTTTCTTCTTTATAAATGTTCACGCTGCGGATCGATCGCGGATCAGCCTCGTGCACCACTAAACGGCAATGGGCAATGTGGAGTTCTTCTCCGGCTTTGGGGATACGGCCGAGTTCGCCCTGAATGAGCCCGCCGATGGTCAACGCTTCGTCACCCAGGTCGACCTTCAAGAAATCATTGACCTTTCGCACTTCGGTCCTGCCATGGACCAGAATCTGGTTCTTGCCGATTCGTTTGATCAACTCTTCGGTAATATCGGTCTCATCGACGATCTCACCGACCACTTCCTCCAGCAGGTCTTCCAGAGTCACCAGGCCCATGACGCCGCCATACTCATTGACGACGATCCCCATATGACGTTTTTCCTGCTGGAATTGCTTCATTAGGTCGTCTGCGGTCTTCCCTGCCGGCACAAACAAAGCCGGATGGGCAATATCTCTGAGTCGAACATCTGAACGGCCTTTGGCCAGTTCGGTCAAGGCTTTGGTCTTGTACAGGACGCCGGTGATGTTATCCAAGGTCCCGTCATAGACCGGGATACGGGAATACTTCGAGTTATACAGCAGCTCCTGCGCTTCCTTCAGCCGCAGATTTCCATCCAGCGAAAACACGTAGATGCGCGGGGTCATCGCATCTTCTGCCGTAATATCTTTCAGTTGAAAGACATTCTTAATCATCTTCACTTCTTCAGACTCCAACTCGCCGGCCTTGCCTCCTTCATCCAGCATGATCTTGAGTTCTTCCTCGGTCACCAAGGGAAGAGTGAGTCCCTTGCCGCCTGTCAGCTTTTGAATGAGGGGCACCATGAGAAACAGCAGCGGTTTCAGGAAAATCTGAACGCCGTACACCGGATAGGCCATGTTCAAGGTGACCGGTACGGCAAATTTGGCCGCCAAGGTCTTCGGAATCACGTCGACCGACACCAGCAAGACAAAGGTCAGAACGCCTACCATCACCGCGATGGCCTCTTCAAATACGGTTTTCCCACCATAGGCATTCAGCGTGATGAAGGTGGCATACATCGGAATGGCAGTTCCTACCAGCCGGTCCCCGACCAGAATGGTTGAAAGGAGCCGTTGCGGGTCACTTCGGAGAGCCAAGGCCATGGATGCGCGCTTGTTACCGGTCTTGGCCAGAGCCCGGAGGCGGGTTTCATTGACTGAAAAGAACCCGATCTCGGCCGTCGAAATAACGGCAGATAACCCTATCAGCGCTAGTAGGATTAGGATGTCCATGAGAGTTTTATTAAGGACGACTAGCCACGAAGGCTAGTCTGAATGGAGGAACAGCGTAGATTCTGCGGAAGAGAGAAAGCCGACGACCCCCTGCCTCAACAGATTCAGGGATCGATTCGACCGACCATGTGGGACTCATGATGATCATCGGATGATAGATCTATCACACCCTCTCATGGCGGGCAAGCTATTCAAAGAAACTGACAGGAATATCAATCAGTTCTAAAACTCAACTCAAACAAATGACATCATAATCATCGGATAGAGGATACGCTTCACTACGTAAATCCTACCCATCATCCCTCACGACAAATGATTGAAGCCGATACTGGATATCCAATCGGGATGCAGCCGCCTGGGCATCGGCTTCCGTAGAAAACTGCCCCACCTGCACCCGATACCTCCGGCCTTCCGGTAGGTCCACCTGCACGACCCGACCGCCCGGGTATTGAGATCCAACCTGCTCGAATAGCCCTCGTGCATTTAAAGGATCCGCAAAGGCTCCTATCTGCACACGCAAAACGCCCATACCCTCCGGTCTAGCCTGGTATCCGACCACCTGAAGCTCGATCTGATCGGTCCCGTTTCCGATCATCCCTATGGCTTCGGCTCCGGCCAGCGAGAGATCAAGTACCCGGCCCTTGGCAAACGGACCGCGATCATTGATGCGAACCGTCACTTTCCGCCCGGTGGAGACCGACCGCACAACGGCGATGGAGCCCAGCGGCAGAGTTCGGTGAGCCGCCGTCAATTTGTGCATATCATACCGCTCTCCGTTGGCTGTCTTATTACCGTGAAAACCGGGGCCGTACCAGGACGCCATTCCTCGTTCCTGGAACCCGACGGGATATCCAGGAAAGCGGTGAACGGGAGGAGGCTGGGATTGGCAGGAGACGAGCAGAGTGCAAAAAACGACCGCGGCAGCTATGAAGAGGGGGAAAGATGCGGAAACGGGCCTGGCGCCCTTCATAACCTAGAACTCATCAAGCGATTGGTCTTGAAGCAGCGTCAACGCTTTATTCGTGTTCGAGACGGTCAACACGACGATCGCGCGCTTGCCTTCACGCGAGGGCGTACAGTAACCGCATTTAATATTGATACGGTTTTGAGTCAGTAAGTCCGCCACATCCATCAGGGCGCCCGGTTGGTTTTTCAAGCTCAACAGCAGCGCGGTCTCTTCCTTAAATTTGATCTTCGCCGCTTTCAATGCCGCCCGAGCTCCATCGAGGTCCGCCACAAGGAGTCGCAGCTTTCCTGTTCCCGTCACTTCCGGCGCAGAAAACGCTTTGATATTCACCCCGGCCTCACCTAAAACAGAAGCCACCTGAGCAATGACACCGGGCTTGCTCTGTCCGCTGATGACTAACTGTGTCGTTGTCGGCATGGGTTACTCCTGGTTGACGGTCAGGGTATCGGTTTGGTCGATTCAGATATTCTCAAGGGACTCGAACACTATCCGTTTTCGTGTTCGTCCAATCGCGAGTCTTTCAACGGAGACCAGGACCTGCAGAGATGCTTGATGTACGAGCAAGGTGCACTCTTTTCCCGATTCCTGCTCCTGCCCGCGTAACGTAATGAGCGCCGGATTTTCGTAGCCGATCGCTTCAACGACCACCGCCTTTCCGGACGGCAGAAACGCGACGACTTCCAACTGTTCATCATCAGCCAGCTCCTTTTCCATATCTTCAAGCCGCGACTTCAGACGATCCGCAAAACGCTGGGCCAATCTGGAATCGTCCACCCCTGTGGCATTCATCGGCGGGATGCTGATTTGCGGAAGCAGATCAAGAAAACTCATGACGACTCAAACACCTCGTTAGAGAATTTGCACCACACCGTTGACGAAGCCATACTCATAGATGCTGCTGAACCGGAGATCGACCGACGCCGCGATCTTTTCCGCCAGTACCCGGTTCCCCCGCGGGATCAGTAAATACATCGGGACGCCGGCCACCGCCGTGCGCTTCCACTTGCGATGCGTGTCGGGATCCTGAAGGGAGTCTTCGGTTTCAACCTCTGCCATCCACTGGACATTATTACCGCGCGGGCTGAACGACCAGCCGGCAATATCCGACTCCTGGCCGGGATCGGCCCATGGATTATGATCCGAGTCCGTTTTGATGGTGACTTTGCAATGAAACGCCCGCGCCCACCGCTGGGCCGCCTCGCTGACGACCTGGTCGTGAATCGTCTCAATACCTTTTTCACGTAGGATCGTACTCATGGATGACCTCCCCTACTTCACGAGCACCCATTCGTCGCGCCACAGCTCACACACTTCAGGCAGGTGCCGTTTCGCACCATCGTAAACTGTTTACATTCCGGGCAGGGGTCGCCTTCGTAGCCCTTGACCTTGGCGCTCTGCACCTCCGTGAGCGTCAACGTCTCCCGGATAATCTCCACCTTGCGCGCGGCCATGCTATGGCCATTCCCGTTGCCATTGCCCTTCGTTCCGTTCCGGCGAATCGGCAGCTGGTCCATGCTCACCGACGACTTCGCCAGGGCCGCGAGATCCGCTTCTTCATCCACGCACTCAGGATCCTGCTCGTCCATTTTCATCGAATCCATCCGCAGGTCTTCTTCCTTCACCTGGGCCAGGTCGTAGCGGTCCAGATAGGTCACGGCCAGCTCGCGGAAGATGTAATCGATGATCGAGGTCGACATCTTAATGCGATCGTTCAGCTTGACGGGGCCATTCGGCTCGAAGCGGGTAAAGACAAAGGCTTCGACGAATTCCTCCAGTGGCACGCCATGCTGCAAGCCCAGGGAAATCGCGATCGCAAAACAGTTCATCAAGCTCCGGAACGCGGCGCCTTCCTTGTGCATATCCAGGAAAATTTCGCCGACCGTGCCGTCTTCGTACTCACCGGTCCGTAAATACAGCTTGTGTCCGCCGACAATGGCCTTCTGGGTATAGCCGTTCCGTCTGCCCGGCAACGGCCGTCGCTTGGCCAGATAGCGGACAAGGACGCGTTCCGTGATCTTCTCCGCCGCAGCCGACACCGCATCGACGGTCGCTTCTACGGTCTTCTCTCCGTCGCTCGATGAGCTCAATGGCTGGCTCAATTTCGAGCCGTCCCGGTAGAGCGCCACCGCCTTCACCATGCTCTTCCAGGCAAATTTATAGGCCGACTTGACCTCGTCAAGCGTGGCTTCCGCCGGCATGTTGATCGTCTTGCTGATGGCACCGCTGATAAACGGCTGCGCGGCCGCCATCATCCGGATATGGGCATCGACATGAATGAAGCGTTGACCGATCCGGCCGCAGCGATTGGCGCAATCGAACACCGGCAGATGCTCGGCTCTCAAATGCGGCGCCCCTTCGACCGTCATCGTGCCGCAGCAATATTCATTGGCCGCGGCAATTTCTTCCTGGGTGAATCCCAGGGCCTTGAGCATGTTGAAATTCGGCTCGGCGAGTTGCGCGTCGGTCAAGCCGAGTTTTTCGATGCAAAACGTTTCCCCCAGGGTAAACTTGTTAAACATGAACGCGATTTCAAAGGCCTGGACAAGATTGCTTTCAAGCCGTTCCAGCGCAGCATCGTCAAATCCTTTGTTGCGCAATGTTTCGTGATTGATAAACGGCGCGCCCTTGAGCGTCTGAGCACCAACGCAATAGCGGATAATATCCTGAATCTGGCTCTCGGAATATCCCATGGTCGTGAGGGCCTGAGGAATACTCTGATTGATGATTTTGAAATATCCGCCGCCGGCCAGTTTTTTGAACTTCACCAGGGCAAAGTCCGGCTCGATCCCGGTCGTATCACAGTCCATCACCAGCCCGATGGTGCCCGTGGGCGCAATAACCGTCACCTGCGCGTTGCGATAACCATACGCGGTTCCCAATTCCAAAGCCCGGTCCCAGGCCCGGCGCGCCGCGATGAGCAGATCCGGGGGGCAATGTTCCGGCTGAACGCCCATTGGAACAATCGTGAGACCTTCGTATTCTTCCGCCGCCGTGTTATAGGCCGCCCGCCGGTGATTGCGGATGACCCGCAGCATCTGGTCGCGATTTTTCGTATATCCGGGAAACGGCCAGAGCTCCGCGGCCATTTCAGCCGACGTGCTATAGGCCTCGCCGGTCATGATCGACGTAATCGCTCCGCAAATCGCCATGGCTTTAGGCGAGTCGTACGGAATCCCCTGCCGCATCAACACGGTTCCGAGATTGGCATAGCCCAACCCCAGGGTACGGAACTGATAACTGCGTTCAGCGATCGATTTGCTTGGGAAGGACGCCATCAGCACGCTGATCTCCAGCACGATCGTCCAGAGACGCACGGCGTGACGGAAACTCTCCAGTTCAAACTGTCCGTCTGCCGTATAAAACAGGGCCAGATTGAGCGAGGCCAGATTGCAGGCCGTATCGTCCAGGAACATGTATTCGGAGCAGGGATTGGAGGCATTGATCCGCCCATCCTCCGGACAGGTATGCCACTCATTGATCGTGGTGTCGTACTGTGTTCCGGGATCGGCGCAGATCCAGGCGGCCCAGGCAATCCGGTCCCAGAGATCGCTGGCCTTGACCGTCTTGCAGACCTTGCCGTCGATCCGGCGCTTCAACTGCCAATCGCTGTCGTCCTCAAGCGCCTTGAAAAACTCGTTCGGGATTCTGACGCTGTTATTGGAATTCTGCCCCGAAACCGTCTGATAGGCTTTCCCGTCCCAATTCGTGTCGTACTCATGAAATACAAAATGAGTGAAGCCCTGTTGGGCATAGGAATACATGCGCTGCACATAGGCTTCCGGCACCATGTCACGGCGGGCGGCCGCCAAGGCTTCCCGTAAGACCGGGTTTTTCTTTGGATCGATCTCTGCTCTCGTCTGGCCCATACTGTCAACGACGTGGCAGGCCTTCAACACCGCATTCAACCGCTGCGCGCAGATCTTCGACCCGGTGACCATCGCGGCCACTTTCTGCTCTTCAATGACTTTCCAGTCGATAAATTCTTCGATATCGGGATGATCGAGATCCAGACAAACCATCTTGGCCGCTCGCCTGGTCGTACCGCCTGACTTGATGGCGCCTGCCGCACGATCCCCGATTTTGAGGAAGGACATCAGTCCGGACGACCGGCCGCCGCCGGATAAGCCTTCACCGTCTCCCCGTAGACGCGAAAAATTCGTCCCTGTACCGGACCCGTATTTAAACAGACGCGCTTCCCTCACCCACAAATCCATGATCCCGTTCTCGTTGACAAGGTCATCGTCGACGGACTGGATAAAACAGGCATGCGGCTGGGGATGTTCGAAGGCGTTGGTCGATTTCACGACCTCGCGGCTTTTGGGGTCCACATAATAATGCCCTTGCGCCGGACCGGAAAGCCCGTAGGCGTAATGCAACCCGGTATTGAACCACTGCGGTGAATTCGGAGCGGCCATCTGCCTGGCCAGCATGAAGCTGACTTCGTCTTGAAACGCCTCGCTATCCTCCGGCGTTTTAAAATAGCCGTATTCTTTACCCCAATGAGTCCAACAGCCGGCGAGACGTTCGAAGACCTGACGGGCATCGCGTTCACCACCGAGGACCGGTTTTCCATCCGAACCGACCAGCGGATTACCGGCCGGATCCTTCTGAGGCACACCGGCTTTCCGGAAATATTTTTGGGCCAGAATATCAATGGCCAATTGAGACCACTGCTCCGGCACATCAATATTCTCAAGTTTGAACACCGTAGATCCGTCGGGATTACGAATCTCCGACGATCGCTTGACGAACGTGAGACCCTCGTAGGGGCCCTGGCCGCGACGGGTAAATCTCCGCTCAATTCTCACAATAGGCCTCCTTCAAGAGGTGTCTGTATCTCTGCATAAGTGGGGGTCATAATTGGGGGTCTTTTCTCCGGTTCGGGACGACCGTAATGTGAGGTGCCCATCGCGGATGGACTACATATAGCTATTCTGACTTTTTGTCAACACCAAGTATAGTGGGTAGCCTGAGGAATGAGGGGAAATCCTGTGGACAGGCAATGTGGCTGTCTGATCGCTAACTTGCAGAGATTTTGAGAGACTTATCCACAGAAAATACGGGGCTGGAAGGGCCGAAAACGACCAATCAGAAACAATCTAAAATACCAATCTGCCGATTTTAATCGTGGCCTCCTCAACCCCTTTGATCGGGATGAACTGACCGGCTATCCCGATCACGACGATCTTCGTATTCACAGCATTTGTCTCGTACCGGCTGGCCAATCCCCAGTTCTGGCGCGTCGTATGGGGGCGCACCACTTCCTGGAGAATCTTTTTGCTTTGGCTTTGGAACACCTGCCGGATAAATTGCTGTTCACGAGTCGGAGTACCTCGATCCATTCGATCGATCGCTTTTCCTAATTCTCGTTCGACAAACTGCAGATAGTTGTCCATCGTCGGGTTAGACAGAGCCAATCCTACCGACCCGGCTAACACCACTACGATCACCAAGAGTCGAAGCAGACTCATATGCGCCTCCGATAGCTCAGCCGGCCGGTTTCACTGAACCAGTGAGTTTGACAAACCGGAACCGGCTGATTAGCCTAGCCCCGCACCACCGCTCCCGGTTGCGATCGAGCGGCCACATCTCACAGGAGGATTCCATGTTTGTCTGGAGTAAACGTCTGGTCGCCGCTCTACTGGGAAGCTTCATGCTCTTGCTCATGGTCTTCCTTTTTCAAGGTGCACCGGACAGCGGCAGCGGCCTGAAGATTCATACCACCCGGTGGATGGCACTCAATTATGCAGGCCTCATGATCTGGATCTTCGTCTGGATGATCGATCAGGCCCGTGTCCGGGGGAAAAATGTCTGGCTCTGGCTCGTGCCGTTCCTGTTTGCTCCGCTGGTCACCTTGATGCTGTTCGTCCTTTTTCTCCAGCGCAAACTCTCGTCCTAACGAGTACCGACCGGCTGGACCGGAACAGCGGGAGAAACGGCAGGGACGACATGACTGGCCGGACCGAGTGAAATCCGTTCACGCACACGCCACACCGCCCAAAGACCAGGCAACGCCACGACAAACGTCAACAGAAAAAACTGGCTCCACCCGACCGCCGCAACGACATCGGCGGATGGGCGACCGGCGAAGACGCGACCGAGAGCTTCGAGCGAGGATAACAGCGCAAACTGCGTGGCCGTATATCGGGGATCGCAGAGAGACATCACCAGAGCCACGAATGCCGCCGTCCCCATCCCGCCGGTGATGTTTTCGACCATCACCACCGCCGCAAGCAGCGCGGCGCTCTTCCCTGCCCAGGCCAGCACCACAAACCCGAGATTGGACACTGCCTGCAACAAACCGAACAGCAGAAGCGACTGCACTAACCCCATCCGCGCCATCATGAGACCGCCGAACAGAGCCCCGAGCAGCGTTGCCAGAATCCCGACACCCTTCACATATCCGACTTCTGCGGCTGTAAACCCCACCCCGCCAATAAGAAACGCGGTTTGGAGAGAAGATGCAAACGCATCACCCAGCTTATAGAGCACAATGACGGCAAGAAATCCGACCGCATGAGAACGCGTGAAGAACTCGGCAAGCGGCGCTCCGATTGCTTCCCCCATGGTCTTCGGAGCCTCAGCCACGCGGCCAGGCTCGGGACTGATAAAGATAACGGCGGTGCCTATCACCATAAGTCCGGCCAACAACAGATAGGTCATTTGCCATCCCACCAGATCCGCGATGACCAACGCCCCTGCCCCGGCCACTAATAACGCAATCCGGTACCCGTTCACCCACACCGCTGCGCCGAATCCCCGTTCCTGTGACTCCAACGTCTCGGTCCTGTACGCGTCAAAGACAATATCGAGCGACGCCGCGAGAAAGGCTACGAGCAGGGCGAATACCGCCAGTAGCTCCGGATGATGCCGCGGACTCGTCACCGCCATCAGGGCCACGCCCAGTGCGACACTGAGCTGCGTCAGGACCATCCATCCGCGCCGGCGACCCAGCCAGGGAGGAACGAGCCGATCAATCACCGGGGCCCAGAGAAACTTCAGCGTATACGGCAATCCCACCAGTGTGAAAATACCGATGGTTTTCAGATCCACCCCTTCCACTGTCAACCAGGCCTGTAGAGTCCCGGCCGTGAGCGCCAGTGGAAGTCCGGACAAAAATCCGAGCGGAAACATCACCGCCAGACGGCGATTCAACAAGGCGAGGGGTGTGAACCGGAAACTAGTCATTCAATCCGTCGTGCATTGAGAACACGCAGGCTACAGATTGCGGCACCTGTGTCATCAGAAGGCAGAATACCACTCAACGGGAAAACTTCCGCAGCAGAATCTCGAAACGCGCGCAGAGCGGCGACAAGAATGGACCGGTCACTGTTTGGCGATCGCCAGAAACATCAACGCGACTAACACGGTTGGCCGTTAAACGCACAAGGTTTGTAGCGCAAAATATCGAAGTCGACATTTTCCTGATACACGCGCTCGTTGCCGTTGACTCCGTCCTCCTCGGGATCATTCCACATCGTATGATCCCACCAATAGAAGAGCGGGTGTTCATCGGTTCGATAAATGGGATTGCCGTAATTGCTCCGGGCATACTCCTGCACAGACCGGCCCGTCACATAATCCACCTGACCGTCCCCTTTTAATGAATAGAGCATCAGAAACAGACGGGCCTCGTGGTCATAGAGTTCATCCAGCCGCGTCGTCAGATCCGGTTCAACCGGCAAGACTCCGTGGGATGCGGTCCGGGCCGGTACGAACAACAGGGAGGTAACCAGCAGTGTGAGCATCCAGGTTGCGCGTGTGACCATTTCGACACCTCCCGGCAAGTCCGCACACTCTATCGAGCCTCAAAATCCGTGTCAATTCGATGACGGCCATGGATTCCGATTCGATACCGCACAGTATTCCACCTTGCCCATCGCGCAAACGCTCCCCTATAATGCCGTGAATGATCACGAACATCGCACAACCACGCGCCTCCCTGCATACTCTCGGTTGCCGGCTCAATCAGGCGGAAACCGCCGTGCTCGGCGAGCGGTTGCGCCAGGATGGGTATCGCCTGGTGGCATTCGGGGAACCGACCGACCTGCTGGTCTTAAACACCTGTTCCGTCACGGAAGACGCGGAACGCACCTCACGCTATCTCATTCGTAAGACGCTCAAACATTCGCCCAAAGCCTTCATCGCCGTCACCGGCTGCTATGCGCAGACGGGTCCTGAAGGATTGAAGAAGCAGGCAGGCATCGATCTGATCGTCGGCAATCAATACAAGCTCGATCTCCCGAACTTTCTACCGCCGAGCGATCGTCTACAGAAGCATGCGTCGCCGGTCGTGCATCGTACCAAGACCATCGCGCCGGAAGATTTCGAACTGCCCGAATACGGCGCCCCCGACTCCACGCGCGCGCCACTCAAGATACAAGACGGCTGCAGCACCATGTGCAGCTTCTGTTTGATCCCCTTTGCGCGGGGCCGCGAACGAAGCCGCCTGCTCGGCGACCTGTTGCGCGAGGCCGACCTCTTGGCCTCACAGGGCGTCAGGGAAGTCGTCCTGACCGGTGTCAACATCGGACAATATAACCAGGCCGGGGCGGATCTCTGCACCGTGATCGCACGGTTGGAAACCATCACCGGTCTGGAACGCATCCGGATTTCCTCCATTGAACCGACAACCGTCACGGATCAACTGCTCGAACTGATGGCATCCTCGTCCAAACTCTGTCCCTATCTCCACATTCCGCTCCAAAGCGGAGACGACCGTATTTTGACCGAGATGAACCGGTCCTATTCGGCGCAGGACTATGTCCGCCTGATAGAGCGAGCCCTACACAAGATTCCCAACCTGGGACTCGGCACAGATATTATGGTGGGCTTCCCCGGTGAAGACGAGGCAGCGTTTGCCAATACACTGAAGCTGGCAACCGAGCTCCCCTTCGCCTATTTCCATGTATTTCCGTTTTCGCCAAGACCGGGAACTGCGGCAATGAAGCTCGCCAACCCCGTCAGTGCCCCGCACATAAAAAAACGGACGGCCATCTTAACGGGCCTCTCTCAAGCCAAGCGCCTTGCTGTTCATGACAGGCATATCGGAAAGACTGTCCTGGTCTTGTTCGAAGCCGGCCGCCATGACGGTTTTGCAGTTGGTACCACATCCAGTTTTCTGAAGGTCGCCGTCCCTTCTCCATCCGAGTTCACCAACCAGGTACATCCCGTCACCATTACCGCCGCCAGCGAACGGTGGGCTGTCGGCCACCTGGCGGCTCAGCCTGCGGCGCGATTGCCGATGCTATGACGAACAAAACTACACCGCACCTTGTCCACATTGAGACCTTCGGTTGCCAGATGAACGAATCTGACAGCGAACTTGTCCGCTCATTGCTCAAACAGGACGGGTTCGCCTTCACCGAAGACCGGGAGCGGGCCGATGTGATGCTCATGAACACCTGCGCCATCCGGGAGAACGCGCACAACAAGGTCTACGGGCATCTCGGAGAATTGCAGGCGGTCAAGAAAGAGCGGCCGCTCGTCGTCGGCGTGCTGGGGTGTATGGCCCAAAGCCTCAAAGATGAATTGACGAAAAAGGTACCGCTGATCGACGTCCTTGCCGGCCCCGATGCCTATCGCCAGCTCCCCATGTTGATTACGAATGCGTTGCAGGCGCAGGAACAGGGATTTGCGAAGAAGGCCTTTGCCCTGGACCTCTCCGAATACGAAACCTATGAAGGCGTGCTGCCTGATCGTGAGGGCGGGGTCAATGCCTGGATCACCGTCATGCGCGGCTGCGACAATTTCTGCAGCTTTTGCGTGGTGCCCTATACCCGCGGACGTGAGCGGTCACGAGAGCCTGAGAGCGTACTCGCTGAAGCGCAGCAAGCGGCATCCCTCGGCTACAAACAAATTACGCTGCTCGGACAGAATGTTAACTCCTATCGATCCGAGGACTGGGACTTCGCCAGACTCATCTCGGCCGTCGCCGACACTCCCGGCATCGAACGGGTCCGCTTTACGTCGCCCCATCCCAAGGACTATCCGCTCCCGCTGCTGAAAGCCATCGCCACGCATCCGAAGATCTGCAAGCATATTCATCTGCCGCTCCAATCCGGAAGCGACCGGATTCTCGATCTGATGGGACGCGAATATACCGCCGGCGACTATGCCAGGCTGGTCGACCAAATCAAAGGAATGATTCCGGACATTGTTCTGACTACCGATATTATCTGCGGATTCAGTACGGAAACGGAGCAAGACTTCGAGAGGACCTGCCGGCTCGTCGAGCAAACCCGGTTCCATTCCGCCTTCGTCTTTGCCTATTCCGAACGAAAGAACACCATCGCCGCCAGAAAGTTTCAAGACGATATCCCTGAAGACGTCAAAGGTGAACGGGTCAAACGGCTCGTGGAACTCCAGCGCGAGATCGGAGGGGCAAGAAATCGGGAATACCTTGGACAGACGCTCCCGATTCTCGTGGAACGGGAAGCGACCAGATCACCTGACAAGTGGATGGGGAAAACAGACGGAAACATCGCTGTGATCTGGGATAAATCCCTGGAGCCGCTCCAACCGGGTATGCTGACCAATCGTCGTATTATCGATTCATCAGTTGCGGCACTTTTCGCCGAGTAATCGCTCCGGGAAACGGGGTTTCACCTTCCCGTAAGCAGACAATCCGCTTGCGGTTCCTTCTTCTGCAAGGAATTTCCAGCCCGGTGGTGGAACATTCCTGCACGCTTTACCTTACGGGTTGAACATTTTCTGACACGCCACTGTCAAATCGCTCTTAGCGGCATCCAGTTTTCATCCGCGAAACACTTTGTTCGACCAATCCTAGCCTGCCTCTTTCCCGGATACACTTCCTCCAGATATTCATTACCACAACAATGATAACCATTTGACTTATTTAAGTAGTTTGATCAATACCTTCTCTATATCTGGCACTCCTTCCACTGCGAATACAAATCGTCTAGCTTCCCTCTATAGGGCCTTTTGTTTCTAGACTTCTCTCCTGTTTCCCTATACTTCTCAATGGCATGTCCTTTGCTTAACTCGCAATGCCATGGACAGACACCAACACCAGGAACCTTTAAACCAAGTGGATTCGCATATGACACTCGAGACCATTATTTCAGTCGGCGTATTCGGATGGATGGCTGTGGGCATGGTGCTCATGGGGTTAGGTATCTGGTAGACGCTCCGACAGCACGCCAAACGGTTCGACCCATCACGAACACTCACCGATCCTCCTCTATCCAGAGGAAAAGGAGTCCCTCCATGCGCTTCATTTGCAAAACCTACACAGGCCACGTGACAACCGGACTTCTTCTGACCGCCGCCATCTTGAGCGGCTGTTCCTTGATATCCGGCTCACAAGCCGTGCATCAGAGCGCGAGAGGGGCGGTCTTCCTCGAAGAAGTCTCCGAATGGTCGTTCGAAGCCAATCACCCGACGATGATCGACCAGAACACCATGGTGAAAATTGTAAAAGGCGTAACCGTCGATGAGGCCGCAACGGCCTCGAACAAATTGCCCGCGACTGGCAGCAAGCCGATGAGAGTATTCAGCGATGAAGACGCCGAGTTTCTTGCTCCCCTGCTAGCCCAAGGATTATCGCGAGCGAAACCGGAGCAAATTGTCGGTTTCCGCGTGTCTTCATCGGCAGGGTCAGGCGCTGCACCCACCGCGGGCACCCTTTATGTGCAACATGGCGCAGCGTATTTCACCATCTCCTCAGGGAAAGGGATGAAAGCGGCCGGCTTTACACCGAAATCTGCGGCGCAGTTTGAGCCGGCTCCTTCCTATGCGGCCAACGGGGTGGCCGGCGTGCAGTCGATGGTGATCGATTATCAGGCTCTAGCCAAGGCTTCCATGCCGGCATCGGTTCCTGTCGCCTCAACGGAAAAATCGCCGGTGAGCGCTCCGGCTGCGTTTGCTTCGCCTGCGAAACCGTCTTCCGGGACGGATGCGCACGCATCGGTCCGAGTACTGCCGGTCGTCACTGCGTCGACGGATAGCGCACCGGCAGACATGACGACGGATGAGCTGCTCAATAAGAAAATGGATGAATTGCGCCAGATGAAAGAAGCCAACGCGTTGAAAGAATCAGAGATCCGGATGCTTCGGAAAGAAACCGAGTGGATGAAAAAAGAGCTACGGGAGCGTACGGCCGAGCGCGATGCAATGAAAGCCAAGAACGTATCTTCGAAACCCGCGCCGAAGAAGAAAACCGCGGAAGTTCGCCCGACTCCTTAAATGCAGAACAACTGAACGACTAAGAGACTTCCAGCAACTCCGGTTGGAGCAAGACCACCTCGCTGGACAGGGGCTGCCGGAAATTCATCCGGCAAAAACAGGCATACGTCACATACGTATCCTGTAAACAGTATCGGGCCAGCTCCTGTCCCTGTCCCTTCTCCCACATCTCCGCCACCTGCGATCCGCTCCCCGACTTGGTTTCTACATTGAGCGCTCTCGCCAGCACATCCAGCTTGACCCATCCCCGTGTATCCCAGTTGCTCCAGATGGCCATCGTGTCATAGACGGGTTCCGACCTGAACTTTGCCAGATTGATATCGTAGCTCGGCTTTACCTGATGAATCATTGATCGTTTCTTTATAAAAGGCAGGTCGAATCCCAGACCGTTATGTGTAATGAACAACGTGGGGCGATCCTGCGCAATCCTGGCCCAGAACTGACGGAGCAATTCCTTTTCATTGCTCCCATACCAGGCCACCGCGCTCCGCGCTTCCATCTGATCGGAAAATTCGAGCAGGCCGATACAGACGATCTTACTGAACGTCCCATCGAACGCCGATTTGGCATACAGTTCATCCTCCGCCTGCCGCGCTGCTTCGGCTGCGCCCGCCTCGAAGAGATCCAACTCTTCGCGCTCTGACACATCCGTCTCCGGAAGATGCTCCTTCCCCACGAGCCGCGCCCATTCTTCTCGCGGCGCTTGAACCGTCTCGATATCCAATACGACTTTCATCGCAACTCCGTTCCCGCATCACGCTGAAGAGCTTCCAGGATAACCCCGTCAGCAGGTGGAAATTCGAACTGGGAGAATTCTTCCGGCAGCACCCAGCGCAGTTCCGCGCAATCCAGCGCTTCTGCCTCGCCGCTTTCGATGGCGCAACGAAAGAAATGTAACTCCACAATCTTCTCCGGATACTCATGCCGCACGATCCGGTAGGGTACGGGAATGTCGACACGTACGTTCAACTCTTCCCGCAGCTCCCGCTGCAAACACTCCTCCAGCGTCTCACCGGCTTCACGCTTTCCGCCGGGGAATTCCCAATAGCCGGCAAGATGCACACCGGCCTTCCGGCGGGCGATCAGATACCGCCCGTCGCGATGAATCAGACCGGCGGCAACTTCAATCACGGTCATAGCTGCCTACTTCCTGGTGGCCCCTGAATCGAAGGGATATGTCTTGCAGAAAGACTTCATAGGACACAGTAAACAGTACGGATCGCGCGCCGTGCAGACCATCGCGCCGAAATCCATAATGGCTTGATTGAAGTCATACCCTTTGCCGCGCGGAATCAACGCCTCCGACAGTTCCCACAACTGTGCCTTTTGCCCCTTGGGATCTCCCTCGGCGATGAACACACGATGCAACACACGAATGACGTTCGTATCGAGAATGGGCGCGTCTTCGTTAAAGGCAAAGGAGCGAATCGCACCGGCCGTATACCGTCCGATGCCCTTGAAAGACAGCAGTTCGTCGGCATCATTGGGAAGCTGTCCGCCGTAACGCTCCACGGTTTCACACGCAATACTGTGGAGCCGCTCCGGACGGATATTGTACCCGAGCGGATACCAGGTCTTCTTCACATCGGCGACCGGAGCTTCTGCCAGATGCTCGAAGCTCGGGTACCGGTCCAGAAACTCATGGTACTTGGGAATCACCCGGTCGACCTGGGTCTGCTGCAGCATCACTTCGGAAACAAGGATGTGATAGGGATCGGATGTCTTGCGCCAGGGCAGATCGCGGCCATGCTCGCCGTACCATTTGAGCAAGCGCTGCTGG
>CAZEHM010000017.1:24824-64433 GCA_964512025.1 uncultured Nitrospira sp. | reverse complement strand
CGCATTTCTCTTCGGATCGCTGCTCTCCTTCTGGGTTGCGCCCTGCCGCATCCGCTGGTCGCTGGATCGTACGGCCTTGCAGAGCCTGTGGAGTTATGGCCGGTATCAGAATCTGACGGCGTGGTTTCTGTTTACGGTGATGAGCGGCGGGGATTTTGTGGTGGGGCGGTTACAGGGTGTCGCGGGACTGGGGCAGTATCAGTTGGCCATGGCGATTCCAACCATGATCGGTATCCGGGCCATGAGTGTGATTTCACAGATCAGCCTACCGACCTACGCGCTCATGCAGAAAGATCGCGCCGGTGTGCTGCGGGCCTTGAGCCTCCAAATGAGCCTGACCGGCATGATCGTCGTCCCGACTGCGATGGCGGTCGCGATTCTGGCTCCGTATCTGGTTCCGTTTGTGTTCGGTCCGTCCTGGTCGGCGGCGGTGGAGCCGTTGCGGGTGTTGTGTCTGTTTGCTATTGCGGCAGCGTTCTGCAGTGTGATGGCGGCCTTTCACTGCGGCGCCAATCGGCCGGAACTCCAAACGAAAATCTGGGCGGTCATGTGTGCCTGTTACGTGCCGACGGTGATTCCCTTCACGATGGCCTGGGGGCTGGTTGGAGCGGCATGGGCCTTGGCGCTGACTTTTCTGGTGGGGCTCGGTCTGCATCTCAAGGCCACGGTGCAAATTCTGGGCGTGGAAGCCATGTCGGCATTCGAACCGCTGCGCTGGGCCGGAGGCCTGGTGCTTTTGGTCGCCTGCGGAATGATTCTGAGCCAGGCCGTGCCGTCGATGTGGATCGCGCAGTGGCTCGGTGCGTTGTGCGGCCTGGCCGGCGTGAGCGTCTATGGCTGGCATCTGTGGTCGCGCGAGTCGCTTCGTCTGCGCATGTTGTGGGGCTCATAAGAGAATGACGCAGGTGCATCTCAACGGCTCGATGGATGTCTCGATCATCATCGTGAATTGGAACACCCGGCCTCTCCTGGAGCGCTGTTTGTCTTCCGTTCAGGCCGGCGTCGACGGCGTTGCGGCGCAGGTACTCGTGGTCGACAACGGGTCCCGGGACGGGAGCGCCGACCTGGTGGCAGCCGGGTTTCCGGAAGTCGAGTTGGTGCGCAATCAGGAAAATGCCGGGTTCGCCAGAGCGAACAATCAGGCGTTCGCTCTGGCGCGTGGCCGGTATGTATTGCTATTGAATCCCGATACGGAACTCCGGAGCGACGCTGTGAAGCAGATGGTGCAGTTCCTTGATGCCGACCCCCGCCGGGCCGGTGCGACGGCGGTGCTGCGTAATCCCGATGGAACGCTGCAGCGGTATCACAAGCGACTGCCCCGCTGGCCGTTCATCCTGTGGTCCGAAACTGCGCTGCGGAACGTGGCGCCCGGGAATTGCTGGTTGCGCGAATTCTATATGCTCGATGAGCCTTTCGATGTTTTGACCGAAGTCGAACAACCGCCGGCCGCGTGCTTGATGTTGCGGCGATCGACCGTCGGAACAGAGCGACTCTTCGACGAGCGCTTTCCCATTTTTTACAACGACGTGGATTTGTGTCGACGGCTGCGGGACGCAGGACACCGGTTGTTTCTCCTGCCGCAGGCCGAAGTGATGCATCACGGCGGCGCCGGAGGAGTCGGTGCCATGCCGGACCAGGGTGTGGCCGACAGTTTGATCGGATTGATCCGCTATTATCGCAAGCATGAAGGTCTCGTCAGTGCCGGAATGCTGTGGCTGATTTTGACCCTGAATTCCGTATTCGTCCTCACCGGAGGGGTTCTGAAAGTTCTGGGAGGCTCTCGTCGGTGGCAGTGGTGGAAGCGCGAGGCAGTGAAGCGCGCGCGTCTCGCCCTCGGTCGCGAGGCGTTTCACTATCCGACAGACATGCAGGCGGAACGGATGGATGGAGCAGTTGTATGCCGGCAGTAATGACAGAGCTTGTCACGCAGTGTTTATTGTGCGGCACTCCCGGTGCGGCGCTGTTTCAGGGGCTGCATGACCGGCTCTATTCCGTCGAGGGCGAGTTCGGGTTTGCTCGTTGTGCCGCCTGTGGATTGGTCTGGCAGAGTCCCCGGCCGGTTATGGCGGATATCCCGAAGTGTTATCCGGACGACTACGAACCGCACGAGGGGGCGACGCACGGCCAAGGGCCGGTTCGTCCGGCGGCCGGCATGCGCGATGCGCTGCGTGCCGTGATTTTGAGCGAGGTCTTTGGCTACACCCGGTTCAAGCGGAGTGAGTGGTGGGCCCCGGTGGCCGGGCGCATGCTCGGTCAGATTCCAGCACTCCAAGATAGGGCGCGCTATGGCCGCGATGAGTTGTGCCCTCCGTTTGTCGATGGAGGGACGTTGCTGGATATCGGATGCGGAGCGGGTGGATATCTCTCGGCGATGAACGCTCTGGGCTGGAAGGTGCTGGGGGTCGATCTCTCTCCGCTGGCGGCGAGAATTGCGCATGACAGTTACGGGGTTCCCGTGCGGGTGGGGACGCTGGAGACCGCCGGTATTCAGGACCGGAGCATCGCGGTCGTGACGATGGTGCATGCCATCGAGCATGTTCCCGATCCGATCGGCCACTTACGTCAGTGCCACCGGGTGTTGCAAAAGGGCGGCCGATTGGTGCTGACGACGCCGAATTATTCAGGGCTGATGAGCCGGCTTTTCGCCGACCACTGGATGGCGCTGGAGCCGCCCCGGCATCTCTGGCTGTTTACGCCCGAGACCTTGCGGGTCTGCGTGGAGCGAGCAGGCTTTCGCGTCGAGCGCATGTTGACCCGTCCGTTTCTCTCGCAGGTGAATTATGAAAAAAGCCTGCGGATCCGTCGCGAGGGGCATGCGCGAGGCAATATCCGGCCCGTCGATGCCGGTCCGATTGCACGCGGGCTGCATACGCTGGAGCAGGGGCTGTTGCCTTTCTGGCGGTGGGCCGGCAATGAGTTGATGTTGAGTGCGGTCAAACAGGGGGAGTAGCCGTCACGTGGATCTGTCGATAGCCGTCGTCAGTTACAACACGCGCGATCTGCTGCTGAATTGCCTGCAATCGGTCTGTGAACGGACCACTGGTGTGGACTATGAACTGATCGTGGTGGACAACGCCTCCCGCGACGGGAGTGTGGAAGCGGTTCGTGCCCGATATCCTCATGTGACGGTGTTGGCGAATACGGAGAACGGCGGCTTCGCCAAAGCCTGCAATCAGGCGGCGGCGGTCAGTTCAGGGCGGTATCTCCTCCTGCTGAACAGTGACACGCTTATGCGGGAGTCCACACTTCGCACGATGGTGGCCAGCCTGGACCGGCATCTGGATGTCGGCGCGGTGAGCTGTCTGCAACGCGATGCGGACGGGCGGGTGTTGCAGTCCTGCTTTCCCTTTCCGTCGATTCGTGATCATGTCCGCCATTCCGAGGAACTGCCGAGGATCATCAGACGGCTGGTCGGCACCGTGGCTCCGATGGACTTCACAAAAACCCAGGATGTCGACTGGGCCAACGGCGCTTGTCTCATGATCCGCAAGGCGCTGTTCGACCGGCTGGGTGGTTTGGATGAACGGTTTTTCATGTACTTCGAGGATGTGGATGTGTGTCGCCGTGTGCAGCAGCTGGGCTATCGGGTCCGGCACGTGGCCGAGGGAGAGGTCGTGCACTTGCTCGGAGGGAGCAGCCGGACGAATCGCCACGGTCTCAATACGCAATGGGAATTCAGCCGCATCCGTTATGTCGAGAAGCACTTCGACCAACCCAGACGGTTCCTGATGAAGGGCTGGATCGCATTGGGTGTCATGCGGAGGTTGATTTTGACCGGTTGTTCGCAGGCCGCTGATCGGCGACCGCAGCGTCAGGTGTTGCGGACGATCTTGCGGCGAGTCTGGCAGGGGCATGACGAGGCCGAACCTGCGCACGTATCTCCGGCAGGTTTGGAGGGAGAAGGACCAATGCCTCGTAGTACCGTTGCCGCTGGACGAGGGAGATCGTGAGTACATGAGTTATGTATTGACCAGATCAGGATTCGACGGTGTGATGCGGGAGTTCCGTCCTTCCCGCTATGAAGTATTTGGGAACGACGATCCTCGTTTCAGTTCGCCGATGCACCATGCCTTGAAGTGTCGCGACCGGTTGTATGTCGCCTTGCGGAGCGGACTTCGCTGGCTGCCTCAGGGGCCGCAGGCCATCGTGGATTTCGGACCGTATCCCGGCAGCCTCTTGCGCCTGTTACGCCTCACCGAACCGGCGAGAGCTGCCCGGCTCCTGGGAGCCGGCCTCATGGCCAGTCCTGAGTTTGTGCAGCTGATGAAACAGGACGTGGATGCGGACATTCTGACGGTGAATCTGGATCCGGCGGCGAAACAGTTTGAGATGAAAGGCTATCCGACTGCCGTGCCGATGGCAGAGGGATCTGCCAGGCTGGTGTTTGCGCTGGAAATCATCGAACACCTGACGTCGCCTTTTCACTTATTGTCGGAAGCCTATCGTATCCTCCAGCCGGGTGGTTGCATTGTCATCACGACACCGAACGTCACCCGTATCGGCAACGTACTGAAGCTACTGGCCGGCCGGACGCTCAATGATCGCCTGGCTCCTCCCGGCTATGACAATCCGAACGATGAATGGCGTCCTCATGCCCGCGAATATGCGATGCCTGAGCTGGCTGACATGCTCAGGAGTTCTGGATTTGAGA
This sequence comes from uncultured Nitrospira sp., assembly GCA_964512025.1. GTDB lineage: Bacteria > Nitrospirota > Nitrospiria > Nitrospirales > Nitrospiraceae > Nitrospira_D. The sequence goes on along the minus strand of CAZEHM010000017.1, from coordinate 59,782 downwards.
TTGCCGAATCACGCCATTTTCTGGGTGAAGACACACAGGATTGCCGGCTGACATCGCAGCAGCAGGCGATCAATTGGGTGAAGTGGCCGTTCTACGCGGTCCCCCATTTGCGGGGGAGCCTCCTGATCGTGGGGCGGAAACGATGACGCCGGTCGTGGTCGCGGAACTGGCCGGGTCGGCGTCCTACGGCGGCGGGGAGCGCTATCTGGAATTGCTCTGTGAACATCTCGACCGCTCGCGTTTCCGGACGATTCTGATTTGCCCGGAGCCGGGCTCGTTCGTCGGTCGTATGCAGGCCCGGGGGATGGACGTGCGGGTAGTGCATCTGGAGCCGCTGTTGAATCCGTTCGCGCTCCTGCGATTGGTGCGGGTGTTGTCGGACGAAAAGGTTACGATCCTTCAAACCCACGGTGCCCGGGCGAATTTTTATGGACGTGTGGCCGGCTGGCTGGCGGGCGTGCCGGTCGTGGTCTCTACCGTTCATAACTCCATCGCCGACTATGAGGTGAGCCGCTTGAAGCGCTGGATCTATTCCGCTGCTCTTCGGATGACCTTGCCTTTGGTCACGCGGATTATCTGTGTGTCCGATGCCATCCGGCGCGCTGTGGTGCAAGACGATCCGGCGGCTGCCGGTCTGGCGGAGACGGTCCACAACGGGGTCGGCCGGCTGTCGTTTCAGCAGCCGGTCGATCAAACCAGAGTGCGACGTGAGTTCGGTCTCACCGATGGTCCCCTGCTGGTCACCGTGGCCCGGCTGACCCAACCCAAGGGGCACGGAGATCTGATAGAAGCCCTGGCGCTGTTGCGGGAACGATTTCCGCACTTGCAATGTGTGTGCGTGGGCGACGGTGAACTGAGGCAGCCGTTGGAGAAACTCGCCGCTGCCCGCGGATTGTCGCCCATGTGCCGGTTTGTCGGGTCTCGCGACGACGTGATGAATTTCTATGCGGCGGCGGATATGGTCGTCCTGCCCTCGCATTCGGAGGGATTTCCGTTCGTCATTCTCGAAGCCCTGGCCATGGGAAAGCCGGTGATCGCGACCAGCGTGAACGGGGTGCCTGAAGTGATCGAACACATGAAGACCGGCCTTTTGGTGAAGGCCCATGATGTCGCAGGGCTGGCCGGTGCGATTCAATCGTTGCTGGATCACCCCGAGCAGGCGATGCAGTTGGGGAATGCCGGGCGTGCGGTGGTCCAGGCGCACTTTACGGCCGACCGGATGGTTGAGAAGACGGTGACGGTCTTTGATGCGGCGTTACGGGTGGCAGGATTCGACGCGCCCTCATGGAGCAGAAAAGTCGCATGAGCCTCACAATACAGCCGGATATGGAAACTGTCGCCTGTCCGTGCGGGAACGGCGGGAGTCCGTCCGAAGTCTTTCATACGCCGACCAGAAGGTATGTCGCCTGTCCGCGGTGCGGGCTGGTGTTCCTGAGCCCCCGACCGTCTTCCACCAGCGTCGAGGAATATTATCGGGAGAGTTATGACGGGTCTTATGGCGCGGCGGAAAGTTCGGCCGATCGCCGGCCTGTGTTTGCCAGCGTCCTGGCGCATCTGTCTGATTGGCGTAGGCCGCCGGGGCGGCTGCTTGATATCGGCTGCGGAGACGGGGCATTCATGCTGCTTTGCCGCGAGGCCGGGTGGACCTGCGCCGGCGTCGAAGTGTCTCAAGGAGCAGCCACGCGGGCCAGAGTGAAGGGGTTGACGGTTTTTTCGCCGGCCGAGCTCGGCCAATCGACCTCCGGCCGGTTCGATGTGGTGACGCTGGTGAATGTGCTGGAAACGGTGACGGATCCGGCGGCGCTGGTCAGGGCTATGACGCAACAGGTCAACCCTCAAGGGATTATTGCGATTCGTGTCTCAAATGGACTGTTTCATCAGCGAATGAGAGCACCTGTCCGATGGTGCGGGGCGCAATATGATCAGGCGTTTCACTTGTTCAGTTATTCGCCGAACGCCCTGCGGACGCTCGTGGAGAGCAGCGGTTTTGAGCTGCTTTCCCTGCGCAATTCCGCTCCGAGTCTGGGCCCGGTCACGAGCGCCAACTCCTGGAAGCGCCGGTTGAAATGGAGACTGGTCGGCAGCGGGCTGTCGTTGGTGGCCGCGCTGGCCTATCGGCTGAGTGCCGGCCGTCTGGTCTGGGCACCGTCGTTTGAGCTGATCGCCAGGCGGAAGGACGGGGGAGCGTGAGCGCGATGAGCTGGCAGAGCCGCCGTCGATGGAAGCGGCGGATCGGGTTGTGGGGCAGCCTGTTGATCGTGTGCCTGTTGGGTGCTGTGGCGGCGCTCGGTGTGCGTGCGCTGCTGACCTCGGTCGGCTCGGCCAAGCATACACGGTACGAACCGGTCGATGTGCCGCCGCAAACGGTCTCACCCCGGCATGAACGGGAGCGGGAAGAACTGGAGCGGCGTGAGCGGACGGTGACCGAAGGGAAAGACAAGTAACTACATGTGTGGAATCTGCGGCATCATCGGGTCGAGTGAAGAGATCCTGGTCACCCGGATGCTCCGACGGCTGGTCCATCGGGGGCCGGATGAACAGGGGCTCCATCGGGAGCACGGGGTCACGCTCGGGGCTCGCCGCTTGCGCGTGATCGATCCCGCCGGTGGGCAGCAACCGGTGCAAAACGAGAACGGTTCGGTCCGGGCGGTGCTGAACGGAGAAATCTACAACTATCGAGCCTTGCGTCAGGACCTCATCGAACGCGGGCACCGGTTTACCTCTCGCTGCGACACCGAAGTACTGGTGCATCTCTACGAGCAGGAGGGGATCGACGGCCTTGCGCACCTCAGAGGGATGTTTGCCTTCGCGATTTGGGATCGGGAGCGGCAGGAAGCGCTGTTGGTCCGGGATCGACTGGGGATCAAGCCGCTCTATTATGCCACCCGCGCGGGATCGGGATCGACCGGCACCGACGTGCTGTTTTCATCAGAATTACCATCTTTGCTGGAAGCGTTGCCCGATGCGCGTATCCGTCCGCAAGCCATCGCCGACTATCTGACATCACTGTACGTTCCCGGACCAGACACGGTCTATGAAGGCGTGTATCAACTCAGGCCAGGCGAAGGGTTACGAGTCGGGCAGGGGCGTGTCGAGGTCTTCCGCTACTATCGGCCTGAACAATCTATGTCGCCGTCTCAGTGGACGACGGTCGAAGAGGCGAAGGCACAGTTTGTCGAGATCTTCCGCGACACGGTTCATGCTCATCTGGTGAGCGATGTGCCGGTGGGATTGTTTCTGTCCGGGGGCGTGGATTCGGCGGCCGTGTTGGCCATGATGCAGGAGCGGGGACCGGTCAAGACCTTTACGATCGGCTACGAGCATCCCGAGGACCAATCCTACAATGAGCTGGCCAACGCCCGGCTCCTCGCGACACACTTCGGAACCGATCACACCGAAGCCATCTTACAGCCTGATGTCCGTGCGCTCCTTCCGCGGGTAGTCGAGGGAATGGGGGAACCGTTCGCGGACTCCTCGGCGATTCCGACCTATCTGGTGTCCGAAGTGGCGCGCCGGTCTGTCACCGTGGCCTTGTCCGGCATCGGCGGCGATGAGCTCTTCGGCGGCTACCCCCGGTATCTCGGTATCCGTCTTGCGTCTCACTATCAGACGCTTCCTCGCGCGGTGCGTTCGTGGCTGGCCTCCTCTAGCGCATGGGCGTGTCGTGAGCGCGGCACCGGTCGCGACTACATGGGGCGGGTGAAACGATTCATGGAACATGGGCATCGTCCGCTTGCGGAGCAATATCGCCGGTGGACGACGTTCATTCCAGCCGAATGGGAGACCGGCATCTGGAGCGAGGCGATGAGAGCTGCCTTGCCCTACGGGTATTCATCAAGCCGGCCCTCGGCGTTGTTCGATCAATGGCCGTCCGGCAATCCGGTGGATCGCGCGATGGGCCTCGATCTGCAGACCTATCTTCCCGATGACCTGCTGCGTATGGGCGACCGGATGAGTATGGCACATTCGCTTGAGCTCCGTGTCCCGTTTTGCGATCACGTTCTGCTGGCTTGCGCGCTGCGGGTATCACCGTCGCTTCGACTGTCGGGCTGGCAGCTGAAGGGGTTCATGCGATCCGCCTTGTGCGGGCTGGTGCCCGAGGCGATTCTTGACGGTCCCAAGCAGGGGTTCATGATTCCGCTGGCCCGCTGGTTGCGCGAAGACCTTCGTGAAATGGCGCAGGATCTGCTGTCGGACACCGCCGTTCGCCGCCGTGGCTATGTGTCGCCCGAGTATGTGCGGTGGCTGATGGAGGAACATCAGAGCGGGCGAAGAAATTGCGCGGACCAACTGTATGCCTTGATGGTGTTGGAGCTGTGGCATGAGCGAGCCGCCCAGCCTGCTCCTGAACCCGTTATGGCGGTGGAGGCCTTGTGAAGGTTCTGCTGTTGGCTGAAGTCTCGGCCGAACGGGTCATCGGCGGCGCGGAGCGGGTCCTGCGGCAGCAGGCGGTCGGCCTGGTTGCCGCCGGTCATCAGGTGGATCTCCTCACGCGGGCGACGGACGAGACTGTCCCCCTGGAGGTCGAAATCGGCGGCGCGAAGGAATGGCGGTTTCCTGTATCAAAGAGCAATGAGTGGAGCTTTGTGAGATCGACGGTGCAGGGAGCGCTGTCCCTACTCGACCGATTGACCGGGAAATCCTTCTATGACATGGCGATCATTCATCAAGCCCTCACAGGTTTCGGTCCCCTGTATCTTAGGCGGAACTCGGCGGCCCAGTGGCTGTATGTCTGCCATTCGCTCGCGCATGAGGAGTATCTCACGCGCACGGAGTCTGCGGTCTCGCTGCTGTCGAAGCTGCGCCGGTCTGTGAATGCCCTGGCGCGCCGTGGCATTGAGTGGCTGGTGATGAATCGCTGTCACCGGGTCGTCGTCTTGAGTGAGTTCATGCGGCAGCGGGTGATGGCGACGCATGGGATCGCACCTGAGCGGATCGTCCTGATACCGGGAGCAGCGGATCCGGGGCTGTTTCGTGCGGCTGCCGATCGACGAGAGCTGCGACGAACGTTGGGGTTACCGGAGGACGGGACCATTCTCTTTACCGTCCGCAATCTGGTTCCACGGATGGGGTTGGAGACGTTGCTGGACGCCCTTTCCGAGTTGGGGCAGGTCGGTCAGCATTGTCTCCTGGTGATCGGAGGCGAAGGACCGTTACGGGCTCGTTTGGAAGCGGGGATCAGGCAGCGACAATTAGAACAGATTGTTCGGCTGGTCGGATTTATTCCCGAGGAGCAGCTGGCGGCGTACTACCAGGCCGCTGATCTGGTCCTGATGCCGACCGCTCAGCTCGAAGGGTTCGGGCTTGTGACGGTGGAGGCGCTGGCCTGCGGCACGCCCGTCGTGGGCACGCCGGTCGGTGCGATTCCGGAAGTGTTGGGCCAGATCGATCCTATTCTGATTTCAAACGGGACGGATAGCCGTTCCTTTGCCGATGCGCTCGGGCGGGTGCTCAGTCGCATCAAGGAGCCGGTGGAGCGGGAACGGTTGGCGAGGAAAGGGCGTAGCCTGGTCGAGCGCCGGTACAACTGGGTGCAGCATTGTGCGGATCTGATCCGGCTCTCTACAAAGCCGGCGTCGGAACGAAAGGCGGCCTAGGGATCTCCATGGCGGCACGTACGGTGATTCATATCATTACGCGGCTCGATCACGGCGGGTCAGCACAAAACACCATGCTCACGGTATTGGGGCATGACCGGACGCAGTATGAGCCGGTGATCATTGCCGGCCATCCCGGATCGTGGGATGCGCAAGGCGGTATGGCGGCGACGGAGGAACAGTGCCGTCGTTTGGAGAAGGAGCGCATTTCTTATGTCATCCTGCCGTCGCTCGTTCGCCCGATCAGTCCATGGAAGGATCTCTGCGCCGTATGGACATTGACCGGCATTCTGCGCACGAAGCGTCCGGCAATCGTCCACACCCATACCTCGAAAGCCGGCGTAGTAGGCCGGGTGGCCGCCTGGCTCGCGCGCGTTCCCGTGATCGTGCATACGCCTCATGGGCACGTCTTTTACGGACATTTTGGTCGCATGAAGTCCTGGCTGTTCTTGCTAATTGAGCGGGCATTGTGTCGCGTGACGAGCAGGCTTGTCGCGTTGACGAGCGCGGAGCGGGACGACCATCTTGATCGGGCGGTCGGCCGTGCCGACCGGTTTGCCGTGATTCCCAGCGGCATCGATGTGGAACGGTTTCGCCGCGCGCGAACCGGCGGCAGGCAGGTTCCCCCGGGGTTCGACTGTCCGGCTGATGCCACCATCATCGGCTCGATCGGATGGTTGACGGATATCAAAGGCCATCGCGTGTTGGTCGAAGCCTTGAACTATCTCAAAGACGAGTTTCCTCACCTCCATGTGGTGATCGTGGGAAGCGGCGGGCAACAGAACGCCCTGCTGGCTCAAGCCGATTCGTCGGGACTCCGTGATCGTATTCATCTGGTCGGGCATCGGGACGATATTGAGCGGTGCCTGGCGGGGATGGATTGCTTTGTGTTTCCCTCGCTCAATGAGGGGATGGGGCGCGCATTGATCGAAGCGATGGCGGCAGGGTTGCCGGTCGTGGCGAGTCGTGTCGGCGGGATTCCCGCGATTGTGCGGCATGAGGAGAACGGGCTGCTGGTGCCGGCGGGTAATAGTCGGGCGCTGAGCGACGCGATGCGTCGCATTCTCACCGATCCTCAGCTGGCCGGGAGGCTCGGCCGGAACGCCTCGCGCAGTATTGGAGACGAGTTCGGAGCGAAGGCTATGGTTGAAGCCGTTGAGTCGGTCTACCGGGACGCGGTGCAGGCGCATGCATAATCGGCATCGGTATCCAGCCGTACCGGCCTCAGTTTGGATCGGCCTCGCCCTGTGGGGTCTGAGCTGGTCGCCTGCGGTGTCGGCCGCAGAACAGCGGGTGCCGCTTCGTGTCGCCATCCATGTTCACAGCACAGCCAGTACCGGCACGTTGAGTCTGGAGGCGTTGGCGGCCAGAGCCGAGCAGCAGGGCCTGGATGCGATCGTGCTCTCCGACAATTTTTCTCTGGTGTATGAGTACGGTCTCCAGCCGTTTCCCGGGTTGTTGAAGAAGACCGTCAGCTTTCCGTCCATCCTGTCGTACGGGATCGAGCCCTATCTCGATGAGGTCACAGCGGTACAAGCCCGCCATCCGCAGCTGGTGATCGTGCCGGGAGTCGAGGTTGCCCCTTTTTATTATTGGACCGGCTCGCTCTGGCGCGGTGATCTGACGATGCACGATGCGCAGCGCAATCTCCTGGTGTTGGGGCTGACGACGGCGGAGGATTATCGCGCGCTCCCGGCACGCGGGAATCCGGCGTCCTTTACGATGGATGGGGCCAGTCTCGCGAATGCCGCCCCCCTGCTCCTGGTCGTTCCCGCGCTGTTCTTATGGAAACCCCGACATCGACTGGTGGAGGGCCGGCGCGAACCGGTCAGTGTGGCGCGTCGAACAGTCGCCGCCTGCTGCCTGGTGTTGGCCGTGGCCACGCTGGTGAATGCCTGGCCGCTCGGAACGCCTCCGTTCAGTTCATACGAATCGCAGCTGGGGTATCGACCCTATCAGGCATTACTGGATGTCGCGAATCAACGCGGTGCAGTCGTGCTCTGGTCGATGACGGAGGCGCGCGATCTGCAGTCGCATGCCTTCGGCCCTCTGGGAACGGTGACGGTGAGGACCGATGCCCATCCGGAAGCGCTGGCCCTGACCAGCGGGTATGCCGGATTCGGCGGCCTCTATCAGGATACGAGGATGGTGACGTCCGCAGGCGGGCTCTGGGATCAGGTGATTCAGGCGCACAGGGGTACGGCACAGTCTGCTGTGCCGACGATGATCGGGGAGATCGCCTTTCACGGGTTGGCCGATAAGGGGAAGGATCTCGACCGTGTGGTGACGACGGTCTTTGCTCAAGAACGATCGGTTGCCGGTGTATTGGAGGCGATCAGTTCCGGTCATGCCTATGCGGTCGCCGAAGGGGATCATCGGGTGATGTTGACGTTGGACGAGTTCAGCCTTGGTTGTGACTGTGACCAGGCGATCGTCGGCATCGGAGAGCGCGTGGCTCTGCCGTCCGGCTCGCACGCGGTTGCCACGGTGCGGCTTTCTGCGCGTGACGGCAAACCCCATCCGGTCACCCTGCGCCTGATCCGGTCAGGAGAGATTATCGGCATGACGAAGGCCGAGACCCCCGTGCATTACCAATTGGCGGATACGCAGCCGGTGCCGGACGGCGGCGCATATTACCGTCTGGAAGTTGTCGGCCAGAGCGGCGAGTTGTTGACCAATCCCGTTTACGTGGATGCTCAGGCGAAGGAACGGGGATAGTCCATGCGCGTCACGATTCATCAACCGCAGTTTCTGCCGTGGCTGGGGTATCTCGACAAGATCGATCGCGTCGATCTGTTTATCGTGCTGGACACGGTCCAGTTCAAGAAGAACGAATGGCAGAACCGGAACCGCATCAGAACGGCGGACGGGTGGCAATGGCTGACGGTACCGGTGCTGCATCATTTCGGTCAGCGCGTGCAGGATGTGCTGATTAATCCGACGGCGGCATGGCGGGAGCAACAGCTGCGGGCGCTGGAGATGCACTATGCGCGGGCGCCGTTCCGCGACCGGTACCTGCCGGAGTTGCGGGCGATCTACGCGCAGCCCTGGACGAAGCTGTCTGATCTGAATCTGGCGGTGATCCGGTGGCTGCTCCAGTCCTATGGCATCACGACGCCGCTACGCTGTGCATCCGGGATGGTCGCGCGCGAAGAACCGACGGATCGCCTCATCGATCTCTGTCTGGCGGCCGGCGCAACGCAGTACCTCGCGGGGCCCGGAGCGGAAGGTTATATGGACAAGTCGCGATTTGAAGCATCCGGTGTGGAATTGGAGATCCAGGAGTTTCACCATCCGGCCTACCGGCAGGTCTATGAGCCGTTCGAGCCGAATTTATCGGCGATCGATTTATTACTGTGTGCGGGTCCTGACGCATTGAATCAGTTGCGCAGCCGCCGGGTTCGACATGACCGGGCGACAGCGTCATCGCGATCATGACGAGGAGGCAGGTATGACATTCGACGGCACAGAGGCGATGCGGATTCTCGCGATCGGCGCCCATCCGGACGACATCGAAGCCGGTTGCGGCGGGGCACTGGTGAAATATGCGCAGAACGGCCATCGGGTGTTTTTGATGGTCATGACGGAGGGAGAGCAGGGCGGCGCCGGCGAGATCCGGAAGTTCGAGCAGGAGCAGGCGGCCAAGCGGCTACGCGCCGAGCGGATCTATTGGGGTGGCTATCAGGATACCGCCGTGCCGATGGGACGGGAGCTGATCCAGTCCATCGAGGCGGTCGTCAAGGACGTCGACCCGCATTTTATTTTTGTCCATTATCACGACGACACGCACCAGGATCACCGCCACCTGGCCATGGGGACCATTTCAGCGACGCGATACACGAAAAACGTCCTGTTTTATGAAGGGCCCACGACCCAGAATTTTGCGCCGACGGTCTTTGTCGACATTGATCACGTGCTCGACGAAAAGATTGCCGCCATCGAAGCCCATGCGTCACAGGTCAGGAAGACGAATATTGAGGCCCTGAGTATCGTGGACGTGATCCGGTCGTCGGCGCATTTTCGCGGCATTCAGGGCCGGGTGAAAAACGCAGAAGGGTTTCTTCCCTTGCGATTGTTTATTAATATCGGAGCATGACAACCGGTACGACCATGATTCCGCACTCCCGCCCCTCCATCGATCAGGAGGAGATCCGCGCAGTCACCGATGTGCTGCAGTCCGGCCATCTCGCACAGGGTGCGGTCGTCGAGCAGTTCGAGCGAGGCATGGCAGCCTTTCTCGGCGTGGCCGGCGGCGTGGCGGTCAATTCAGGAACGATGGCACTGGAAGTGGCGCTCCGGGTCCTGGGTGTAGGCCCCGGCGATGAAGTCTTGCTTCCCAGCTATGTCTGTGCGGCGCCCTGGCAGGCGGTTCAGCGTGTCGGGGCGCAGGCGCGTCTGGTGGATATTGAGCCGGAGACATTTCAGATCGATGCCGATCTGGCCCGGGCGGCGATCACGTCCAGGACCCGCGCGATCATTGTGCCGCATCTGTTCGGGTTGCCTGCCGACCTGACGGCGTTTGCGCAATTGGGGGTGCCGATCATTGAGGATTGCGCACAGACGTTGGGAGCCGTGGAGCAGGGGAGGTCGGTCGGCTCAGTGGGAGTGCTCACCGTCTGTTCGTTCTATGCGAACAAGTTATTGTGCGCCGGTGAAGGCGGCATGCTGCTCTCGAGCGATCCCGCTCTGCTTGAGCGGGCGCGCGCGTTGCGGGAGTATGACGGATCCCCCTCACTGAATCCCCAGGCGACGAATCTCAAGATGACTGATTTACAGGCCGCTATCGGGTTGGCGCAATTGAATCGACTTCCGGAACTCCTGGAGCGGCGGGTGAGCCTGGCCCGAAGCTATCGCGAGGCGCTGGCCGGCAGTTCCGCGATCCTGCCTGTTGTGCCGGCCGGAAGATCGCATGTCTATTACCGATTTGTTGTGCGGATTTCCCGGATGGGATCAGGTCCAGAGGAACTGAGCGAATGTCTGGGGCGAATGGAGAGGCAGGGCGTGCAATGCCGCAAACCGGTGTTCCGGTCGCTGCACCGCTATCTTGGGATCGAGGGGTTTCCCGCCAGCGAGGCAGCGGAAGCCAACGCGTTCTCTATTCCGCTGTATCCCGGTTTGGCGGACGGAGAAGTCGCGCAGGTCATTATGGCAATGAGGGATGAATGGCGACGCGAGTAATCGAGAACGATCTGTCGATGGCCGAGAGCCCGCGTGCCTGGAAATGGCTGACGCCTGCAATGGCTGTGGCGGTCATCGGGGTGCTTGCGCTGGCCGTGCCCGCGGTGCGTGACCAGTTTCAGCTGGAGGGAGTGCGGTGGCTCTATGTGCTCCTGTTCGCATTTCTCGGCAGTGTCGCCCTCACGCCGGTGATGGTGCAGATCAGTCACCACTGGAATCTCGTCGACATCCCGACGGAGCGGAAGATTCATGTGCAACCCACACCCCGGCTCGGCGGGGTGGCGGTCTATGCCGGGTTCGTCGGTTCCGTCCTGATGAACTCGATTCTGCCGGACTGGATGACGGCGATTGTGTTGGCCGGGTCGCTGCTCTTGATCGTCGGGGTCATCGACGATATCCGGGAATTGCCCGCTTCAGTAAAACTCGTGGGGCAGCTCGTGGCGGCCGGGATCGTCATCGCGTCCGGTAAAGTGCTCACGCTCTTTCCGGCAGGTGGGATCGGGGAAGCGGCGAACGTGCTGCTGACACTGGTGTGGATCGTCGGGATCACGAACGCCTTTAACTTCTTCGACGGGATGGACGGGCTGGCTACCGGTCTCGCCATTTTGATGGCGGGTTTTATGGGAATGGTCGCCTTTGAAACCGATCAGCCTGGCCTCGGGTGGCTGGCGATGGCTGTCATCGGCGCCTGTGCCGGATTCTTCCCGTACAATTTTCGGGGCACCCGACCGGCGAAAATTTTCCTCGGCGACGGCGGATCGACCTTTCTTGGGTTTACGCTGGCCTGTCTGGCGGTCAAAGGCAACTGGGCCAACCATAGTCCCATCGTGTCGTTCAGCAATCCGTTGCTGATTTTCGGCGTCTTGATCTACGACATGATCCATATCACGGTGGAGCGGGTCGTCACCGGAAAAGTGCAGTCCGTGAAAGAGTGGCTGGACTATGTGGGCAAAGACCATCTGCATCACCGGTTGGAGCGCGCCTTGGGATCCCGACAGGCCAGCGTCGCCATGATTTTCCTGCTCACAATTTGTCTGGGCCTTTCCGCCATGGCGCTCCGCCATGCCGGGCTGCAAGAGGCTGTGTTGCTGCTGGTGCAAGCCGGGTTGATCGTGGCCATGATCACGCTCCTGGAAGTGACCGGTCGAAGCAGGCCGTAGGCTCTTGCGCTCTCTTCGTAATCCCGCTACAAGATCTGCCATGGTTCCTACTGTCGAATGGAAAAACGGTGTCGTACGCCTGCTCGATCAGAGCCGGTTGCCCGAGCATGTCGAGTTTCTCGACTGTCGGGATTATCGGGCGGTGGCCAATGCGATCCGTGAATTGAAAGTCCGCGGAGCTCCTGCCATCGGCGTCACGGCCGCCTTGGGTGTGGCATTGGGCGCGCAGGCGGTCTCTGCCACGGAGTTCCCGGCATTTGCGCAGGCGCTCCTGCCGATCTGTGATCATCTGGCTGCGACCAGGCCCACGGCCGTGAATCTGTTTTGGGCGATCGATCGCATGAAAAAGACGCTCGCCTCCCTGAGCGCGCAATCGGTCCCCACCGTAAAAGCTGCGCTGCTCGTCGAGGCTCAAGCGATCCTTGATGAGGATATTGCGCTCTGTAAAGCCATGGGGAAGCACGGCGCGGAGCTGATCGCGAACGGTCAGACGGTCCTGACCCATTGCAACGCCGGCGCGTTGGCGACGGCGGGATATGGCACCGCCCTCGGTGTGATTCGCGCAGCGTGGGAGCAGGGCAAGAAAATTCAGGTTATTGCGGATGAAACGCGCCCCGTCTTACAAGGCGCCCGGCTCACGGCCTGGGAGCTGATGCAGGACAAGATTCCGGTGACGCTGATTACCGACAACATGGCAGGCTCGCTCATGCGGCAGGGGAGAATTCAGTTGTGCGTCGTCGGAGCCGATCGCATTGCCGCCAATGGCGACGTGGCGAACAAGATCGGGACCTATTCTGTCGCAGTGCTGGCGCGGGCACATAACATTCCGTTTTATGTCGCGGCACCCTATTCGACGATCGATCTGAAAACGAAGACCGGTGCGGACATTCCCATCGAGCAGCGCAATTCCCTGGAAGTCACCACGATCCACGGGAGCCATCCGGTCGCGCCGGCTGGTGTGGCCGTCTACAATCCCGCCTTCGATGTGACCCCGGCAGAACTGATTACCGGGATCATCACCGAACGCGGCGTCTTCAAGCCCGGCGAGCTCGCCGGGCGTTTCGCCTCATAGGAGCGCTCTCCGGCGTTCATCGATAGTCCACCCAGTTGCAAGCCCCTTACCAGCCACTTATAATGCGCCAGCGCTGTTCAATGTATCCTTTAACTTTCTGGAGAAATCGGAGCCACAATGAGTGAACGTACGTTAGCGATTATCAAGCCTGATGCCGTGAAGAAGAATGCCGTCGGGGATATCATCAACCGCTATGAAAAGGCGGGTCTGAAGCCGGTGGCGATGAAGCTGATGCAGATGTCCAAGCCGGTGGCGGAGGGATTCTATGCCGTGCACAAGGCGCGGCCGTTCTTCGATAGCCTCTGTACCTTCATGTCGTCCGGTCCGGCGGTCGTGATTGTGTTGCAGGGCGACAATGCCATTAAGAAGAACCGGGAGTTGATGGGCGCGACTGATCCTGCCAAAGCTGATGCGAATACGATCCGCAAGGCTCACGGGGCCAACATCGAGTTCAACGCCGTGCACGGATCGGATTCGCCTGAGACCGCAGCGTTTGAAGTCGCCTACTTCTTTCCCGGCATGGAAATTTTCAGTTAGGCCGGCCTTTCGGAGGGCGATGGTTTCTTTGCCCTTCACTTCCGGACAACCACTGATGCGAGGGACGGCGTTGGCGCTGTCTCTCGCTCTGTTGTGTGCCTGCAGCCCGCGACTCGCTTCTTCTCCATCTTCAGCGCCTCCTCTCGAACAGATCCATGACGACCCCGCGCGCGATGCGCAATTGACTCTCTTGCGGGAGGCTCATCGGGCGTATGCGCAGGAACGGTATCCCGCAGCCGCACTGTTTTTCAGGCGATTCGTCGATTCGACCGCGGCCGGTGCTCCGCGGCTGGCCGAGGCCCGCTGGTGGCTCGGACGTTCCTATGAACAAATGGGAGAGTACCGCGCGGCGATGGCCGAATATCGCATGCTTGCCACAGGCGATGTCCTGGGAGATGTTCAGGCGCCGCTCTATCAGCAACAGGCACTGCGGCGGCTCGATCAATTACGGCAGATCCCCGGCGGGCTTCCCGTCTCGGTTACTCGTCAGGTCGCTCTGGCGCTTCCGCTCTCCCGGCTCCCTCCGGTGTCGGCGTGGGTGGCGTCGCTGCAGGCATTGCTGAAGATCGGTGTGACGACGGTGCTGCTGGATCCGGTAGATACCGACCGGGGCGCCGAGCGGAGTCCGGAGTCGATTCAGGCGTTTATCGGTGCGGCTCATCTTGCCGGTTTGTCGGTGTGGGGGGCGCTGGATCCTCATCAGGGGGATGGTATCGCACTCAGGCCCGAGTGGCTGAGCCGGTCATTGGCAAGGAAAGAAGAGCTGCTGCCGCGGGCTCCCGATCCGGTGCATCCCGACTACCAGACGGTCATCGAGGCTCGAGCGATACAGCTGCTGCGGGCCGGTTGCGACGGGGTATTCGTAAAGGCGAGGGAAGCACAGGGCTACGCGCAGGATTTCTCTGACGGATCCTTCCAGCGGTTTCGCTCGGCCTTTGGATTCACACTCACGCCACAACAATTGTTCGGTGAATCGGCTGGCGGAGAGGCCATGGTCTATGACCGGGAATCAACCTATTGGCGATGGGTTGGTTGGAAGGCCAGAAGTTATGCCGCGATGGCGGCACGAATCCGGAAATCGATGCGTGACGTCAATCCGGCCGGACGCCTGGTCCTGGAGGCGCACGGGAGGACCGTGAGCGAACCGCTATTCGGGTTGGAACAATACGGCGAGGATCTCAACGACTTGTTTCAGCGGAGCGGAGGGGATCTTGCCATCCGGACGGAAGAGACCACCGGTTCGGCATTGTTGGAGCCGCTGGCTCAGCAGGCGGGGGCGTCCGACCGGCTCTGGCTGGTTCGTTCCGTGACGGTTCCGGATGCGACTCCGGTCTTCGAATGGGCCGAAGGGCTCGGGGCGGCCCTCCGGGAACGAGGGGATGGAAATGTTATGCTGCTGCCCCGGATGACGGGCGGTCTTCCTTGACAAATCACGCTGTTGCCTACTACGATCCGGCGTCTTCCGGCCGGCAGTTCTTCAATTGATCACGATGGAGATTCTATGATTCCGAGCGACTTGCGGTATCACAAAGAACATGAATGGGTGCGTCTCAACGGGAAGCAGGCAACGGTCGGTATCAGTCATTTCGCCCAGGATGCCCTCGGGGATATCGTGTTCCTCGATCTGCCGAAAGTGGGCGCTGTGGTTACCGCCGGACAGCAGATCGGCGAGGTGGAATCGACCAAGACGACGTCGACCATCTACGTGCCGGTCAGCGGCACGGTCTCGAAGATCAACACCGATCTGAAAGATCACCCTGAAGTCGTCAACTCCGATCCCTACGGCAAGGGCTGGATCGCCGTCATCGATCTCTCGAATCCGGGAGAAGTGGAGCAGCTCATGACGGCCGCCCAATACGAAGCCTTTCTCGCCAGTCAGAAACATTAACGCGCGTCCATGTCGAAACACATCGCGATTCTTGGAGCCGGGCCTGGTGGCTACGTGGCGGCGATTCGAGCGGCCCAGCTGGGCGCTCGCGTGACGGTCGTGGAGCAGCAGGCGCTCGGTGGCGTGTGTTTGAATTGGGGCTGTATCCCCAGCAAGGCGCTCCTCTCCGTCATCGAACTCGGTGACAAACTCAAAAAAGCCGAGGATCTCGGTATTCTGCTGTCCGGTCCGCCGCGCTACGATCTTGCCCGCATGGTGGCGAGGAAAAACAAAGTGGTGGCGTCGCTGGTCAAGGGCATCGCCACACTGTTCAACGCCTGGAAGATCGAGGTGATCGAAGGGCGCGGCGCGTTGGCCGATGCCCGCACGATTGCGGTGACCGCGAAGGACGGTTCGCAGCGGCAGGTGCAGGCGGACGCGATTCTGATTGCCACGGGATCGTCTTGGCCCAACTTGGCGCAATTTCCGGTTGATGGAAAAACCATTATCACCAGCAAGCAGGCGCTCGATTTGGAATCGGCTCCGCCGCGGATGATCATTCTCGGAGCCGGAGTCGAGGGGTGCGAGTGCGCCTCGCTCTTCAGCGGCCTGGGCACGCAGGTGACCATGGTCGAGCTGCAATCGGCGGTGCTGCCCCTGGAAGACGAAGAGGTGTCCGTGCTGATGGCGCGCGAGCTCAAAAAGCGCGGCGTCGATGTCAGGACGGGAACGACGATTCAAGAGGCGCAGGTGCGTGACGGGATCGTGACGGCGCAATTGAAAGACGGGAGCACGGTTGACGCGGAGATGCTGTTGGTGTCCATCGGGCGCGGGTTTCAATCCCGCGACATCGGGGCGGATCGGGCCGGAGTCGCGCTGGGGCGGCGCGGAGAGATCCTCGTCGATGACCGGATGGAGACGAATGTGCCCGGCGTGTATGCGATCGGCGATGTGGTCGGAAAAGCCATGCTGGCTCACGTCGCGTCGGCGCAGGGGAAAGTCGCCGTTGAAAACATCATGGGGCATCCGGCGAAGATCCGCTACGACGTCATCCCGGCCGGTATCTTTACCTTGCCGGAAGTCGGCCGGGTCGGACTGACCGAGCGGCAGGCTCGTGACCAGGCGCAAGCGGCCGGCCGTGATCCGGAGCAGGCTGTTACGGTGGGGCGCTTCCGCTATGCGGCGCTGGGCAAAGCGCAGGCGACCGGCGATATTACGGGACTCTTCAAGGTGATCGCGGATGCGGCGACCGGCAGGGTGCTGGGTGCGCACATTGTCGGCGCCCATGCGGCCGACCTCATTCATGAAGCGGCATTGGCCATGGAGACCGGCGCGACGGTGTCGCAGATTGCCCATATGATTCATGCCCATCCGACGCTCGCGGAAGGGTTCGGCGAAGCGCTGGAAGATGTCGAGGGCTGTGCCATTCACCAGATGAAGAAGAAGGCATGAGTATCCTCCAGTCGCTCTTCATCAAGCTGGGCATGCTGGCGATGACGATGGGCGTCGTGTTGTGGATCGGCTGGCAGGTTCCCCAAACGATGCAGCGGCCCGCCGTGACCCATGCGGCGTCGCTTTCCTCCGATGATACGGCGGCAACAACGGCCGCCGCCGTCGTGTCTGCGATTCCACCGGCCGGAGCGGATGAGGGTCGCAGGTCGTTGGCCAAGCCTCAACCGGTCGATTTGAACCGCGCGACGGCTGCCGATCTCGATCATCTTCCGGGCGTCGGTCCGGTGCTGGCGAAACGGATGGTGGAGTACCGGAAGTCCATCGGACGGTTTCATGCCGTCGAGGATCTGCGGGCGGTGAAGGGTATCGGGAAAAAGAAATTCGAACGGTTGAAGCCGTTCGTGACGGTAGCAGTCGCTTCCGTACAGGATGAGGGAAAGAAGGGGCCGATATGAGCGAGTTGAGCCGCCAGCTTGATCTGATTTTGCGGGGGACGGTGGAAGTCATCCAGCGTACGGAGCTGGAAGCTAAGCTGACGCGCTCGTTGAAAGAGAATCGTCCGCTTCGCGTGAAAGCAGGATTCGATCCGACCGCGCCGGATTTGCATCTCGGCCACACGGTCTTGATCCACAAACTGAAGCATTTTCAGGATCTCGGCCATCACGTGCTGTTTCTTATCGGCGACTTCACGGGCATGATCGGCGATCCCACCGGTGTCTCGGAGACCCGCCGCGCGCTGACCAAGGAGCAGGTGCAGGAGAACGCCAAGACCTATCAACGCCAGATCTTCAAAATTCTTGATCCGCAGAAGACGACGATCCAGTTCAACAGCACCTGGATGGGCACGATGACGGCCGAAGGGCTGATTCAGCTGGCCGCGCATTATCGCGTGGCGCGCATGATGGAGCGGGACGATTTTCACAAGCGCTTTCACGAGCAGAAGCCGATCAGCGTCCATGAGTTTCTCTATCCCCTGGTGCAGGGCTACGATTCGGTTGCGATGAAGGCGGACGTGGAACTGGGCGGGACCGACCAGAAGTTTAATTTGTTGGTCGGGCGGGAGCTGCAGCGCGACTTCGGGCAGGAGTCGCAGGTCGTGATTACGATGCCCCTGCTGGAAGGTACCGACGGCATCAAGAAGATGAGCAAGAGCGTCGGGAACTACATCGCGCTCGAAGATAAACCGGAGGATATGTTCGGTAAGGTGATGTCGATCAGCGATGCCTTGATGCTGCGGTACTACGAATTGCTGACCACGGAAGATCTGGAGCGGGTGAACGCGCTGCATCCGATGGAAGCCAAGCAGTCGCTGGCCGAACTCATCGTGGCCCGTTACCACGGCGCAGAGGCGGGAGCGCAGGCGCGAGGCGCTTTTCAACACAAGTTTTCAGAGCGGGAGTTTCCCGACGAGCCCGACGTGCGATTAGTGCTGACCGCTCAGGATTTGAAAGACGGGCAGTCGATCGGGGTGGTCGACCTCGTGGCCAGGACTGGCCTGGTGACGAGCAAGAGCGAAGCCCGCCGGCTGGTGATTCAAGGCGGAGTGGAATTCGACCAGAAGAAACAGAACGATGCCAACGCCGTGATCACTCTCGATGCCGGGCGGCAGTATCAAATGAAGATCGGCCGGAGAAAATTTGCCCTGGTCGAGCGGAAATGACATGCGGCCTTCCGCCCATGAATCGGGGCGGGGCTTGTGACGCGATACTCTTTCCTTCGTCAGTCGTCTAGTCTGAAATCAAAATTGTGACCGACGCGGCCGTCCAATCGGCGGCGGGGACGCTTGATGCCACGACCGGAGCAACCGGTTCGCTTGCCGCCGGCATGGCCGGAGCCGGTGCCGTCAGCGACGCCGGTTGTTCCGGAACTGCAACTGCGGGCGCAGGATTCGACAGGACCGGAGGCGTGAGCGCAACCGGTGGAGCGCTGACTTCTCCGGGAATCTGGGTGGTCGTATCCGCGACAATCACGATGCCCCGGGACGCCACCGTGGCGAGGCTGCGCCGGAGCGACTGAACGGTATTGGCGACCGAACGGGTCTTGACCGCGGTGCCGGTTTGTTCGCCGGACGTTTGCAACGCCTTGATCCGGTCGCGAATCATCTGGGCCGTTTGCAGATCGGTGCTGGTGAAGACGCGAATCGTGTCCGTGCCTTTCGGGGGACTATAATCCCAATAGAATCCGGCTTTGTTGCCCGGCTTGAGAGAGTCCGGGATCAGCACCGGATCGCCGGTCCTGATAAACCCGTCGCCGTAGAAGCTCCGCTGCTGATAATTGTTCGGGAACAACAAATTCACCCCGCCTTCCGAGTCGACATCCACGATCGTGACATAGGCGTCGGCATTCACCCGTATTTCCAACTGCAAACTGTTGTGTTCCGTGCGGGGCTTGCCGGATTTTCGAATGTGATATTGGGCTGCGTGGGTGTCGCCGACGACGGTGATGCCGCGCGTACCCACGCTCGGTTTGGCTTTCACGGCGCTCGCCACCCGCACATCGATTTTCAGTTGGGATGAAGGATTGTCCAGCGTCAGAAGCTCGGAGGCGTTGGCCGATCGCGAGATGACCGTCGCCATGCCGGCTCCCCATGGCTCGTTCAGTCCGAAGGTCCCGATCACCTGCATCCCGTCGGCGGCGAGCAGTCTGAGCGAGCTGTCTTCGACATCGACGGAAAAGCGCGCCGGCTGATCGGGCCCGACCAGGTCTACGTCCTGAACGTTGGTGCGCAGGGTTGTTTCCACGACCTTGCGGGTATCGGGAGGCATTTCCAGCAGGCGGATCGGAATGCGCTGGCCGGTGGGGGCAGGCAACAAGGCGATGGCCCTGGCCCGGGCCGGAATTTTTCCGGCCGATGATTGCAACTTTGCCGTGGAGTCTTTTCCGTTGATCTGCGTGACGGTGGCCAGGGCCAGCGCTTGACCCGGTGCAAACCGGGTTTCACCGGGCTGATAGAGCGACCAGGTGGAGCCTGGAGCAGCGCCAAGGAGGGGGCCGTTGATCAGGGTCACCAGACCTCCATCACCGGGCAGTACCTCCAGCCAGGGGAGTCGGGCGATGGGACCGTTTCCCGCTCCGGCGGGAGCGGCCGGCGATACGCCGAACAGGGATTTTTCAATCAGATCCGGAGGTGCCTCCAGCTGAGGTTCAGGCATCGAGCTCCGGCCGAAGTGCGTTTGGATCCGCTTTAACTCCTGCTCGACGCCGGTGAAGATTTCGCGAGGAGACGCGCCGGGCCCTGCAGCACTTAAACTTTTCGCCAGCGAATACGTAAAGAAGCCGTGGTAGCGGCCGTCGACCGGGCCATCCAGCGCTTCCTGATGAGAGGCCGCGCCGGTCATGACGACATAATGTGACGTGACCACCGGCACGATGGCCCTAGTTTTCGGTTTGGCGTCCTCCGCTCTTTTGTAGATGTCGACCCGGTTGTCTTGGGGAACTGCACGGGTGCGGATATCCAGGGAGCGGGTGGCAGTCCCGGAATGGCAGGAGTCCAGGACGATAAACGCGTTCTTTGCAGCCATCCGCGCAAAAATGGCGTCGAGCTCGTCGTCGGTGATGTCGCGCACGCCGGGGGTCCGTCCGTCCTGCGGCACCAGCGTTTCATCGAGATGATCGTCAGGTTCGTCGCCGTTCAGATCTTCAACCTGCGATCCATGTCCTGAAAAATGAAAGTACACGGTATCGTTCGGTCCGGCATCTTTTGCCAGTTGTTCAAGCGCGGCCAGCATGCCGGCCCGTGTGGCGGCTTCATCAGCAACGACCACGATGTTCTTGTCTGCGAATCCCCAGCGGGTCAACAGAATCTGACGCATCGTCTCAATGTCATTCAGCGACCCCTGCAGCTTCGGCACGGCTTTATATTTGTTGATGCCGATCAGAAGCGCGCGCTTTGTTCCGGCAGATGCGTCCCCCGCGGGTGGCTGGGCCTGCACGCGGTCATCGATCCCGGTCCAGGCGATGAGACTCATCAGCAGGAGGACGTGTACAGAGAATCGTGGAGATCGTGTCATCGCGAATACCTCGTCTTCCGGTCTCTCAGAAGGTGAAAGGGTAGGAGATTCATGCGCATCAGGCCTCAGTATGTCGCCGCCGTGTACCGCCCGGTTCATGGTGATATCGGATCCGCGGAGCGGACGAGGTCCTGCTGCTTCCTGAGCCGCTCGAGTTTGTGTTGAAGGGCGGCAGCGTCGGCGGCAGGAATGTCGACGGTATAGCGTCCGTCGGTCGCCGGCCCGTCGGTGATGCGTCCGTGAATGTCCTGCAGCAGTCCGCGGATCTGTTCGTCGGTTGCCGTATTCCGGAACGCCACGGCGATCCGTGCAGTCTGCATGCCGAGCGAACGGGTCGCGATCTGTTCCGGTTGGGACATCGGCATACTGACCCACAGAATCAACCCCGTTTGGGCAACGAGCAGCACCGCTGCAAGGGTCGGGACCCAACGAGAGACAAAGAGGGAGCGGAACCATTCATCGACCGCGTCCGGCATGGACCGATGGCCAGCCGATCCGGGGCGCAGAGCAGATGCCTGCTGTGCAACATGCTCCCGAACCGTGCGGGACGTGAGCGGCGACGGACCGGGTTGCGCCGAGTAGAGTGAGGTCAGAGCGCTTTTCAGGCCGCTCAGATCCTCCAATTCAGCCCGACAGGCTGCGCAGTGGGAGAGATGGCGATCGACCTGCTCGCGATCCGGGGTGCTCAAGGTGCCGGTTACGTACCAGGGGAGTAGCGCAGCTTCCGGATGGACATGAGCGGGGATGGTGTTCTGGTCACTCATCGGATCGATTCCTTCTGTCCCAGCCGCTCCAGCTGTTGCTTCAGATGTTGCTTGGCATAGTAGACACGGGTCTTGACGGTGTTGGTCGGGATCGAGAGGAGCAGCGCAATCTCTTCATACGGCAGGTCTTCATAAAACACGAGCCGGAGGATTTCCTGATGCTCCCGCGAGAGACCGGCGAGCGCGCGTTGCGTCAGCGAGGCCACCTGTTTCCGTTGGACGCCATCGAAAGGGCTGTTGTCCGTCTGGGGAAGCTCCGCCGCGTTGTCGAGATCGACCTCGCGCTGCTGCCGGCCGGTGCGGCGCAGGGCGTCGAGGGCTTTATGGCGCGCGATCCCGAAGATCCAGGTCGACACGCGCGAGGTATGCGAAAACGTTCCGGCGCCCCGCCACACCGCCATCATCGTATCGCCCACGATTTCTTCGGCCAGTGCGGGGTTGAAGACGAGTGTGCAGACATATTGAAAGACGCGTTGATCATAGAGCGCGTACAATTGGTCGAATGCCGAGTGTTGCCCCGCGGCCACGCCCGCCAGCAGGTCCGATTCCGAGCCATCGTGTCGGTGAGTCGTGTTCATGCCCGCTCAAGTTCAACCGCGCCAGCCGCAGCCTTTCTAGGCCCCTGCTCTAGCACATTTGCGGGGAGCCCTCAATAGCAGGTGATTGATTGACCGGGTATAAGGGGCAGACTACAATGCGCTGAACCTTTTGCCGGCTCGTTCCGACGTACGGGACAAGAGCACGGAGGGTAATTATGAAAGCTCGTCAAGCTGCATCCGGGTTGCTCAGTCGGGGTGTGATGGGCGGCGTGTTGAGTACGGTGTTGCTCAGCTCCTGCGCTGCCGCGCCGTTTCTTGTGCCGGTCGCCTTCGAGTTTGCCCGCAATCTCTTTCAAACCGGGCTGCAAAATTACGGCTCGAAACATCGCGATAACCTGAGCAATCTGGTGAATCGGCTCTCGAGTCCTTATATGCAAGGGCTTCCTCCGTCCGCTTTGGCAGGACCCGGAATACCGGGGCAGCCGGGTATGCCGGGGCAACCAGGGATGCCGCAACAACAGTTCCCCGGACAGCAGGCTCTTCCGGCACAGGCCGGCGCCTACGACCCCAATAATCCCTATGGGGGTGCGGCTGCGGCCCCTCCGGCTCCGGCATATCCCGGCGCGGTCACGGCTCCCGGATCGACAGTCAATCCGTATGGAACGCCGCAGCCTGGAATAACACCCTACGATTCCAATAATCCGTACGGAGCTGCCGCGCAGAATCCCTACGGGCAGCCGCAAGCCAACCCGTATGGAACGCCGTCGCCGTACGGCCAGCAGCCGGCCAATCCCTACGGAACACCGTCTCAATACGGCCAGCAGGCGACCCCCTACGGGCAACCGGCGAATCCCTATGGGTCTCAGCCCCAATACGGTGCGCAGAGTTCGACAGGAGCCAATCCCTATGGCACGCCAAATCCGTATGGCGCGACGAACTCCTACGGCGGGGCAACTCAGGGGCAACAGGCCTATGATCCGAACAATCCCTATGGCCAGGCCCAGTCCGGTTACGGCCAGACACAACCGGGCTATGGCCAGGCTCAGTCCGGATATGGTCAAGCTCAACCAGGCTATGGTCAGACCCAATCGGGATACGGTCAAGCTCAGTCCGGCTACGGCCAGACGCAACCGGGATACGGGCAGACCCCCTCTGCCTACGGCCAGACCCAGCCTGGATATAGTCAGACCCAGTCCGGATATAGCCAGGCTCAGTCCGGCTATGGTCAGACACAGCCGGGATATGGCGCAGCGACTCCCTATGGAACTCAGCCTGCGCAGCCGTCCTACGGCGCGCAACAGCAACCCTACGGCGGGCAGGCATATGGCGGACAGCCGTCATATGGATCGACCGGCATCTATGGACGCGGCATCGGCGACGAGCCGGTTTCGGTCGATGTGGCGATGGTGCGTCAGAAACAAACCGGGAAGGGGAAAGAAGTCGTTCTCATGAACGACGGGGAAGTGCTGAAGGATGGCGGGGCCAATAAGGAAGCGGGTGACCGGTTCAAAATCGTCGTGCGGACCAACTGCGAGTGCTATCTCTATATCACCACGATCGACGGGTCAGGATGGGCCGAGCCGGTGTTTCCGGTGAAAGACGGCAAGACGCAGAACCCCGTGAAGAAGGATCAGGAGTATGCCTTTCCCGAAGACGGACATTGGTACACCCTGGATCAGATCAAGGGCATCGAATCGTTCTTTGTGGTGGCATCGGCCAACCGGCGGACGGACTTGGAAGAAAGCTTTGCCCAACTCGCCGCAGAGAAGCGCCCTGAGGCGAAGATCGTCGCGAAGGTGGAAGAGCCGCCGGTGATTCCGCGCGGCGTCGGCTCAGTGAAATCTCGCGGCATCATCAAGGTTCAGGATGACACCGGCGCCACGCTGCAAGTGACGCCCTTGTCCTATGCCGCTGCGCAATCCGGCCAGGATGTGACCGTGACGCGCTGGTTCAAGCACGAATAAGGGGAGAGGGGAAATCGACGCCATGGGGATGACGCAACGGTCCGTAGTGCTCTGTGCAATGCTGGGTCTGGTGATGGGTGCGGCCGTTGCCCAGGCGCAGGTATTTCCGCCGCGCCAACCCCAGCCGGCGCCTGCGCCGATGCCGGCTCCGGTCCAGCCCCAGCTTCCGCCGCAAGCTCAACCCCAACCGGGTCAATTCGGTCAGCCCGGGGTGATGCCGGGACAACCGGCGATGCCTCAGGCGGGAGGACCGCCTGGTGCGCTGACGAAGACCATTCCGTTCGCCGCGATTCTGGGCGACCCGACCAAGTCGTTTATCCAGATCGGCAACATGCGCAGCCCGTTCGATACCAACTTTTCGTTGGGACGGGCATTGGCGGGCCGGATTGCGCTGGAGAAATATACCAATGAATCGGGGAACGGGCAGAAATCGTTTGTTCATCTTACGGGAGTCTCAAATCCGCCGATTGTGACGACGGAGGGCGCCGAACTCCGGTATCAGTTCGTCATTCCGAGCCTGCAATTCAAAACGTACTACAAAGACTACTCCGGTGAAGGCGACAGTGCCCTGACCGACTTGGTCGCAGAAAAAGTCCTCATCGATGTGTTTGTGTTACCGACGCTCGATCAGCGCGGGTTTCCGACCTTTCAATCCATTCGCATTGCCGTGACGGGGGCGGTCAAAGAGGCGGACAAATGCACGCACTTCTTCGACATCATTTTCCCGGTGAATGTCTGCAAGCTCTCCGCCGAATATTTCAAGCAAATCCAGCCGGCACTCGAGAACGGGATTCGCGAGGTGCTGTTGCAGCCGCAAACCAGGGGGCAATTTGATCAGCAGGTGGCGCAATACATTCGCGCCGATCTGCTGAGCCAGGCGGGGATCAATCCGATGAGCCCGGCCCAGGTTCAGATCCTTCATGCCGAATTCCGCGGCACCGACTATGTCGTGAGTTACCTGCCCCGCTGAGCCCGCACCGCGTTTGCCTCAACCAGGGTCTATCCTACGGACAGTTCACAACGGGAAGCCCTATCAATGGCGCTTCCCGTTGTGATGTGACACCTGTTCGCGAGTCGTTGGGGTCGGGACCGGTCCCTTATCATGCAGTGGTTGTATTCGTCGCTTCGCCGGTTCTGAGGCAGATGATATCAAGTTTTAGCTGACAGGCTGGGCCTTAGAGCGAACCCTGGCTCACCGGCTTACTGGAACCGCCAGCAAGGGCCTGGAGGATGGAACTGCTGCGCCTGAACGGCGCAGCAGCGGTAACTCTTCTCCCGTTGTCTTATTGTGCGAGCTGGAATTGCTGGTGCCAAACAGTCAATTGTTTGCCGTTATATTTGGCTATCAAAAAGATCGTCGGGCGGTTCGGAGACGTGGGGCTGAAGAAGTCTGTACGGAACGTCATGCAGCTGCTCGATGGGGCCGGTCCGCTCGGATCTCCGATACGGAACTGGATTCTCGAGTCGGTATGTTCGAGGACCTGAGCCGTCATGTTGCATTGCCCGATGGTCGGGGCGGATCCTCCGGCAATTTGCAGGTTGGGGTCCATCAAGCCGGAGACGTAGAGTTCATACGTGAGGCCGGGGACGCCGGACGGAAGCAGATGGAGTCCATTGATGGTGTAGGTCGTCCGTAAGGCTAACGGGGCGTTCGGGATCGTCGCGAGTACCGGGCCCGGCACGACTCCTAAGGGTTGGGGTGTGCAGGCGGTGATACCGTTGTTGGTCCCGCACAGGGGCGCGCTGACCGCTGTGGGCGGAGGACTGACCCCGATCTTTGTATAGTCGTTGCTGAACACGCTGATCTGGGAAAGCGTGACACTGCCGATCCGGTATTGCCCTTGTAAATTAAATCCCTCGACGACGAAGAGGCGTCCGACTCCATATCCTGGATAGGGTACGTTACCGGGAAGCAGGGTCGGTTGGATCAGAAACGGTTCGCCGAGGCCGAATTGGGAGTTCGGATGCATGCCCACTTTCACGATTTTGGGACCGCCGAGTCTCCAGGTCACAGGATTCGGGGCCATCACGTCCCGGCTCGTGGTCGGGTTCGTGTCGCTGTGGAACGTCAACGGGCCGCTGACCGGGACGGGCGGGGCGGGGTCAGACACAATATCCGTATAGGCCGATTTCCCGTCCGGAGAAGCTGTCCTGAATACGGCCTTGTACAGGTAGGAGCCAACCACAAAGGTAAGGCGATCACCTGACGGCGATCCCACCGGGTTCAACATTTCGAAATAGTGGTAGTTCTGGTACTGCCCGTTCGGTACTCCGATGAGCGCAAGATTCCGGGTCTCGCTCTGAACAACCCCGGCCCCGGTTCCGTTCGTCCTCACCGCTTCGGTGAGAGACATGTGGGTCACGCTCACTCCGCAGATGGTCACTTCATCCCCTGGGCTGAACGTTTCGGGGACCACGCGAGTAATCCGCACGGCGGGGTCGAACACTTCATAGTTTGTTTCGATCGTCCGCGGCGTACCGCCCTGTTGGAAGACTACAAAGGGAGCGTTGAAGGCTCTGGCGGAGCCGGGGACGATAAAGCGGACTTCGGTGGCGGACTTTGTCGTGGGAAGAAGTCGGGTCCCGCCGATCGACGCATACAAGCCGGCTGGGTCGAAGTTGCGTCCCTGAATGACGAGTTCCCGGCCGGCCGGAATTTTGTTCTTCGGCTGCCAATCCAGGACATCCGCGATCGGTCCCTGGCCGGGCGTGATCTGCGGGAGATTTCTCGGAGCAGGAGCGGGCGCCGGAAGCGATGGAATGGCGCCGGCGCAAGGATCCGGAGGAATAATGGCGAACAGCGCCAGCTTGGTCGGCTTCAGTACTTGCACGGATTGCTGCAGGGCCAGACGTGACACCGTGGGTGAAATGGTTGCGCGGGATTGCACGCCGCTGAGTGAGCCGGGGGCATCCACAGCTTCTCCGGTGGGCAACAACAGCGCAATGTGGCGGATATCATCCCCTTCCGGTGCGTACAGGGCTAAGGGCCCGCGCAGGGTAAAGTCGTGGGTTGTGTGTGCGGATTTCACCGTCACGGTGCCGGCCGTGTCGACTCCCTTCAGCACGAGCCCTTCCGCTGCGGCCCGCTCCACATGATAGGTGCCGGCGTTCACGAGCAGATCCGCGCCTTCGGGGCTCTGGAAGTGTATGGCCTGAGGGAGGTCAATGATCGTGGCGTCGGCAGTGTGACGGGTATCCTGCGACGGGGTGGCGCAGGCGGCCATGAAACAGGTCAGGATCAACGGAAGAAATCTTCTTGTGCGTCTCATCATTGCCTCCGTCATCGGTGAGATATCTGTCGCTCAGCACGGCGGATGTCGCTCTGTCCTGTTTGTCGTGTGCCAAGCCGGAATGGTTCAAACCGGCGCGAGTGTAGGCTACCCTCCAGAGGCTGTCAATTCAGGAGCGCAGTCGTGAACCTTCCTGAGACTCCGTGCGACTCAGTCTCAGCAACTGTCTCCGGGGAAGCCCCCGTGCTATACTCCGCGCCTCTTGCCGGACTACTGCGCCACGGTCGACTGAAGGAGACCGTCGATATGACTCCAGGACCATACCTGCAACGACACCGGATGAGAGTGGAACAGGCGCTGATGCGGCATGCCGCGATCGGGTGGCTGTTTGCTCTTGGGCTGTCGATGTTGGTCCTGAGCCAACCGGTTCTTGCCGAACAGTCCCAACGCAGTGTCACGGTCGTCCCGGCAACAGCCGGCAGCGTGCCCATCACCGGCGAGTATTGGGCCCTGATTATCGGCATCGACCAATACCGACATGCCCCGAAGTTGGAAAGCGCCGTGCGGGACGCCAAAGGGATACGGGACGTATTGACCGCGCGGTATGGATTCAAACAAGAGCATATCGTCGAGCTGTACGATGCGCAGGCGACCGGGCCAAAGATTCAGAATGCCTTGTATCGTCTGGGCCGCGATGTCGGAAAGGACGATAGTGTCCTGATCTACTACGCGGGGCATGGCCAGTATGACGAAGACGGCAGGCTCGGCTGGTGGGTGCCGGTGGAGGGAGAGCCGAAAGAGCCGGGAACCTTCATCACCAACGCGTCGATTCGCGATTACATCAATGGCATGAAGGCCCGGCATGTGTACTTGGTGGCGGATTCCTGTTTCAGCGGCACCTTGTTCGGCACGAGAGCGTTGCCGCCGATCAACGATCAGTGGTACGCCCGGCTCTATCAGAAACCATCCCGTTGGGGCCTTACGTCCGGCGGGAAGGAGCCGGTGGCGGATCGGGGCAAGAACGGCCACAGCGTGTTCGCGTACCATTTCATTGCACTCCTGCAAGACAACACCGATCCCTATCTGGTGCCGAGCCAGATTCACACCAGGCTGGCGCCACTGGTTGCCAACAATTCGGAGCAGACGCCGCAGAGTGAGCCGCTCAGGGGGGCCGGGGATGAAGGCGGGCAATTCGTGTTCCGGTTAGCCTCTGTTGCGGCCGGCCCGCTGCCTTCCGCTGCGAATGTCGGCGGCTCGTCCGATGAGATCGTGCGAATGAGGGCTGAACTGGAGGTGCTGAAAGCACAAGCCGGGAAGTCGCAACCCTCTTCCAAGCCGATCGACACGGCGAAGGCCCCACCGTCGAGCACGCCGTCCGGCAAGCCTCGTGTGATGGTCATTGTGACGGAGCGTCACGTCGGGGCGGCGATGACCGATCCGTCGGGCGAAACGGAACTGATTCGTGTGTTGCTCCAACAGGGTTTCAACGTCGTCGACCAGTCGGAGGTACGAAAGATCAGAGCCGGTAATCAGGTCAGGCAGGTTCTGGACGGCAATGTGCAGACCGCGCAGTCGCTCGGTCGGGAACATGGCGCGGACCTGCTCATTATCGGTGAGGCGTTCAGCGAAAGTGCTTTGCAGGGTGTGATGCTGGGGGGGATGGTCTCCGTACGGGGTCGGGTGCAGGCCAAAGCGATCCGGACGGACACCGGAGAAATGCTCACTGCGGAAGAGGCCGTCGCCCCGGCGCTCGACGTGTCTGAGCAGGTTGCGGGGAAGAAGGCCATTGCAAAAGCGGTGACCAAGTGGATGGACACCGCTCTGCCGGTGATTCTCGATCGATGGGCCAGGTAATGGACGCCGGACTGCGTCCGCGTTCCGGTGAAGACCGGCACGGTCGTTCAACGGGGCATTCGGCGGATTCGCGCCGCATTATTTGACAGCCGTAGGGTGTCTCGCTAGCATCGGCACGTTTACGGCATGTGCTGTCTGGATTCCACAGGAGGACCCTACCATGCAATCCGCCGGGCTTCGACGTCTGTTGTGTCTCTGCCTGCTTGCCGCCATCAGCCTTTCCGGCTGCAGCAATCTCGCGGTAGCGGTCGCTCCCAAAGTGACCCAGGCGGACCTGCGGAAGATCAAAAAAGTTGCCATTCAGCTGGATGGGAGCGGCGCCAATGGCATGCCGAATTTTGGCGGGTTCAGATTCATGGGCGGCGGCAGCACGGACGCGTTCAGCGACCACTTTGCCGTCGAGCTGCTGAAGCTCGGCATTGATGTCGTCGAGCGCACTCAGTTGGACAAGGTGATGAAAGAGCAGGCGCTGAATCTGGGCGGCGTCACGGAGGCCGAGAAGACCATTGCCGCGGGGAAGATTCTCGCCGTGGACGCCTTGATTACCGGCTCGGTCGGCATGGGCCAGACCTACTCAACGGGATATGTGATGGGGATCGGCGCAGGCATGCACGAGGTGGTGAACAGCGCCAGCATCCGGATCATTGACGTTGAGAAGGGGAATTGGCTGATGGTCATTACCATGTCGGGCGGCAAGGACTCCGTGCTGGATACGGCGACCTCATTTGCCAAGGCCTTGAAACAGAAGATCGAAGGTTCATAAGGCAGCGGTCAACCGTATCGAGTCGCACGGACAGGGCGATGCAGCCCGTTTCGTTCGATGCCGAGAGAGAAGAGATTCCGATTCTCACGGCCCATTCAGCGAGTCATCATTTCTGCGGAATCAACGCAGCAGCAAGCCTATCTTCGTTCAACACCATGGCTTGAGGCCTTCTCGATGGCCTTCTTTTTCAGAATCATCAGGGCCAGGCCTTGGCATCGCACGGATTCCATTCCTGACCGAGGCGCCGCGCCAGCAAGGACCGGACCATTTCCGTCGTCGGGCGGTCAGCCTGCGTCATCCGGACAATGAACTTTGGGGCTATTGGAGCGACACACTGTAGGAAGCGGCATTCAGTAAGGGAGATCTCGAATGTACATTCTGCTTGTTCAAAGTCTAGTAGGCTTGGCCGCACTGAGTCTCGGTCTCATGGCGGGAGAACCGGTACGTGCTGCCGAAGCGGATCAGTCTGAGATTGAAACTCGCGGCACGATCGAGATGCAGAAAGTGCCAAGGACCGTCGTGCCATTGGATCTGAAGCAGCTGACAGTCGTCGCTCCTGCCGATCCGCTGGCTGCGTCGCCCGCACCGGGATGGCAGTATCAGATGCTGTCCCCGTTGGTGTTTGAAGAGCGGGATGTCTTCCACTCAACGAGTACGAACCCGGCTGGAGTCACGACGGATATTCCGAATCCGGCCGCAACGCTTTCCGGCAGCGGGCTGACGTGGTCGATGGGTGCGCGAGTATTAGCGGCCGTGCATTTGCCGGAGGGGGCACGGGTGCAGGCGTTTACGTGCGTGTTCAACGAAGCGCCTTTTCAATATAAGAATAATCAAGGACAGATGGTGACCGTCCCGCTCCGGCTGGCGGCAAGCCTTCGGCTTCACAGGTTTGGTGATCCGGTGGATCAGATGAATGACGAGTTGTTTTCATCGGCCGTTCCGTTTGGTGTCCGTACGGGCATGACGGTCGTTCAGGGCGTTGCGTTCACAAACCGGATGCCGCCGGTTGAAAACTTTCGATATGACTATGTGCTGGTCATCTTTCGAGATCCCCAAACAGCGACCCCTCCGATGCTGGTTCCTCCGGTGGAGCTTCGCGGGTGTCGCATCGGGTATACGCTTCAGTAAGAAGGGGCAGATGAGAAGGTTCTTCGCAGGGAACAGAAACGGACAGCTCGAAGGAAGCTTCCGGGCATGATCATGTACAGGTTCATTCTGCTATCGGCGATCATGACGGTCTTCGGGTACCCCTCGGCGACGGCTGCGTTCGAAGGGGTCATTTCTTTCACGAGCACTTACTGGGGGGAGCCATCGGAGTTCCAGTACTTCAGTAAAGCGGAGAGAAGCCGAATTGATACGCGCCGCGCCAGGCATGGCCGGGCGTCCGTCATCATGGACTTCCGTGAACAGAAAGTGTCCATGCTTCTGCTGAACCTGAGGTTAGCTATGGTGATGAATATGAATGCCACGCTGTTGCTTCCCTCAAGCGGCACTGATGGAAGTCTCATCCGGACGGGAGCGACACGATCCGTTCTCGGCTATCGCGCAGAGCAGTTGCTGCACCTGGGGGAAGAAGAAGACACGGAAATCTGGGGAGCAACCGGCCTCGGGGTGTTTGTCGGGTTGCATCCTACGTCCTCTATGTTCGGGCGTAGCGGCGGCGCACCCCCCTGGGTGCGGGCGGTACGTGAACAGGGGCTATTCCCGTTGATCGTGATCCGGAAAGATAAGAGCGGCAAGCAGTTGGGTCGGATGGATGTGACGGCGGTCGAGAGTAAGCCGCTCTCCGACCAGCTGTTTACCATCCCGCGCGGGTTTATCACCTATAACAAATTCGATCCGGACAACCGGATGCCAGGGATGCCGGGAACGGTCTGGCTGAAGTAACCGATGAAGGAGGGGGCGAACATGGCGATGTTATGGCATGTCTTCAGCAACGGAGGTTACACGATGAGACAGCTTCTTCGATTCGTCGCGGGGGTATTGCTGGTGGTCCTGCTGGGGGCTCAACAGAGCCCGGCATCGTCCACGACGTATCCTATTACCGGCATCGACAAATCGGGGCTCGTTACGGTCACCGATCTTCGATCCAAACAAACCTTTCAGTTCCAGGTTCCCGATCCAAAACTGTTGAGTGCGCTGAAGCTCGGTCAGCTGGTGTATCCGGATTTTCCGAATCAGAAGGTGTCGCTCGACGGGCGGACCTTGTGCTGTGGAATGGTGAACGCGAACCAATTGCGTGTACCGCTGGACCGCAGCAAGTTGCCGGGGCTGAATCCGCCAGGCGGACTCTCTCCCGATTCGAAGACGCCGCGTCCGTTCCCGCAAGCTCCCGTTGTACCTGGAACGGTTCCGACGCGCTGAGGCGGCGGAGTGGGGAAGGCTGACCGGTATCTGAACGCGTGCTGGCACCGGCGGAACCGTTGCAATATGTCGCATCTGCTTCGCCCTGGCATCCGCTGTCAGGAGAAGGGCCGGCTCCGGTTCCCTCGCGGTGATCATCGCCGCTGCAGCGGCGATTCTTGACCCCTTGGGGGGAGGCTCCTATAATGCCACGCCACACGGCCTTTATTGAGGGATTCATGAGACTGACACCGCGCCGCGTTCTACCAGTCCTGCTCCTGAGCCCGGTTCTACTCCTCAATGCCTCCTGCGAGTCGATGGACGCGCTCACCGACAAGATGATGGAAAACAAAGAGACCCTGATCGGCGGTCTCGCCGGGACGGCTGCCGGTGCCACGATCGGCGGGTTGGTCGCCAAGAAGAAAGGCGCGATCATCGGGGGGGCGGTCGGCTTGGTGTCGGGAGCCCTGATCGGCAATTACTACGCGAAACGGGAACGGGACCGGAAGCAAACCACCGCATCGGTCGGCTATCGTCCGGAACAGGGAAACGTGTTCACCATCACCGAGGCGAATACCGCACCGGTGACGGCGAAAGCGGGCGAATCGGTCAAGGTGAATACGAAGTACACGATTCTCAGGCCCGACGAAGACAAGGCGTTGGTGAAGGAAACACGTGAGGTGCGTTGCAACGGCTCATTGGTTGATACCCAAAAAGCCGATGTCGAAATGGAACAGGGCGAACAGCGCATCACCTGGGAATATCCGATCGCCAAGGATGCCAAGCCCGGCACCTACGAGGTCCTCACGACGGCGATGGTCGAAGATAAACAGGCATCGGCGGCGACAACGTTCACGATCAAATAAGACCCGCGCAGGTTTCCAGCTCAGGCCGACAGGGTTGGGATATGACGCGTCGAGGTGAAGCCACAGTGTCTGGACATCTCTTGCGGGTGGTCGGCCTCTCCGTTCTGCTCTGCGCCATGGTCGGATCGTCGCAGGCGCAACCGGCGGCGGATCCCCCTCGTGCGACCCCCCCGTTTTTGAGGATCGAAGCCGGCCATCATACCGGAGCGATTCTGCGACTCAGCACCGACGACGCGAATCGCTATCTTGCCTCCGTCTCCCTGGATAAAACCGTTCGAGTGTGGGATCTGCCGAAACTGGAACTCCAGCGGGTGCTGCGGCCTCCTATCGGCACCGGCATCAAAGGGGCGTTATATGCCGTCGCGCTGTCCCCCGACGGGGAGCGCGTGGTCTGCGGCGGAAGCGACGGCGACGTGTTCGTCTTTCAGCGCTCGACCGGGAAAATGACGCACCGGCTGAGCGGGTTTCCGAACATCATTACTCACTTGGCCTATTCCCGGGACGGACGCTGGCTCGTTGTGACGCTGGGCGGGCAGCAGGGTATTCGCCTCTACGATGCGAACACCTACAAACAGACGGACCAGGATGCCGCCTACGGCGCGGCGAGCCACTACGCGGAATTCAGTGCCGATGGCCGCTTACTCACGGTGTCCGACGACGGGTATCTGCGGCTCTACAGCGTGGCAGCTGCCGGCGCTACACCACTCAAGCTGATTGCAAAGAGGAAAGTCGACAGCGATCGCCCGCGATCGGCGAGCTTCTCACCGGATGGAACGAAGGTGGCGGTCGGCTTTGTCGATCACCCGCACGTCGACGTGTTCTCGACCACCGATCTGAGTCCGGTCGCGACGTTGAACACCTCGAAGGTGGAAGCCGATCAGCACTTCATCGCCGTGAGTTGGTCCCCGGACGGGGCGAACGTCTACGGGGCAGGGAGTTACCAGGAGCGAGGCAAGAGCGGACATCAGCGGGGAACGACTCTGATTCGTCGTTGGACCGTTGGAAGCGACCGGACGTTTCAGGACTACCCGGTTGCGGAAGGGTCGATCGAACACCTGGTGATGTTGAAGTCCGGGAGCATCGTTTTCGGGTCACATGATCCGGCCTTGGGAATGCTTGACGCCAAGGGTACGGTGACGCCCCTTCTCGCACGGCCGATCGCCGACTTCCGCGGGATGGGCGACGAGTTCCAGGTGTCCGACGACGGAACGACCGTGTGGTTTGCGTACGATCGGGGAGAGTCGTTCGTCGAATTCTCCCTTCAAACCCGCTCGTTCACGACCTCGCACCGCTCGGAGGTTCCGATGTCCGGCCCCTTCCGCGGAGACAGCGGCTTGTCGCTGTTCGGCGGCGAGAAGGACCTGCGGGTGACCGACTGGCAGGATAAGCCGTCCCCGCAAGTCAACGGCAAGCCGCTCAATATTCCTCCGGCGGAGATTTCCCGCAGTCTGGCGGTCAGCACCGACCGGGAATTGTTCCTATTGGGAACCGAGTCGAAGTTGCGCTGCTTCACCCGTGAGGGGGCGCCCAAATGGCGCGTGTCGGTCCCCGGCATCGCGTGGAACGTGAACATCGCCAAGAACGGCCGTGTCGCCGTCGCGGCGCTCGGCGACGGGTCCATCCGCTGGTATCGCCTGGAAGACGGTCAGGAATTGCTGGCGCTGTATCCCCACACCGATCGGAAACAATGGGTCGTCTGGACGCCGAAGGGCTACTTCGACGCGGAAGAAGGCGCCGAAGAATTGATCGGCTGGCATGTCAA
>CAZEHM010000017.1:0-24724 GCA_964512025.1 uncultured Nitrospira sp. | reverse complement strand
CTGTATCACAACGACAAATTGGTGGCCGCGACGACCAGAGGCGTCGCCGTGACGCCTGATCCTGCATCGGCCAAAGCAAATACGGTCACGTACAAGGTTCGGTTGGTTCAGGGGGAAAACGAACTGCGGGCGGTAGCGATCAGCGCCGACCGCATCGAAGGCAAACCGGCGGAGATCCGGATTCCCTTCAAGGGAGTGGAACAGCAGCCGGTGCTTCATCTGGTCGTCGTCGGTATCAACCAATACCAAAACAGCGCGCTGAATCTGAACTTCGCTCAGCCGGATGCCGCCGCCGTCGGGAAGTTCTTTTCCTCCGGTTCCTCCAAACTGTTCCGGTCCACGAAGGTGGTGGAAATGATGAACGCCGGTGCGACGAGGGCCGAGGTATTGACGAAGTTGCAGGGCCTCAAAAATACGGCACCGGAAGACGTGGTCATCCTCTATCTCGCGGGCCACGGGGAAAGTGCCGGGTCGAACTGGTATTTCCTGCCGCACGACATCGTCTATCCGGAGCGGGCGGAAGAACTGCAGAAGAAAGGGTTATCGTCTCAGGAGATCAGGGATCTGGTCATGCAGATCGGCGCCAAGAAAGTCTTGCTCTTAATGGATGCCTGCAAATCCGGGTTTGCCCTCCAGGCGTTCGCTTCCCGTGGGGTCAACGAGCGGCAGGCGCTGGCGCAATTGGCCAGAGCGAATGGCGTGCACGTGGTGGCGGCGTCGAATAAAGATCAATTCGCCAGCGAAGTGCAGGAGCTGGGGCACGGCGTGTTTACCTACACCCTCCTGGAAGGGCTCAAAGGCCAGGCGGACGGCAGTCCCAAGGACGGCGTGGTGACGGTGCGGGAACTCCTGGCATTCGTGGAGTCCCAATTGCCTGAGTTGAGCCTGAAGTATCGTACTGAGCGGCAATATCCCGTGGCCGAATCCCGCGGGATGGATTTCCCGTTGGCGGCGGTCAAATAGTCATCCGGATATGCTCGGGGTGTTGAACCATTCCGTCTGAGGACGCGACAAACCGGTTGAAGATGTGAGGGCATTGACCACAAGGGGGAGCATATGCGTCACGGAATGTATTTGATCGGAGTGATGGCGGCGGGGATTCTTGTCGGTTGTAGCCACGAGCAGCCGGTGGCTGATTCTTCCGTCGACGTCGGCACCCGTGCAGTCTCGCGGGCATCGGTGCGGCCCGGCGAATCGGGCGATCCGCCGGTCATTGTCGGATTTGTGGATTCAAAGTCCGCCGGCCAGCCGAACGCGCTGCCGGCTTTCCCGCAGAAGTTTACTGTGCAGGGACCGGAGGCCGATACGTTCGGGTTTGCCGTGACGCAGCCTGGCCCGGTTGTCGTGGATGTGCAGGCGCAGGGGGCGCCCCTTATTGTGACACTGCAGTCTCCGGGAAGCCAACCGATCACGCAGCCGGCGGCCGGGACCTTGCGCATGAGCTACATGGTGACGCCGCAGGATGTGCAGCGCAGTCTCTTCTGGCAGGTACAAATCAAGCTTGCCCAGCCGATGCCGCCGCAGCAGGGTGGAAAGGCGAGCGGCGCAGTGAATGTCCAATATCCGTCCGCCAATCAAGCATTGGTGCAGCAGGCCGTTCAGGCCCAGGCGGCACAGCAACGGCAGCCGACACAGGACGAGCAGCAACGGATGGAGGCTCAGGCCGCAGCGCAGACTGAACAAGCTTTTCAGCAGCGTAAAGCACAATTTGACCGGCAGCAGCTGGAGCGTCGGGCTGCGCTGCACGGGCAGATTCAGCCGCAGCTTGACCAGTTGCGAAGCCGGATGGGCGCACAAATTAGGCCTCGCGGTTTGGAAGAAACTGAGAGCCCTTCAGCGGAGGCCGGTGCATCATCTGAGGGGGAAGTCGGGACGCGGGCGTTGCAATTCGAGCGGATTCAGAAAATCATGCCTCTCACGCCCGCTCCGGCCGCGCCGCCGGCGATCACGTCGCTTAGTGTGGCGCAAGGACAACCCGGTGATCCAATTCTAATCACCGGATCAGGATTTTCAAATGGCGGCGAGGTGCATTTCGTCGTGAATCCCGGCAGGGATCTGGTTGCGCCGGTACAGGTGTGGACCGATGGACAAATCTTTGCGACGGTGCCGGATATCGCCGGCGTGCTTTCCTACAATGGCATCGTGTACATCCTACGGGGATCGGATCAGGTTAAGACCAATCTCGTGCCATGGCGATTCAATCCTGCGTTGGAACTGCGCGAAGTGCGGTGGACCACGGATCGGCAAGTCAAATTCCCCGTCGAGGAACGTGCCCCGACGGTCAGGCACGGAAACGGCAACCCGTTCTGGGGATTTAAAGATGATGACGAGTTCTTCTTATCGACCCGTCTGAAGAACGCGTGGCTGGTTGATGATGTGGGTGTGACGTGCTCGGTGGCATGGGGAAACGGGATGTGTGACGGCAACGCGTATGTGATCGATAGTCGTCGAGGGACCGATTCGCCCTATCTGAAGGTGCATTGGTGGGTCCCGGCTTCCTTCGGCGGATACAAATACACCTATTACACCTACGTCGTAAGAATCGTAGGCCCGAAGGGCGTGTCGGACGGCGTCGTGGTGCCGTAGGCGATTAACATGGTCGTAAAGGAGAACATCATGGTTCATCAACCGCAATCCCGTTCAATGATGGTTCGCGTCGGCCTGTTTGCCGCGTTGGCTGTCTGCTTACTGCCGGTAATGCCGGTCTCGGCGGCGGATTCCGGCATGCCGGCTCCGGGCCAGCCGAATGCGCAGCTGCCGACGTTCCCGCAGAGGTTTGAAGTCCGGGGACCGGAGGTCGCGTCCTTCGGTTTTGCGGTGACGCAGCCGGGCCCCGTGGTCGTCGAGATTCAAAGCCAGGGCGTGCCGGTGACGGCCACCTTGCAGGGCATGGCGTCCCAGCCGTTGAGTCAGCAGGGAAGCGGTCCGGTTCGTCTGAGTTACATGGTCACACCTCAGGACGTGCAGAATAGTCCATTTTGGAGAGTGCAGATCCGGCTGGCTCAACCGGTGCCGCTACCGCTGGGAGGACGAGCCGAGGGCATGATCAATATTCAGCATCCACCAGTGAATCCGGCGGCGCTGGATCAGGGCATTCGTGCAAGGGCCAAACAGCGGAGAGAACCGACGGAACAGGAGTGGCAACAGGCGGCGGCGCAAACGGCGGCGAAGATGGATGCAGATTTCCAGCAGCACAAGTCGCAATTCGACCGGCAGCAGACGGATCGGCGTGCCTCGCTCCATGCGCAGATCCGCCCGCAGTTCGAGCGGCTGCAAAATCAGCAGAATCAGATGGGAGGGCAGGTTCGCCCGCGCGGCATTGAAGAAAGCGACGGCGCGGCGGCGGAGTCCGGCGCGGCGGCGGAAGGCGAAGTCGGCACGCGCGCGCTGACGATGCCGCAGCGGACGTTGAAGATCGTTCCGATGGCCCCTCCTGCGGTGCCCAATCCGGTGATTGCGTCGGTGAACGTGGCCCAGGGGCAGCCCGGCGATCCGGTCATGATTACCGGGAGCGGGTTCGGAACCGGCGGCGAGGTTCATTTCGTGATCGCGCCGGGCAAAGACATCGTGGCGCCGGCCGCCGCGATCTGGAGCGACACGCAGATTTTTACGACCGTGCCGGACGCGTCCGGAGTGCTGGGGTTCAACGGGACCGTGTACGTCCGACGTCCGGCGGAGAGCGTCAACAGTAACCTGGCGCCGTTCCGTTTCAATCCGGCGCTGGAGTTGCGGCAGGTCACTCGCATGATGGAGTCGCAACTGCAACAGTTCAACGGAGTGACGGTGTTTAATCAAAACGGGTACTACGTCCGTCGTACGCATCAGTTCATGTTCTGGGGGCCGGTGGGGAATGACCAGATCTATATGAACGCCCGTCTGAAAAACGGGTGGGTGGTGAGCCAAACGCCTCTGGTGTACCTGTCCTTCCCCGCATTTACGGACGGCGGGGTCTCTCTCGAGGAGAGCCACGTCGGCACCGATCGGCCGCATATGAATGTGAGATTCTGGGTGGATTGCTGGGCCTCCAACATGTTTTCCGGAGGCA
Organism: uncultured Nitrospira sp.; assembly: GCA_964512025.1. Taxonomy (GTDB): domain Bacteria; phylum Nitrospirota; class Nitrospiria; order Nitrospirales; family Nitrospiraceae; genus Nitrospira_D. Next base: position 20,679 of record CAZEHM010000017.1, on the reverse strand, counting down.
GTTCTCCGACTGTGGATTACTCGATCTCCATGCTGATCCAAGGTCCCAAGGGCGTGCCCGACGGTCTTGTGGTGCCGTAGCCGAAGCGAATTCATTCATGGGATGGAGGGTGTCATGGACAACGATGAGGCAGACCAGACAGGAGTGAGCCGCCGGCAATTGCTCTATGCCGGCGGCGTGATCGCCGCGATCGGCTGTTTCAGCGGGTTGAACTTGAGAGAGGCGTTGGCTGAATCACAACGGCTGGGCAAACCGTTGTTGACGGCGGAGGCATTCTCGGCGCGGTTTATGTCGGTACAGAAGACGCCGGAGTTTCTAAAGGAAATCGAAGCGATGAAACAAAGCCTGCCGGCCTATCTCGAATCCCGCTATGTCCTGAACGATAAGCAACGGGCTTTGATCATGCAGCTCGGTCCAAAGGATATCGCGCAATTGAACGCGAATCTGGATCTGGCCGCCCAGAAGCATCTCGGCGTCACGTTGACGATCCCGCCTCGGGGAGAGAAAGCCAGGATTCGCCTCGATTACCAGATTGCGAACGGCACTCTGATGATTGCGGCGCTGACGTAGCGCGGACGGGATGCTCATGCGGTCGTGGATCGATACGGGCGGGTGACTTGTCGAAACCAGAGGAGGACAGGGACGATGAATCGTTTTAAGCAGATGACACTCGCAGCCTCGGTGGCCTGCGTTGTCGGAATGATGGGCCTGCCTCTCGACACGCGGGCGGACGAGGAAGCCGGGACGCGGGCAGTTCCGGGCTATCAGTCGCTTCCGCCGGACAAGAAACGTTCAACTGCCCAGGGGATGGCGACGGAGGAGTCCGGTGAGGTTCAAAGCCGGAAGGTGCCGAAGTTCAAGCCGGGGAAAGCGCTCAAAGACTCCGTCAATGCGGCCCCGGAACCGGCAACCGATGAACAGGGCGTGCAGTCTCGGGGGCTCTTTTCGAAGAAGAAAAAGAAGTCGGCGGACGGTGGTGCCGGCGCCCGCTCGCAGCCGGCCGAACAAACCGATCTGCCGGTTTCCGACGGGGCCGGGGCCGGCCGGTAGAACGGATACAGGCGGTGCGCCGGAGAGTGACATTGCCGGATGAACTATTTCTGTCATAAGGGAGGTGCGTGATGCGAATGAAAATGATGGGTGTGGCGCTCGGGGTGTTGGTGCTGTCGGTGATGCAAACCGTCGTGGCGGACGCAGCGCAGGAGTTTTACTTTTCGGCGGTCGGCGCTCGACAGGGAGTCTTTAAAGGAGAGGCGCGGCAAAAAGGGCTGGAGGGTAAGATTGTCGGGCTCACATTCGACTATAGCGTGGTGAGTCCCCGGGATCCGGCGTCCGGGCTGGCGACCGGCAAACGGCAGCATCGGCCGGTTCGGATCATTAAGCCCTGGGGCGCTTCTTCTACGCAGTTCTTCACCGCGCTCGTGATGAACGAAGTGCTTTCCAATGTCACCATCGACTTCTTCTCGATCAGCGCGACCGGTCAAATGGTTCTGGATCACACGGTCAAGCTGACGAACGCCTCCGTGGCGAGCATCACGCATCATTCGGACAACGGTGTGGTCGAAGAAAAAACGGGCAAAGCTCCGGCCTATGAGTCCATCGAACTGACGTTCCAGCAGATCGAGATCATCGATCAGCTCAATAAAGGCATGGCCATGGATGCGTGGCTGGCCATTCAGTAGTAAGCAGCAAGAAGAAATGTGATGACGCGCGAGTTGCCAATGCGGCCATTGGACATCATGTATCGGCGCGACAGCCCGTTTTCGTACGTCTGTCATGCCTGCCGCCGTTGTTGCCACGACAAGATCATCCAGCTCAATCCCTATGAAGTGGCGCGGCTCGCCGGGAACCGCGGTATGAGCACGACGGAGTTTCTGCCGCGTTATACGGAGCGGAGCGGAACGGTGCTGCGCCGAACGGAGGAGGATGGGGCCTGTGTGTTCCTGACCCCGGAAGGCTGCGGGGTGCATCCGGATCGTCCGCTGGTGTGCCGCCTGTATCCGCTCGGACGACGGGTGACCGCCGACGGGGTCGAATCGTTTCGCGAGGTAGAGCCGCATCCGCAGACGGAAGGGGAATACGGCACGGCAGGGACCGTGGAGGATTTCTTATCGCGACAAGGCGCCGGTCCGTTTATTGAGGCGGTCGACCGCTACGTGGACGTGGTCGGGCGCATGACTGTGGTGCTATCTCGGGTGGTGCGAGAAGACGGGGGACTGCAGCGCGATCTGGAGGAGGTCGCCGGACGGGTGATGGCATCTGAGGCAGAGGTGATGTCCGAATGGATCGATATGGACCGCATCGTAACGCAATATTGCGTCCGGCACAATGCGCCGATACCTGAGAATGTCGAAGGAAAGATGGCCGTCCATATCCGGGCTCTCGATGAGTGGATCGAGTCGATGGGATGAACCGCACAACCAGGGAGGGAATGATGAAGGAGTCAAAGCATCAGCAGCAAGGGCAAGCCGTTGTGTTGGCCGCTGCGCTCGCCACGTTGGGTGTCTCCGTCGGGGTAGATGTGCAGGCGGTCCTGGCCGCAGGGCCAGACTCCCCCATAGGGTCGAATCAAATGAAACTCGGTCATGAAGGCATCAAGCGCGATGCGGTGCAGATGAAGGAACGGGCGATGCAGCAGAAGCTCGATGCGATGCAGAACAAGCTGCCCGCGGTGCAGCAAAAAGATCGCATGATGCCGGGTGTGAAACCGGTCGATCCGCCCAGACCGTAATGGAATCACAGGCCTCTCGCCGGGTGCACAGGAGAGAATGTATGCGTCGACTTGCTCTACTGCTTGTATTGACTGTTGTGCCTGCGAGCGGGGCCGTTGCCGATGCACAGGCCGCCGGCAATCCGGTCGTGGAAGCATTGACGAAAGGATCGGTCGTCCACTTCACCGGGAAAGAAGGCGTCTCCGTACCGTTTGAATTCGACGTCACCGTGGCGACGGGCGACAGGGCCCTCAATGTCGGGATGGCGGTCGGGCAGCCGATCGCCATCGGAGTCGCCGCGGGACGTATCGTGAACGGGATGATCGAACGCGCCGAACAGGTCGATGGTCCCGGAAGCCCCGGTCTGTACCGCCTGCATCTCGTGCCGAGCGCGGGACGGTTGAAGTACCGGACGACGAGCCGCACGTTTTACGACAAGCGAGTCACCGATATCGTGTTGCAGTTGCTCGAAGAGGCCGGAGTCGCAAACGTCGAACTGCGGGTGGCCGCCCCTCAGCCGGTCGAACCCTTGATCGTCCAGTATCAAGAGAGCGATTTCCAGTTGCTCTCCCGCCTGCTCGAGGGAGCGGGATTGCATTACCACGTGGAAGCCGGTCCCGCGGGAGATAAATTCGTCGTCGGTGACACCAATGCGGCGTTCCCCACGTCCGGACCGGGGCCGATGACATTCGGGGGAAGCAGCCAGACGATTACGTCGTTCAGCCGCGGTCAGGCGCTCCATTCCGGGCTGGTGCAGACCGGCGACTATAATTGGCAGGTGCCGGCGGCGGATCTCTCGATGGCGGCACAGGCACCGGTGTTCGTTGATCTGGCCGAGCGCATCTTTCCCGCAGGTGTGGAAACCAAACCGGAGGCTCAGGCAGCGGCAAATATCCGGCTGGCGGCACGAGTGGCCGAGGGACAGGTGTGCAGCGGCGAGTCGACATCCCCGCACGTGCAAGCCGGAACCAAAGTGCTGCTCTCCGGACACCCGAGGGCCGATTTCAATCAGGAGTATGTGATTACCGCCGTCGAGCATCAGCGAAGCGGCAAGGAGTACCGCAATACGTTCCGGTGTCTTCCGTCGCACGTGGCGTTTCGCCCGTTGCCGACCACGCCGATTCCCGTGGTGGCCGGTGTTGTTTCCGGAATCGTCCTGGGGCCGCCCGGTGAATCGAAATTCGTCGATCAGTACGGCCGGGTGAAAGTGCGGTTCCCCTGGAGAAGCCCTGTCCATTCGAATCAAAACGATCCGGGCGATGCCGGATTCGTCCGGGTTGCGCAGATTGCCACGGGGGCCGGTGCATCTGCGATGTGGCTGCCCGATGTGGGGGAAGAGGTGCTTGTCGCGTTTGAATACGGCGATCCTAGACGACCGGTCGTCGTCGGCAGCCTGTACAACGCCAAGGACATGCCGCCGGTGGCGTTGCCGGCCAATAAACATCTGTCGCTCTTCCGGCAGCAGGGGCCGAATGGCGCCAGGACAGAATTGGTGTTCGAGGGAGCGACGGGAAATGAACGGGTGTCGATCCTGGGGCCTTCCGTCGCTATCGTCTCGGCCGGCGATATGGTGCAACGCGCCGGACGATCCCTCGCCATTGAAGCGGCGACGGATGTCACGGTGCGAACGGGGCAGAACCTCGCAATCATCAGTGGCGGAAATGCGCAGACCACCGTCGGAGGGGCCTGGTCGAGCACGGTGGGGACCGACGTGCAGTGGTCGGTGGGCAGGAATATGCAGTCGACAGTGGGCGGCAATACGGTATGGGAAAGCGCCAAAGATCTATCGATACGGGCTGGACAAAACTTCCTATTGCAAAGTGCGAAGGCGGCCCGGCTGACGGCCGGCGAAGACGTGTTGATTCAGGTCGGGAAATCGCTCGTGACGAATGTGGGCACGATGTTCCAGTTCGTGGCGGCGCAGACGGGAACCATCCAGGTGGGAGATGCGCTGCTGACTCTCCGGCGCGACGGGAATATAGAAATGTTGGGCAAGGATATCGCAGTGAAATCCAGCGGCAATCTCACGATGAAGGGTTCGAAGATCGCGCAGAATTAGGCGGGTAAACATTCGATTCCGCACTGGATGGAGCAATAGTGAAGGGGGGCGCGCAACGAAGATGCAGACCGGATGGCGGGTGATTGCACAGGGGTGTCTCATCGTGTGCGCCGTGACGGGAGTATGGGCTCAGGCCAACTCCGAAGATGTGCCGGTTGAGCGGGGCGTTCCGATCCTGCCCGGAAGCGGACTTCTTCCTGGCCAGCAATCGGTCCAGCCGGCTTCGCCGGTCATGATCGAGCCGGCCGATGGCGCGGTCATCACCGCCCCCGAGGGGAATGCCGCCGCGGTTCAATTCAAGTGGCAGCCCGGTTCGCCGGCGAGCCCTGTCACGTCGTATCGGGTCTGCGTTTTCGAAGCGACGAAGACCTGTCAAGATCCTGCCAGTGAGTCGTACTCGGTCGGCGCGCAAGCGGGGACCCTGTCTCCGCCGGCCGGGCTGTCCGTCGCGAAGTTCCTCGGAAAGAGTCTGAAATGGTCGGTTGAGGCTTGCGTGACGCTTACGATGAGATCGGGTGTGCCTCAAGCCTCCCGTCCCGGAGATCCGCCGCCGGTGCAAGGGGGCCTCGTTTCTATCCGGTGTGCGGCTTCACCCGCACGCACGCTGTATTGGACGCTGCCGCCCCCTCAATTGGCAGGTCTCGGACGCGCGCCGGGAAGCGATCCTACGGTGCTGCACTACGCTTTCTATTGGACACCCGTGACGGGAGCCCGGGCGTATCTGTTTTGTCTGTACGATGGTCCATCGAGCAGTTGTACGACGACAGCGACTGTGTCGACAGCAGCGAATCCGTTGATCGCCGCTGTCGGCGGGCCTGAATATCGAGTGCTGCATGATCTGCCGCAGTTTCGAGGAAAACAGGTACGGTGGACCGTGGCCGCCTGTACGCATGTGCAACTGGATCAGGTGTCCAGCAGCCCGCTCCCGGATGACCTGCGCTGCACCTGGCAAGCGCAGCCGAATGGATGGGGGCAAGTCGATATTCAGAATGTGCTCTCGCCGCCTATCTTAAATCACGCGGTTGACCTTGTGCCCAATCCGCCGAACGGCGTTGCGGAACTTCGCATGTCATGGCAGTTGAGCCGGCCTCAGGATGTCAAATCGGTCAAGGTGTGCATTGTGACGGAACGGGATCCGGTCTCGCCGGAAGCCGCCAAAGATAGGCTGTTACGGATGAGTCCCTCGGCATGCGAACAACGCAATCTGATTCAGAGCGCCGTTCGAACGTCTATTCTGACGTCCTGCATTCTAAAACGTCCGTATGTCAGGACCCATGATGGAGCGTCGGTCTTTGGGTTTGCTGTAGGCGAGTGCAATCAGAAAAACGAGTGCTGGTATTCGACGCCGTTCGCCGTACTGGTAGACCATCATGAACCGTTCGGCTCGAACGCGCGCTGTGAGTGATCCACGCTATCCGCAATAGCGGGAACAGGCCGGCCTCAGGGGTGCTCCGTCCTTATCGTCGGCGACTATCTCCGTCGTCAGACGCTCCTCACCGTTCAACTCGTTCCGTATCCGGAACATCTGTCCGATGAACGGTCAGCTATCTCGGCGGAAACGATTGTTTCGGAGGCATCTCCGGAGCGAGCATTTGTCCCTGGGGCATGAGCGGCTGGCCTGTTCTGGGCGGTCCGTCGCGACAGATATCCGGGCCATTGGTGGGCGGGAACGGGTCGCTCGCACAAATTCCGATCCCGCGTGAGAGCTGTTGAGGCCCGAGCGCGGAGACCAAGCCCGGGGTCAGAGGGCCTTGGAAGATCTTGTTGAAGACTGTCTGGCGAAGTTCAGGATCCCGCCAGAGCCGGAGTCCGCTTTTCCCTGGTTCACTCCCGTCATATCCGAAGGTTCTCGGAGCGCATGGTTTCCTGGGTGAACAATCGATCGGTGTTTTTCTCGGCAACAGCGGTGCCAGTTTCTGCCACTGGTGGTCTCCGTCGATACTCCGTACCGCTCCGATGAGAATTTCACCGGCCGGCGCCTGAACGTTGTAGGGCTTGAGCGGAGGAGGGGCTGCGGTCTTCGGCATTCTCGAATCCCGGAAACCGACAACGGGGGCGAGCGTCAGGCGGTTCAAATCGCCGCCGTCCAATAACACCAGCTTGGCCATCGTAAAGGCGTTTTGCAGTGCGGCAAAGCTCGGGAGATCGCCCAGCGATTTGCCGGTATGGGGCTGGCCGTTGTTCGGCGGCGGGAGTCCCATATCCTGGTAGAGCAGGTCGGTAAAGCGAGAGGGGAATGTGGCGAGACGCTTGCCGGAGATGTCGTCGGCGAATTCCGCATCGATCTCAGGGGTGGTCGGTTCTTTCATGCGGAGGTTGACGATGGAGCGCGCATAGCCGGCAATGGCGCCGTTGTCGATGCGGATGGTTGCCGACACCATCTTTGCGGCTTCAGGGATGATTTGTTGGACGGCTCGGTTTGCCAGCCTGTCGAGTTCCTCAAGCGCTTCCCGGACCGGTCCGGGGATCAGCGCATTTTGAAGGAGCTGCTTGATCTGATCTGAAGCGGTGAGATAGTTGGACCGGGCTTTTTGACAAACCGGAGCGATCTGCGCGAGCACCGGCAATCCGAATGTGGGTCCCCAGCAGACGGTCCATTCTTTCAGCGGTTCGGTGATATCTCCGGCTGGGGACACTCGTCTCTCCGGGGGGCGCATCAATTCTTTCGACGTGTCCTCCCAGGCCAGAATATACGCGTCGACGGCGTCTTCGATGCCCTCCTGCCAGGCATTCACGCCGCCGTCGATGACGTTCAAGGATTGATCCCGCACTTGTCTGATCGCGGTGCGGGCCGCTTTCTCGGTGTCCGCTTTGCGGAGCGCCCGTTCCTGATCCGCCTGCAGCCGGTCCCGCTTATCCTTTTGACGATTATATTCGTTTCTGGCTGAGGCCAGCGCGTTGTGGGCGGCCTGCAAAGCGTCCTGCGCGACTTTGATGGCGAGTTTTGCCGGCGGCGGCCAGCTGTCGATATTGTTCCCGAGATTGAACGCCCGCCGGGTGTCCTGAATCGCCTTGTCCAGCGCGGACTCGGCATTCAGGACCGCCTGTTCCGCTTGTTTAAAGACATCGTATGCTACGGAGTAGGCCTGCCCGGTGGCTTTCAGCGCCGCATCGGCCACATCGAACGCGGCCTCGGCCTCACGCACTTTGCGATCGGCGTCCTGGGCTGCCGCAGTGACCAGCGTACGGAGGGGCTGCAGGCGGGAACGGATTTCTCCGACTTCCGCCCAGTACACATACATCGCGAAGAGATGGAGGGTGGACAGTTCGCGCGCATACTGATTGGCCACGTTGGCATTGAGGATCAACGTGGTGCGGACAAAGTCGACGGGGGCGGTGAGCCGCGACAGCTCGTCGATGGGCGGGGTGGCCAGGCTCAGGGGGTTGCGAAGTTTGCTGCGCAGTTGTATGGCCGCCTGTTCCTGCGTCAATTCGACTGGAGCGGCAAAGATGGCCTGGTGAGTCCGTTTGACGAAGGTTTCGATCGCCATGTGACGGAATTCCACTTCCTGCTCGTCCATCAATGAAAAGACGTCGCCGGAGTAGAGATTGACATAGGAGTGCGCCCACATGTCCATGGCGGCATGCGTAAGATAGCCATAGGCAAACGCCAGTTCGCGCTCACGAGCGAGGGGGGAGACGCCCGGCGCGGCCGGAAGCAGGGCGCGTGACCGGACCCATTGGAGCCAATCGTCCGTGCCCCAGAGTGGTCCGTGCAGGTTCCGTCCCGCCATTGCCAACACATTCTTCGCGGGAGGCAGAATGTCCTTCGGATCTGTAGGCGTCGCTTCCAATCCCGGATGCGTCGTCATCTGCCCCGCCACCATGTCGGGATAGGTGTCGGGGCCGAGGACGCCGATGAGATAGTCTCCCGGCTTGTCCTTAATGGCCTGGTACAAGCCGGGCGGGATCGAGTAGCTCGATTTCGAGGGGATGTTGACCGATCCATTGGTCGCCCCGAGTTCCTTGACGACCTCTTTGGCCAGCCAGTAATGGGTCTCAAGTTTCCAGCCGTACGAGGGCGAAACGGCAAGGGTGCTGAGAAGCATGACCCAGGTCAACACACGCATGGTCATCGTTGCGGCTCCTTAAGATGGTCGGTTGTAGCGTCTCTCTGCATCTCGCGTCAGCGACGGGCGGCGGCTTCGGCAAACTGCCGCACACTGTCGTTATAGTCAAACAGGGCCAACTGCATTTCTTTGATCGAGCGATCCTTCGTGGCAAAGCCGATCACCAGCTCTCTGGTCGGAAACGCATTCACAATCGAGGCGAACGGGCCCAGGTTCTGGCGCGCCTGCCGGGGATCGTATTTTTGAATATAGGCTTTGGCGATCTCATTGATACCCTGGTCGAGGGCGCCATGCATGGTGTTTGAAATAAGAATCTTCATCGCTTCCGGGGTGACGTAGTTATAGGCCACCTCGATCAATTCTTTGAAAATGGAACAGATGGCGCCGCCGGCTTCCGGAATCAGCCCGCAGGCGGCTTCGACGACATTCCCCACAGTATCCTTCGAGGTGCCGATCGTCGAGACGGCGAGGTTCGCCACGAAGGCGCCGGCTCCGGGCATGTCGCTGTCGACCCATTTATGGCCGGAGAATCGCAGGATTTCCATGGCGACCTGGATCGCCACTTCCTCCGGCCAGATCTCCTGCTTGTCCAGTACCTTCTGCAAGTCCTGCAGGGAGGCTTGAGCCTGCTGTTGATTGCCCAATGACGCGGACATCGCCCGTACTTTCTGGGCGACCTTGCGGACATGGTTCGGCCGGATGAGCTGCTCCGCCGCCACGCCCCGGATAATCCGGTCCAGTTCTTTCTGGTTCGGCAGGAGGGGGCCGAGGCTGCTTCCTGTCATGTCGGACTGCATGATCTGGCCGAATACCTGGCCCATTTGCTGGCCGACCGGGTCGAGAATCGCGGGGAGCACCTTGGTTTGCAACAGGTGCATGGTTTTATCGGCGATCTGCTGCTGCACGACGCGGGCGGCCTGTTTCATCGCGGGAATATGCGGTTCCATCGCGACATACAGACATTTGGCGGAGGGGTCGCGTTCGCCAAGCTTTTTCAGCGCACGGACCGAACGGTCGAGGACCTGATCGACTTGCGGTAGTTTGCCGTTGAGCGCAGATTCGCGCAGTCCCGCGAGTTCTTCCTGCATCACCAGATCGAAGTTGCCTTCCATTTGCTGCCAGACTTCCATCATGAGATAGGGCGGGAAGGCGGGCGGATTGGATACAAAGCGCTGCGTGAGTTGGACCATGTCGCGCTGGGCGGAGGACGCGGCCGTCAGGCAGGCATTGATCGCGTCCAGGTCGTTTTTCAATTGTCCGGCGACGGGCGCCAGCTGCGGGATTTTTTGCAGCTCCGCCAATTGCCGTTCCAGGTTCTCCTTCTGGCGCTCCAGGTTTTTGGCCTGCACTTCGGCGATCGCTTTCGCTTTCGAGACTTCCAGCGCAATTTGGCGGTCGACCTTCTCGTTCAGGCAGTCTGCGGTTTGGCGGATATCCGGGGTGATCCGGCATCCGAGCACCGGGGTCCGGCCCAGATTATCGATCGTGCTGCGCAGATCATCGAGCTGACCTCGTAACGGCCGCGTGGCGTCTTTCACCATGTCGTCGATCTTGTTGTCCAGGCAGCGCTTCACGGCGTTCACATCCATTGAAATCTCGCACCCGAACACGTTGATCGAACGGCTCTGCACTTGGTCATTCGGATCGGCTGGAGCCTCCTCGGCCCGACCCGGCAATGGCAAGAGGGTAAGGGCGAGGACGAGGGCGGTTCCTACGAGTTGCAGATTCATCTCCGGATCTCCTTTGCTAGCGTAGTGTCCAGTTCAAACGGCACTCCCTCACCGGACGGCCAACCCATAGCCTGGAGTTGTGCTGTGCACCGGACGCCGTGTCAGCGACTCATGCCGGACGTTACGGGTCAGTCGAATGAGGGGAATCGAAGGTTCATGGTTGACGGGGGAAGACATGGCGACCACGATGTGTCCCATAGCAGTGGATCACTCCGGTCGATAGGAACGTGAAAGTTGGCGGAGTCTACGGCAGACACAATCCGTTGTGCAAGTAGGCGGTCGTTTTCGCGGTCGGGACGGTTCGCTCAAGAGCGGCCTGAGCGAACCGTCGTGTTCCGGCCGGCCGGTCGTTTGCTACGGGCCGAGGCGAGGCAGAGGTTTTTGCAAACCGGTTGGCGGCAGGATCTGTCCCTGTGGAACGGCCGGTTGTCCTTGCGGCGGCGTTGCTGGCGCGGCGGCGCTGATCGTGATCTGTTCGCAGTACATCTCCACCTTCACGCGCGCGATGCTGTCCGCACTCGCGTCCTGTTTCATGGGCGAGAAGCTGAAGATGCCGAGATGGCTGAAATTCATGCGCAACAGGACGGTCTTGAGGTCCGGCGACAGCAGTTCCAAGAATCCCGGCCGTTCCTTGTCGTCACCGGTGTTTCCTTTCACGACAAAATCATCGAACCATTGGTAGAACGGGCCGGCGTCGGCTTCCGGGAGTGTAACGACGAGGTTGGGGAACTCAAGTGCAGCGGGTTCTTTCTGGTAGTCTCGCAAATCTCCGATCGGATTCTCCGCGACCTTTTGCTTGATCGTCAGGGCCTCGATCTTGTTGACGCGGGTGCAGGCGGCTTCGAGCCCCTGGATTTGCAGGCGGAAGTTTGCCGGCAGCCAGGCCTTCTGCTGCTTGGCCGCGGCGAGGGATGCCGGTAGTACGGTGCTTTTCCCTGCGACAGGCCTGGTGTATTCCGGCGAGAGCTTGACGGTCAGATAGCCCGGCTCTTTTGAGCTGGCATCGCAGGCCGGAATCGTCAGCTCCGATAAGAGCGCATTGAAAAACTCAAGCCGGGAGCGTTCCTTCATGTCGAAATCCGCGGTGACGATCGCCCCGTTTTTTCTCGCGTAGGCCAAGGCAAGGGAGGCGGCAATCCAGTTCATGAAGGGGGGCGGAAGGGCTGGGTCGCACTGCAGGACGATGTCGGAGTATTTCGGACTGCCTAAGTGTTTCTTGGGGAATTGGGATGCACTGATTTTTTCCTGAATGACGTCGGCTCTGGCAAATCCGCCCTCCACCGACTTGATCAAGTCCAGCAGTACGCCGTCGAGTTCAACGGCGAACCGGTTGGAAGCATAGGTACGCGCATCGATGGCGGCGGTGGCCGTTTCCGTGAGCCGCGGCAGGCCGTGCAGCCCGACACTTGCGGCGAGCAGGGCGGAGAATTTCAGGAAGTTGCGCCGTGAGGGGCCGGAAGCAGCGTGGTCATTGTCATGGGGAGTCGTCATGGCTGTGCTCCTTGTGGGTGTTGGAAATATGCTTCGAACCGGTTCATCCTGTCCGCTTGCTTCCGTGGGTCGCCCGGATTTGCCGGAAGGTTCGAATAATTGTTACCGCGGTCTCGCCGAGGCCTCGGCCAATTCGCGCACGCTGACGTTGTAATGCTCGATCGCCAGCCGCGTCTCCTTTACATACGATTCCGCCAGGAACAAGATCGCTTCTTTCTGCAGGTTATCCACGATCGGGGCGAAGGGGCCGGCCTGCCGGCGCAGATCGTCCAGGATGGCATTCGCATTGGCACCGTCGGTGCGATGCATGCTGTCTTTGACTTTGTCGATAAATACATCATAGGCTTTGTTCATACCGAACAGGACACCCTGTTTGAGTGCCGGTCGCCCGACCCATTCCCATCCCTTTTCGACCACCCACAGCGCGGCATCGCAGACGGCTGCGCCGGCTTCCGGAATCAGGCCGCACGCGGCTCCGGCGACTTCATCGACCGTGTTTTCAACCGACCCGAGCGACTTGATGGCGGCTTCCACCATGAAGGCTCCTCCAGGGGGAATGGCCATGCCGCCGCCGAGATCGATTTCGGCCCGCTCGCTGTCGATGAACTTGTGCCCGGTAAAGCGGATGATCTCGATGCCGATATCGAGATAGGCCACGGCCGGCAGCTGAAACGTATTGTCGAGAGAGGTGCGCAAGGCCGCCAGGGCAGGGGGCACGCCAGGGTTATTCGGGGTATTGAGCGCGACCGCCAGTTGGTGCACCCGATCGGCGGATTGATGCACGGCCGGCGGATTGAGCAGGTATTCCGAGAGGACACCCGTGGCGACCGTCTTGACCTCCCCAGGGCCTGGGAACAGATCTTTCACGTCCGTCAGGCCTCGTGAAGTGATCTCGTCCGGCAGAGCCTGGTCTCCCTCCTCGACACTGCGGCTGCGAATCATCCCCTGGGCCGGCGTCTGTTGAAACAGCTGAGGCGCGCTGGGGGCGACCTGCATGGCCGACGAATTGCCGGTATTTCCTGCTGGCTGGGTGGAGGCGCCTCCCACCGGGGACCAGGCAGCGGCCGATGCCGGTAATTGGACGCCGCTTTTTCGCATGCCCGCGCCGATCGCTGCGCGAAGGCCTTTGCCGACGGCCTCATCGACCAGCGGTTTCAGACGTTGTGTATAGAGCGCGTCCGTTTTGGCACGAACGGACGCCTGCATCTCGGCTGCGGCACGCTGGACATCCGGCAAGCGGGGATTCATCTGCTGGAGAAGACATCGAGCGCCTTCGTGCTTTTCCGCCATACGACGGAATTTCATCATTCCGTAGGCCGGATCGCTCATCCGGAGTGCCATCTGGGAGGACGGCGCGCGCAAGGCTTGCAGCTCTTCAGCCATCAATCGGTCGAAATCCGATTCGACCAGGCGCCAGATGTCGTCCACGACCCATTTCGCAAAGTCTCCGGGATTCCCGTTGAGCCGCTGAATATATTGCGTGACATCCGTCCGGCCGCTCGCGCGGGCTGCTTCGAGGCATTGCATAAGCGGTTCGATCTGCAGCGAGCGCACGGCTTGCAGGATCTGCTGTTCGCCGCGGAGTTTTGCCAGGAAGGGGCTGTTCTGCAGTTCCTGCCGGGCCGCATCGGCCTGGCGCTGGGCGTCCTGGGCTTTCTTGTTGGCGTCGTCGATTCTCCGGTTGGCATCGTTCTTCGCTTCGCTGATCTGCGCATCGACCTTGCCTTTGATGCAGTTCTCGGGATTCTGGCCGACATTGAAATCGCAACCCATGACGGAAAAGGCGTGAAGCTCCGGCGCGACGGCGCCCGTGGCGGCAATCGTGAGGGCCCCGCTCACGGCAAGGAGACGCAGCAGAATCATGTAGAACCTCCTCTCGATAAGAACTGAATCGGTCGTGGAAAGGGTGGCGTATCGAAGATGCCTGCAACGTTTGTCATCGTGTCAACAATCGTTGGTCGGGCCATGGACGGGAAATGTTCAAGTTGTCGTGGCGGGAGTGTAGGCGGCAGGGTCATTCTTGTCAACGAATCGGCCGGTTATCGTATTTCCAAACCGCGGGGACATGCCACGATGGTGGAATCTGACCGTGTCGTCCATTCATCGGTGGATCTTGGCTTTTTATCCGGGTTGAGGTAGCTTTGAGACATTCCTGGTTGGTCACGAATGGATTCTGTTTCGGGAGGAGGCCTTGCATATGAGAGAGCGGATAGCGCAGATCGCGAAAGGGCTGGTCTTAGTCGTCTTGGTTGCCGGATGTACGGCGCCGTTGTTTGAAATTACCGACAACAAAATCGAGACGGGGGCTGAAGCTCCGGTGACGATCGAGCAGGTCAAGGCTGCGATCATGGACGCCGGGAAAGGGCTGAATATGAAGATGGTGGCCACGAAACCGGGTGAGATCCAGGGGACCTATCAAGCCGGCAATGCGTCGGCGGTTGTGGCGATTCCGTACACGAAACAGTCCTATGGGATCCATTATAAGAGCAGTCAAAACCTCAAATACGACGGAAATAAGATCAATAAAAAGTACAACACGTTTGTGACGAATCTCGATACGGCGATCCGCCGCGAATTGTCGAAAATCACGAAGGTGACACAGGTTCAGAAAGCTGAAGAGCCGACGACGATGGGCGGGTTGATGAACTGGGTGCGCAGCATCGGCGGGTCCGACGATTCCAAGGCCAAGCCCGCGGCGGAGAAATCCAAAGACGCTTCAGCCGAGAGTGCGAAATAATCCGAGTCTGTTTGTTCCGGCCGGCTGATCAGCCGGCCGCTTCCTCGGCTGACGACATCATGTCGCAGGCCTTTTGGTTGCCGTTCTTGCAGGCATAGCTCCAGAGCGCACGGGCGAGTGCGCGATCCTGGGGAACGCCTTCGCCCATCCAAAACAGCGAGCCGAGTGCCGCGCAACTGTTCAGGTCGCCCTTCCTGCATCCTTTCTCGAAGAATTTGGCTCCGCGCGGAATATCCTTCGGCACCGCGTCGCCCAGCAGGTACCGGCTGGCCAGCCGGAAGCATTTGTCGCCCTCGCCGGCGTTGCAGGATTTTTCAAGCGACGGCGGATCTTTCCTGACGCTCTTGGTGTCGGGCTGAACCTTCGGTTCCGGTTTGTTCGGGACCGATGGCTTTGACGGCGGCTCCTCGGTGTACTGCTTCAATTGCGCGGTGACTTTTTCCAGCTCCGCATGCAGCCGGGCGATCTCTGAAGCGGACTCCTTCGGGTCGGCCCGCTGAGGTTCCTGCGAGTGTCGCGCCGTCGCTTGATCGGGGATGAAGACGAATTCTCCCTGCTCAGGAGTGAGCGACCAAAATTGCGGCCGTTGGGTGTGACCGAGCAGGTGAGCCGCCGCATATACGCGCTGGTCGAGATAGGTATAAAGCTCGGATGTCGGAATCACTCCATCCTCATTCAGGTCGGCCAGGCCTTTTCCCAACCCTTCAAGCAGATAATAGGTGAACGCGCTGTGTCCCCAGGTCGGACTTTCAACCGCCTGCTGGTCGGCTCCCCCGGCGGTCAAGAGCTGCCGGCCCTTCTCTCTCGTGATGAGTTTCAGGTAGGACTCGGCGGTCGGAGAGAGGCTGCGAAAACGCTGGCCGGCGATTCCGCCGTAGCATGAGTCGATCAGGAAAAGAATTTGCTTGGCCGGAAGGGCTTGTGCCAGTGACTGGATGAGGCCCATGTCGATGGCCGTTCCACTCAGCGCGTTGGCTTCGGCATCGACCGGCAGGAGATAGCCCATGGCGTTGCCCGCTCCATACTTCTTCGTTTCACCATGGCCGGCGAAAAAAATCACGACCTGGTCCTGCTCTCCCACCTCAGCCGGCAATTGATCGCCGAGTGCATGCAGAATGGCCTTGCGCGTGGCAGCCCCGTCATAGAGGGAGGTGACCTTGAAGCCTTTTTTTGCGAAGAGGTCCGAGATGCTCTTGGCGTCGGCAACGGCGTAAGTCAGATTCGGCACATGTTGATAGGCATTCACGCCGATCACCACCGCCCAGGATTTTCCGCTACGCCCGGCGACGAATTCTGCGGGCGACTTGCCGTCGATATTGGTCACTTTCACCCCGCGCTTGGTTTCGGCTCCGCAGGGGGAGCTCCAGAATCCAAGCAACAAGAGGCCGGCGAGCGCCAGTACGCAAGTAAGCCGGCAAGGGGGCTGGTGGTTCAGCGCTGAGAATATGCGGGATGGTTCGGGTTGAAAGGGAGGGCGTGCCATTGGTACCTCGCTGCCGGGACGGGGATATTATAGAATGTGAGGGCTCACAATGACATCTCCTTGTCTTCCTTGCACACCCCGTCCTTTCCGTACCGTGATCAGTTTCCGAGGATCGTCGGACTGCCGGTGATCACCTGGCCGATTGATTGCCCGGGGACAATCTGTACCTGACTCCCCAGCGTCGCAAGCGGTTTGGTGCCACCGTTCAAGCGTATAGAAGAGCCCTTGACGTCCAACGTGCCTCCGCTCTGGAAGGTCGTTGCCGCGCCTGTTCTCATCGAGAGATTTTCCGCCGTGTCGACAGACAGATGTTGACCGGCCCTCAGTGACACGTTTTTTTGTGACTCAATGATGGTGCCGTTGAGGCTTTGCAGCAAGAGCGTGGGGGCTTGCAGCGTCGTTCCGGTCGGGGTAACGATCAATACTGACTGTAGCATGGCAATTTGGGATTCAAGTGCCATGATTCGTTGTTGTAAAAGTCCCATCTGTTGTTCAACCGAAACTTGTGCGCCTGTTGTTCCGCCAAGGGCTGCTCCTCCGGAGGCACTCCCGGCCGTACCAGCCGCACTTGCCCCTCCGCTGACCGCTCCTTCCGCTGTGCCACCGGATGCACTACGTGCAGCGCCTGGCATGGAAGGTGTTAACCGCAGCTGCGGAGGAGCGGGTACTGCCCGTTCGGTGATGTCGTCTGCAGCGGAGGCACTGCCGAACCAGAGACCAAGCAGCGCTGCGAGCGCACATCGAATGCCAAGAGCCCATACAGAGTTCATCGTTAGCCTCCAATCGTACGAATGACGGCGATGGCCAGTGGTCGCGCTCGCCTCGCCATAATATCCTCCATCGGGTCTTGTGATGCCGGACGATGCTCAGTGGCGGTTACAGGGTCAGATTGATGGTTTCGCAGTACATGTCGACCTGGACCAGACTTATCTTATCCCCTCCGGCTTTCACCGGCTCCGGAGCGAAGCGAAGAATCCCGAGCCCGCCCAGCTGTGCCGAAGCCAGGACATTCTTCAGGGTCGGGTCAAGCCATTCGAGTAAGCCGCCTCGCTCTCCGTTCGCTTTCCCTTTCAGGATCGTCTCGTCAAACCAGGTGTAGAACGGACCGGCATCAGTCTCCGGGAGGAAGATGCTGACGAGTGAACAATCGAGTATCCCGAGTGTATTTTCCCGCAGGCGCGGCTGTCCGACGGTCTCAACAGTCTTTGCGCGCTTAGCCGCAATCCCTTGAACTTTTGAAATACGTGCACAGGCATTCTCGAGTCCCTGCACGTTGAAGCGGAAATTTCCAGAAACGACGGCCTTCTGTTTGGTGCCGAGCGCCCCTTGAGCTTTCTTGCCTGAGGAGCCGGCCAGGCGGGTGCTTTGCGGGGTGATGCGAAGTGTGAGTAATGCGGCGCTCTTGCCTTCCGTGGCATCTGCGGCAGGCAAGGCTACTTCCGTCAGAACCGCGTTGGAAAACTCCAGCCGCTTGAACTCGTTCAGGTTGAAGTCTGCGTATGTAATGGCCCCATTCCTCGGTGTGGCCGATTTGTTCAGGAAATCTGCAACCCAGCTGCCCAATAATTTCGATTCTTCCCCCAGAGGTATCTCGATCAGAATATCTTCAAACCTGACCTGTCCCGGACGTTTTCGCTGAATGTACTCCGGCCCGAGGTTCTCCATGACGAGTTCCGCAAAGGCATTTCCTCCCGCTGCGGATCGCACGGAACAGGCGTATTGGCCGTCCAGCTCCAATGCGACGTTAGTCGATCCAAGCGGGCGTGGGGCAAGTGCCGCTTCGGCTTCGCTCGCTCCGCCGCTGAGAAATTTCGGCAGTCCGAGCAACAGGGCGCCCCCGGCAGCCATGCCGGCAGTACGGAACAGATCACGGCGGGAGAGCTCCGTATTTTTCGGGCGACCAAGCTCCTGGTTGGATTCACTCATGATGCCTCCTACGTTGTGAAGGTGTACGAGTTTCCGGATGTATCGAACGGCGATAGTAACCGTATGTCGTGGCTGGTGAGGAAAGGTTCAATGGCATGGTAGAGGTGAAAGTGTAGAAGTGAGCATAAGTTCTGTCAATGTGAGCCTGGTATGGATGGTTATTCTGTCAACGAGTGGCTTTAGAGATGTCATCAGGCACACTATCGTACCCTGGACACTCGACAGAGCTTCCTGTATAAAGAGGGAGTCAGGTGGCAATGTACAGTGAGCGGGCGTAGCTCAGTGGTAGAGTCCTTGCTTCCCAAGCAAGTTGTCGTGGGTTCAAATCCCATCGCCCGCTCCAATATCCCTTTTGAAACGTCACCGTTGAGTTGAATGGAGGACTTGTGAGCCGAAGCGGTTCCAGGTCCTTTTTTCTATTCCCTGCTGGGTGTCGAATGCGCCTGTGGGTAACCGTATTCAGCCTGTCTGTTTTGGTGGCATCCTCCACCGGGTGCCATTACTACGAGGAATATCGCGTGTTGAAATCGACCGCGGATATTCAGGATGAGAAGGCCGAACTGCTGAAGGCCTATCGGCTCTGCTTGGCGAAGTATCAGGACGAGCCTCCCAAAACCAAAGAGGTCTGTGCTCCGTATACGCAAAGCCTTCGTGAGATTGAAGTCAGGCATCAGCCCGCTCGTTAGAGGGAGTATGCACCAAAGAACTCTGATTGTTGGTTCAGTCGGGAAAGGTCAGAGCTGGATGCAAAGGGCGAAGCGGGGTTTACTCTGACGGGCATAAGGGACCGCAGGACCCTCACGCTATCTCCCGATGATCCCCAGGGGGGATCACCTCAGTTGAGCGTGGAGGCGGAGTCCTGCTTTCAATGCCGTGAAAATGAAAGGGGCGGAAGAGGGACTAGACCGCCTTCTTGACCAGTCCAGAACGGAGGCAGCGCGTGCAGACGCGGATCTTCTTGTTTGCGCCTTCTACGACTGCGCGAACAGTCTGAATGTTGGGGTTGAATACCCGCTTAGTCTTGTTGTTCGCGTGACTGACGTTGTTGCCGGACTTTGGTTTCTTCTGACAAAGATCGCAAGAGAATGCCACGGTAGTGCTCCTTCTGAGTGATCGAGCGATTGAATAGCTCGGTAAAATAGCACAAGAGGATGAACTGTGACAAGTGCCTGGCCTTATGGTGGAGGCGGTTCTTGGAAAGAGTCTGAGAGGAAGCGAAATGGAGATCGCAAATTGGATCGGATTTGTTGCCGGGACGTTGACGACGATTGCGTTTCTGCCGCAACTCGAGCGCACCTGGAGGACGAAGTCTGCCGATGATATGTCGCTGGCGATGCTGTTGACGTTTACGACCGGCGTATTCCTCTGGTTGATCTATGGTCTGTATTTGATGGCGTGGCCGATCATTGCGACGAATGCGATCACCTTCGTCCTGACGCTTGCCATATTGGTCTTGAAGGTTAAGTACCAAAAGCGGCGCTGAGCTAGAGAGTAATCCTGAGTTTCATCGGAGAGCGGGGCTCTTAGGACGCCGGTGTTGCCAGGGTCGGTGGCAGTGGCACGCTGATATCGAAGTTCAAGTCCCCCCCGTCATCGAGTCTGTCTTTCCCTGTACTGTAGAGCTTCTTCTGAGTCGGGCTCCAGAGCATGGGGAGTCCTGTGAAGGGATCAAAATACATCGAACCGACTTCCGCGAGCCGGGTCGGGATGGTAGCGGTGGCTGTAGGTTTTCTCATAAGAATCTGCAGCGAGACCAGGCGGAGGCGGGCGTCGGTTTCAACCAGACGTTGGCTGAAGGGTTCCCACTGCGGCTCGAATTCCATGGGGTCGGCAAGACGTTCGAGAAACGTGCGCGGGGAGTGTTTGGCGATATCGCGGAGGCGAGGAAGCGGGCTGTGAATTGTTTCAGCCGTTTTGATCGTGGTGTCGTAGAAGCTCGCGTAGGCATCCCAGGTTCGTTGTCCGTTGGAGGTCAACCACAACCCCGCATGGTTTTTGGGGTGAGCAATTTTTTGAAATGCGTCAGGCGGTAGATGCGCCAGGGTGGTCACTGTGGCCAGTTCCGGAGTGTCGCTCTGCGGCTGCCGCGGTCCTTTGATGGTTTCCCTGCGGCTCTCGTGGTAGCCCATCATGAACTCGTTTTGAATCGGCCAGCGCAGTGAATACTCAATCCCGGTCAGCGGCTGAAGAAGGCTCAGACCTTGAGTCAGCACATGTTTGTCGACCGTGGTCTGGCTTAGTATTCGCGACAGAAGCTCGACGTTGTCTTCGATCATCACCGTCGCCAGCATCTTGATCGGAAGTGTGCGCGCCTCGCGCAGAACGGTGCGCCATTTCGCGATATCGAGTGTGAGTCGATCCAGGCCGGTTCTGACCTGGTCGGCGAATCCCGTTGCGACAAAAAGCCGGTGGGCTGCGATAAGTTCCTCAATGCGCGGTGAGCCCAGGCGACCGTATCCCCAATCTTCAAAT
>CAZEHM010000016.1:0-64582 GCA_964512025.1 uncultured Nitrospira sp. | reverse complement strand
CGTTCTGCGGGTCTGATGTAGATCGGCTCTTCGACCTGAATACGCGCCACTTCCTTGCCCGACTTGTTGAAGCCCAACACGGTATCGTTGTACATCTCGAACCGCTTCCCGTGGATCTGGGTTTCAAACACTTTCGGACCCGGAATGACGTCGTACCGGAAGACGATCTGCTGACTGGCTCTCCAGAGCTGGAGGACCGCCAACAGTTCGCGGCTGGGCACGAGGTACTTCTCGATGGCGTTGTCCACGCCCGGGCCAAACATCTGCCGGGCATAGCCACGAGGGCTGTGCCGCGGGGGGATGTAGTAGCCGTTGGGCTCGGTGCCCCACTGCGGATACAGCGGGAGCGCCACCTGCTCCACCCGAATCGTGTAGTACAGGGGATGCCAACGATCTTCCGCCCAGAGACCGTCCTCCCCGATGCGCACCAGACTCTGCATCCGGATCTTGCCGACGCAGGCCGCCATACAGCGCGTTTCCGTCTGGCCCACTTTGGCGCCGGCAGTGTGGTGCGCTCCAACGGCGAGTCGGAACAAATGACGCCGGTCATGGCGGGATCCGCGACGGCGGCACTTATCAGAATAGCCTGCGGCAGCCGTTAGCGGAGTCGGCCTGAAACGACCCGGAGATGAATCAGCTGGATATATGCCTTCACCGGGGAGCGACAGGATTCGATTCGGATACCTGAAAAATACTGACGACGTTTTGGAGTTCGATCGCCATCTGACTGAGATCCTGACTCGCTTTGGCAGATTCTCCCGCGCCGGTGGCTGACTCCTGAGTTACCTGCGCCACGTTGTCGATATCGCCGGCAATCTGTTTGGTCGCCACCGATTGCTCCTCGGAGGCGACGGCGATATGCCGGATCATGTCCGCGCTCTGCGACACCATCAGCACGATCTGCGCAAGCGCTTCGCCCGTTTTATTGGCCAGTTCCACGCCGACCGACACCTTCCGGGTTCCTTCCTGCATGGACTCGACGGCGCCCCGGGTATCGTGCTGAATCTGCCGGATCATGTCGCCAATCTCTTTCGTGGCTCGGGTCGTCCGTTCGGCCAGCTTGCGCACCTCGTCTGCAACCACGGCAAATCCCCGCCCCGCCTCTCCCGCACGGGCGGCCTCGATTGCAGCGTTCAGCGCAAGTAGGTTGGTCTGATCCGCAATGTCTTCGATCGTGCGGACAATGGCGCCGATCTGATCCGACGAATTCCCCAAAGACTGAATGATCGAGGCGGAACTCGACACCGCCTCGGAGAGATGCTGCATCCCGGCGATGGTCTCGGACACGACCGCGCCTCCGTGCTTTGCGGTCGACACGGTATCTTGTGCGAGGCTGGCGGCTTTGCCGGAACTTTCCGCTACCTGGCCGACCGTGGCGTTCATTTCCTCGACAGCCGACGCAGCCTGGGAGGCGCGGACTGTCAAGCGATGTGTCCCTTTGAATATTTCCTCGGCCGTAGCCGACAATTGCATCGACGCCGAGGCGACCTTATGCGTCACATGCACGACGCGGCCGATAAGTCCCTCGAGATTGTCGAGCAGTCTGTTGGTCGACTGACAGAGCCTCGCAATTTCGTCCTTTCCGGACACAGGAATCCGTATGCGCAGATCCCCGGCGGAAATGGATTCAAATCGGGCTTCAATGTCGGAGAGCGCCCGGCTGATTCGCCGGGCAATCAGAACCCCTATGATGACGGAAACCGTCAGCATAAGTGCCGCCACCAGCACGACGTGATTGATCCGTTCCTGTACGATCACAGCAGCCCGCTCTTCCTGATGATGCTGCCAGGGCACTGCGGCCGTCACGACCTGATCGATCGCCGCGCGATGTTCGTGATAGCGTGTGCTCAACACTCCGGCCGCCAATGCACGGGCCTTGGGCAGATCGCCCGCAAGGACGGCCGGAATAAAGTCCCGGTCGCGTGCGTCGAGAAACGCGATGCCCGGGACATAGGAGTCCACCACCAGCGTCTGTTTCATCTTGCTATCCGCCAGTGTGTCCGCCCAATAGTGATGCCGGCTTTCATACTCATTCCGCAACTGCCTGCCCCTGGCAACGAGCTGGGCGACGACCTCCCGATCGGTCTCCTGTAACAACTGCAGCACTAAGAGATAGGACTCCACGAGATAAACGGGCGGGGGAAGCACGTCGGCTACCAGGTCTTTCGTCTCGACAATCCCGTGATAGACCGGACCTTCGACTTTCACCAGTTCGAGTGTGGAGTACGACATCGCAAGGGCAATGGCCAGGGCGAGAATGAACGGCCCCGCCAATAATGCCAGCTTATGGCGAAGAGACAGACGATCCAGTAGCGCGGCCATAGTCCACCTATATATATAGATATAGCTCTATTCTCGGTCACGAGGGTCTGTAAATGTCGTAGCCCGGCTCATAACGTCTATCGGCATCTTTCCACACGATCTTGAATGGCGGAATTCCCCTTCTGAATAGCCCGGATTCCCGTTCCACCCTATAATTCAGTTCACACAAACTCACGCCGTACCGGCCCGCATGAGGACGACATGAAACTCCCGCGCAAACAAGCCGCCGTGATCCGCGACGCCATCGAACGATGGAAACAGGACGGCATCATCCCCGACGCGCAAGCCGCGACGCTGGCCGCCACGATCGAAGTGCAATATTTCGATTGGCGGAAACTGGCCAAGTACTCCTTCTGGATCGCCCTGTTCTCGATCGTCTCCTCCGTAAGCGCGGCGCTGTCGGACCGTGTCATCATGGATCTGCTGGAGGCGCTCTTCATGGCCCCGGCCGCGATCAAGTGCGCCGCCCTCTCACTGGTGGCCGGCGGACTCTTCCATCGGGGACTTGCCGGACGCGCGGAGGCCCCCGGCAAGGTGTACCGCAACGAAGCCATGTTTTTTCTAGGCGTGCTGGTCACCGCCGGAGCCATCACCCAACTCGGCGTCATGTTCGACACAGGCAGCGGGCACTTCTCCATCCTGCTGCTGCTCTCCTTTCTGGTCTATGCCGTCCTCGGCCTGCGGCTTGGATCCAATCTCATCTGGGTCTTTGCGCTGGCGTCGTTGGGCGGGTGGATGGGAACGGAAACCGGCTACATGTCCGGCTGGGGGGCCTATTACCTGGGCATGAACTATCCGCTCCGCTTCGTTCTCTTCGGAGGACTGCTGACCGCCTGCGCGCTCTCGCTGGAAACACACCCGCTCGGACAGAGGTTCTTCCGCAGCACGCTGGTGATGGGGCTGCTCTATCTCTTTATCGCCCTCTGGATCATGTCGATCTTCGGGAACTACGGCGACTTCCCCTCATGGGGACGGGTCAAACAAATCGAATTGTTTCACTGGTCCATTCTCTTTGCCGCCGTTGCCGGGTGGGCCATCTATTACGGGTTGCGGCACGATAACGACATCACCAAAGGGTTCGGCCTGACATTTCTCGGCCTGAATCTCTACACCCGTTTCTTCGAGCTGTTCTGGAACAACCTGCACAAAGCGGTCTTCTTTGCGCTGCTCGCCGCCAGCTTCTGGTATATCGGCAGCAAAGCCGAGACAATCTGGAATCTGGGTAACGAAAACAAGATGCGCAAGCCGATTGATGGAAGATAGGGACAGGCCCTCCCTCGACGAGTACCGGCCTGTCCCCTGCCGTCCCCGTTAGAACTTCGCGGGGAACTGCTGGGCCAGAGCGCCGGTCAACGCGTCAGCCACCACGTAGATGTGCTTCTTCATGCCGTTCCACGTCTCGGCTTCCTGGGTATACTCACCGGCTTTCAGCTGTTGGAACTGCTGGATATGATGCGCCGCATGGGCCGTCAACAACCCCATCACGGCGTCTTTCGGCAGATAGGGATTGGCTCCGCTCAGGAATGTTGAAATCTCACCGGCATTGGCGGTGAGCGCCTTGATCGCCGCCTCCTGCTGCGCGGCATTGCCCGCCACTGTCGCATCCAGATCGTCACGAATGGCTCCGTAATGTCCGGCTAAGAGGCTGAAGAGCTTCTCGGACGCCGGTTTGCCATAGAACGGCTCGATCGACTTGGCGATCTGTTCGGCATTCGCCACCACGCTCTTCTCGGCCGATTCGCGGGCCGCGGCATTCCGATCCATCGTGGCGACGGCCACGTTGCGGATCCCGAGGATATGGCCGAGCCAGAGGTCGCGCAACGCCGCTTTGGTATCGGCCACTTTGGCCGGCGACGCCGGTGTGACTGAAGCCTGCGGGGTCGTGCAGGCGACCGACGTCAGAATGAGGGCGATGATAGAGACCGACCGCAATGAGCGAACCATAGAAAACCTCCTGGTTGGAAACCGTTCGAATGATTGACCGGGGCGAGAGTAGCGGACATATACGCACTTTGTCAATATACATATGTTATAAGTTTACTATTGGCCAATTTGAACGGTTTTCTGTATACTTCGGCCTGAGGTATTCCCGATGCGCCAGCCAAATTCTCGGCGGGAGCAGCTGTTACGGTTGCTCCTGGAACGAAAAACCGGTCGTACGATCGATGAACTTGCGCGGGGGCTGCACGTCTCGCGCAACGCCGTTCGTCAGCACCTGACGTCGCTCGTAGCCGAAGGCCTGGTGACGAAAGGACCGATGCAGGCGACCGGGGGCAGGCCGGAGCAGCTCTATCTGCTGAGCGCAGAGGGCCACGAAGGATTCCCCCGCAAATACTCGTGGTTTTCAGAATTGCTCTTGGATTCGTTGAAGTCCGAAAAGGGGGAGGCCGCGCTTATCGCGCGGTTTGAAAAGCTGGGAACCCAGGTCGGCACCCAGCTGCAACATACCCAACATCTGCCGGGGCCTGCCGCGGAACGAATCGGCCGCCTCGCCACAGCCATGCACGAGCTGGGCTATGAGGCGAGATCGACCGCAGCCGCCGGCCGTCAGTTACCGATGATCGAAGCCTCTAATTGCGTCTTTCACCATCTCGCCACTCGCTTTCCGGAAGTCTGCCATTTCGATCTGGCCCTGCTTTCCACCTTCGTCGGTCGCCCGGTCGAGCATGACGAATGTATTGTCCGCGGCGGCCACGTCTGCCGGTTCAAATTCAAGCCCGCGTGATCCACACTCTTTCCCCTCTTCAATACGTTTGACCGCAAGAATCGGATAGTCCCCTGCCCTGCCCCGGCGGTATCATAGCTATGACAATAATCCCGGGGACAAGATGAGACCGATTGATGCACAACTGGCGTGGGAAGCAGTGCTGAATCGTGACCGCCGGTTCGACGGCCGTTTTGTCTATGCCGTCTCTTCCACGGGCATCTTCTGCCGTCCGTCCTGCCCTTCACGCCGCCCTGCTCGGCATCGCGTGTCATTCTTTCCCTCGCCACAGCAGGCGGAAGCCGCAGACTTCCGTGCCTGTCTGCGTTGCAGCCCCGCATCTCCACACGGATCCCTGCCGGATCGGCGAATCGAACAGGCCCGTCGCTACCTGGATGCCCACACGGACGAACCGGTCACGCTCCGTCGATTGGCCGGCCATGTCGGGCTGAGCGTGTTTCATCTGCAGCGGGCGTTTCGACGATCGATCGGCCTGTCGCCAAAGGCCTATCAGGATGTCAGACGGATCGAACGATTCACCGCGTTGCTGAAACGGGGCGAGCGCGTGACGACTGCAACGTATGAGGCCGGGTTCAATTCCAGCAGCCGGGTCGCCGAACGCATGCCGGAGGCGCTCGGCATGACGCCGTCGGCCTATCGATCAGGCGGCAGGGGCGTGAGGCTTCGCTATGCCACGGCCCGCACGCCGGTCGGCCGGGTCCTGATCGCCCGAACGGAACGAGGCGTTGCATCGGTGAGCCTTGGAGAAAATGACACGGCACTGATCGCGGCGCTCAAGAAGGAATACCCTCATGCCGTACTGCATCGCGATCAGGAAGGATCGGCGGCACAGATAGAAGCCCTGCGTGAATGCCTCAATGGACGGGCCACCTCAGCTTCCATTACTCTGGATGTGCGGGCGACGGACTTTCAGCGGAAAGTCTGGAAGGCGCTCCGGGACATTCCTCGCGGATCGACTAGAACCTATCGTGAGATCGCCCGCGAGATCGGGCAACCGGCGGCCGCCCGCGCCGTGGCCAGGGCCTGCGCGACGAATTCCGCCGCCATCCTCATTCCCTGCCATCGTGTTGTGCGGGAAGACGGCCGCCCGTCCGGCTATCGCTGGGGATTGGAGCGGAAGACCGCACTCCTGGCGCTCGAACAAGAGCGCCAGGAGTCTTGACTAGCCGGCGTCGCGATCGTTGAAGGCGCGAAGCAGATCCGAGACAGACAGGACGCCGATGACAGTCCCGTCGGCGGTCACCGGCAAATGCCGGATGCCCTGTTTCTTCATCAACGCCATCGCGTCGGAGAGAGGCTCGTCCTCCTCGATGGCGACGAACGATTTGCTCATGCAGACCGATACGGTGGTGGTATTGGGATCGAGTCCCTTTGCGACCACTTTCCGGCTGAGGTCCGTATCGGTAATGATCCCGATGTAGCGGGATCCGTCATCCACCATCAGCGACCCCACTTTATGCTTCAACAGCAGCTTCCCTGCTTCTTTCACCGTCGCTGCCCGGTGGATGCTCCGCACGTCGTGCGACATGTAGGCCTCGACCGTGGCGCGCAACCGCTTCTTCCCGTTGCGGCTGCTCTCCCTGGTCGCCTGCACCCGGCGGCGCAATTCCAGATCCGCCAGACAGCCGGCGAGCACTTGCCGCCGCTGATGCAGCGTTTCCCGCTCCACGTCGTGCATGCCGCTCTCCTGAGCCTCTTCCGGAAGCATGACCGACTCCCCGCTCTTGGCATAGAAGTAGGCTTCGGCTTCTTCCGACGCGGCACCGAACACCTGGCCGATCAGATCCTCGGCGGCTTCGTCAAAGTCTTCCAGAGACGCACTCCCCCGCTTGCGCGAAAGAAACGGCTGGAACTTCACCAGCATCTGTTTGACGCGCTCAATATAGCGGTCGAGAATATCGCTACGCGTTAATCCCGTACGAACTCGTTTTGGCATATGATTCCTCCTGCGTGATGCGCATGAGAATATCCCATGCGCGGCGCAGCCTCAAGCCTCCCGTTTACGCCGCAGGCGAGATATTCGACTCCTTTCCCGCCATGACCTTCCGAACGCCGCCGCGGACGCGGTGCATCTTCTCCCGCGTGTGATAGGGCAGCAGCCCTTCGAGCACTGCCGGAAGCTTGTCGCAGGGCACATCCTCCATGATCTTCACCGCCAGCTTCGGATCGGGCCCCGACCGGCCGCCGACAAAGATATCGACCGCCTCGACGACCTTTCCGTCGATCTTGACCTTCTTCCCCAATAAGCCCACATCCGCCACCAGATGATTGCCGCAACTGGCCGGACAGCCCGACCAGTGCATCGTAATCGGCTTGAGGGAACTGCCGAGGCGTCCCTCCAGCGCTTTGGCCGTTTCGACCGCCTTCCGCTTCGTTTCGATGACGGCCAGGTTGCAATAATCGCTGCCGACGCAACTCACCAGTCCCTTGTAGAGCGCGGACGGATTATAGGCGAATTGCTTCAACAGCGGCTCGTCCGCCAGATCTCCGACGGTCCGATCGCCGATATTGGGCAGGATCAGCGCCTGGCTCGGGGTGATCCGGACCTCCCCGTTGCCGTATTTTTCCGCCAGGCTCAGGATCTTCAGCAGATCCACCGCTTTGATTCTCCCGACCAGCACTTTCAGCCCGGCATAATTCATCCCCCGTTGCCGTTGGCGAAAGATTCCGACATGGTCTTGCTCGCCTGTTTTCCTGGCATCCAGCCCGGCCGGCGCAAGCCGTTTGCCCACCCGGGCTTCGACCTCGGCCCGGAACTTCTCCTCCCCCCACTCTTCGATCAAAAACGCGAGGCGGGCTTGCGTGCGGTTTTCACGCGGCCCGTGATCGCGGTAGATTTCCAGAATCGCCCGGCAGACATCCAGCGCTTCGGCCGGATTGACGAAGATATCCAGCGGCGTGGCGATCCGGTACCCGCCCGATCCCAGCTTGCCGCCCACGAGCACATTGAATCCCACGCAGCGGTCATGGCCCAAATCATAGTGCGCCGGCACCAGCGCCAGGTCTTGCGTCTCCATATGCACGCAGTTGTGCGGACACCCCGTCACCGCCACATTCAGCTTTCGCGGCAGATTGGAATAGGCGGGATTGCCGAGAATCTCGTCGTTGATGGCCCGCACCAGCGCCGTGGTTTCGACGATCTCATCCGGGCTGAGTCCGGAGACCGCGCAGGTCATGACGTTACGGACATTGTCCATGCCGGTTTGCAGGGACGTCAGTCCGACCCCGTCCATCCTGGCAAAGACCGCCGGCACATCTTCGATCTTGATGTTCCGGAGCTGGATTTGTTGCCTGGTCGTCAGATCCAACACTCCGTTCCCGTAGGTCGACGCGATCTCCGCCAGCGCCCGCAATTGGTACGACGTGGTCTGCCCTCCAGGGATGCGCACGCGCACCATAAAGAACCCGGGCGTCGGATTGCGCAGAAAGAGGCCATACCACTTGAGCCGCTGGACATCGGCCTCAGGAATCGACTCCCACCCGTTCGCGGCATAGTGAGCAATCATCTCCCGCACCGTCAATCCATCACGCTCAGCCTTTATCGCCTCGATCTTGTTCATGCCGTCCTCCTTACGGTCTAGTTGATTAACTCTACCCGATATCCGGTGACATCCCGTACTAATCGCACGATTCCCGCCCGGCTCCACCGGTCGACGGCGAGAAACACCTGCGCGAAACAGTCTCCTCCCAGCACACCGGCGATGTCGTCGAGCGTCGCCGCCCGGCGGGCGCGCAGCAGATCGCCAAGAGTCTGTTCGAGTCCGATACCGGCCCGCTCGCCTGTCCGTTCCATCTCCATCGTCGCCTCCTTTCCGCCCCCTTGAAACATCATGGCGCCAGCCTCCTGAGTCCCCCCGCCGGGGAGTCCTGGAAGCTGGCGCCATTGCCAGCCGAACGGCGCCGACAACATCGTCGGCGCCGGAGTTTCCCGATCCTGCTAGAACGTCTTATATTCGAGCCACTTCCCGTTCAACGTAATTTTGCACCGGGCCTCGCCCTGACTGCCCGTAACCTTTTCCATGTCCAGTGTGAAGTCGATCGCGCTCATGATCCCGTCGCCGAACATCTCGTTCGCCTGATCCCGCATCGAATCGCCGTACACGCCGATGATTTCCAGCAACCGGTACTTGAACGGATCCGTCGCATTGGGGAAATCGGCCCGCACCGGAAACTTGCTCAACGACGCGGTCAATTCGGCGTCCAGGCCGATCAGATCGCCCACCTTCTTGGCTTCCTCGGGCGTGAACTTATGATTGCCGTTCAACGCCGCCGCGACAAAGGTCGGATTCTTTCCCACCGCTTTCGCCACCTCGGCGATCGTCACTTTTTTCGCCACCCGCTTTTCCTTGATAGCCTTCCGGATTTCATCCTTCGACATCGCCATAGTCTCCTTATAAAAATATGGATGGTGAACAGCCTCTCTCACTACGAACCCGCCGGCACCGACACGGCCGGCACCGATACGGCTACCGGCTCCGCTGCTTCGACACGATAGGGACTCACCAGCCAGTAGAGCCCTCCCACGAACAAGCCGCCCCCGACGATATTGCCCAACACCACAAAGAACTGGTTGTACCAGAACCCCGGCCAGCTCACAGCGGCCTCATGCGGCATGAAGAGCGCCATGCCGAGGAACGATTGATTCGCGATGCTGTGTTCGAACCCGATGCCGATGAACGCAAACAGGCACCAGAAAATCAGCATGATCTTCGCCGCATCGTTCGTGGTGCGCCCTGCCGTCCAGACCGCCAGGCAAATCAACCAGTTGCACAGAATGCCGCGCACGAACAGTTCCCAAGGCCCCAGCGACATCTTCACGCCGGCCACTTTTTGAATCATCTCGGCCGTCGGCCCTTTGGCGAACACGCCGGATTCCACCACGAGCCAGGCCAGCGCCAGCGACCCGGCCAGGTTCCCCAGCCACGACCAGAAATTGATCTGGGCGACTTGCCCCCACGTCACGCTGCGCGAGAGGCCGCCGATCACACCGATCATATTGTTGCCGGTAAACAGTTCAGACCCGGCGAAAATCACCAGCGTCAGGGCGATCCCGAACGACGCGCCCATGACAAGTTTCACTGCCGGCGAGCCGGCCGCCGCAAGGGGCGCGCCCAAACTGAAGATCAACGCGATGCCGAACCCCAGATAGATGCCGGCCATCGCCGACAGGACGAGATAGCCGCCCAGCGATGTATCCAGAAACCCGAACTTCTTCTTCGCAACCCCGGCGATCCGTTCATGATCTGCGTGATGCATGGTGCCCTCCAGGTTGAGTCGTCCGCTGTTTGCCCTCAAACACAAAAGGCGCCCCTCTCCCGTTCGGGAGAAGGACGCCTTTGTCCACCGCACTGCAGGTCTCCGACGACCTGCTTCTATCCGCGAGGCTTCGACGGAGAAGCCTCACTGGCTCAGAAAGTAAAAAGGCGCCCGCCACTCTTTGCAGAATGACGGACGCCTTTGTCCGTTGCCTTATGTCGAGAGCCTCGACCGGTGCGCCATTGCCCCAGTCAGCTCATATGTTGACTTGTAGCACGACTTCCGTTCCGCCGTCAACCCGTACCTTCGAGCGGGCCGCCAGGGTCTAGATGTCGTAGTACAGGAAGAACTCGTACGGATGCGGACGCAACCGCATCGTATCGACTTCCTTGGTCCTCTTGTAGCTGATCCAGGCTTCGATCAGATCCTCGGTAAAGACCCCGCCCTTGAGCAGGAACTGGTGATCCTTTTCGAGGTTGTTCAGCGCCTCATCGAGGCTGCCCGGCATCGTCTTGATCTTGGCGGCTTCTTTCGCCTCGAGATCGTAGAGATCCTTCTCAGCCGGCTCGCCCGGATTGATCTTGTTCTCGATCCCGTCCAATCCCGCCATCAACATGGCCGCGAAGGCGAGATAGGGATTGGCGCCAGGGTCCGGGAAGCGCACTTCGATCCGCTTCGCCTTGGGGCTCGGCGAATACATCGGGATGCGGATGCCCGCCGACCGGTTGCGGCTGGAATAGGCCAGCAGCACCGGCGCTTCGAATCCGGGAGTCAACCGCTTGTAGGAGTTGGTCGTCGGATTGGTGATCGCCGCCAGGGCCGGCGCGTGCTTGAGAATACCGCCGATGTAGTGGAGACACATCTGCGAGACGCCCGCGTAATCCTTGCCCGCGAAGAGCGGCTTGCCGTCTTTCCAGATGCTCTGGTGCGTGTGCATGCCCGATCCGTTGTCGCCGAAAATCGGCTTCGGCATGAACGTCGCGGTCTTGCCGTGACGGCGCGCGACGTTCTTGACGATGTACTTGTACATCATCATTTTGTCGGCCGTCCGGACCAGCGAATCGAACCGGATGTCGATTTCAGCCTGGCCGGCCGTGGCCACCTCGTGGTGATGCTTCTCGATGGCAATGCCGGCCTTCTCCATCTCCAGCACCATTTCGGTCCGGATATCCTGCTGCGTGTCGGTCGGCGCCACCGGGAAGTAGCCTTCCTTGGAGCGGATCTTTCCGCCCAGGTTGACCCCCTCCTGCCCCATGTTCCAGACACCCTCTTCGGAATCGATGAAGTAGTAGCCGCTGTGATTCGTCTGGTCGTAGCGGGCCTGATCGAAGATGAAGAATTCGGCTTCTGGCCCCCAGTAGGAGATGTCGCCGATCTTCGTGCTCTGCAGATACTTTTCCGCCTTCTGCGCGATGAAGCGGGGATCGCGATTGTAGGTCTCGCGGGTGATCGGATCGACCACGTTGCCGATCAGGCTGAGCGTCGGCACCGCGCAGAACGGATCCATGGCCGCTGTCGAAGGATCCGGCACCACCAGCATGTCGCTGTTGTTGATGGCTCTCCACCCGCGAATGGACGAGCCGTCCAGTCCCGACCCGTCCTTGAACAGGTCTTCCGTCAACTCCCCGAGCGGAATCGTAAAGTGCTGCCAGGTTCCGATCAGATCGACGAACTTCAAGTCCACGACCTGGACCTTGTTCTTCTTCGCAAACTCTAACACTTCCCGAACGTTCATCCCTCTCCTCCTTTCAGGCTCCTCACAACAACCTGCGTGAGACCTTTTCGACGGTTATGCTGCCTTCACACCCAAGAACTCTTCGATTTCCTTCCAGACTCCCTGCCGCACCCGCTCGATCTGCTCCGCCTGCTCCACCTTTTTCCCCTGCGCGTCGGTCACGTAGAACACGTCGGCCACCTGATCGAGGCGGGTTGAAATCCGCGCCGCATGCACCGACAATCCCTGGCGAAAGATGGCATTGGTGATCACATAGAGCAACCCCTGCCGGTCGTCGGCAAACACGTCGACGATGGTATACCGGTCAGACGTTTCATTGTCGATCCGCACTTCCGTCGCCTGCCGGGCAGGACCGATCTGGCGCGAGGCCGCCAGGCGCGTCCCGCGCTGCACGACCGCCTCGACCGCTTCCTTTCCCCGAAGCACCGAACGGATCATTCCGCCGATCGACTCGCGGCGATCCTCC
The DNA here is from genome assembly GCA_964512025.1 of uncultured Nitrospira sp. Lineage (GTDB taxonomy): Bacteria > Nitrospirota > Nitrospiria > Nitrospirales > Nitrospiraceae > Nitrospira_D. The sequence goes on along the minus strand of CAZEHM010000016.1, from coordinate 52,078 downwards.
GGGGGCGCCCCTTTGTAATCCGGGTCGGTGACCTGAAAGGTGTCGACCACCACGCCGTCCTGCCTGGTCAGAATCTGCGCGTCCAGAATCTGCAATCCGTTCGCCGCCATCACGCCGGCGATTTTCGAAAAGATCCCGGGGATGACATCGTTGAACGTCACGACGGCATATTCGCAGGTCCCCAGGGATTCATTGAAGTCGGAGTCGACCAGCACCTCCCCGGGACTCAACCGCCTGATCGTCGATAAATGGGCAGAAATTCTCCGCGGGGACGTCCCGTAGGCATACCGCAACGGGAACTGGCGCAACTGCGTCTCCACCCAGGCCGGAGAAATATCCGCCTGACCGCTGAACGCCGGCTGCTGCATTACTTCGGCCGCGATGCTCTTGAGACGCTCCGGCGCATCGGCGGCCTCCCGCTCTCCCGACACTTCCTGCATGGTGCGCACATACAACTCGATCAGCAGCGACTCTTTCCATTTCGTCAACACACCGGGTCCCACCGCCGCAATATCGGCCGCCGTGAGCGCCAGCAGTTTGCGCAGCACTTCCGGGGTGCCGACTTCGCGGGCGAACGGTAACACGACCTTCTCGTCGTTGGGATCCCGCCGGAAGGCGGTATGGGCCATCATAAGATGCCGGTGCACGAGAAACGTCACCGTCCGGCGCTCCGCATCGTCCAGCCCCAATCGCGTCGCCATCTCATCGGCGATGCGCCGTCCGACTTCGCTGTGATCCTCCTCCTGGCCCTTCCCGAGGTCATGGAGAAACACCGCGAGATGGAGCAGATCCTTGCGCTTGATCTCGCGATACACTTCACCCAGCATCCCCTGATCCTGCCCGAAGGATTCCACTTTCGCGACCGCCAGCAGGCTATGCTCATCGACCGTGTACTTATGATACTGATTGAACTGCATCAGGCCCCGCACCGACGAGCACACGGGAATCAACTTCTCCAGCAGATGCGCGCGGTGCATCGCTTCCAATGTGGCGGCGGTCCCCGGCCCGGCTAAAATACTCAGAAAAATCCGGCTAACATCAGGCGTCCGGAACCCTTCGTCCGTGAGCCCCTCCATGTGGCGATGGATGTCCTCGACCAGCGCCGGCTCGATGGCGACCCGCTTCGAACGGGACAGATCGAACAGCCGCATCAGCAGGGCGGGGCTTTCAATCACCCGCGGCCGCAACTCCACCGGCACGGTCAACGTTTCGCCGCTCAAGACAAAATACTGCTCCAGCTTGGCGGCCGGCAGCCACCCGGTGAGGCGCGCCCAGATCGAGCGCGGCTTGCACCGCCGGACAAACCGCACGGTTGCTTCGTGGAGCCCCATCGTATGGCGGTAGTACTGCTGCATGAACTGTTCGACGGCCAGGAGGTGCGGACGGTCTTCGAAACCGAACCTCGCCGCCAGCCAGACCTGTTCGTCGAACGACAAAATCTCCTGCGCCATGCCCGCATGAATGTGCAACAACCCGCGCACACGGAGGAGAAATTCCCGGGCTTCGCTCACGACCGCATAATCCTGCCGCGAGAGAATCCCCCGGTCCGACAGTTCACGAATCGTCGGCGCCTGATACCGGGCGATCCCGGCCCACTGCAGCAGATGGAGGTCGCGCAACCCGCCCTGGCTCTTCTTCACATTCGGTTCGAGCAGATAGACCGTTTCGCCGAATTTCTCGTATTCCCGCCGCCGCTCGGCCAGCTTCTGCTCCAGATACTTGTCCACCGCGACCGTCGCCACTTTGCGGGCATAGAGCGAATGGAACTCCTGAAAGAGCTGGGAGTTTCCGGTGAGAAACCGGGCTTCCATCATCGACGTGCGGACGGTCGCATCGCTCAGTCCCAGACTGATGCAATCGGGAATCGTGCGCACGCTGTGGCCGACTTGAAAGCCGATGTCCCAGAGGGGATGCAGCACCTGCCGCACAAACTCCGGCACGATCTTCAGGGCTTCAGGACGGAACAACACCATCAAATCGATGTCCGAATAGGGCGACAGCTCGCGGCGGCCATAGCCCCCGATCGCGACCAGGCAACAGTGCTGGAAACCGGCCGTCATCATGGCTTCGCCGCCCTGCCGCGCGGCATTGCGATAGCGGCCGATGATCAATCCGTCCACCAGATCGGTCTGGGCGGCGACCACCTCAGCCCCGGGCGCTCCGTCCATCAGCCGCTGGGCGATGACCTGCCGCTGTTCGGCCAGCATGGCGCCCACCGACGCCCCGTCAAGGTCGGCCTGGGCGAGCGCCCTCTGATCGGACGACAGGCTCACAACGCGGTGTCCCCCGTTTCTCCCGTCCGGATCCGGACGGCCATGCCGAGATCGCGCACGAAAATCTTCCCGTCCCCGATACTGCCGGTTTTGGCTGTGCGGGTGATGGTATCGAGCACGCGCTGCACCTGGCTGTCCGGCACGGCGACTTCGATTTTCACTTTCGGCACAAACTCAATCGTATATTCCTGACCGCGGTAGGTTTCCTTATGCCCCTTCTGACGACCGAACCCTTTGACTTCCGTCACGGTCATGCCCTGGATGCCGATCTCCAGCAGGGCGTCCTTGACCTCATCGAGTTTGAACGGCTTGATGATGGCTTCGATCAATTTCATGCTCGATCTCCTATGAGTAGGCGCGCTCGTTATGTTGGCTCAGATCCAATCCCGTCGCCTCCGCCTCCGGCTCGATGCGCAGTTTCGTCATGCCATCGACCAGTTTCAGCAGGAGGAAGGTCACGACCGCGGAAAAGACCGCCACCACGACCACCGTCAGCACCTGCACCCCGAACAATGCAGGATTGCCGTACAGGAGCCCGTCGGCTCCCCCGGAATTGATCGCCTTGCTGGCGAACAGCCCCGTCGCGAGAATACCCAGCACCCCGCCGACCCCGTGAATTCCCACGACGTCAAGCGAGTCATCATAGCCGAATCGCCCCTTCCAGACAATTGCGAAATAGCAGGCCAGTCCAGCCGCCGCGCCGATCAACAGAGCCGCAAACGGGCCGATATAGCCGGATGCAGGCGTGACGGTCGCGAGCCCGGCGACGGCGCCGCTCGCTACCCCGAGCACAGTCGGCTTTCCCCGATGCATCCACTCCGCGATACACCAGACGACCGCCCCCATCGACGCCGCCGTATGCGTCGCCACAATGGCCGAGATCGCCACTCCGTTGGCTCCCAGAGCGCTTCCGCCGTTGAATCCGAACCAGCCGAACCAGAGCAATCCCGTCCCCAACAACGTCATCGGCAGATTATGCGGCGCCATATAGTCGGTGCCGTAGCCGCGGCGCTTCCCCAACACAATGGCGCACACCAGCGCCGCGGCGCCGGAACTGATATGCACGACCGCGCCGCCGGCAAAGTCCAACGCCCCCATCTTCGCCAGCCAGCCGCCGCCCCAGATCCAGTGGGCCAGCGGCGCATAGACGAACAGCGACCACAGGGCCGAAAAGATCACCATGGCGCTGAACCGCTTCCGTTCGGCAAACGCCCCCGCGATGAGGGCCGGGGTAATGGCGGCGAACATCATCTGGAAAAACATGAAGGCCTGATGCGGAATCGTCGGCCCGTACGTCGGATGGGGTTCGACCCCGACTCCGTTCAACCCGGCCCAATCCAACCCGCCGATCACGCCGCCTTTGTCCGGCCCGAACGCGAGACTGTACCCGATGAGAATCCACAAGAGACTCACGACGCTCAGGATGATGAAACTCTGCATGATCGTGCCCAGGACATTCTTGCTCCGCACCAGGCCTCCATAAAAGAGCGCCAGTCCCGGCACCAGCATGACCAGCACCAGCGCCGACGACATCAGCACCCAGGCCGTGTCTCCCGAATCGACCTTCAAGGCCGCGGCCTGCGCGCTCGCCTCGGGCACCCCGGCCAGCGATGCGCAGAGCATCCCCAGCCCGGCCCCCAGCACGACCGCAAAACGTGTGGACATGGTCACGATCTGCCTCCTTCGCATCGGATTGTCACAAACCCACGGAGCGGGGCGGGAGGAATCTTCCTCCGCCCCGCTCCCGATCACACCCGTCACAACACTAGAACGTCTTCGTAAACTTCAACTTGTAGAAGTCTTCGTTGTCGGCAAAGTCATGGCCGGCCGTGAAACGGAGGGCCATCCCGCCCGCCAGCTTCATTTCCACATAGGGCCCGAACCAGCGATAGTAGTCCTGCTGTGCACCGGGAGCGCTGTTGTCACGCGTGCTCAAGAGATGCTCATAGTGCGCGCCGGCCGAGAACATGCTGTTGAACCGGTAGCCGGCATTGGCCCACCAGTGCAGGAAATCCCAGGTCCCGCGGCGGCCTGAGGCGCAATCCGGGCCATCGGAAACACAGTTCTGAGCCTGCGACGCAGACCCGACGTTACCGCCTTCGTTCCGGCCTGCCTTGTAATAGCCCATGTAGAACTCGCCCTCGAACCGGTCATCCATATAATTCACGATAATGTTCGGCACCCACCCGTCGAACGCCGTCGTCCGTTCATTACGGCTGCCGCCGCCCTTGGGGAACGAACCGCCGCGGGAAGAGAGCAGACTGCCATGGACCGTACCCAACATCGGGGTCACGCTCAAGCGCTTGTCGAAGAAGGTAAAGTTCAAGCCGAGGTCCAATTCCAACCAGGGATTCGCATCGTGCACGCCCTGGCCGCTGATGTTGGTCCAGTAGGTGGTGCTGAACGCCAGCGCAATGTCCTTAGTGAGACCATAGGTCCCGTAGACCGCCGGATTGAAACCGAAGAAACTGTCGGCCTGCATCGCCATCGTCACCGACACCGGATGCTTGGTGGTGTCCATCAGGTCGTCCGTCACGCCGGCGCGGGCGGATTGCCCTCCCGATACGCACAGCAACACCGCAGCCGCTACGGCCGCAAAACCCCATTGCCCTCTTCTCATCGGTCCCCCTCCTGAATGAGTAAAATAACGCCCACAATAATCGGCGGCCCGTTGCTCGCCGACAGACTCGCCCCCGAGCCTTTCCTCGCTGGCACCCGGCTCAGCCAGCCTTATCGATACCCGTTCGTGATCGGCATGCGCCGGTCTTTCCCGAATGCCCGATGCGTAATCTTGATCCCGATCGGCGCCTGGCGCCGCTTGTACTCGCTGCGATCCACCAGGCCGATGACCTTGGCCGCCACCGCCCGGTCGAAGCCTATCGCCACGATTTCCTCCAGCGACCGGTCCTCCTCCACATAGGCCTTGAGGATCGGATCCAGGACCGGATAGGGCGGCAAACTGTCTTCGTCTTTCTGGTTCGGGCGCAACTCCGCCGTCGGCGGACGATCCAGCACGCGCTTGGGAATCACCGGCGCGCTCCCGGCGGCATTGCGGAGATGCGAGAGGTCATAGACCATGGTCTTCGGCACATCCTTGATGACGGCAAATCCGCCGGCCATGTCGCCGTACAGCGTCGCATACCCCACGCTCATCTCGCTCTTATTGCCGGTGGTCAGGACGAGATGGCCGAACTTGTTCGAAAAGGCCATGAGCAGATTGCCTCGGATGCGCGCCTGCAGATTTTCCTCGGTCGTATCGACAGGCCGCCCTTCGAACGACGACGCGAGCGACTGCCGATAGGCGTCGAACGCCGGGGTAATCGCAATCGTGTCGTAAGAGATGTGCAGCCGCCGGGCCAATTCCGCCACATCTTCGCCGCTTTCCCGCGACGTATAGGGCGAGGGCATAAACAGACCGAGCACATTGTCCGCGCCCAGGGCATCGGCCGCGATCACGGCGGTGATGGCCGAATCGATTCCGCCGCTCAATCCGATGACGGCCTTTTTGAATCCATTTTTCTTCACGTAGTCCCGCACGCCGAGTACCAGCGCGGCATAGACCTCGTCCAGCTCCTCCCGCAGGGGCTCGAGCCCCGGGACGACGCGCGCCCGCTTCGGAGCGGCGGGAAGCTTCACCGTTATGCGCTCGACCGCGCCGGCCAGCTTGCCGCTCAACGCCTTTGTCCGCCGCTGCGCCATGCGATGCCGCGCCACGGCATCGGCATTCACATCCGCCAGAAGAAAATCCTCCTGGAAAGCTTTGGCCCGCGCGATGACCGCGCCGGTCTGATCCAACACCAGACTGTTGCCGTCGAACACCAGCTCGTCCTGCCCGCCCACGGTATTCGTATAGGTCACGATCACGCCGTTCTCTCGCGCGCGCGTCGCCAGCATCTGCTCGCGAACCCGGCTCTTGCCGATCTGGAAGGGAGAGGCGTTGATATTGATGATGACGTCGGCCCCGGCGGCGGCTTGCAGCCGCGTCGGACCGTCCGGAAACCAGATATCTTCGCAGACGTTCAGTCCGACGGTAACTCCCCGCAACGTGATCACCGGCAACGTCCGGCCGGGATGGAAGTAGCGGCTCTCGTCGAAGACTCCGTAATTCGGAAGGATCCACTTACTGTAACGGCAGAGCACGCCCCGTTCGCCGATCAACGCCGCCGCGTTGGTCAACTCATGCTGTCCCGCCGCCACGACCGACTGCCGGGACTTTCCGTTGCCCGCCTGCCCCTGGCCGACATGGCCGACCACCGCCAGGACACCCTGACATTCCTTTGCGATCTCATCCAGAGCCCGCAGATTGTCCGCCACGAACCGCGGCTTGAGCAGCAGATCTTCGGGCGGATACCCCGTCACCGCCAGCTCCGGAAAGGCCACGACATCCGCCTTGGCTTTCCGCGCCTCCTTGATCCAGCGCTTGATCGCACGGGTATTGCCGCCGATGTCTCCCACCGTCGGATTCATCTGGGCCATGGCAATTCGAAGAATACGCATCGGTTATTCCAGGCTGGTCAACATGGTCATCCAACGAGGCCGCAGGCGACGCAAGAACCACAGGCGTACCCTTGGGGGTACGTCGAGGATTGTTGCGAGCCGAGAACGAAGTTGGGGGCCATGTTCACCAGTCAAACCAAAAAAAAACGCCCTCTGGCTTTTCATCCCACAACCGGGGAAAGAAATGCCGGAGGACGTCATTGTCCGCCTAACTCGATCAGTGCAACCGGAGACTCCGTTGTCTCCGAAAAATGATGGGTCGAGTTATAGCAATCGGCCTTCTCATCTGTCAATGGCCAAACGGCTTCCGGCCATGAGCAGACCGGGCCGGACAGGAGATTCAGACCGGGCGCCTATGCTAGACTCCCGTCAATTCAATGATGCTCCCTCTGCTTCATATACTCCGCAGTCTGACCGGTCTCGCATTGGGAAGTCTGTTGCTTGCTGGATGCGGGATGTTTTCGGACCAGACGCTGGTCAAAGACAGCCCGGACGGCGGCGTCTATCTGCAACGGCTCTCCAATCGTGGCACAACAGCCCGTTACAGCGGTCCGCTCAAAGCGTTTCAGGCCAGTCACCCGGTCGCCCTCGCGCCCGAGAGCCTCGCAAAAGCTCTGGCCGGCCTCCAGGTCGGTATCCTGCCCGCCGATCAGACCGGCCGTTCGGCAGGGATCAAGCCGACGCCGCTGCTCACTCCCCGCGAAATCGCCTTTCTGGCACCGGCGATTGCCGGCGCCCTCCAGCAGGCCACATCGGATCAACGGGTGAAGTTCCAGGTCGGACCCGATACCGACCGGACCGAGGGCACGCTCTATGTGGATGGAACGGCGCTTCGAATCGCTCTGGGGCGCTATCATGGATCCGCGCAAAGCAGGGACGAGCAGCTGTCGATCTATGCCCTGTCCTTCAAACCGGAACAGGCGCAACTGGCCGGCGGCGGGCCGCAAAGCTGGCTGGACATCGAACCGGATCAGCCACGCCTCGCTATTGCGCTCGACGCGTTGGCTTCCCTGCCGGCTCCCACCTTGCCTCCTCTCGCCTCGTCTCCGCAGGAACCGGCCGGACCGGCTCCATCGACAGGGACGCAGAATGTGAACGACGTCGTGAGCAAGCAAGCGCAGGAACTGGAAGCACTGAAGGCGGAACTCGATGCGATCAAGAAGCAGCTCGGCAATCAAGCCGCACCCGCAAAATCCGCTCCCTCGCCCCAATAACCATTCAACTCAGTAGCGCCGCAGCACCGGAGCGGGCAGGTCCCAGAGGCTGCACCGCAGATGACTCCAGGCGGACTCCAGAAACGTCGTGAGAGCAGGGGCGGATCGTGCCGCCACTTTGACGACCAGTCCAGGAACGGCCGGTCTGGATACCCCGCCAAGTAGCCGGCCCGGTTGCTGTTCGCACAGCTCAACCAGCTCAGCCTCCAAGGCAGCGAGTTTCTCCGGTTCGATCGCCTCTCCGACGACAAAGAGCGACCCGACATAGTCCCAGCTTTTTACCGTGACACCGACGGAATCGGGCGTCACCGACAGCCGCTCGATCGCCGACTGCCCCGAAGCCGTCCGGATCACGATCTCATTCTCATAGCTCGTAAACGCCCAGCGTTCATCTCTCGCCACGCGCCCGGATGCCATGGCATCCCACAATACCACCGTCGCACCAGACGCCAGCTCGACCTGAATCGACTGGCGAAACCGGGAACCGGCAAACGGGATCGTTACTTCCGGCAGCCATTCCAGTCGCGCACCGTCCCCGACAGTCAGACGGATGTCCTGTTCGGCCGGCTTGCCTTCACTCCTGTACACCCGGTTCGCCGAGGGGCTGGTCATCAGCACATGTGTGCCTGCCCGCAGGTGCGCGGCAACCGTCACCTGATCGCCGCCGACCAGGCCGCCGGACGGATTCACCAGCCAGGTGTAGGCACACCCGCTGTCGTCGAGAACGGACGGAGGGAAGTAGTGCCAGGGACTTGAGCAGGAGGACTGCGCGAGCACGGTCCGCGCGCCCTGCCGCTCGAAGACATAGCTCAGCGCGCCGCACCGCCCGATCGCATCCAGCACCGGATCATGCACGCTCATTGAACGCTCCGCATATCTTTCGTCAGTGGCGATGGGCGTGACGCGGAATGAACTGTTCAACCCAGGCGACGACATGATCGAGCCCCTGCCCGGTCTTGAGATTGGTAAAGAGAAACGGCAGCTCACCACGCATCTTGCGGCTGTCCCGATCCATCACGGACAAATCCGCGCCCACATGCGGCGCGAGGTCGATTTTATTGATCACGAGCAGATCCGAACGCGTGATGCCGGGACCGCCCTTGCGGGGAATCTTATCCCCGGCGGCGACGTCGATCACGTAGATGACTCTGTCGGCCAGTTCAGGGCTGAAGGTGGCAGCCAGGTTATCGCCGCCGCTCTCGACAAACATCAATTCAACGTCGGGATGGCGTTTCAATAGATCGTCCAGCGCTTCCTGGTTATGCGAGGCGTCTTCACGAATCGCTGTGTGCGGACAGCCGCCGGTTTCGACCCCGAGAATCCGGTCTTGCGGGAGCGCCCCGCGCCTGGTCAGAAACTCCGCGTCTTCCTTCGTGAAAATATCGTTCGTCACTACCGCCAGGCTGTAGCGCTCGCGCAGTGTCAGACAGAGCGCCTCCACCAGCGCGGTTTTGCCGGACCCCACCGGCCCGCCGACGCCGATGACCGGAATGTGCCGCGCCCGCGCCGCCGTCACCCGCCCCGTCCCGCAGAAATGTTCATCGTCTCGATGCATCGCCGTCCCTCTCTCTATTACGAGCGAAACAACCGCGACTCCAACCGGCTATGCCGCATGGCATAGATATCCTGAACCGGAGACCAGGATCGCAACGCCCGTTGCTGCGCAGCTTGCCGGCTCACCCGTTCGATGAGTTCAAGCCAGCCGTCCAGCAGCCGTTGGCCTTCGCGTTGCCCGATCGGCAGCAGTTTCATCGCGGCGGCGACAGACCCGGTCGCGGCCTGATAGAGAAACGCCGCAATCGCGTCCGTTTTCGACCAGCCGGCTGCCGCCAGTGTAAGGCCCATCGCAACGGCGATATGCCCCGGCGCCTGATCCGCTTCGACCGCAGCCCCGTAATCCTCGATCAATGGATGCCGGTCGCTCTGCTCGGCCGCCAGACGCACCACCTGCCGCCCCATCTGTCGGCTCGCGACCCGCGATTCCCGCCCGAGCTTCATCGCCTCCAACTCCCGGTCGGCTTTCATTGCGATTTCAAGAATCCCGGACACAATCGCGTCATGAGCCAATCCAGCCGCAACGGCTTCCCGTTCCCCCATCCCGCTGGTCAGCGACTCTGTAACAAAACAAGCGAGGTCATCCGACGTCTTGACCAATCCACCCTGCACCGCCGCCTCCAACCCGGATGAATAGGCATAGCCTCCGGATGGAAAGAAGCTGTCGACGAAGCGGAGGCCGGTGAGAAGAGAGCGCGTATTCATGAGTTTCTTTCCGGATCTCTCCTTGCCGGATGCTCAAAAAGGCTTACCAACTAGGCCGCAGGCGCAGGCAAAGCCGGAGGCGTACCCTCTGGGGTACGTTGAGGACTTTGACAAGCCGAGAACGACGTTGGAAGCCTTTTTCAGCATCCGATTAAAAGAGGAAATACCGTTGCGCCATGGGCAACACCGCCATCGGATCGCATGTCAGAATCTGGCCGTCGGCCTTGACGACATAGGTTTCCGGATCGACATCGATCTGCGGCAACGCATCGTTGAGTTTCATATCGCGCTTGCCGATGCCGCGGCATTTCTTGACGGCCGCCACGCGCTTCTGCAACCCGAGCTTCTTATGGACATCCTGCTCCACGGCTGATTTCGACAGAAACGTCAGACTCGTCGCAAAGGGCGCCCGGCCGAAGCTGCCGAACATCGGCCTCGTGAGCACCGGCTGCGGCGTCGGGATGGAGGCATTCGGATCGCCCATCGCGGCCGACATCGGGAACCCGCCCTTCAAGACAATCTCGGGCTTGATGCCGAAGAAAGCCGGCTTCCACAACACGAGATCGGCCAGCTTGCCGGCTTCGACCGATCCGACTTCATGCGCGATCCCGTGCGCGATTGCGGGATTGATCGTGTACTTGGCCACGTAGCGCCGCACGCGAAAATTATCGTTGTTGCCGGACAGCTTCTCCGCCGCTGTCTGCGAGAGATGGCCGCGCTGCACCTTCATCTTATGCGCCGTCTGCCAGGTGCGGATAATTACCTCGCCCACCCGGCCCATGGCCTGCGAGTCGGACGACATGATGCTGATCGCGCCCAGGTCGTGCAGAATATCCTCGGCGGCGATCGTTTCTCGGCGGATCCGCGATTCGGCGAACGCAATATCCTCCGGCACGCGCGGATTCAAATGATGGCAGACCATGAGCATGTCGAGGTGCTCGTCCATCGTATTGACCGTAAACGGCATCGTCGGATTAGTGGACGAGGGCAGGACATTGGCCTCGCCGCAGACCTTGATGATATCCGGCGCATGCCCCCCGCCGGCGCCTTCCGTGTGGAAGGAATGAATGGTGCGCCCCTTGAATGCCTTGATCGTGTCCTCGACAAACCCGGCTTCATTCAACGTGTCGGTATGGATCGCCACCTGGACGTCATAATCTTCCGCAACATCGAGGCAGGTCGAGATTGCCGCCGGAGTGGTCCCCCAATCTTCATGCAGTTTGAGCCCGATGGCGCCGGCTTCGATTTGCTCCCGTAATCCGTCGGGCAGCGAGGAGTTGCCCTTTCCCAGAAATCCGAGATTGATCGGAAACCCGTCGGCGGCTTCCAGCATGCGATGCAGATTCCACGCGCCCGGCGTGCAGGTCGTGGCGTTCGTTCCCGTCGCGGGGCCGGTCCCTCCGCCGATCAAGGTGGTGAGTCCGTTCGCAATCGCTTCCGTAATAATCTGCGGGCAGATGAAGTGGATGTGGGTGTCGATTCCGCCGGCCGTGATGATCTTCCCCTCGGCGGACAACACTTCCGTTCCGGGCCCGATTTCCATCCCCTTCGTGACCCCGTCCATGAGATCCGAATTACCGGCCTTGCCGATGCCGGCGATGCGGCCGTCGCGGATCCCGATGTCGGCCTTCACGATGCCCCACCAGTCGATGATGATGGCATTGGTAATGACGAGGTCCAGCGCGCCCTTCGCGCGCGTGGCAGCGGGCGATTGCCCCATCCCGTCGCGGATCACTTTGCCGCCGCCGAACTTGGCCTCTTCTCCGGGCACCGTCAGGTCGCGGGTGATTTCAATCAGGAGCTCGGTATCCGCCAGACGAACACGGTCGCCGACCGTCGGTCCGTAGAGATCGTTGTACTGGCGCCGGGTCATTTTCATAGTCCCGTCCCCTTCGTCAGAAAGCCAGAATCTTTGGCCTTGGCCAACGCCTGTTGTTTCACATGCGGATCATCCAGCCGGCCATTGACGAGTCCATTCATCCCATAGGCCACGCGATTGCCGCCGATCGCGACCAGTGTCACGCGCTTGTCTTCGCCGGGCTCAAATCGCACGGCCGTCCCGGCCGGCACGTGCAGGCGGAATCCATAGGCCTTCTCACGGTCGAACCGCAGCGCCCGATTCGCTTCGAAGAAGTGACAGTGCGACCCCACTTGAATCGGCCGGTCACCGTGGTTTGCGACCGTCAATTCGACGAGCGGCCGGCCGTTGAACGCGATGATGTCGCCTTCCCCCAGTATCACTTCACCGGGAATTACCGCCGCCGGTTCAAGCGAGACTCGCTTCACCGCCTTTGCACGTGCTGTCCGTTTCACCGGCTTCTTTTTCGCTTTCGACGCCTTCTTCATGTGGCACCACCTATCGAATCGGTTCGTGCACCGTCACGAGTTTTGTTCCATCGGGAAACGTCCCTTCAATCTGCAGCTCGGGGATCATCTCCGCCACACCGGACATCACATCGCTCTTCTTCAACAACGTCGCGCCATAGCTCATCAGATCCGACACGGAACGGCCGTCGCGGATCCCTTCCAGAATCGCCGCCGTGATGTAGGCCATCGCCTCCGGGTGATTCAGCTTCAACCCGCGCGCTTTCCGCTCCTTCGCCAGATTCGCGGCGACATAGATCAGGAGTTTTTCTTGTTCACGTGGTGTCAGATGCATGAGATCCTCATTTCAACTCCCGCCCGCCACTCTCTAAAGGCTGCGGGTGTATTCTCTCCTGCGCGCATTGATCGAGCACAGTCCATAATCCTGCACTCTGATGGATTCCTTGTGCGCGAGCAGCGAGCAAAGAGAACACACCCGCAGCCTCATCACTCACACCACCAGATGACGCTTGACCTCTTCGGCGCTCAATTCACTCGTCTTGCCTGCCGCCACCACCGCCCCTTTGGCCATAATGACGTAGGCATCCGCCAACCTGGCGGCGAAATGGAGTCCTTGTTCAACCAGGAGGATAGCGAAACGCCTGGAGTTTTTGAAGCCGATTATCACGTCTTCGATCTGATCGACGACGGAAGGCTGAATGCCCTCGGTCGGCTCGTCGAGCAGGAGGACTTTGGGACTGGAGAGGATCGCGCGGCCGATGGCCAATTGCTGCTGCTCACCGCCGCTCAAGACCCCGCCGGGCCGCTCCAGAATTTGCGTAAGCTTGGGGAACAGCTGATACACTTCGTCGAACGCCGCCTTCTCCACTGCCCCATCACCCTTCTCGGCCCGCGCCCAGAAGCCGAGCTGCAGATTTTCGCGCACCGTCAAATGCGGAATGATCTCACGCCCCTGCGGCACATAGGCCAGGCCGCTCCTCGCCCGGCGGTCCGTCGCCGCTTTGGTGATGTCCGTTCCGTCCAGCGCAATCTGCCCGGACCGCACCGGCAACAATCCCATGATGGCCTTCAGCGTGGTCGTCTTGCCCACCCCGTTACGTCCCATCAGGCAGGCCACCTGCCCGGCCTCGATGACAAACGAGACATCGCGCAAGATGTGGCTCTCGCCGTAATAGACATTGAGGTGTTTCAGCTGCAGCATGGCTAGTGGCCGACTTTCTGACGTCCCAGATAAATTTCCCGCACCCGATCGTTCGCCTGCACCACATCGACGGTGCCCTCGCAGATGACGGTGCCCTCATGCAATACCGTCACCGTGCGGGCGATCTGCCTGACGAATTCCATGTCATGCTCGATGACGATCACCGCGTGCTTTTCCGCGAGCGTTTGGAGCAGCACGCCCGTCTGCTCCGTTTCTTTATCCGTCATGCCGGCCACCGGTTCATCGACCAGCAGCAGCGCCGGATCCTGCAGAATGACCATGCCGATCTCCAGCCACTGTTTCTGCCCGTGCGAGAGCGATCCGGCGCGCCGGTACGGATGCTCTTGCAGCCCGATCGTTTCCAGCGTTGTTGCAATTCGTTCACGCTCAACAGCGGTAGATTGGCTCATGAGGGTGGCGAAAACCCCTTTGCTGTCCCGTTTCAACGACAGATCCAGATTCTCCCAGACGGTCAGGTTGCCGTAGATCGAGGGGGCTTGAAACTTGCGGCCGATCCCCAGCTTGGTAATCTCATCTTCCCGCTTTCCGGTCAGATCGACGTCTTTGCCGAAAATGACGCGGCCGTGAGCCGGCTTCGTCTTGCCGCAGATCACATCCAGCAGCGTCGTCTTCCCGGCGCCGTTCGGCCCGATGACGACGCGCAATTCATTGTAGTTGACGATGAAGTTCAGATTATTGAGCGCCTTGAAACCGTCGTAATCGACGATGACACCTTCCAGATAGATGATGGACCCTTTGTCGCTCATGACTGCGTTCCTTCCGGCGCGGGCTTGGCCTTCGCAAAAAGGTTCCGGATGGCATCCGTATTCATCCGCCGCATCAGCCCCACCAGGCCGTCGGGAAACAGGAGAACGACCGCGATAAAGAGGCCGCCTAAAAAGAACGGCCAGAGTTCGGGAAAATAATTCGTCAGAATGCTGCGGCCGAAATTGACGCCCACCGCGCCGATGATCGCGCCGACCAGCGTCCCCCGCCCACCGACGGCCACCCAGATCACCATCTCCAGCGACGGCAACACACCGATTTGCGCCGGCGTGATAATCCCCACCTGGGGCACGTACAGCAGCCCGGCGAGTCCCGCGAGCCCCGCCGAGACCACAAACACGAACACCTTGTAGTTCGAGGGCGAGTACCCGGAAAACAGGACGCGCTGCTCGCTGTCGCGCACGGCGATCAGCACCTTGCCCGTTCGCGACTGGATGATCCACCGGCAGAGCACATACGCCCCGCCCAATGCCAGCACGGTGATCACATACAACGTCCGTTGCGTGCCCGGCTCGCTCAGACGGAAGCCCAGCAGCTGCTTGAAATCGGTCAAACCGTTGGTCCCGCCCAGGTTGGTTTCGTTGCGGTTGAACACAAGCCAGGCCGACAGCGCAACGGCTTGCGTGATGATGGCGAAGTACACCCCCTTGATTCGGCTCCGGAACACCAGCAGGCCGAAGATCCAGGCGCAGACCATCGGAACCAGAATGCCCAGCCCTACCGCCGCCAGGAAACTGTAGAACGGCGCCCAGAAGAAGGGCAGTTCCTTGACCTGGTTCCAGACCATGAAATCCGGCAGGGCGCTGCCGTACACGCTTTCCGATCCGATCGTGAGCATCAGATGCATCCCGATGCAATAGGCGCCGATGCCGAAAAAGACGCCCTGCCCCAGGCTCAGGATGCCGGTATAGCCCCAGATGAGGTCCAGCCCCAGAGCCAGGATGGCGAAGGCGAGAAATTTCCCGAACCGGTTCAGCGTGAAGTCCGAGACATACAGCCAGGAGTCTTCGCCTGGAAGGACGTTCAACGCCGGCAGGATGACGAGGAGAAACAACCCGACGAGCCAGAAGAGGACACTCTCACGTTCTGCCGACGGCTGTGCATCACTGGAAGGCCCGTTCATATTGCTCATACTAATCCGCGTGGCGTCCCTTGATGGCGAAGAGCCCGGAGGGGCGTCGCTGCAGGAACAGAATCACCAACCCCAGGATGAGGACTTTGCCGTAGACCGCCCCGAAGCTCGGCTCGAGAAATTTATTGAGGCTGCCGATGCCCAAAGCTGCCACGATCGTGCCGGCAAGCTTGCCGACGCCTCCGGTCACCACCACCATAAACGAATCGACGATATAATTCTGTCCCAAACCGGGCTCGACGTTTCCGACCAGCGTCAGCGCGCAGCCGGCCAATCCCGCCAGTCCGGAACCGAACGCAAAGGTGTAGGCATCGACGGTTCTGGTCGGAATCCCCAGGCAGGCGCTCATATTTCTGTTCTGGGTGACCGCACGCACCCGCAAGCCGAGGCTCGAGCGGAAGAGCGTCAGATAGATCCCGAAGACACAGAGAATCGACAGCACGATGATGAACAGCCGGTTGTACGGCAGATAGACGCCAACCAGCACTTGCACGCCGCCGCTCAACCAGGCCGGCGCCGTCACGGCGGTCAAATCCCCGAACAGCACCCGCGCCAGCTGAATGAGCACCAGGCTGACGCCCCAGGTCGCCAGCATCGTTTCCAGGGGACGCCCATAAAGAAAGCGGATCACGGTGGCTTCGAGAAACAGGCCGCAGGCCCCGGCGACGAGAAACGCCACGGGGAGCGACGCAAGAAAATAGGCATCGAACAACGACGGCGGCAGATAGGCTTTGAACAGCTCTTGCGTCATAAAGGTGGCATAGGCACCCACCATCATCAGCTCCCCGTGGGCCATATTGATGACGCCCATGAGGCCGAACACAATCGCCAGGCCCAGCGACATGATCAACAGGATGGAACTGAGGCTCAACCCGCGAAAGAGCGTTTCGAAGGCGCCGGCCCAGGTGCCCCAGAGTTCGATCCGTTCGATGGCCTTCGAGACCGCGGCCAGGACCGGACCGTTGGCTTCCATCGCGCCGGTCTCGCCGGACAACCGCTGCGCCAGCTCCTTGAGCGCC
The DNA here is from genome assembly GCA_964512025.1 of uncultured Nitrospira sp. Lineage (GTDB taxonomy): Bacteria > Nitrospirota > Nitrospiria > Nitrospirales > Nitrospiraceae > Nitrospira_D. The sequence goes on along the minus strand of CAZEHM010000016.1, from coordinate 35,372 downwards.
GGCAGTCCGTTCTGGCTTTTCAACTCTCCCAGCTTCGTGGCTGCGACCGCTCTTGCCGAGGGATCGTCACCCGCCAGCCGGAGCAGCGCCGCTCCCTCCTCCATCGCATAGCGCACCCAATACTGAGGCTCCCCGGCTGCCGCGGCCTCCAGCCAGGCGATCGCCACCGGCTGGCCGGATGCGCCGAGATCGCCGGCTGCCGCGCGCCTGACGGCGTCATCGTGGCTGGCCAGATTGAGCTTGTTCTTCAGGAGGGTCTTGACCGGTTTGACCGCCACTCGTGTGGCCCGGTCGGCATCGTTGAGTACCAGCTCCAAACGACTGAGTGTCGCCGCGTCCCCTGTCTCGACCAGCGCGCGCACCGCCTGCTGTTGCGCGGCGGCATCCTCCCCGGCAAGCTGTGCAACCAGGGCTCTGAGGCCTTCCAATTCTGCCGATTCGGCCGCCGCCTGGCCGGGGCCTGCCGCCTCAACGCCGTCGGCCAGAACCTCCGGACTTCCGGCTCCGAGCATGACACACGCAAGCACGACGATTCCCGTTCCGATCCGCAATATTGTCGATATCACAGTATGACCATCATCTTCCTGCATGATCTCCGCACCAGTGCCCCGGCCGTCCCGGAATCCCCTTGCGGGGGGTGGAGCGGAACGGCCGGCTGGTACGGCTGGAGAACCGCGCTGCTCTCAGCCTTTTTTCGAATACGTGCCCTGATGCGAGATCCAATCGCAGCCCTTATCGGGGCTGGTGTATTCGCTCCATGGCTCAGGCTTCACGAGTCCTTTCGAACGCGACACGATCTTGAACTGGCCGTCTTTGAGAATTTCGCCGATCAGGACCGGCTTGTGCGTGTGATGGTTCCCCTGATCCATCATGATTTCCCCGCCGGGCGCGAGGAATTTTTGACCATAGACCGCCTTGCGCACTTTGTCCACTTCGATCGAACCGGCCTTCTCGACCGCCTGCTTCCAGACATGCACGCCGAAGTACGCGGCTTCGATGGGATCGTCCGTCACCCGTTTCTCACCGTCCGGCAGATTGTTTTTCTTGCAATAGGCTTTGAAGTTCGTGACAAACTGCTTGTTCTGCGGCGTATCCACGCTCTGATAGTAGTTCCAGGCGGCCAGATGGCCGACCAGCGCCGTGGTGTCCATGCCGCGCAATTCATCTTCCGCCACGCTGAACGCCATGACCGGCGCATCTTCGGCGCGCAGCCCCTGGCTGGCGAACTCCTTGTAGAACGGCACGTTGCTGTCGCCGTTGATCGTGCTGATCACCGCCGCGCCGCCGCCTGCGGAGAACTTCTTAATCTTCCCGACGATGGTCTGATAATCCTGATGATGGAAAGGCGTGTACTCTTCCATGATGTTCGCTTCCGGCACTTTCTTGGCCAGCAGCATGGCGCGCAGAATCTTGTTCGTCGTGCGCGGATACACGTAGTCCGTCCCGAGCAGATAGAATTTCTTGAATCCGCCCCCTTCCTTGCTCATCAGATACTCCACCGCCGGCACCGCCTGTTGATTCACCGCCGCGCCGGTATAAAACACATTGTGCGAACACTCCTCCCCCTCATACTGGACGGGGTAAAAGAGCAATCCGTTGTTCTTCTCGAACACCGGCAGCACCGACTTCCGGCTGACGGAAGTCCAGCACCCGAACACGACCGCCACTTTATCCTGCAGGAGCAACTGCTTCGCCTTCTCCGCAAAGAGATCCCAGTTCGAGGCAGGATCGACGACGACCGGCTTGATCGGCCGGCCCAGCACGCCGCCCTTGGCGTTGATCTCTTCGACGGCCATCAGCACGGTGTCGCGTAGCGATACTTCGCTGATCGCCATCGTGCCGCTCAAGGAATGCAGAATGCCGATCTTGATCGGCTCTTTTTCGGCTGCGTACGACAACGCCCAGTTCCCGAGATTGCCGAGCAACGCCGCAATGCCGACTCCGGCGGTCATGCGCGCACCCTGCACGAGGAAGTCGCGCCGGGATGGTCCGGTTGGCTCCACAGTCGTAGCGTTGATTCCCTCACTCGATTGTTCTTTGTTTTTATTGTCCATCATCAGGCTCCTTGTACCGCCAGGGGGCAGCTAGAAGTTGTACCAGGTTGAAATCATGAAATTGTCGCCGCTGAACCGTTCGTTCGTGCTCCAGGTGGTCATGAGGTGGTTCCACTCGAACGAGCCGTACAGATCTCCCCAGATATGCCGCACCGCCGTGAGGTAGGTCCGGTGGTTGACTTTGTACTGCTGATCGACTCCGGCTGTCGTGCCTTTCACGTCGCTGTTGAGGGGATTGTCGAACCCGTACCCGGCGATGAAGGTGTAGTTCTGATTGTACGCATAGTCGAATTCGCCCCATCCAACGAGCGTCCGGATCGGCGCGCCGGTGCCGAGATTCCGCTCCTGGCCGAACCGGAAGAATTCGACCCCCAGCCCCTGGCCGAACGCGAGTTCTCCCGAAAACTTCAGTTGTTTGGTAATCGGAACCACCAATTCGCCGCCGACCAGATACGACTTCACGTCCTGGTTGCTGGGAATGGAGGTCGTGGACGTCGGAGCGGCATGGTAGTGCCTGAATGCGGCATTGATGGCGGCCATGAAGCCCTGCATGCTGCCGGTACCGGTATAGCCGAACCGCGTTCCGAGATACGGCATCTGCACCGGATCGTTGAACGCCGCCGAAGCGCTGGCTCCGGGCGCTTGAACCCGGCTCGGTGTCTGACCGCAGCACGCAGACAGCCCACGCTCGAACCGCATGACGGTAATGAGCCCGTCGATATTGTCGCTGAATTGATGACGCACCGTGACTTGCGGCAGACGCTGCCAGAGATTTCCGTTGTACCCCATGATCGAAAAATCGATGAGGTTCGGGTGCAATCCCATGATCGGGGTCCAGTCCATACCGGCGGTGACGCTCGTCTTGTTGCTGTTCGGTGAATACTTGACGTTGGCCAACCGGAGGCGCGGCGAGAGATTCCCGGCATTGTCGGTCTGGCTATAGAAGTCGCTTTCGATGACGCCCGACAGCACATGGGTGCCGTCGGTGCGATCGCCGCGCAAACCGAACACGCTGTACCGTGGATTCAACGTGGAGGATGAGTTGCCTCCCTTCCCCGCTGCCGTGGCATACCCGTTGAACTGGCCGGGATCCAGGGGATTGGTATTTCTCGTGCTGTAAATTCCGTCGAGTTCGATGCGCCCGTAGGGTGTGATGCTCCCCTTGCCCTGAGAGGTGTGCGTGGCGCTCACGCATCCTCCGCAAATAATGCTTGGAACTTGCTCCTGCTTCTCTTCCGCTGCCGCCGGCCCCTGGACTGTGAGCAGAGCCAGCACAAGGGCCGCACCGACTCGAATTCCTTGCTTCAACGACTTCATCGGACGCTCCTTCCTCTTGGTCTATCCACTGTGAATGTGTGAGACAGAAGCCGGAGCGACGTGCAGACAAAAAAAAACGTCCTCCGGTCCCGTCAGTGGAACCAGAAGGACGTCTTTGTCCTTCGAACAAACTTGCTCGTGCGTCGAAGAGAGACTTCATCGTCTCCCTTCTCCTCGTGCACGATGGAGCCTTATACGTCGGCGGCGGCCATCCTGTCAAGCGCCCCGTAGCAAGCCCCTGCGCAGCACTCCTGAACAGGATCTGTCCGGTTAGAACCGGACGATCATGTCGGCACCGACCATATAGAGATTCTTCTCCGTCGCCTGATCAAATGCCGGTCTGGTATAGCACCGATAGAATCCCGCTTCGGGACGGATCATCACGATATCGTTGAACTGATGCGTCAGACCGATCGCGTGGGTCGAGTAATGCCCGGCGATGCCCGACCGCATCCCCCGGTCGTCCCGCCACCATTCGTTCCGCACCGTCACGAAATCGCGCGGAGCGACCTGGACCATGGTGTAATTCAGAATTCCGTACGTCTGGGACAGCCCCGGCAGGATGGCGCCCCGCGCACCGCCGCCGGCGAACGATTGGACCGGCCCGATGATCGGCGTGCCGCCGAGCACGGCATCCCGCTGCCACATATAGATACCCGCCAGTTTCGAATGGATTTCTTTGGTGAAGCGGTGCTGCCAGGTCCCCACGACATAATTGAAGTTGTCGTGCCCGGCTGGTTGGCCGTTCACATCGAAGTGCCGGAACTTGGCCGAATTCACGTTATTCAATACGACGTAGGCAGAATCATTGTTGTCGAGCGCCACCCATCGCACGCCCACCATGCCGGTCGGAGTCGCGCCCTTATACCACGGAGCCATATCCGTCCCCGCATGCACGGCGCCTTGCACGGTCCACTGCTTATCGAGCATGACCGTCGCCATGGCGCCCGTTTGCGTATACGTATCGAAGGTAAACTGAAGCGAATGCGTGGCCATGTAGTTGTCCGGCGCAAACTGGATTTCGATATCCGGCGTCGCCACCCAACGTCCGATCCGGAGAATCACCCCCTGGGCAATCCAAGGCACGTACACATCGCTATACAGCTCGGTGGGATCATATCCGTAGCGCTGATTTCCCTTCAGCAGTTGATTGCTGAACCAGCCGCCGGACGTCATGTAGCGGTAATTGCTGCCGTACAAGTTGCTGAACCTGAATCCCCAATCCACGTGGTCGGTCTGCACGGTGTCAGCCTCGCGCTCGATTCTGAGCACCGCCTGCTCCAGTACGACGGATTTGGGGACGATCCAATAAGAGGTCGGCTGATTCGAGTTGCTGGAGTTGCTCCAGTTATAGGACCCGTTGACCCAGCCATAGGTCTTGAGGCGATAGTCGCGCATCCATTCACCGAGCGACGTGCCCCCCAGCGCCTTCATCAGCGGATACTCCTTGGTGCCGACCGGGACGCCGATCAGCGGGGATCCTTGGTACTCCCCGCCCGGATAGGGCGGCGAATCCCAGGGCGCAGGCAAGGCACGACGGACCGGCTCCGGCTCAGCCGGAGCGACAGCGGCAGGTGGACTAAATTCCTCGACGTAGGCGTTGAACAAACGTCTGAAAAACCAGGGCCGTTCTTTCGACTGGACGGACTCCGCCGAAAGCCGTTCTGCAGGAATTATTTCCGATGGCGCCGCCGGCTCTCCCCATGCCAATGCCGGCACCACGCACAGGATTCCGATTGCCCCTTTGGCCCATCTCACAAGGTGCTTCATCATCGTCTTCTCTCTGGGAGTCCGGCTGGCAGGGCAGGGCCTGAGCCCGGCCTTTGAATTCCCCGCATCACACATCTCAACAGCGGCTCATGACTCCTGGCACACCTGTTTTCAATTGTTGTTGGCACGCTCAAAACACGCGCCGAAGCAAAAAAAAGCGTCCTCCGGTCCCGCCAGTGGAACCAGAAGGACGCCGTTGTCCTTCAACAATCCTGCTCGATTTGATGAGGAAGACGTCGTCGCCCTCCTTCGCTACTCTTCACGACGCCCGCACTTGTACGTGGCACGGACTTTCCTGTCAAGTTCCTTTTCGCCGGCTGTGCTGTCTCAGCCTCTCCTGCTCTCCCGTTCAGCTGTGCTACACTGGCACTACTCACCCGGAGCCATCCTGTGTACACACAACCGCCTTGGCCTCATCCTTTCGTCGCGCTGGCACTGGCCGCAGCCATAGCAACCTTGACCGCATGCGCCGCTACGCCGGAATTTGACGCTCCCCTGGGACACTCCTCGCTGGGATCTGTTTTTCTCGAGCGAATTCCGGACCGGTCCTTTCACGCCACACATCCGACGACACTTGACGAATCGACCATGCGGACGGCCCTGGAAGGCATTCTGGTTGAGGACACTCACGTTTCGATGAGTGCGCTGCTTGCGGAGAAGCAACGCCCGTTACACGCGTTTGCGGACGCCGAAGTCGCATTTCTAGCCCCGCTTCTGAGTGACGGTCTGCGGCAAGCCGCCCCGGATCAGCAAATCGGCTTCACACTGACGCACCAGGACAATCTTTTCTCTCATCGGGACACGGCAGGAGCGGGAATCGGGTCGACCGACGTCACATCGGCATCCACGAATCGCGAAACAAGCTCAGGGTCGGTCTTTGTCCATGGACGATCTCTGCATATCCAATTTCATCAGCTTCGTGTGAAACCCGAACGGCCTGATGCGGTGAATATGCCGAACCGGCGGCTCCCCGATCACACCGGATTGACCGACCATGCGCTGTCGTTTGCGTTTCCGTCCGCCAGACGACCTGCGTCTTATGTCATTCGGGGCAATACCGACGCCACGCTCGTGCTCGACTACGAACACCTCACTGGCTTACGGTCGATTCCGCCCACTCTTGCCACACCCGCTGCTTCACAGCCCAAACCCGGCGCAATTCCACCGGCACCGGACCGCGATCGGGAGGCGGACGTGCGCACGCTCCAGGAGCAGATGCAGCAGAAAGACCGAGAACTGGAAAGCGTCAGAAGGGAGTTGGAAGAAATTCGTCGACACCTGAACAGCCGGCCGCCTGAGCCATCCGCGCCGGCTACAAACCGGACTCGATAATCCGGACGGGATCAGACCTTTCGCTTCTCAGCCCGTTCGTCGATGTCGCCGGCAAGCAGGATTGCTTCGGCGATTTCTCTCATCGATTTCCGCAAATCCATGCTCTGCCGCTGAATGAGTTTGAAGGCTTCCTCTTCAGAAAGCCGCTTGGATCGCATGAGATATCCCTTGGCGCGATCCAACAACTTCCGCACGGCCAGCGCCTCTTGCATCTCGAACGACTTTTCCAACAATGTCGTATGCTCGATGGAAATCGCCGCCTGATTGGCAATCGCCTGCATGAGCCGCACTTCTTCCGCCGTAAAGGTATGCGGCACCGACGTATAACTATTGATCACCCCCACGCACTTCTCCCGCATCATCATCGGCACCGAGAGCAGGGAGCAGAGCCCTTCCTTCGTGGCCAGGTCGGGATACATATAATCCCGCTCCTTCGTCACCTCAGGAACAATGATCGACCGCCGCTCTTGAACGGCTCGGCCGCTGATGCTTTGCCCGACTCTGAGATTGGGTTTTCGCCGGTACTCTTCGCTCAAGCTTTGCGTGGCCGCAATCCGCAGTTCTCCGCTGGCTTCGTCCAGCAGCATAATCGAACAGATTTTCGACCCCAGCATCTGCGCGGTCATGGTCACAATGAGCTGCAGCACGTCGTCCGTAATCCGGTTGGACGCGACCGTCTCGGATACCTGAGATAGTGTTTCCAACTGTAGCGCTTTCCGGCGCATCTGGTCGTAAAGACGCGCATTCTCGATCGCCCCGCCAACCTGGTTGGCGATGGTTGTGAGCAGCGCCAGCTCGTCTTCCCGATAGCGACGCGAGCGCTTGTGCTGGACATTGATAACCCCGCTCACCTCTTTCTTGGCAAGAATCGGCACGGATACAAACGCCTGATAGCGATCCTCGGGAAGGTTGTTGAAAAACTTGAACCGAGGATCCTCACTGGCGTTGCTGGGTACCACGACCCGGGTCCGCTCACGGGCCACCCAGCCGGTGATGCCTTCGCCCAAGCCGATGGTGATGCGGCCGATCAGCCGGGGATGCGGATTTTTTGACGCCCGCAAGATGAGTTCGTCTCGCGCATCGGACAACAGATACAGAAGACAGGCATCCGCCTTTGTCACTTCGACGACAACATCGACAATATGCCGCAGGACCGCCTCAAGATCGAGCGTGTTACTGATCGATTCGCTGATCCGATGCAGCACGTCTACCTCGCGGGTTTTCTCCCGCAAGGCTTGTTCCAGTTGTGCGGCAGTAAGCCTTTTAGATTCCATGCCTATAGATCCCGGAGTACCGCGTCCCGCACCGTCATCGTTTCCCCGCCCGACTTGACCGTTCTCCGGATCCGACGGAAACCGTTTGGAACCACTCCGTAAACGCCGCTTGCTCCAACGGTGCGATCCGGACTTGTCCGATCGATTCCGGCCATACCCCCACGACTTTTCCCTGCGAAACTTTCTTGTCATGTTGCATCGCCGCCCATACCTTTCCGGAAGAACGGCTGGTCGGACGATCAGACAACCCGGCAGCCAACACCAATGACCTGATCCGATCGACTGTCCCGGCATCGCAATATCCCTGGTGCCTGGCCAGGTCCGCTTCCAACACCAATCCAATGCCCACAGCCTCGCCATGGATCAAGGAACGATAGCCGCCCAATGACTCCAGCGCATGACCGATCGTATGGCCATAATTCAAAATTCTCCGACGATCCGACTCCTGCTCATCCTCAGCCACCACCTGCGCCTTGATCTCGCAGGAGCGCTTGACAATCTGCATGACGGCTTGAGACTCAAGCTTCAACAGAGAGGGCATCGTTCGCTCGAGATAGGCGAAGAACGACTGGTCGGCAATGATCCCGTACTTGATTACTTCGGCCAAACCTGCGATCCATTCCCGTTTCGGAAGCGTATGCAAATTCATCGGATCAATCCACACAGCCTTCGGCTGATGGAACGCACCGATCAGGTTCTTCCCCAAGCGGTGGTCGACGCCGGTTTTCCCCCCGACGCTCGAATCCACTTGTGCCACCAAGGTAGTCGGCACTTGAACGAACGGAATGCCCCGCTGATAAATCGCCGCAGCGAATCCCGTCAAATCCCCGACGACTCCTCCCCCCAGTGCCAGCAACAACGACTTCCGCTCAAAGCGTGCCTTCGCCAGCACATCGAGAATTTTCCCGACGGTTGCAAGCGTCTTATTTTTTTCTCCCGGCGGCAAGATGACCGGCACCGGGTGAAACCCGGCGCGCTTACATTGCATGAGTACGGGCTGAAGATAATGTTTGGCGACATGCCGATCCGTCACGATGCCGATATGGCTCGACGAGGTGATGGCGCGAAGGCGCATGGCGAGCTCGCTCATCAAGCCGGGCTTGATGACGATATCGTAGCTTCGCTCTCCAAGCGATACCGCCACCCGTTGCTCTGCACTGCTCATACGTCCCAGACTCTTCAAACACACCCTCCGAATGCTCGCGACAACTCGCCGTGCCGGTCGGCACATCTCACCCAACGCGCATCACCGATGCAAAAACGCGTGCGATGGTAGCATAGCCTCGTGCGAACTAAAAGGTGACGGCCACCGGTCAATGGGATGCGCTCCGACTTCCTTCCGAAGCAACGAGCGCCCCCAAAATGATTCGGCCCGTACCTATTGCCTTTCAGCAACAAATACGGGCCGAATCGAACACCACCGACGATCGACTATGTGGTGCGAATGATAGTCGGCGTCATGAAAATCAGAAGCTCTTGCTTCGAGACACTCTCCGACTTGTTTTTAAACAGCCATCCGAGGACGGGAATTCGCGACAGGTACGGAACACCCTGCACGTTGTTATTCTGGGTATCGACAAACACACCGCCGATCACCATGGTCTCCCCGTCGCGGACGATGACCTGAGTAGTCGCCTCACGCCGATCGATGCTCGGACCGGCCGGGTTGCTTCTTGCGCCGACCGCGTTTCGAGTCGCACGCACCTTCATCAAAATCTGCTTCCCCACTTCCTTCGGGTCGCGCGATGTAATCTGGGGCGTCACATTCAATTCCAGATTTGCATCCACAAAGGTGGTCTGCGTTCCCTGAAGCGACGTGGTTTGGAACGGAATGGATTCACCCTGCGAGATCTTCGCTTCGCGCTTGTCCAGCGTGGTAATTTTGGGAGCCGCGATGACCTTGCTCAACCCCAACAGCTCTCCGGCGGAAAGCCGCAAGTCCAACGCGAAACCCGGCCCTAATTTACCGAACTGGTACCCGAACGAAGGAACAGCAGGCAGACCTCCCACCTGCGCAGGAAGATTCACAATGAAATCCCTCGGGATAGTTGTACCGGAAGTGCCAGCCACAGGTGCAAATGCTCCCGTAGCGTTACCGGCAAACTTAAAGTCGTTCCCTGTAAAATTGGAGTCTTTAATTCCCCACTGAATACCCAGGCCTCTGGCATACACCGTATCGGCCTGAACAATGCGTGCTTCAATCTGCACCTGAGGGACTTGAAGATCCAATCCATCCACCAGCTGTTTCATCACTGCAAGCTTGGCTTCGGTATCACGTACGATGAGCGCATTACTCCCTTGGCTGATATTCATCACACCACGAGGGCTTAAATATTGCCGCAGCGACGTTTGGAGCTCCTGGGCCTGAATATTCCTGATATAGAAGACACGATCAACCAGCTCTTCCGCCTTCGTCTTAGCTTCTTTTGCCCGCGCTTCTTCATCCTGCTGCTTCGCAATGTTCGACAGCGTATCCACCCAGACGATCGTCCCTTGGCGGATCATGCCCAACCCGTTCATCTTGAGCAGCATATCCAGGGCTTGATCCCAGGGCACGCTCACAAGCTTCATGGTAACTTTGGCCTTAACCCCTTCGCCCACGACTATATTGAATCCGCTCACTTCGGCGATCAAACGCAGAATATTTGTGATGTCAGCCTGCTGAAAATCCAGCGAAATCCGACGACCGGCAAAGCGCGTCTGGCCAGCCACAAGATCATCCCCTCTAGAATCACTCTCCGGAGTTGCGCCCTCCGCAGCCATCTGGATGGTTCGGACCTTGAACTTCCCTTGTGATGGCCCCGTAAACCGGCCATTTTTCACTCGAGCATCTGCCCTCACCGGCCGGTCTTGCTCTACAGAGTCGACCCCGCCTACAAGAGCTGAATCGACAACACTTCCAGCCGTCGATGAAAGCACGTTACCCGCCGTAACACTCGCCTCAGCCGTTCTCGGCTTCAGCGATACCAGGATGTCATTCCCGACAGATGTAATGGAAAAGGCCGGCCGCCCCATAAGGTCCAGTACGAGACGCACCTTATCCGCATGATACCCGACCCGGACTTTCTTAAGGAGCTGATGCTGACCTAACACGAGAGGCGATTTGAGCGCAGATGACACCGAGATCAGATCAACGACAAGTCGATTGTCGTCGAGCAATCTTGCCGAGTGAAACAACCGTCCGTCGCCTTTGACAAACACCGCGACTTCATCCCCATCAGGACGCACTTCGACCTTGGTCACCACTTGAGCCGGAACATCGACAGACTCGTGCGCCAGCGAGGCCACTCTCTGCGCGCGATTCTCAAAGCCTGCGGACTGAGTCAGCGATGGCTCAGCATGAATAGCCTGAGCGCTGAACACCACAACTAGTGTGCTCAGCCACCATGCCCGGCGAACAGATCTTCCCACCACTGCCGTTTGTGTTTTCATTCTGCGCCCTCTTTCGGATGAAGAAGCTTGACGTATTCACGCTCCTGTTTTTTCCCATACACATCGGTAAATCGCTCTTGCACGATAATTCCCCGCTCTGTAATGGCGCTGACGACGCCATTATTCTGCCCGAGCCTCGTTCCGCGTCTGACGGCATACCCATAGCCTTCGGGAGTCTGAACCATCGCCGTATACCCGTACGCTCCCCACACAATGGCGATCAGATTTAACTCCGTCAGACTGACACGTTGAAGCGGCGGGAGATTCGCATCCATCTTCCCAGGCTGGAGCTGCTGTACAACGGGTGCAAACGGATCCCGACGACCTGACGGATCGTATCCAAATCCGCTTGCGGCATCGGGGAGTTGCGCGGGAGATGACACGGATGCCTCGCCCTCAACGGCCGGACTTGCCGTTAATGTCGGCGCGAGTGCTTGCCGTTGAATTTCAGGAACCGCCTGCATTTTAATCGAGTCCTGCCGAAGAGGGTTGATCTGATTGGATGGGGTCAAAGTACCGGCACCGACCTCGACTCCAGCCCCCCCTCCTAAAAATACCCACACCACGAGAAACAGAATTTTACACGCTCTCGCCCTACGCTGACTCGCTCTCTGCCTCGCACTAGACATTTGCATAGCCTCTCAATTCGCTACTTACCAACCGGAGCTGGCTTCGCAACAGTTGCCACAGGGGTCGCCGCAGCCTGTTTTTCAGGGGGCGCAGCGTACGCGACGAGATCGAATTGAGCCTGCGACACGATCCGTCCCTGTTCAACTTTCGGCGCTCCCATTTTGAGACCGGACACCGTAATAATTCTCGGAAGCCGGTTGATGCGGTCAAAAAAGAGTGCGGTCGTATGATACGCGCCACTTGCTTCGACGTTGACCGGCATTTTCACAAACAGCTTTGACGCATCTTCCGACTGAGTGCCAGGCCGCCATAACTTAATATCAAGCCCCAGCCGAACACCAAGATCAGACACTTGCTTCAGCAACATGACCGCCTCCTCTTCCGGAGGCAGACGCTCTTTCTTCTTCGCCAATTCGATTTCAAGTTGCTTATTGGCAGCCAGAAGCTCGTCAAGATGCTTCGCCTTGATCGTGAGAGTTTGAATTTCCCCGTCTAATCTGGTGTTTTCCGCTTGAAGCGCGTCGATCGTCGCGGATTTCGGCTCTGCGATATAGAAATAGAAACCCGCGATCAGAACGGCCACAAGCAACCCCAGCAGGGCCAATTTCTGGGGAGCGGGTATACTGCGAAGCGTCTCGAGATTGGCAGAAGGCAACGCCATACTTAGCCTTTCAGGCGAAATGCCAGTTTAAACTGATAGATATTGATTTTATTCTCTACCGCGGCTTTGCTTTCCTGCAGATTGATGTTCGCAAAAAAGTCGGTCCGGCGCAGATTGTTGACGAACTCGACGACATCGTCGTTCGTCAGCGCTTTTCCCTCAACCTCCACAGTTTCTGCGGACAGCTTCAGATTCGTCAGCCACACTTTCAGCGGCTCGATGCTTTGGCTGACATAATCTAGCACTTTGACCGGCCCGACGCGCGCCGACTCAAGCTGATCGATCACCCGATTCTTATCCTCTAACAACTTCTTCTTCTGTTCGAAATCCTGTACCTGCTTCACCTGCTCTTTAAGCTGCACGACCTGCTTTTCCTTGGCCTGCTTCTCCTCCTGACGAGCCTCAATGGCTTCATCAAGCGAAGCGGAGTACCACCAGCACCCTGCAATCGTGACCAATAGCACGCCGATGCCCAGTAGAGCCTGGGCCCGGACATCGTATTGCGGCTTGGCCGCACGGCTTTTCGGCCCTGAAAGTAGATTAATGCGAATCATCGGTCCCCCACTGATCTCAAAGCCAGCCCCACGGCAACAGAAGCGAGCGGTGCCATTTCAGCCAGGGCATCTTGATCAAAGTCGCTTCCCGATGTGTCAATTTCACCGAACGGGTTCGCAACTTCAACAGGCGTTTGCATGCGATCGCTCAACTGCTGAACAAGTCCGCTGGCACGCGCAACACCGCCGCACACCAGGACGCGATCCAAACCTACATTTGACGCAGAGGTCTTGAAATAGTCGACCGTCCGGGCAATCTCCGAGGCCACCTCGCCGTTCACGCTATCGATGACGCTTTCAACAGATCCGGAAGCAGCCTTCCCGCTTCGCTCGCCCTTCTTGACCTCTTCAGCTTCTTCGTAAGAGAGGCCCATTTCCCGCTGAATCGCTTCAGTATAACGATTGCCTCCCAATGGAATATCGCGGGTAAAGAGGGAAACCCCTCCGCGGATAATGTTGACGTTCATCACGCTGGCACCCAAATTTACCAGCGCCGTGGTCTCATCCAGCGCCAAGGGATAGTTAATCGCGTGCATGTTCTCAATGGCGAAAGCATCCACATCCATGACCATCGGCATCAATCCGGCGCCCTTCACCAGCTCGGTTAGCTCATTGATCTTGTCTTTTTTGGCGGCCACGAGAATGATCGACATTTCTCCCTGGCTTTCACCGGACACATCAGCCGGGAGGACATGAAAGTCTATATTCACTTCATTAATGTCGAACGGAATATATTGCTCGGCCGCGAGTTTGACCTGGCCTTCCAACTCTTCATCCGGCATCGGGGGCAAGCTGATCTTCTTCACAATGACGGCGTGACCTGAAATGGAGACCGCCACCTGCTTATTCTTGACATTGGCCTCATCAAACAACTCACGAATCGCCGAGACCACTCGCCCTTCATCCATGACCGTCCCATCGACGATCACTTCAGGCTCCAACGGTTTCATGCCGAACTTTTGAAGATAGTATCGTCCTTTGCTTTCCCGGAGCTGCACCAGCTTGATCGCACTCGATCCGATGTCGAGTCCGACCAGCTGACGTTTCGGCGTCAGCAGGGAAACGATGTCAGTTTCAAACATATTTTTGAATGTGCTTAGCATATCCCTCACCCGCCACCCTACAGGACTATCTTCCTGGCACGAATCATTTTCTGAATTTCGGCCACATTCTCTTTCGTGTACAGACGCCAGTTTCGCCAATCTCGCGGAGGACCAGTGATCAACCCTTCACGTTCCCAGCGGAACAAGGTGGCCTTAGAAATGTCGAATAAGTCGCACACCTGATTCGTTTTATATCCGGATACCTTGCGATTCGAGTTTCGTTTCTTCACGTGAAATTTGCCTAAGGGAAGCGAGTTTCTGCAGGTACAAGGTAAGTATAGTCAATATGCTCGACCTGTCAAGCAACCGACTGGATCCGACAGGGAGAAATACCGGATGGAACCGTCCGGAGCCCCAGCTACGATTTCTGCACGTCTCGATGTTTCAGGATAACGTCGTGCCCGATGGCTCCCAGGCTCTCCCGGAGACGGCCTGCGATGGCTACCGACCGATGGCGGCCGCCGGTACACCCGATCGCAATGGTGAGATAACTGCGCTGTTCGCGCTCATACAGCGGAATCAAGAACTTCAGCATACTCTCAAGCTGAGCCAATAGGGCAACCGCATCAGGGTCAGACAGGACGTAGGTGCGCACACGGGGATCATCACCGGAAAGCGGCTTGAGTTCAGGAACGAAAAAAGGATTTTTCAGGAAACGGACATCAAACAGCAAGTCGATATCATACGGAACGCCGAACTTATACCCGAATGTCAGCAATGTGACGGTCAGGCGCCGCGTGGCCGGGCCTCGGGAAAATTCTTTCGTCAACAGATCCCGGAGTTCGTGCACCGTCAGATCCGATGTATCTATGATCCGATCTGCGTGACGGCGCAATTCCGCCACACGCTCCTTTTCAAATCGTACCCCCTCCAGAACCGGCAAATGGGGCAGCAGGGGATGCGGCCGGCGCGACTCCGAAAATCGTCTGACAAGCACTTCATCCCGCGCTTCTAAAAACAGCAGGTGAATCGCATACCCGAGCGACCTTATCCGCTCAAGCGTCCCAACCAGATCAGAAAAAAAGACTCTTTCGCGAACATCGACACCGAGCGCGACATTCGAGATCTCTCCGCCCTGCTGATTGCAGAGTTCTACGAAAGTAGGAATCAATGCGGGAGGAAGGTTATCAATGCAGAAATAGCCGGCATCCTCAAACGCCTTGAGTGCGTGCGACTTACCCGACCCTGACAGACCGCTGACGATAACCAGATTGAGTTGCGCCATATATCCTTAGAAAGAACACCACATCATCCTCGTGCAGAAGCCCCCTCGACAGTACAAAGGACGCTCACGCCCCCTTACCTTACTGCGACTGAAACCTGATCACGTTTAGACACCGGACCCGGAAAAGGAATGCCCGCGCCGGCCCTCTGCAAATGGCTCGATCACGAGCACGCGCCCACTGACAGCCCGTTGCAGCATGTGAAGATTCCCAGTCTCAATGTTGGCGAACAGGAGGAAGGTCTCGCTATGAGTATCAAACCGGTCATGCGCTTCGGCAAGCGACAAAACCGGGACGGCTCGCCGCTCCACCTTAAAAGAAGGTTCTTCCGCCAACTCCGCAGCCAAGGCCCGCACCGACCTCGCCCGCGTCGTTTTCGCGGGCTTATGACTGACGACCCGCTCCTTCAACTTTCTTAACTGTCCGTCGAGGCGATCGACCAACGCATCAATCGTGGCATACATCTCTCGCGTTGAGGTCTTCGCTTGCACCCGTTTCCCATGCACCACACAGACCGCTTCGGCCTTGTGTTGAAGCTTCTCGACGCTCAGCACGACCTGTACGATTCCCGCTTTCAATTCATATCGATCGAGCCGATCGAATCGCGTTTCAAGATACCGGCGAAGTGCGGACGTGACATCCATGTGACGACCAGTGATTCGTAGCTTCATGCGACGTGTCTCCTTACGTGAATCCACCGTTGCACCACGCACAGCGGGCGCAAACTAAAAATGACGTTTTCTCTGGCTGGCAGAAGGGATATTGTCCTCGGCGCGATATTTCGCCACTGTGCGCCGTGCGATCAGCACCTGCTGGAGTTTCAACCGCGCCGCGATTTCTTCGTCTTTCAGCGGACGATGCGTATCTTCTTCGGCGATCATTTTCCGAATCATTTCACGGACCGAGACGGACGACATCATGTCGGAGGGCTGATCGGCCCGTTGCAGTCCCGCGTTGAAGAAGAATTTCAATTCGAGCATCCCTTGCGGACAATACATATACTTGTTGGCGGTGACACGGCTGATCGTCGATTCATGCATACCGATATCTTCCGCGACCTGCTTGAGCACGAGCGGTTTCAGATGCTCAACCCCATGCTCAAAGAACTGCTCCTGAAACTTCACAATGCTTGTCACGACCTTCACGATGGTTTTATTTCGCTGGTCGATGCTCCGAATGACCCACTGCGCAGCCCTGAGTTTTTCATCCAGATAAGATTTGGTTTCAGCCGTTCCCCCGTCTCCGGCCGTAATGAGTTGCTTGTAATACGGGCTGATCCGCATGCGAGGCAGACCATCGTCATTTAACAACACCACCCACTCCCCTTCGTTCTTGACAACGAAGACGTCCGGAACGATCACATAATTCTGGGTGTTCGTGAAAGGACGGCCTGGTTTCGGCTCGAGATCGCCGATCAATTTCGTCGCCTCAAACACTTCCTCGACGGTCACATTCAAGGCTTTGGCGATCTTGGCATATTGTTTCTTCTCAAGATCCTTGAGGTGGTGCAGAATAATGCCTTCAACAACGGCACCCTTGAGCGCACCCGGCCTGGCGCCGAGCGACCCCATAGGATTTTTCCCCAGATGGCCGAGTTGGAGGAGCAAGCATTCCGGAAGATCGCGAGCCCCGACACCGGTCGGGTCGAACGTCTGAATATCCTTCAGAACTGACTCGGCCTCGGCCTCGGAAAATTCAGTTCCATTGACGACCTCCGCCAGAGAAATCCGCAAATAGCCATCATCGTCCAAATTTCCGATGAGCAGACGCCCGATGGCTTTCTCCCGCTCCGAAAGACCCGACAACGACAGCTGCCAGAGCAAATGCTCTTCCAGCGAAGTGGCTTTGGCCACCGTCTGCTCATAAGAAGGAAACTCATCTTGCGACGAGGATGGATATTCCGAGTCTCCGACCCGACGATCCGAACCGAAGTACTCTTCCCATCCGGAAGCTGAAAACTCTTCAGGGGATCCCCGTTCTTCCGGCGTTCCCGCCTCCTCCGCCGTTTCCTGTGCGGAGGGTGTGGCCGCATCTTCCGCTTTTCCTTCCGCTGCCGCTGCCTCAGCCTCCTCAACATCCGTCTGCACTTCGTCAAGAAGCGGGTTTTCCAGCAGATGCTGGGTCAAACTTTGCTGCAATTCGAGACGGGACAGCTGCAACAGCTTGATCGCCTGCTGCAACTGCGGAGTCATGATCAGCTTTTGACTGAGCCGCAAGTCGAGACGAAGTTTCATAACGGGATAAACAACCCTCTACAGTTTGAATCGCTCTCCGAGATACACCGCCCGAGCGGTTTCGCTCTTGACAATGGCGTCCGGAGATCCAGATTCCAGGATCAATCCTTCATTAATAATATAGGCACGGTCGGTGATGGACAACGTCTCTTGCACATTATGATCGGTGATGAGAATTCCGATTCCCTTGGCCTTTAAGCGAAGAATAATCTGCTGAATGTCGGCGACTGCGATCGGGTCAATCCCTGCGAAGGGTTCATCCAACAGCATGAACGACGGGCTCGTTGCCAATCCCCGGGTGATTTCCAACCGGCGGCGCTCCCCTCCAGAAAGCGCATAGGCCATGCTGCTCCGAATGTGCAGCAGATCGAGATCCTTGAGCAACTCGTCAACCCGCGCCGCCCGCTCACTACGAGGATAGCCCAGGATTTCCAAAATCGCCAAGACATTCTTCTCTACGGAAAGACGGCGAAAAACCGACGACTCCTGCGGAAGATACCCGATCCCTCGCCTCGCCCGTTGATACATCGGCAAATCAGTGATCGACTCGCCGTTAAACGTGATCTCGCCTTCGTCCGGCTGGCAAAGCCCCACCACCATGTCAAAGATCGTCGTTTTCCCTGCGCCGTTCGGCCCAAGCAGTCCGACCACTTCACCGGCGCGCACTTCGATCGCGACACCTTTCACCACCTTGCGCCCGCGAAAGCTTTTCACCAGACCGCGGGCCCGCAAACACGATATGTGCTGACCGGCCACCGAGTCCGATGACGGCCCGGCCACCGCTGATTCAGCTCCGTGCGTCATTTCACTCCGCCGCTTTCGCCATCGATCAGCAGATGCGATCCCCCCTCCACGACGCTCCGATCTTCATCCAAGTAGATAATGATCTTTTCGCCGCTGACTCGTGTCCCCTTTTCCCAGGCCACCGGATCACCGGTCAACGTGACAACTCGACGGCTATTATCGAATACCGCTTTGTTAGACGTCGCATTTCCGGTCTCTTTTTCGATCCGCACATGACCGGTCGCCTCTATCTGCCTGACGGATCGACCGGAGGACCCCGGCATCATATCGCCACCCTTGCCGGTCGGTTTGGCCGCAACGGAGGGATCGCTCTTCCTGACCTCATTCGCCTCTCCCTTCCCTCCATCCGCAGACTGGGGAGAAAAGGACACCACCATCTTGTCCGAATAGACCATCAACGTGCCTTGAGTCAGAATAACCGACCCTTCAAACACAGCCTGACTGTCTTGATTACGCACAGTCATTTTCTTCGCCGTGATCGTCGTCGGAGCCTGTCCGGCCCCTGAACCGTTCGACCCGGCGGGCCCTGCCGGCGCCACGGATTCGGCAGTGACCGGCGCCAACAGACTAAGAACCAGAAACAAGATCCACATGAACATCATCAAGTACCTCAAACTCCTCAGACTCCGTCCGCCCCAGCAATCCCCTGCCTGTTATTTCCAATCCATTCCCTACAATACGGACAGGATCACCGGTCTGAATGATCTTTGTGGCATCGGTCCATGCCAGGTGGTTGGTATAAATCGTATAGCCGCTTCCCGTTGCGATTATCAACGGATCCGTCCGATTCGCTAGGACAAAGTTCTTTGTCGCTGTGTCAAGCGCGCCCTCGTCCCCCAGGACGGTCACTTCCTTCCCGGCTTGCCCATAGAGCGTCACTTCCACATTGCTCAAGACGGCGCGTTTCTCCTGCTCAAATAATCGTGCCTGCTTGGCTTGCACCCGCCACTGCACCACATCCCCTTTAGTCTGCGTGAATGTAAAATCAGAAATCTTGGCGTCTGCCGACTCAATGGCGCCTGGCGCAGCTGGTTGATTGGTCGGAGCGGAGTCTGCATTCACAAACAACAAGTAAATCAGAAATGTAGCCAGTGCCCCGCTTAAGGCAAGGAGACTTCGTCTGGCGAACACATCCCACATCTTTCACTCAATCCAACTGAAAATTAAGCTCATACTCTGGCACGATAGTAGCACTGAGGAACAGGCAAGTAAACGGCTGGAATCGCAAGAAATGGAAAGCGCCCCTCACGCACGAGGCATGAGGGGCGCTTTCCATTGAACAAGAAATCGAGTGCCGACTAGGCTGACGCTTCGGATGATCCGGCAGGAGCCGTGGTCGCTGGCACTGAAGGCGCTTTTGAAGCGGCCTTCTCCACCATCGCCACCAACTCAATGGCGACCATTTCAGCCCCATCCCCGATCCGGCGACGCGTCTTCACCATACGGGTATATCCGCCTTGGCGATCTTTGAACCGTCCCGCCACGTCGCTAAACAACTTCGACACCACGTCTTTGCTTCGGATAAATGCCAGAGCCCGACGACGGGCAGGCAGCGTTCCTTCCTTACCGAGCGTAATCATCCGATCGGTAAAGCCGCGGATCTCTTTTGCCTTGGCTTCGGTCGTCTCGATGCGCTCATGCTCCAAGAGCGAGGTCACGAGGCTCCGGAACAACGCCCATCGGTGTTTCGTCTGCCGACCAAGTTGACGGCCTTTTTTTCTGTGTCGCACGGCATTCCCCTTCGCTGAAAATTACTCTGACTGCGAACTCCCGCCGCTGGAGGATCCGGCTTCCACCTTACCTCCCAACGTGAGGCCCATCTCCAACAAGATTTCCTTGATTTCGTTCAGCGATTTCTTGCCGAAATTCTTCGTCTTGAGCATTTCGTTCTCGGTCTTCTGGACCAGATCCCGAATGGTCTTGATGTTGGCATTCTTCAAGCAATTCGCCGCTCGCACGGAGAGCTCGAGCTCATTCACGCTCCGTGAAAGATTCTTATTTTCCTCGAGTTCCGATTCATCATACCCTGCCTCACGCTTGCCCTCGCCGCGTTCTTCAGGGTTAATGAAGATATCCAGGTGATCGCGCAAAATATTCGCCGCCGTCGAAAGGGCGTCGCGCGGACTGATGGTGGCGTCAGTCCAAATTTCCATCGTCAGCTTGTCATAGTCGGTCATACGACCGACACGTGCGTTCTCCACATGGAAGTTCACACGCTTGATGGGTGAGAAAACCGAATCGATCGCGATCACACCGATCGGCAATCCTTCTTCCTTGTTACGCTCGGCTGGAACATAGCCACGACCATGCTTGACCGTCATCTCAATATCAAGCGTCGCGTCTTTGTCGAGCGTGGCAATGTGCAAGTCAGGCGTGAGAATGGTCACATCAGCGTCGTGAATAATGTCTGACCCTTTTGCTTCACCTGGTCCTTTTTTCCGCAACCGAATCGTCTTCGGTTTATCCGTATGCAGCGCAAGCCGCAGGCTCTTGATGTTCAAGATAATTGACGTCACATCTTCCGTCACGCCTGGAATCGTCGAAAATTCGTGGAGCACCCCTTCAATTTTCACCGTCGTGACCGCCGCCCCCGTGAGCGACGACAACAACACACGGCGCAAAGAGTTGCCAATCGTCGTGCCAAACCCCCGTTCAAACGCCTCGGTGGTGAATCGACCGAATACTGGGGAATTCGCATCCTTATCGACTTCGACCCGCATCGGGATCTGAAAGTCTTTCATTGCTTTAATCATGACTCCCCCTTCACAACCATCGAGTGACCAGCATACCGAATAGGGAGGATACAACGAACAACCGCCTGCTCCCTACCGGACCAATGTACTATCGAGAATACAATTCGACGACCATCTGCTCGTTGACCGGCAGCGTGATCTGTTCCTTCGTCGGCAAGGCCCGCACGGTTCCTTTCAGCGAGCCTTTATCAAGCTCTAGCCAATCAGGAATCCCGCGTCCATCGACGCCTTCCAGTGACGTTTGGATGGAGAGGAGATTCCGGCTCCGCTCACGCACCTGAATCACATCGCCGGTCTTGACGGTTGCGCCAGCCACGTTAATTTTCTTTCCGTTCATAGTCAGATGACCGTGACTCACGATTTGGCGCGCCTGCTTCCGCGAGGCGCCAAATCCAAGACGATAGGCCACATTGTCCAATCGACACTCCAACAAACGCAACAGGGCATCGCCCGTGACGCCGGACTGCCGTTCGGCCTTTTCAAAGAGACCGCGGAATTGACACTCTTGCAATCCGTAGATTCTCCGCAATTTCTGCTTCTCACGCAACTGCATGCTATAGTCAGAGTTTCTCGGGCGCCCCTGACCGTGCTGACCGGGAGGATAACTCCGTCGCTCAATGGCACACTTTTCAGTCATGCAACGAGTGCCCTTCAAAAAGAGCTTCTCGCCTTCGCGTCGACAGAGACGGCAAACGGGACCCCGATACTTAGCCACTGCATTACCTCCGGTTACAGGACGCCTGAATTCTGGCGCCGACATTGCTGCGAACTTGAACCTTGATGCTCACCGCGACTACACACGTCTCCGCTTCGGAGGACGGCAGCCGTTATGCGGAATAGGCGTGACATCGCGAATCAGATTGATGCGCAAGCCGGCGGCTTGAAGCGAGCGAATGGCTGATTCGCGACCAGCCCCAGGCCCGTTCACGTACACATCAATTTGGCGCATGCCGCTTTCCATCGCCTTGCGAGCGGCTGCTTCACCGGCGCGTTGCGCCGCGAACGGGGTGCTCTTTCGAGAGCCTTTGAACCCCTGATTCCCTGAGCTGGCCCAGACGACGGTATTGCCGCTCATGTCGGTAATCGTCACAATCGTATTATTGAAGGACGCCTGGACATGCGCGACACCGGCTTGAACGATCCGGCGCTCTTTCTTCTTGCCCTTCTTCACACTCATAGAAACTCCTTCACTTCAGACGACGAGCTACGCGCTCGATCATTTGGCTGTCGGTTTCGGTTTGCTTGTCACACCAGCACGACGGCCTTTGCGCGTTCTGGCATTGGTCTTCGTGCGCTGGCCTCGTACCGGCAACCCTTTTCGATGGCGCAGTCCCCGATAAGTTCCGGTGTCGATCAATCGCTTAATGTTGAGCGACATCTCTTTCCGAAGGTCGCCCTCAACCCGATGATCGCGATCAATGATTTCTCTGAGCTTGACAATCTTGTCCTCGCTCAAGTCCTTGATCCGAATCGACCCATCCACTCCGGCCTTTTTCAAGATCTCACGTGCGGCGGCTCGCCCAATCCCGTAGATGTACGTGAGGCCGATATCGGTCCGCTTGTCTCTCGGCAAATCGATGCCTGCGATGCGTGCCATGATCTCTCCTCTTTCCTGTTCCCTAGACGAGCACGGACCTACCCTGCCCGGTGTTATCCCTGACGCTGTTTGTGCCTGGGGTTCTCACACAAAATTCGCACAACACCCCGGCGACGAACGACCATACACTTGGCACAAATCGGCTTGACTGAAGACTTTACTTTCATGACGCGTCAGCGCTCCTACTACTTGAAACGGTAAGTGATTCGGCCTCTCGTCAAATCGTATGGAGACATCTCCACCGTGACTTTGTCGCCCGGAAGAATTCGGATAAAGTGCATCCGCATTTTTCCCGAAATATGGGCCAGAAGGATATGGCCATTATCGAGTTTCACACGAAACATCGCATTCGGTAATGTCTCAGCAACCGTTCCCTGTATCTCGATAATGTCTTCTTTACCCACGTACTCCCATTCCTCTATCTGTACTGCAATTATGCGACGTCTGCGATGCTCTGGCTGAGCACCCGCGCCTGGCCAGCTGGTTGAATTGCTATTGTATGCTCAAAGTGGGCTGAAAGGCTACCATCGGCTGTGACCGCCGTCCACCGATCTTCAAGCACACGCACCGCACTTCCGCCCATATTGACCATCGGCTCGATAGCTAAGACCATCCCGTACTGCAACCGCGGTCCCTGTCCGGCCTTCCCGTAGTTTGGAACTTGAGGCTCCTCATGAAGTTGCCGGCCAATTCCATGACCGACGAACTCCGTTACCACCGAAAATCCAGCCGCTTCTACATGGCGCTGAACCGCATTTGAAATATCGGTCAACCGATTCCCGACCACTGCCTGTCGAATCCCCAGATCGAGAGCTTCTTTCGTCACTTGGATCAATCTGACAGCCGAGTCGTTCGCCTGCCCGACAGCTACAGTGACCGCTGAGTCGCCATAGAAACCACCGACGATGGCACCCAGATCTAATCCGATGATATCGCCGTCTTTGAGCTTCCGCTTCGACGGAATTCCGTGAACGACCTGTTCATTCACCGACGCACAAAGCGTTTTGGGATAACTACGATATCCCTTAAATGCTGGAACAGCCCCTCGCTCACGGATAGCTTGCTCTGCAATACGGTCGAGGTCATCGGTTGTAACGCCTGCACGGACCGCCTTCCGCACAACCTCAAGGGCCTCAGCTACCACTCTCGACGCCTGAGCCATCACTTCAATTTCGTCAGGCGTTTTGAGAATGATCATACGTTTTTATAGGGTGCCAGCACTTTCGTCAGACGCTGATACACACCATCTACGGGACCAGCTCCATCCAGGTGCACTAACAACCCTTTTTGATCATAGTAACTAATCAATGGAGAAGTTTGCTCCTCATAGACCTTCAAGCGCGTTTCAATCGCATCGCGCTTGTCATCGTTCCTTTGGATGAGCTTTTCACCGCAGCGATCACAGATGTCCGTCTTTTGTGGAGGGGCAAAGTCCACATGGAATGTGGCCTGACACTTCGGACAACTGCGCCGCCCACTGAGACGCTTGACGACATCCTCACGTGACACCTGAAAATTAATCACCTGATCGAGCTGAATATTTCGCTGTGAAAGAACAGTCCCCAGCTCTTCAGCTTGAGGCACGGTCCTCGGAAAACCATCAAGCACAAAGCCTTTGACACAACTCGAATCGCTCAATTTATCGCGGACAAGACCGATAACGACAGAGTCGGGAACCAGCTTACCCTGATCCATATAACCCTTGGCGTCTTTCCCAAGAGTCGTCTGTGCCCGAACCGCTTCTCTCAGCAAATCGCCGGTTGAGATTTTGGCTACCCCAAAGTGAGCGGCCACTTTCTCCGCCTGCGTCCCCTTCCCTACCCCTGGAGCACCAAGAAAGACAAGACGCATCGCAGCCTACCCATTCCGACCGCGTAACGGGGCCATACCTTTTCCAAGAAAGCCCTCATAGTTACGCATCAGCATGTGAGACTCGATCTGCTGAGCCGTATCGAGTCCTACTCCGATGACAATCAAAAGCGAGGTGCCGCCGAAATAAAATGGCACATTCATTTTATAGATCAAAAACTCTGGGATCACGCACACAATGGCCAGATATATTGCGCCGGCAAACGTGATCTTCGTCAACACACCATATATATAGTCGGAGGTACGCTGTCCCGGACGGATGCCAGGAACAAACCCACCATACTTTTTCATGTTGTCAGCCATATCAACCGGATTGAGCACCACGGCCGTATAGAAAAAACAAAAGAAAACGATGAGACCGACGTACAGCAATGTATACAGCAAGGAACCTGGCGCCAGCTGCGAACCAATGGCCTTAACCCACGGCGTTTCAAAGAAACCCGCAATCGTTGCCGGAAAGGCAATGATAGAAGACGCAAAAATCGGTGGAATTACTCCGGCCGTATTGATCTTAAGTGGGATATGAGTACTCTGACCGCCGAAGACACGTCGACCGATCACCCGCTTGGCATATTGGACAGGAATTTTTCTCCGCCCGCTCTCAAGGAACACGATTGCTGCCACAACCCCAACCATTAACACTGCGAGAGCAACGAGCAAGATAATACTGAGCTGGCCGACTTTATAGAGATCGAAGGTCTGAGCGACAGCCGCAGGAAGTCGAGCAACAATGCCTGAGAAAATGATCAGAGAAATACCATTCCCGATTCCACGTTCGGTAATCTGCTCACCTAACCACATCAGGAATCCAGTTCCGGCCGTCAAGGTAATTACCGTCATCAAGCGGAAAGCCCAGCCGCCGTTCAGGACGAAAGCACCCTGATTCATCTGCTCAAGACCGATGGCAATACCGAAACCCTGGATCAACGCAATAACAATTGTTCCGAACCGTGTGTACTGAATAATCTTTTTGCGCCCACGCTCTCCCTCTTTTGCTAACTTGGAAAGGTGCGGAACCACCACCGTCAGCAATTGAAGAATGATTGACGCGCTGATGTACGGCATGATGCCCAGCGCAAAAATCGTGAGCCTGGAAAGAGATCCACCTGAGAAAATATCCAAAAATCCAAGGAGCGCGCCACCCTGCTTGGTCAGAAATTCTGAAAGGGCATCACCATTAATTCCTGGAGTAGGAATATGCGCGCCGACACGATAGACGACAAGCATCCCTAGCGTAAAGAGGACGCGGGTCCGCAATTCTGGAATCTTAAATATATTTTGAAAACTGGTTAGAAGTCGCTCAAGCACCGCCGATAACCTCAACTCGCCCACCGGCGGCTTCGATCTTTGCCTTGGCAGATTCACTGAACTTATGCGCTTGTATCACCAACGGCTTCGTCATCTCACCATTTCCCAATATCTTGATCGGCAACCGCTTGCGCTTGACGAGACCGGCATCAACCAATGCCTGAGGCGTGACCGTTGAAGGACCAGTCCACGCGTCAAAGCTTTTCAAGTTCAGCACATTATATTCTGTTCGAAACGGGTTATTGAAACCAAACTTTGGCAGACGGCGAACCAATGGCATTTGGCCACCTTCAAATCCAGGCCTCTTCCCTCCACCGGATCTCGCCTTGATACCCTTATGCCCCTTCGTCGCCGTCTTTCCATGTCCAGAACCTGGACCGCGACCAATACGCTTTCTACGCTTCTTCGCTCCCCGCGCCGGGGATAAATCGTGCAAATTCATGGTTTCCCCACCTCAAGCAAATAGCCCACCTTCTTGATCAGCCCGCGAACCTGTGGGGTATCAGGATGAACCGCTGTCTGTCTGATATGCCGAAGACCAAGTCCACGCAGCACGAGGCGATGCGTCTGAGGGGTCCCAATCGGGCTCCGCCGAAGAGTTACCCGTACAGCCTGAGCAGTAGACTTCGCTCCCTTATCTGTTTTTGCAGTAGCCATTACGCACTCGCCCTTTCAAGTCGCTCGCCAGCAGCTTCACGCCGAAGCCTGAGCACTTCCTCAGGATTACGCAATTGACCGAGACCAGCCAATGTGGCCCGAACCGTATTGAAAGGGTTTCCCCGGCCCAGCGTTTTGGCAATAATGTTATGCGCACCAACCGCTTCGACGACCGCACGCACTGCACCGCCGGCGATGATTCCAGTTCCATCCACCGCTGGCTTCAACAGCACATGCTCAGCACCGAAGAGACCATGCACTTCATGGGGAATAGTTCCACCCTTCAGCGAAACATGAACCAGATTCTTCTTCGCCTGCTCAACAGCCTTAGAAATAGCTACCGGCACCTCTGCCGCCTTGCCCTTTCCAATGCCGACCCAGCCATGGCCGTCACCGACCACCACCAGCGCGCAAAAGTTGAATCTTTTTCCGCCCTTCACAACCTTTGCCACTCGGTTGATGAAGACGACCTTGTCTTTCAGGTTTAATTCATCTGGGTTAACTCGCACGCGATTTCCCTCTTCTTCCTTCCGACCCGTTCATGGGCAGAACTCACAGATGTGAGCGACTTAAAACTGGAGCCCCCCCTCACGCGAGGCTTCGGCGAGGGCTTTAATTCGACCGTGATACATCCGACCACCACGGTCAAAGACGACCGTCAATACTTTTGCAGCCTTTGCTCGATCAGCCAATAACTTGCCGACCGCCTTTGCAGCCTCAATGCTGCCGGTAGACTTCAAGGTTTTTCTTAGGTCTTTATCAAGCGATGAGGCGGCTACTAGCGTAGAGCCATTCAGATCGTTGATGACCTGCGCATAAATGTGAGAACGGCTTCGAAACACATTGAGCCTGGGGCGCTCGGTCGTTCCAAATACCCGCTTGCGAACCCGCTGCCTTCTTTGCTCTAGCTGTCTTGATTTTTCTGCAGTATTCATCGTCGCCCCTATTTTCCCGTCTTTCCTTCTTTCTTGCGCAAGACTTCGCCCATATACCGAACACCCTTCTGCTTATACACATCGGGGGGCTTAATCGCGCGCAAGTTTGCTGCCACCTGACCAACCAATCGCTTGTCGACTCCCTTCACGTTGATCAGCGTCTGCTTATCAACCTTGACCTCAATTCCGGCCGGAACCTGATACAGCACCGGATTGATATAGCCGACATTGAAACTCATGGTCCGCCCTTGAAGGGCGACCTTGTAGCCAACTCCCGTAATTTCCAGGGAACGCTCGTAGCCCTTGGACACGCCGTGCATCATATTGCTTAATTCAGCCCGAGCTAACCCATGAAGCGCCCGCACGTTGCGCTCTTCCGTTGAACGGCTAATTAGCAGCTGGCCGCCTTCGACCACAGCACCAAGACCTTCATCGAGCGCCCAATCGAGCTTGCCCAATGGACCCTTGATCGAGACCTTCGGACCAGCGACTTTCACCTCTACTCCCGCAGGAATAGCAATCGGCATTTTCCCAATCCGCGACATGTTCTCTTCCTTGTCCTTTACGCTGCTACCAGACGGAACACAATACTTCACCGCCCAGGCCGTTTTTACGTGACTCCTGGTCGGTCATGATTCCCTTTGAGGTCGACAGAATCGCCATGCCAATTCCATTTCTCACCTTGGCGATTTCTTTACTGCCTACATACACCCGTCGTCCCGGCTTACTAATCCGCTGCAAGCCCGTGATCATCGGCTGCCCTTCATTGACATACCGCATCTGAACGGTAAACACCGGATGCCCGTCTTCGACAGTCTCAGTAATGTCGTGGACATAGCCTTCCTGCTTGAGAATCTCAAGAATGGCGCGCTTCAGCTTCGAAGCTGGGACAGACACGGTATCGTGACGGCGCTGCGAGCCGTTCCGGAGTCGAACAAGAAGATCACTAATTGGATCAGTCAACATGCTATTCCCTTTTCTTTCCCGTACTAATGTCTCAGAGCTGCCGCTTCTACCAACTAGACTTGCGCACGCCGGGAATATCCCCGCGGAGGCTCAAGAGGCGAAAACAAATTCTGCACATATCAAAACGGGTCAAAAAACCACGCACTCTACCACATAACTGACACCGGTTGTACGACCGGCACTCGAACTTTGGCTTTTTTGCCGCTTTATTACGTAGCGCTAAACGTGACACGTGAACTCCTTCTTCTCAGTTGCGTGCGCAGTCCGCCAGATTCTATGCTCGGAATGGCATTCCGAGATGTTTTAACAGGGCCTTGCCCTCATCATTTGTCTTGGCAGTCGTGACAATCGTGATATCCATACCATGAATGGATGCCACTTCGTCATACTTGATTTCAGGAAATATCAACTGTTCTTTGACGCCTAAGGTATAATTTCCCCGTCCATCAAAGGCCTTCGGCGATACCCCGCGGAAATCTCGGATACGCGGCAAAGCCAGCGTCACGAGCCGATCAAAAAACTCATACATGCGACGACTGCGGAGCGTGACCTTGGCCCCGATCGGAAGCCCCTGCCTGAGCTTGAATCCGGCGATCGCCTTTTTCGCCCTCGTGACAACCGGCTTCTGTCCCGTAATGGTGCCGAGTTCCGTGACCGCGCTCTCCAGCAACTTGACGTTCTGAATAGCTTCACCCATTCCAACGTTGAGCACAATGCGCTCTAACTTTGGAACCTGCATCACGTTCTTATACCCAAACTCCTTCATGAGCGCCGGAATGACCCGTTCCTGATAGGCATCGCGGAGTCGCGGCTTAAAACTCGACTCATGACTGTTATCGTCTAATTGCTTAGGCGCAGCCTCCGTATCCTTCTTCGAGGACTTTCGTTCGGAGGGTTTACCTGTTCGCCCTTTTTCAACCTTCGCCATTCCGTGCTCCTCAGACTACTCGAAAGTCTCGTTCGATTTCTTACTGAACCGTGCCCGCCGTCCATCTTCAAGTCTACGAATACCAACACGAGTCGGCTTTTGTGTCACGGGACAGACATACATGACATTAGAAATCGCCAGGGGAGCCTCCCGCTCCAGGATTCCACCCTGCTTGACTTTTTGATTCGGCTTGGTATGGCGCTTGATGATATTCAACTTTTCGACGATCACCTTGCCAGCCGTCAAATCAACGGACAAGACCTTCCCGGACTTGCCGCGCTCACGCCCCGTGATCACTACAACCGTATCGCCTTTTCGAATTCTGCTTTTCCGAAGTGCTTGCACAACAACCCCCACCACGCGTCCCTACAGCACTTCAGGTGCCAGGGAGATGATCTTCATGAATTTCTTCCAACGCAATTCACGTGCGACCGGACCGAAAATACGAGTCCCGATCGGCTCGCCTTCTTTATTAATCAACACACAGGCGTTCCGGTCGAACTTAATGTACGATCCGTCTTCGCGACGTACTTCCTTGGTAGTCCTAACGATAACCGCTCGACTCACATCGCCCTTCTTGACGCTCGCATGCGGGATGGCTTCCTTGACCGCGACGACAATGATGTCCCCCAACGAGGCATACCGGCGTCGAGTTCCACCGAACACATGGAAGCACATGGCCTGCTTGGCCCCCGAGTTGTCCGCCACATCCATATAGGTATAGTTCTGAATCATGCTAGCGCTCTTTCCTTACCTTGCAATCGGACCCACGTCGACTATTCTGCTCGACCCTTCTGAATGACTTCCACCACACGCCAATGCTTATCCTTACTGATAGGGCGCGTTTCGACCATACGCACACGGTCGCCGATCTTGCAGACATTCTGCTCGTCGTGCGCCTTGAACTTAGTAATTCTTCGAAGCA
This sequence comes from uncultured Nitrospira sp., assembly GCA_964512025.1. Classification (GTDB taxonomy): domain Bacteria; phylum Nitrospirota; class Nitrospiria; order Nitrospirales; family Nitrospiraceae; genus Nitrospira_D. The sequence continues at coordinate 5,046 of CAZEHM010000016.1, read as the reverse complement.
CTTTTCTGTAGAGAGGGTGCGTCACCGAGCGCTCCACGGAAACCACTACGGTCTTGTTCATTTTGTTGCTCAACACGCGACCGACCCACTCCCGCTTCTTTACAGCTTCAGACATAATCAGAAACCTTTACCCTTTCGTCTCAGCCTGAGAGACTTCCTGCAAGACCGTCTTCACCCGAGCAATTTCGCGCTTCGTTTTTCTGATCTGCATCGGATTCTCCAGTCTTCCGGTGCCCAGTTGAAAGCGCAAGTTAAACAACTCTTGCACTAACTGCTTCTCTTTCTCAATCAACTCTGGTGCCGTCAACTGCCGCAACTCTTTCAAATCCAACGCCATGTCACCTACTCCTCGAACCGCTATGAGAACTGATTAAAAATCACCGCGCGCAACGCACTTTGTCGCCACAGGCAACTTGTGGGAAGCAAGCCGAAAGGCCTCCTTAGCCACATCTAACGGCACACCATCCATTTCATACAAAATTCGTCCTGGCTTCACGACGGCTACCCAATACTCAGGGTTTCCCTTACCTTTACCCATTCGAGTTTCCGCAGGCTTCTTAGTAATCGGCTTGTCAGGGAAAATTCTCGTCCAGACCTGCCCGCCACGCTTCACAAAACGAGTGATTGCAATTCGAGCTGCTTCTATCTGACGACTTGTTACCCAGCCAGGCTCCAACGCCTTCAGGCCGAATTCACCCAAAGTAATCTGCCCGCCACGATAGGCCTTGCCACGCATACGGCCCTTTTGCATCTTTCGAAACTTGACTTTCTTTGGCGCTAACACAATGCGTTCTCCTTACCCGATCCGCCGTTCGAGAAATGTTTCTGACTTGACCGGTTGAGCTGGCAGCACCTCCCCCTTGAAGAGCCACGTTTTCACACCGATCTGTCCCATCGTTGTATGCGCTTCAGCAAACCCGTAATCGATATTGGCGCGCAAAGTATGTAGCGGCACGCGGCCTTCGCGATACCACTCTGTGCGGGCGATTTCCGCACCACCCAAACGCCCCGCCACCATGATCTTAATACCCTGCGCACCGAGCCTGAGCGCAGATTGCACGCTACGCTTCATCGCTCTACGGAATGCGACGCGTTTCTCAAGTTGCGTAGCCACATTTTCACTGACAAGCTGGGCATCCAACTCAGGCTTTTTGATTTCCTTCACCGTGATGTAAACCTGTCCGCCGTACTGCTTTTCCAGCTCCGCCTTGAGCTTATCGACTTCAGCACCCTTGCGGCCGATGATGATCCCTGGACGAGCAGTGTGAATGATGACGCGAGTCTGATCACCGGAGCGTTCAATCTCCACCTTCGCGACACCGGCATGGAACAGCTTGGCCTTCACAACTTTTCGAATCTTGATGTCCTGATGGAGAAGCTTGGCGTAGTCCTTCCCGGCATACCACCGAGAGTTCCACGTAACGTTGTAGCCTAGCCGGTACCCAATTGGATGTGTTTTCTGACCCATAAAAGCTTGCCTCTGTCTGCCTTAGCTAGATTGTGATCGTTCTTATGCTGACTTCTTCGCGTCGCCGATCGTTGGCGCGGCGACAACCACGGTAATATGACTTGTACGCTTGTGGATGGAATTGGCGCGGCCCATAGAGCGAGCCCGAAAGCGCTTATACGTTGGTCCACAATTCACGAAAGCCTTCGAGATGACCATCGATTCACTGTCGCCCATCTCCTTCTGTTCCGCGTTTGCCACCGCGGAACGGAGAATTTTCTCAACAACGCGCGCAGCCTGCCGCGGCGTATGCTTCAACATGGCGAGCGCCTGAGGAACCTGCTGACCGCGTATCATGTCAATAACCGGTCGAGCCTTCCGAGGGGCCACCCGAACAAATCTGAGAATCGCACGTGCTTCAGTCATATCCTTATCCTTTACCCATTCGCTGAGCAAACAGTCAAACCAACCGGCAGACTACTTGAGCGCAACAGCCTTTTCAGTCTTGGCTTGTCCGTGCCCTTTGAAAAACCGAGTCGGGGCAAATTCACCGAGCTTATGGCCGACCATGTTTTCCGTCACAAACACGGGAATAAATTTCTTGCCGTTATGCACCGCAAGCGTGTGACCGATCATGTCAGGAATCACCGTCGAACGACGCGACCAGGTCTTGATAATCTTTCGATCCTTCGTCTGATTCATTTGCTCCACCTTCTTCAGCAAATGATCGTCGACGAAAGCGCCCTTACTAATTGATCTAGCCATTGCGTACCCCTGACTTGCGTCTCGCGATAATGAACTTATCAGTTTTCTTGTTCTGCCGCGTCTTATATCCCTTAGTCGGTACACCCCACGGAGAAACAGGATGAGGATTTCCCTGCCCGGACTTCCCCTCTCCACCACCGTGCGGATGGTCGACCGGGTTCATGACAACTCCGCGCACATGCGGACGCTTGCCCTTCCACCTGGTTCGTCCAGCCTTGCCGACACTTACATTCTCGTGATCGACATTGCCAACCTGGCCAACCGTTGCCATGCAAGACGACAACACCTTCCTCATCTCTCCAGACTTCAGGCGAATCTGAACATACTCCCCATCTCGCCCCATGACCTGAGCAGATCCACCGGCACTCCGGATAAGCTGCCCGCCCTTACCGGCTTTGAGCTCGATGTTATGGATCGTCGTACCCAATGGCATATTGGACAGCGGAAGTGCATTTCCAGGCCTTACTTCGGCATCCGCGCCGGATTGCACTGTCACGCCAACAACCAAGCCAACCGGAGCAAGAATATACCGCTTCTCGCCATCGACATAATTCAACAATGCAATGCGAGCGGATCGGTTCGGATCATATTCGATCGAAACCACCTTTGCAGGAATTCCAACCTTATCCCGTTTAAAATCAATCTTCCTATAGAGTCGCTTATGCCCGCCCCCACGAAAACGAACAGTGGTACGGCCATCGGTGTTACGGCCACCGGTCCGATGATGGAAGGCCGTCAACGACTTCTCAGGTTTCTTTTTAGTCAACTCTTCCGTCGTGACGGCGGTCATTCCGCGACGACCGGCTGACGTTGGCTTATACGACTTCAATCCCATGCTCAGTCCTACCTTCCCTCAACCCTATGCGCTCTCGTACATTTCGAGCTTCTCGCCTTTTTTCAAAGTCACGAATGCTTTCTTCCAATCTGATCGCTTCCCCGAAAACCGGCCCAGCCGCTTCACTTTACCCAGGACATTGAGCACATTAACCCGCTCCACTTTCACCTTGAGCAAAGTCTCAACAGCCTGCTTGATCTGGACGCGATTTGCATCGGGATGCACAATAAATCCAACCGTATTTGTCGTCTCACGAATACCGGTAAGCTTTTCAGTCAACAAAGGCTGAACCAATATCGCATGCATATCAAGCTTCATGACCACACCTCTGCTACACGGGCAAGCTCACGCTCGTGAATCACCACCACACCGGCCCGCACAACATCGTATACGTTCAACTGACCGGCACTCACGACTTTGACCGACGATAAATTACGAGCCGCCTGCAACATCGCCGTCTGCGTATCGCCCGCCACCAACAACGCAGTTTCACCAAGCCCGAATTGATCCAAAGCCTTTGCCAGCAACTTAGTTTTCGGTTGTGCAAGGGAAAACTCAGACACAACGATCACTTTTCCATCAGCCAGCTTCGCGGACAGAGCACTCTGCAACGCAGCCCGGTATTTCTTTTTCGGCATCGTATATGAGTAGTCACGCGGCTTCGGCCCGAAGACGATTCCGCCGTGCCTCCACACAGGAGACCGCAATGATCCGGCACGGGCACGGCCCGTATGCTTCTGCTTCCATGGCTTTTTCCCTGAACCGCTGACTTCGCTGCGACGCAACGTGGATGCCGTACCCTGCCGTTCGCAAGCCCGCTGCATGACGACGGCTTCATGAACCAGAGATGCGCGCGGCTCACAGCCGAATACCGCCTGAGGCAAGTCAACAGTACCGACTTTCTTACTATGCAAATCTACGACATCGACCGTGGGCATGTCCTAACCCTTCTTCGACTTTCTGACGACAATAAGACCATTCGTTGCACCGGGAATGGCACCGCGAACGAAAAGCAAGTTCTCTTCAGGTCTTGACTCCACCACTTTCAATCTCTGCACAGTGACGCGCTCGTCCCCCATGTGACCAGGCAACGTCTTACCTTTCCAGACGCGGGACGGATACGAACTCGCGCCCATAGATCCAGGATGGCGATGAAACATCGAACCATGAGATTCAGGGCCGCCGGCATAATTATGACGCCGCACGACACCCTGAAACCCTTTACCCTTCGATACGCCAACCACGTCGACCCAATCACCCTTCTTAAACATACCGACGGTGACAGACTCTCCAACCGTTGCTTCGCCATTTTTCTCAAACTCACGAAGCACGCGAGTCGCCGGAGCCTGCTGCTTCTTCAAATGACCAAGTTCCGCCTTAGAGAGCTTTCCCTCCTTGACTTCTCCATAGGACAACTGAACCGCCTCATAGCCATCACGCTCTTTCGTCTTTACCGTGACAACACGGCAAGGACCGGCTTCGATCACTGTGACCGGCGTCAATCGACTTTCGTCGAATACTTGCGTCATCCCTAACTTTTTTCCAAGTAACCCGTTTGTCATCTCGTTCAACCCTTCAATCAAGCCCTAGGTCACAACTTAATTTCAACGTCCACACCAGCCGCAAGATTCAACTTCATTAGCGAATCCATGGTCTCAGGCGTGGGCTGCATAATATCGAGGAGACGCTTATGCGTCCGCATTTCAAACTGTTCCCGCGACTTCTTATCAACGTGCGTCGATCGCTGCACGGTAAACTTTTCGATCTTGGTCGGCAAAGGAATAGGACCAACGACTTTGGCTCCACTCCGCCTGACCGTCTCGACAATTTCCGCCACCGATTGATCGAGCACTCGGTAGTCAAATCCGCGCAAACGGATTCTGATTCTTTGATCGACCTTCACGCTCAGCTCCCCATCCTATCGGCTAAATAATAGTTCTCTATGCCAGAATTTCGGTGACCACGCCGGAGCCGACCGTTTTGCCGCCCTCACGGACCG
>CAZEHM010000015.1:17769-65850 GCA_964512025.1 uncultured Nitrospira sp. | reverse complement strand
GCTAGGCGCTTTTGGCCTTCTTCCCGAAGTATTCCTGGCGGCTCACCGACACGTCCGTGACGAACATGACGCCGGAGTGCTTTTCAAACAGCGGCCGGAGGCCGGAGAGGATCGGCTCGACCTTGTCCTCCGGGACGACGGTCATGATCATCTCGAGGCTTTCCTGCTCGCTGAACATGAAATGCGCTTCACGGACGCCGTGGTGTCCCTTGCCGGCCAGATTGCCGATAATCGTATAGCCGGTCGCTTTCACGCGATCCAGCAAATCGGTCACGAAGGCCTGATGTTCTCCCGCGACGATCACGCGAATCTCTTTCATCGGATGCAATGTCAACGCGCCCATCTGTGCACTCCTTTCCTGGCTCTGTCTCTGTGAATTCGTCCGTTACTGATCGCCGTCAAGTCGCACCCATTCGCCCGTGGGGCGGTACCGGTACCACAGCCCGTCATCGGGGTCGAGGGCGACGAGGTGGACCCACTCGTTGTGATAAAAATGCCGTAAGACTTCATGCCGCTCGACCAGTTTGTCGATGCGCCCGCGCGGTGCCTCCACGATGGTCAGAAGCCGCATCGGTTCATGGTACGGGACCTCGCCGTTCATGACGGTCTGTCTCGCCAATCCCAGCCGGAGGTCGCTCCAGGGCCCCGACATGATGCCGATCCGCCCGACGACGTTGTGGTAGATCTTGCTGCCGCTGCCGTACACCTCGTTGTCCACCGCGGAAAAATAATGTTCCATGTTGATCCACTGCGCCACGACTTGCGGGCCGGTCAACAGCACTTCCAGGAGGCGGCTGCTCGGGTCCTGCTGCGCATCGTAGGATTGCAGGAACACCCGCCCTTCGAGGTTCAGTCCTTTGGTGAGTTCCCGCCGTCCGATCACAAACGCGGTGTTGCTCGAAAGGCCCCACTCGGGCCGGACCTGGCTCCAGTCCACGCTCCGTTGCCGGACATGGGCTTGCGCCTTCGCGTCGACCAGCGGTTCCTGAACTTCGGGGAAACGCGCGCACCGTTCCTGGCTCGTCAGGATGGAGGCTTCCTTCAGATCCTCCTGCAACCGGGCCAGATCGGCGCGATGGGTCGGGGGGACGTCTTCCAGATCGAACAGTTGCACCTCGTCGGTCGTCGTATCCATCTGGCCGGCCAGAAAATGCGTATCGGGTGGAATCACCAGTTTGTTCTTGGCCAGCCGCTCGCGCACCAGCGGATTGTTCGCCATCATTGCGAGGACCCGGGCGTTGGGTTTGCCTTCGTTGCCTCCGCAGGCGCCGCAGTCCAGGGCCGACTCATAGGGATTGTTCTCGGACGTGCTCCCGTGCGCGCAGAACAGTACCAGCCGCGCCAGGTTGTTCGTCAGCCCCATCATCCGGAGCGCCGTGTCGACCGTGAGCGCCTGTTCGTCGAGGGTGAAGCCGGTCCGGGTGATCCGTTCTTTCTGGCGGGAGGCCGCGCGCGCGGTGAGATCGTACTGGCGGCGGAGGATCTCCACGAGGGTGCGCAGCAACTCGGGCGTCAGCTCGGCGGGTTTCGCCGCCTCCAGGAGGGAGGAGTCCAGGTCGGCCTGTCCGTTCAGCGCCTGTTGGCGCAGGGCTTCCACGAGAACCGGGGTGATGCGCGAACTGCGCAAGCCCGCATGGTCATGCAGGACTTTCCGGACGACGGCATGGTGCTCGGCCGCCAGCATCTCCGCCGTCTCGGCCGGGGCCATTTTGTCCACGGTCAGAGTGGTGGCGATCGCCGGCACAAACAGGCGCCGCAGCCACGAGGTCCAGCGTTGATAGAGCGAGGGCAGGAGCGTCTTGCCGAAGATCGGGAGGCCGTAGAACCAGCCCAGCGATTCCACCATGACGTAGGGGGTCACGACATTTTCTTTCAAGTCGTGCAGCAGCGTATGACCGGCGTGGACCCACTTGGTGCGGGACTCGTGCTTCGACACTTTGTAGTCGAGATAACTCCGGGGAATCTCCCGCACTTCGTTCTTCGCGCGCATGATGACGGGGAACTGCTCGGTGTCGTGGTCTTTCCCCCAGGCGCGATAGCGAATGAAGGCCGCGAAAAATCCGGCGAAGCCGTAGGTCTCGTGCGGACCGGTGGATTCCAGATGCCGGCGGAACGGTTCGGAGCGCACATCGATACAATAGACGGATTGCGAGTAGGGCCGGTTCGTGCCCGGCTGATCCGCCGGGACGGTGCGCTGCTCCGCCGGGGTCCGCAACTGGGCGAGGAGGCGCTGCTGGTAGCCGGTTTCCAACGCCTTGAGCCACACCGGGCCGTGATCCGACTCGGGAAATCCTTCCATCCAATCGAAGAGCTGTTTGAGCGTCGCATGCGGTGTTCCGGCCAGGATCGCCGGATCCAGCTCCAAGGAGCGCGCCAGCGCCACGAGCCGCTTGGCGGCGCCGCGGCGGGCGGCGATTTCCTGCCGCGGGACCACCTCGACCGCGTACCGCTCCATCACGCGGCCCCAGCCGTTTCCCTTGTGATGCCGGAGCCGGTCCACTTCCTCGGCATACAGCGCCGGCAACCGCCCGGCGATTCGCTGGCGCCGCAAGTAGTATTCGTCGGGGTGCTCGCGCATAAAGGCCACGATGGCGTCGTAGCGGCCCTCGATGCCGAGTTCTTCGCGGCAGGTTTTCTGAACCAGCTCGCTGGCGTACCAGAGGCGGATGGCGAGAAATTTGACGAGTCCGACCGGATAGGCTTTCTGCCAGGGATAGTCGCGTTCCTCCGCGCGCCATTTGATAAAGCCGGCCCAGCCAGGCAGCGCGGTCAACTGCAGCGACAGGTAATCCTGGCGCAGGTCCGGGGGAATGCCGAGGGCGTCCAGGCTCTGGAGCAGCGCGTCTTCGGGATAGTCGGGCAGTTGCGAGATTTTTCTGCGACTGTCTGCGATGCCGCAGGGCGACCATTCCTGCGCCGCCAGGTCTTTCCAGGCGTGGTACAACCCCTTCTCCCGATCCGGCATGGACCAGGTTGCATGGCCTTCGTCCAGGAAGGCCTCGCACCACTTGATCAACTGATCGTTGATCTGCCGCACGATCTGCGTGCCGAAGGTGTCGTCGCACCAATGTGACAACGTGAGCCACCGGCCCAGCGCCGACTGATCGCCTTCCACGATGAGGTGAATCCGCTTGCGGAGATCGGGGAACGCCCACTCGGTCGACAGACTCGCCGCGACCGCGTCGATCACTTCTTTCGCGGGATCGTGGAGCTGATCGTCCAGCGGTTCGGCGACCGGTGCGCAGAGTCCGTCGGTCAGACAGGCGCGCAACACGTCGCCGTGCGTCACCGGACGCGAGCCGATCGTGACCGACTGATTCAAAACGAGCGGCGTCAGGGCGGCGTCGAGGTGCGCCGGCTGGATCCGGCCCGATTTCAGATACTCGCGATACAGCGCACCGGGGAGATAGCTGTGCCCGCCCATGAATTGTTTGCCGCGCCGGGCGGTTTCTTCGAAGGGGAGATACTCGAGGCTATGGAGCGGATTGTGGTGAACGAAGGTCCGCATCGGCCAGTACTGCGCAATCACTTCACCGGCGAGCTGGACCACGCCGCGGAGCTCCATCCGCCGGGATTCGATGTCGATCGACGTCTTTATCTGTTCCATGCGAGCGATCCTGAGTGGGCGCCGGCCGGAGCGGTCGTCCGGTCCGGTCCGAAAAGGCTGATCGGGACGATGCCCAGCGCGAGCAGCGTCAGGACGACGATTACCAGCGCCGCCAGCTCGGTCTGGAGAAGATCGGCATAGCGCAAGTCGGAGCGCCGGTTCCCGAACAGGAGCCGCTGGACCAGGTCCAGGATGTACCAGGACGAGGAGAGCCAGGCGGAGACCAGCACGATGATGCCGGCCGAAAAGGCGGCGGTCGACGAGAGCAGCAATCCCATGAAGCCTGCGAAGACGCCGAACGGGGGTAGCCCCATGGCCGCGAGCGCCAGCAGCGACAGCAGCACGGCGTATTGCGGCATAGTGGAGGCCAGTCCGCTGATGGCCTGCGGGTCGACGTCGTCTCCGTAGCGGGTGCGGATGATCTGCCAGGCCACCAGCAACCCGCACATCACCAGTCCCACGGCGCCCACGAAGAGCGCGGCGCGCGGAGCCGCGGTGCGGGTCGTCACCACGCACCACCAGAGCATCGAAAAGAACGACAGACTGCTGTAGGCCAGCAGGAGCCGCACGCGCGATTGGGCCAGCGCCTTGACCGCGCCATAGGCCGTACCGGCCAGGGCGAGGAGGCTCATGGTCCAGACGACGGTATCCGGCAGGGTTGCCGCGAGCGGGGCCAGGCTATGCAGCCCCAGCGCCGGAAAGAGCAGGACCATGAACGACGGCAGGTTGCCCGGCAGCCGGGTGAGCGCGGTGAGATGTCCGTCCTGAAACGGCACGACGGGCAGCAGAATGGTGCAGGCCAGCAGCGCCGCCATCGACGCGATCGGCGGGGCGGCGATCAGCGTCAGCAACAGACAAAGCGCGCCGAGTGAGTAGGCCCCCAGGCCCCACCAGGAGATGGGCCAGAGCGGCGTGTGATGGCGGTAGAGCAGGACGATGACGAAGCCATGGATCACCATCAGGAACAGTTTCGCGACGACGGGCTGGCTGGTGAGCGCGCCGAGTCCCAGGCTGAGAAACACCAGGGTCAGCACCCAGGATGCGCGATGGTCCTGCTGATGCGGTTGCCCCAGGAGCGATACCCCGGCCGTCAGCGGAAGCAGAAAGAGCAGGAGCAGACCTTCGGGTGGAGCTGCCAGAAAACCGGCGAATCCCGCGACGGACGCGAGGCTGGCCGCACAGGTCCCGACTGTCCAGGCCATGAGCCGGTGCGGATGCGCCCAGAACGCCGGACTCAATGCGGCGCCGAGCAGAGGAATCCCCGCCAAGATCCAGGGAATGAGGGTCGCGTCGATCATCGGGACCACCCGCGTTCGCGTTTGTCGACACGGTGCAGGATGCGCATCACCGTCCGCCCGAAGTGTTGATAGAACTCGTCGGCGTACAACCGGTTCATGAACAGGACATACAGTCCGTTCCGTCCGCCCTCGACCCATCGCGAGATCCATCCCGGCATCCGGATCGTCCGGCCATGGGCGCGCATATAGAGATAGCACCAGCTGAGCACGGTCATGATCGTGGCGATGAGCACGATGGCTTCGAACAGCCCCCTCGGGAGATGCGCGGCCTGGAAGTACGAGGCGACTTCAGCCGGATCGGGATAGAGGAAGGCGGTGAACGATTCGACTGCGAACAGGTAGACGAAGACCACGAAGAGCAGCGTCACGAGCATCGCGGACGACACTTTCCAGGACGCGATCGCGCGCAACCGCGTGAGCGTCAAAATGGCCTGGGATGAAGTCAGCCAGATAAAGAAGAGAAAAATGACCGTGCCCTGCGACTCAAGCAGCGGGATGCGCAGCACGCCGTGGGTGACCAATAAGATCACCAGGGGAATGACCAGCGTGGTCACGAAGCCGGTCGACCAGGTGAGCGGGGAGAAGTGTTCCTCTTCTTCCTGCTGGTCCGTATGGGGGACGTGCGGTTCCTGCCGGGCTTTATGAATCACGTTGCCGCAGTTCAGGAAGACGGTGGCTTTGAAGAGGCCGTGGGCGATCAGGTGAAAGACCGCGAGCGAGAACGCGCCCAGGCCGCATTCCATGATCATGTAGCCCATTTGACCGACCGTGGAGAACCCGAGGGTCTTCTTGATGTCGTTTTGCGCCAGCATCATCGTGGCGCCCAGCACGGCCGTCAAGGTTCCGACGACGAAGGCCACATGCAGGGTCGTCGAGCTGAGACCGAAGAGCGGCGCCAGGCGGTTGATCAGGAAGCCGCCCGCATTGATGATACCGGCATGGAGCAGCGCATGCACCGGCGTCGGCGCATAGAGCGACCGGGGCAGCCAGAAGTGGAGCGGAACCTGCGCGGACTTGCTCATGCCGCCGATGAACAGGAGTAGGGTGACCGCCGTTGGGCCGCTGATCTCCCACCCCGGCAGGGGTGACAGCGTCACCAGGGTTGCGGCCGCCCGGGCGAAGAGCTCCTGGAACTCCAGCGTGCCGTAGAGGGAATAGGTCAGGACGATTCCCGCCAGAAACGCGACATCCCCCATTCTCAAGAGGGTAAACGTTCTGAACGCGCCGTGCAGCGTCGCGGCATGGCTGTGGTTATGGGCCAGGAGATACAGGAGATAGCTCAACAGCTGCCAGAAGAGAAACAGCATCATGAGGTTCGCGCTGGAGACCATGCAGAGCAGCACGACCGTCGCGACGCCGATGAGGGAGAGATACCGGGGTTCGTGGGGGTCCTGGTGCATGTAGGCGACGGAATAGGCGTAGATGACCGTGCCGACCCCGGCGATCAGGACCATCATGACGGCGCTGAGCCGGTCGATATAGAAGCCGATCGGAAAGGTGAGCGAGGCCATCGACGCGGGGTCGTAAAATCGAAGGCTGATCGGCCCCTGCGTCGTCACGACATACAGGGCGGCGACGGCGCCGCAGAAGGCCGCGCCGATCGGGAAGGCGGCGAGCTGTGTGCGCGCCCGCCGCGACGCATCGTCGCCGACGGCAACGATCAGCGCCGTCAGGAGCGGGAGAAGCGGGATCAGCAGCACGAAATACACCAGCACTCGATCACTCCAGAATAGTATGAAACCGTTTCAGGCCCCTCAGGGGCCGGACGCCCGTTGATCGCCCGCCGTCGGATATTTTTGCAGGGTCCATCATTAGTACGTTGTCTAGACTATCGTCAAGCGCCGGACCCGTCATCGCGCCGGGGGTTTGTCGAGGTGGTGGACCAGGCGCATGATGGCCCCGCCGATGCGGTCGTAAAGTTCGTCCACATAGAGCCGGTTCATGAACAAGACATACAGTCCGTTCCGTCCGCCCTCGACCCGCCGTGAGATCCATCCCGGCATCCGGATCGTCCGGCCATGGGCGCGCATATAGAGGTAGCACCAGCTGAGCACGGTCATGACCGTGGCCAGCAGGATCATCAGGTCAAAGAGGCGGCCGGGCAGGGCGGCGGCCTTGAAATAGGACGCGACCTCGTTCGGATCCGGATACAAGAAGGCCGTGAAGGACTCGACGGCGAACAGATACATGAACACGACGAAGAGGAGCGTGACCAGCATGGCGGCCGACACTTCCCAGGAAGGCACCGCCCGCAGGCGGGTGAGGGTCAGAATCGCCTGCGATGATGTGATCCAGATGAAGAAGAGGAAGATGACCGTGCCCTGGGATTCCAGCAGCGGAATATGCAGCGCGCCGTGGGTGACCAGCAAGATCAGCAGGGGAATCATCAGGGTCGTCAGAAATCCGGTCACCCACGTGAGCGGGGAAAAGGTCTGCTCCTCTTCCTCCTGGTCGGCATGGGGAAGATGCGCTTCCTGCCGGGCCTTGTGAATCACGTTGCCGCTGTTCAAAAACACGGTGGCTTTGAAGAGGCCGTGGGCGATCAGGTGAAAGACCGCGAGCGAGAACGCGCCCAGGCCGCATTCCATGATCATGTAGCCCATTTGACCGACCGTGGAGAACCCGAGGGTCTTCTTGATGTCGTTTTGCGCCAGCATCATCGTGGCGCCCAGTACGGCCGTCAGGGTTCCGACGACGAAGGCCACATGCAGGGTCGTCGAACTCAATCCAAAGAGCGGCGCCAGGCGGTTGATCAGGAAGCCGCCTGCATTGATGATACCGGCATGGAGCAGCGCCGTGGCGGGCGTCGGGGCATAGAGATAGCGGGGCAGCCAGATGTGGAACGGAACCTGCGCCGACTTGCTCATGCCGCCGATGAACAGGAGCAGAGTCACGGCCGTGGCCCCGCTGATCTCGAGTCCCGGCAGCGGCGACATGACGGCCGTCGATTCGGCCGCCTTGGCAAACAGGGCCGGAAACTCCAGCGTGCCATAGAGCGCATAGGCCAGGACGATCCCTGCCAGAAACATCGCGTCGCCGACACGCAGCAACGTGAACGTCTTGAAAGCCCCCTCCAGCGTTCCCGCATGGGTATGGTTATGGGCCAGGAGATACAGGAGATAGCTCAGCAGCTGCCAGAAGAGAAACAGCATCATGAGATTGGCGCTGGAGACCATGCACAGCAGGACGAACAGCGCCAGGCCGATGAGGGCCAGGTACCGTGGTTCGTGAGGGTCCTGGTACATGTAGTCGATGGAATAGGCATAGATGACGGTGCCGACCCCGGCGATCAGGACCATCATGACGGCGCTGAGCCGGTCGATATAGAAACCGATCGGAAAGGTGAGCGAGGCCATCGACGCGGGGTCGTAAAATCGGACGCTGACCGGCCCCTGCGTCGTCACAAAATAGAGTGTGGCGATAGCGCCGCAGAAGGCCGCGCCGATCGGGAGCGCGCCGAATTGCGCGCGGGCCCGCCGCGAACGGTCGTCGCCCATCGCGACAATGAGCGTGGTTAGAAGCGGAAGGAGCGGAAGGAGGATGGCGTACACGGGTACCTCACGGTTAGAGAAACAGAAAAGCCAACGGTGTTACGCGGCAACCGGCCCACGTACCACGGTTGGCTTGTACTGCAACCGGCCCGAAACGTGCCGGTTACCCTACCGCCGTTGGTTGCATGATCAGCCCCATAGCCGTGCCGGTCCCGTGCGGGGGCGGCGACGACATGCTCCATGAGGTGATATCGTAAATTCTCTTATCCGGTACTCGTCCCCGGCGAGTCAAGGGATCGGGTACAATGCCCCCGGCTCTCTAGGCCTTCGGGCCCTTACCGCCTGCCTTTCGGCCCAACGGGGCGGCTTTGTTCTTGTGGCCGTATCGGCGGCACCTCTATAATCGGTCTTACTCATTTGGCTGGAATGGCTGCACGATGAACAAGTCACTGACCAAAGGCGAAATCGAATCGGCGATTCGGAACGCCATCATCAAGTTCGAACAGGAGTTCATGGGGCGGGGCCCGGAGGATGTACGGGCCTATATCGTGCGAGACCTCGTCGTCGTGCGCCTCCGGGGCGTGCTGACGCCGGCCGAGCGGCAACTCGCCAAGACGGCGGAAGGCGTGGACATGGTCAAGCGCATCCGGCAAACCCTCATTGCCCAGGGCCGCGACCGTCTGTTCGAACAGGTGAATGAGATCACCGGGGCCAAGGCGCTGGCGCTCTTTACCGACATCAATGCCCAGATCGGCGAAAAAGTACTGGTCTTTACCGTGGACCGGGATCTGGAAGGCCTTGGTCGATAGCCTGAACCGGAGAGCCGATGAAAAAACTGATCGAGGGATTCAAGAAGTTCCAACACGAGGTCTTTAAGACGAAGCGCGACTTGTTTACGAGTCTCGCCAAAGGGCAGCAGCCCCGGGCGCTCTTTATCAGTTGCTCGGACTCCCGCATCGATCCCTGTCTGGTGACGCAGACCGAGCCGGGGGAACTCTTCATTCTCCGGAACGCCGGCAATCTGGTGCCGTCCTACGGTACGACGATCGGCAGCACGATCGCGACGATCGAATATGCGGTCGGCGTGCTGAACATCAAAAACATCATCGTCTGCGGGCACACCGATTGCGGGGTGGTGAAAGCGATCCTCGAGCCGGAACAGGTGGGTGACCTGCCCGCCGTCAAAACATGGTTGCTCCAGGCGGAAGCCACGAGGCGGGTCGTGAGAGACAATTACAGCCATCTGACCGGGGATGCGCTCTACGTGGCGACGACGCAGGAAAATGTCCGGATTCAATTGAATCATTTGAAGACCCATCCGCTTGTGGCCGCGCGCCTTCGAAGCAAGTCTCTGGAGCTCCACGGGTGGGTCTACTCCATCGAGACCGGCGATGTGTGGACCTATGATTTTGCGCAGGACATGTTCCGGTCGTTGGTTCCGTCGGCCGGCAGAGCTCGCCGCAAGCGGAAATAAGCGCGGGATTCGCACACGACTATGCGGGCTCTTGAACAACTGACCTTCGACAACACCTACGCCTGTCTGCCTGAATCCTTTCACGCCAAGCTGAACCCCACGCCGTTTTCATCGGCTCCTTATCTGATCAGCTTCAATCGTGCGGCGGCGGAACTGATCGACCTGGATCCGGCGGAAGCGGCGCGTCCGGAATTCGCGGGGGTGTTCGGCGGGAGTCTGCTCGTGCCGGGGATGGAGCCCCTGGCGATGCTCTATTCCGGCCATCAGTTCGGCACCTATGTCCCTCAGCTCGGCGACGGCCGCGCGATCCTCCTGGGCGAAGTGCGGAACGACCGGGGTGAAAAATGGGATCTCCAGCTCAAAGGCGCGGGAATGACCCCGTTTTCGCGCGACGGCGACGGCCGCGCCGTGCTGCGCTCCACGATCCGCGAATATCTCTGCAGCGAAGCCATGCACGGCCTCGGCATTCCGACGACCCGCGCGCTCTGCCTCGTCGGCAGCGACCACCAGGTCTATCGGGAACAGGTGGAGACCGGCGCCATCGTGCTGCGCATGGCGCCCTCGCATGTCCGCTTCGGCTCGTTCGAAGTCTTCTACTACCGGAAGCAGCACGAACAGCTGAAAGTGCTGGCCGACTATGTCGTCGCGCAGTATTTCCCTCATCTGAACGGAGAGTCAGACAAATATGCCCGGTTCTTTGCCGAAGTGGTCGAGCGCACGGCGACGTTGATCGCGCAATGGCAGGCGGTCGGCTGGGCGCACGGCGTCATGAATACCGACAACATGTCGATTCTCGGGATCACCCTCGACTACGGGCCGTTCGGCTTCATCGACGACTACGATCCCGGCTTCATCTGCAACCACTCCGACTACAACGGCCGCTATGCGTTCAATCAGCAGCCCTACATCGGGCTCTGGAATCTGAGTTGTCTGGCGCAGGCGCTGCTCCCGCTCGCATCGAAAGAAGAGCTGAAAGCGGCCCTGGATTCCTACACGCCGCTCTGCGAGCGCCGGTATATGGAGCTGATGCAGGCCAAGGCCGGATTGACGGAAGAACATGAGGAGGATGCGGCGTTGATTCAGGATCTGCTGGGCCTTATGCAGCAGAGCCACGCTGATTACACGAACTGCTTCCGGACCCTGAGCGCGTTTTCATCGGCCGCGGGTTCCCTCAACGAACCGCTCCGCGACTTCTTTCTCGACCGTGCGGCCTTCGATGCCTGGGCCGGGCGCTATGCCGGACGGTTGCGTGCGGAACGGAGCCGCGATGAGGAGCGGCGGAGCCGGATGAACCGGGTCAATCCCAAATACGTGCTGCGCAACTATCTCGCCCAGACCGCGATCGAGAAAGCGCAACAGAAAGACTACTCGGAAATCGATCGTTTGCTGGCCTTACTTCAGGATCCGTACAGCGATCAACCCGGCATGGAGGCCTATGCAGCGGCCCCTCCGAACTGGGGAAAACATCTGTCGGTCAGCTGTAGCTCGTAAGCTCCGCTCTCGTGCCCGTCCCGGGTCGCGCGCGACCTTGCAGGCTCCCTCATTGTTTGTTGTAGAGTGGCTCAATTGACCGGTCTTGAGGAGTTCGACCTATGGCGAAATCCGGCGGTGATTCGAAACTGGCGGTGGCCGGCGCGCTGACGCTCGTCCTGGCCATTGCCGGCGTGCTGTTGGTGAAGGAGCCGCTGCGCAGCTCGCGGCCGGTCGGCACCGGGCTGGACATGAAGCAGAGCACCGGCGAGCAGCTGGTCCGGGCGCGGCTGTGGGAAGATCCGGTCGCGGCGGTCGAACGGGCGATCCGGGAAAAAGGCGCGCCCCAGGCGGCGTCCGGAGGGGCGGCCTCTCTCGCCCAGCGGCTCAGCACGCTCCGGGAGGCGATCACCGGGCGGGTAGCCGGCGGGCAGCGCCTCGAGGTGTTGCTGACCACGACAAGCGGCGGACCCTATGTGGAAAGCACCGAATCGCGCCTCCGCGACCGGTACGCCATCGGCACCGCTCTCGGCGCGGCCTGTTATGTGCCGGAAGATGAGACCCACCTGTCCTTCGTCGATTGGGAACCGCAAGGATCCGTTCGGGGGCTGCCCTATGAATGGTACCGGCTGAGAAAAACCCGCAACTGCGGCGAGCCCGGATTACGCGCGGACAGTGTCCTGGTGATCTGGCTCCCCGACGAAGCGTTGAGCCGCGGCTTCCTGGCCACGTTGACGTCGCTGTCCCAGGGGCTGGCCTGTCAGGAAACAGGCAGGGGCGAGTGCCTTTTCACCGACGACAAGCGCAAGCTCGTGCGGCTGAATCCCGCCATCCAACAGGCGGTCACGTTCAAAATCATCGGCCCCCGCAGTTCCTCGGCCTATCGCGCGCTGCTGGACGAGGCCGGGGCGCTGTACGGCAATCCGCACGACGGGCTCGGGGTCTGGCCGAACGCCGACGGGTCGATCGAGCTCTATTCGCCCTGGGCCAGCGCGATGAAGGGTCTGCTGGCCTACGGGCTCAAGGCGGAGTCCGGCAAGGGCGCGGCCTGCGCGACGTATGACGATTGCGAACACGAGTTTTACCGCCGGCTGACCGATGCGAATATCCGGCTGGTCTACGATGTCGGCTCGGACGATCGGCGGTTCGAATCGCTGATCGCCGAATTGGACCGGCGGCAGGTCCGGCTCGGCTGGGATGCCGTGATTCTCATCGGCGAATGGGACTCCTTTTACGGACGGGCCCTGCCGATCGAGTTCCGCGCCGCCGCCTGCGCCAAGGTGGCGACGTTCCCGGAAGAGGATCTGAAACAGATCCAGGTGCCGGTAGACATCAAGCGCTGGTGCCCCAACATCCCGCAAGCCGTCGATCTGCAGATTCAGCGGCCCGCCGACTACGAATCGCTCACGCTCAACGTCTTTCGCTACAGTTATCTGGGGGGTCTGGACGGAGAAGTGCCGGGCGATGACGCGGCGCGCGCCGCCCGGGCGGCTAAGGTTGCCGCCGCCAATCAGTCCGGCGACGCGAACCGGGACCGGCCGGAGGGCACCAGCCAGCTCGACTATGTGCGCGCGCTGGTCGCGCGCATTCACGACGAAGGCGAAGGGGCCAGGGCGATCGGGATCATGGGGACGGATCCCTACGATGCGCTGCTCATCATCAAGGCGCTCCGTCCGTTTTTTCCCCACGCGATCTTTTTTACGCTCGATCTCGACGCGCGCCATCTCCATCCGAGCGAGTACAAGTCGACACGCAACATGGTCATCGCGTCGCCGTTCGGGCTGCAATTGGAAGGGGGGCTCCAGCGCGACGTCCCGCCGTTCCGGAGCAGCTATCAGACCTCCGCCTACTTCGCCACGTTGCAGGCAGTGGGGCATGTCACCTGCGAATCCAAGGGCCATCAGCCGCAGAGCGGACCCTGCACCTCGGCGTACCACGCGGCGCTGACGCCGGACGATCGTCTCTACGATGCGGGGCCCCATCCGAGGATTTTTGAAGTGGGCCGGAACGGGGCGGTCGACCTGAGTGTGGTCGAGCGGGAGGGCGTGCGGACGATCCACCCTCTGCGGCCGGACCTGGCGCATAACGAACAGTACGCGCAGCTGAAGCAGGGCGTGGAATTCGACAATACGGCAATCGCGGCCAGCCTGGTCGTGGCGCTGTTGATCGGCACGATCGTGGCCTGGAGCAATCAACGGATGTGGCTCTGGGTCTCTCGCAATCCGGCACTGCTGACCGTGCTGGGGGTTCTGCTCCTTGCGGCCTTCACGGTCTTCCTGATGTCCGGGGGCGCGACGATGCTGTTGGCCGGTCATGACGAAGGAGAGCCGTTCTCATGGACCGACGGCGTCAGTATCTGGCCGAGCGAACTGCTGCGCTTCCTCGTGGTGATCCTCTGCCTCATCCTGCTCGCGAAGGGCATGCGCGATCTGATGAAGAACAGCGACCTGATCGGCCAGGATTTCCTGTTTCAAGACGAGTCCGCCGGAAAGCGGTTTTCACCGGGGACCTTCTGGCTCAACCTCAAGCGGGTCTCGCATCCGGCCGCGACGATGACGGCGACGACGATGGATCAGGCCTGGTCCTGGTATCGCGAGGCCGGCAAGCCCGCCCAGCGGGCGGCCCGCACGCTCCTGTTGTTCCTGCTCTACCTCGCCGTCATGTGGCCGCTGGAACATTGGGTGCTCGACGAGGAGATGATCCATCCCTGCCGGGGGCATCTGAGCTGCACCGTCGACTGGGCCCTGACGCTCGTAAGTGTCGCGCTGGTGGTGCTGCTCAACCTGGCCGTCTTCGACGCGGTGATGTTGTGCCGGCGCTGGATCGGGTGGGTAACCGCCTCGACCGGCGGCTGGTCCGACCGGGTGCAGGAAGAGTATCTCCGCGACTATGGCCTGGGCGAAGCGCAGAAAGCGGAATTCGGAAAGCTGAAGTATCTGGCGGTGGTGGACCTGATCGGGCAGCGGACCGAAGTCGTGAACCGCCTGATCCGCTATCCCTTCATCGCGCTGTTGATTATGATCGCCGGCCGCAACGACTATTTCGATATCTGGAATTACCCCGTGCTGCTCCTGTTCTCCTGGGCATTGAACGTGCTGCTGGCCCTGCTGGCGGCGTTCCTCCTGTACCAGGCGGCGAGCAGGGCGAAGGCCGCCATGCTGACCGGGCTGAGCCGGCAGATGGTCCAGGCGCTGGGAACCGGCCAGGATCGCGATGTCCGGATGAAGCAGGTCCAGTTCATCATCGACGAAGTGGAGTCCAACGAGCAGGGCGCCTTCGTCCCGCTGTATCAGCAGCCGGTGATCGAGTCCTCTCTCTATGGTCTGGTGGCGCTGCTTCAGTATCTGTACGTCCGGTAACGAGAGGCGTATGCGACAGGAACTAGTAGGCGGTTTGAAAATGCGTCTGTCCGGCGGCATCGACGGCCACGGCGGCGGCACCGGTCCGGTCGTGGTTCTGCTGCACGGCTTCGGTGCGCCGGGCGATGATCTCGTCCCGTTGGCCGACGTACTGAACGTGCCGGCCGGTACAAGGTTTTTGTTTCCGGAAGGGCCGCTCTCGTTGAGCTTCGGGCCGGGGGATGCGCGGGCCTGGTGGCTGATCGACATGGCCCGCATCGCTCAGGATCGGGCCGCCGGGCGGGTGCGCGACCTGTCGCAGGACATTCCGAAGGGCCTGGCTCCCATGCGGGAACAGATGCTGAACGTCTTGAAGGAGATCGAGCAGAAATTCGGCGCCGATCCGAAGAAGACCGTGCTCGGGGGATTCTCGCAAGGCGCCATGCTCTCCTGCGATCTGATGCTCCATACCGACCGGCCCTATGCCGGCCTGATCCAACTCTCCGGAACGTTGCTGGCCCAACCGGTGTGGGGGCCGCTCCTGACGAAGCGCAAAGGCCTGCCGGTCTTTCAGAGCCACGGGGTGCAGGACGAGATTTTGCCCTACGTCGGAGCGGAGCGGTTGCGCGATACGCTGGCCCATGCGGGGCTGTCCGTTGAATGGCACAATTTCCGCGGAGGGCATGAGATTCCGAGAGTGGTGCTGCAACGGCTAGGGACGTTCATCACCAAGGCGGTCACGTAGGCATGAGCGGCCCACATTCGTTCGAACTCTCAGGCCTCGACGGCAAGCTGATCCACGGGGATCGCGCCGATGGCAGAGATCGTCAGATTCTTTTCATCACCGGGTTTCTCTCGAAGCGCTGGGGCAACAAGAGCAAAGCGCTGGCGAAATGGTGTGAGGAGCAGGGGTGGGGATTCTGTTGCTACGATGTGCGCGGGTTCGGTGATTCCGAAGGAACGTTCACGGACTACACGCTCTCCGATTGGATAGCCGACGCACGGACGATTCTCACCACACTCAAAGGTGGCCCATCCGTTACCATCGTCGGCAACTCTCTGGGTAGCTGGATTGCCTGGCTGATGGCGCAGGAGTTCGAACTCGTCGACCGGCTCATTCTCATCGCCCCGGCCTTCAATATGATGGGCGTGAGAGCAAAGCAGATTGCACCGGATCGACGACAGGTCTGGCAAAGTACCGGCTGGATGCCGTGGGACGACGACCCGCTGCATAAAGACTGGCCCCTGTCATGGAAATGGGTCGAGGAAAGTGAAGCCTATTGGAAAACAAGCTTCGATCGTCTCAGACCCGTTCGCACGACGATCCTCCACGGATTACAGGACACGGTGATTTCGCCGGACGGCAGTCGGCAGTTCGCCGAGGAGCTGCGGAACCGGGCGCCGGCCTTTCCGCTCGACCTCCGTCTGATTCCCGGGGACCATCGGTTGAGCAGCCCCGAACATATGGAACAGTTTCGCCAAGTCGTGGTCCAACAACCCTAAGGAACTACAATGCTGACTCTGATCCATAAAGAATGCGGCGGTCCGGCGCTCGACGAATCTCCGGTCGGCGAAGTCTGCGCCATTCCCGTCAATCAGTTCCCCTTTCCCTGCTTCACCTGCCTGGAAGAGATCGTGGATGAATCGGAAGTCCGGCTGTCGCAGGAAATCGGCTTCTGAACGGGCTGATCCGATCTGACCCGGTCACGGCGCCGGTCCGCAGAGACGGGAGCGAGTTGAGTTGTGCGGGAATGAGCCGGTCTGTTAAGTTGTGCGGCTCACAGCGATGAATCATTAGCGGAAAGGTCCAGGGACATGGCTACGACCAACGACAAGCAAGTTATTTTCTCCCTCGTGAATGTCGGCAAGGTATTCCCGCCGAAGAAGCAGGTGTTGCGCGAGATCTACCTCGGTTTCTACTACGGCGCGAAGATCGGCGTGCTCGGCCTGAACGGATCGGGTAAGAGCTCGCTGCTCAAGATCATTGCCGGCGTGGATCCTAATTACACCGGTGAAATTACCCGCTCGAAAGGTTACAGCATCGGGTTGCTCGAACAGGAGCCGCAGCTCGATCCGAACAAGACGGTGAAGGAAGTCGTCGAAGAGGGAAAGAAGGAACTGGTCGCGCTGCTCAAGGAATATGAAGATGTGAGCAACCAGATCGGGTCGGCCGATCCCGATACGATGGAAAAGCTGATCGACAAGCAGGCGCAGATCCAGGAAAAGATCGAGGCGGCCAACGGCTGGGAACTGGAAAACGAACTCGAAGTCGCCATGGACGCGCTGCGCTGTCCGCCAGCGGATGCCAAGGTCGGCGTCCTCTCCGGCGGTGAAAAGCGCCGCGTGGCGCTCTGCCGTCTCATGATTCAGGAGCCGGACATTCTGCTGCTCGACGAGCCGACGAACCATCTCGATGCCGAATCCGTGCAGTGGCTGGAGCAGCATCTGCAGCAATATAAGGGCACGGTCATCGCGGTGACGCACGATCGCTACTTCCTCGACAACGTGGCTGGCTGGATTCTGGAACTCGATCGCGGTCACGGGATTCCCTTCCAGGGCAATTACACCTCCTGGCTGGAGCAGAAGAAAGACCGGCTGGAGAAGGAAGAGAAAGCCGAAACGAAGCGGCAGAAAACCCTCGAACACGAGTTGGAGTGGATCCGCATGTCGCCGAAGGCGCGGCAGTCCAAAGGCAAGGCGCGCTTGAACCGGTATGAAGAACTCGTCAATCAGAAGCAGGATCAGATCGCCGCCGATCTTGAAATCTACATTCCGCCGGGACCGCGCCTGGGCGATGTGGTCATCGAAGCCAACGGCATCAGCAAGGCATTCGGCGACAAGGTGCTCTATGAGAACGTGAATTTCAATCTGCCCAAGGGCGGCATCGTCGGTGTGATCGGCCCGAACGGCGCCGGGAAGACGACCATGTTCAAGATGATTCTCGGGAAAGAGAAGCCGGATTCCGGGACGATCAAGATCGGCGAAACGGTGAAGCTCGGCTATGTGGATCAGGATCGCAGCCTCGACGGCAACAAGACCGTGTATGAGGTCATCTCCGACGGTCAGGACACAATCAAGCTCGGAAAAGTCGAAGTGAACGCCCGGGGCTATTGCGCCCGGTTCAACTTCGCCGGGACCGATCAACAGAAGAAAGTGAAGGAGCTGTCCGGCGGGGAACGCAATCGCGTACATCTGGCCCGGATGCTGAAAGAAGGGGCCAATCTCATCATCCTCGACGAACCGACGAACGATCTGGATGTGAACACGCTGCGCGCGCTCGAAGAGGGGTTGGAGAGCTTCGCCGGCTGCGCGGTCGTCAGCAGTCACGACCGGTGGTTCCTCGACCGTCTGGCGACGCATATCATGGCCTTCGAAGGCGACAGTAAAGTGGTGTGGTTCGAAGGGAACTACAGCGATTACGAAGCGGACCGTAAGCGGCGGCTTGGCAAAGAAGCGGATCAGCCGCACCGGATCAGATATCGCAAGTTGACGCGCAATTAATCCCGGCTCCCATCCGAACGGCCGGGGAGTCCGTATTGCTAGCAGGATGGTTCGCGCTACGCACAATCATATGACCACGAGGCCGACGGGGCGATGAATGTCTCGTCGGCCGTTTTCAGTCTTCTCCTCCTTGGACTGGCGAGCTGTGTTTCGGCTGTGCCGAGTCCCTCCGCACCGGTTGTTGCTGTACCTACCCGCGCCAATCAAACACTCGATCAGGAAGCCCGGCGCGACGGGCGATTCATCGGCCTGGCGATTTCAGGCGGAGGCAGCCGGGCCGCTGTGTTCGGCGGGGCGATCCTCAGAGAGTTGCACCGGATCGGATTGTTGCAACAGGTTGATGTGCTCTCCGCCGTCTCCGGCGGCGCGTTGCCCGCGGCCTACTATGCACTCGACGGCTATCGCACGGTCGATTTCACGAACGGCTTTCTGGAGCGCATGGGGCATGACTTTCAGCAGGACGTGCTGGGCCGCTGGATTTCGCCCGGTACCTTGCTCAAACGCTGGTTGGGAGATGCGACGAAGTCCGACACCGTCGTGCAGGTGCTCGACGAGCAGCTCTATCACGGCGCGACGTACGCCGATCTCAATCCGGCCCGGCCCAAATTGCTGCTCAACGCGACGAATGCCCTCACCGGCGATCCCTTTGTGATCTCGGACGAAGGATTTTCTACTCTATCCTCATCGCTGTCGGCGTTCAGTGTGTCCCGTGCCGTCTATATGTCAGCGGCCTATCCCGGCGTCTTCGATCCGGTTTCGCTGCCACCATCTGAACCGGCATATCATCCGGCGGTGCTGGCCTACGACGGTGGGCCATCCGACAATCTCGGGATCAAGACGCTGGTGAATCTGTTGGCCAAGGCGGACCAGCAAGTTGCTTTGACCGAACAGTTCCCCAATGGTTGTCTGATCATTGCCGTCGATGCCACACCGCGGATCACCAGCGACACGGCCCAGCCTTTGTCGGCGTCGACGGTCCTGCTGAAAAGCCACCGTCGTGAAGTGCTGGAGCGGGTCGGGATTATCGAGGAGCGGCAGGACAGGGCCATGTTCGGGACGTTTACGGTGAACGGGAGCCAGAGTGTCTGCACGTTCTGGCATCTTGCCTTGCGGCAATTGCCGGAAAGCAATCCGCTAGGCGCCAAGGTCACCAGGATCAAGACCAGCCTCGGGCTGGACCAGGCCGATCAGGATGCGTTGATCAGCGCCGCCCGTGAACTCATGGGGCAGAGTCTCAGCAGGCTTCAAGAAGAGCAGGTTGGTCCTGTGTTCTTGCGCGATCTCGGGACTGTTACGAATCGGTAAAAGACTATGTCGCCATGTCAGGTCGTCGTGATCGGGAGCACGGGATATCTGGGCTCCCGGCTCATTCCGAAATTGATCGAACGCGGTCATACCGTCACGGCCATTGTGCGATCCGGGTCACGTGCGCGTGAGCTGACGGGCTGCCGGATCGTCCAAGCCGATCCGCTCGATGCGGCGAGTCTGATGCCTCACGTGCATGCCGGCGATACGGTCGTGCAACTCGTGGGTGTGCCGAAGCCGGCTCCGTGGAAAGGTCCGCAATTCAGGGCCGTCGATCTGGTGGCCGGCCGGGCCTCGATCGATGCCGCGCAGGTAGCTCGGGTCGATCACTTCGTCTATGTCAGCGTGGCCCGGCCGGCGCCGATCATGAAAGATTACCTTGCGGTCCGGCGCGAGTGCGAAGAGCGGCTGGAAGCCGCCGGCCTGCGCGCGACAATCCTCAGGCCCTGGTATATCCTGGGACCGGGCCACTGGTGGCCCCTGGCGCTGCAACCGGTGTATCGGCTCATGGAACGGTTCCCTGCTACGTGTGACGCGGCGGTCCGCCTCGGCCTCGTCACCCTTCACGAGATGCTGACGGCGCTTGTCTGGTCCATCGAGCACCCGCCGATCTCCCGTCGTGTGATCGAGGTGCCTGAGATCCGGCGATTGGGAGGCCTGTCGTGAAGCCGCTTGTATGGATTACCGGCGCGGGAGGACTCATCGGGAGTTATCTGGTGCGGACCGCCGACCGGTGGGCGCCAGAGCGGGATGTGCGGGGGCTATCCCGACACCAGGTCGATCTCACGGATGCGGCCGCCGTTCGCCGCCTCTGGCGGGAGGATCAGCCGGCGGCGGTGATCCACTGTGCCGCAATCAGCCGCCCCGCTGTCTGTGAGCAAGATCCCGGATTGGCCAGGAAGGTGAACGTCGATGCCACGGCGCTTCTCGTCTCCCTCGCGGGCGACCGGCCGCTGCTGTTTTTTTCGAGCGATCAAGTGTTCGACGGCCGTCAAGGGTGGTATGTCGAAACGGACCGGATCAATCCGATCAATTATTATGGGGAGACCAAAGCGGCGGCTGAAGAGATTGTCCTGAGCAATCCCCGGCACACAGTTATTCGCCTGGCTCTGACGGCCGGGACTTCCTCGACCGGTGACCGGAGTTTCGTAGAGGACATGCGGCGTAGCGTCGCCGCAAATCTACGCCTCACGCTATTTACCGATGAGTTTCGCAGTCCGGTGCCGGCCGGGGTCGTGGCGCGGGCGACCTGGGAGCTGATCGCGCAGAAGCCGTCCGGTCTCTATCATCTGGGAGGGGCGGAACGGTTGTCGCGAATGGAGATCGGCGAGGTGCTGGCGATGCAATATCCCGAGTTGGCATCGCATCTTCAGCCGGGCTCCGTGGCCGCCTATCATGGGCCGCCACGGCCGCCGGATTTGTCGATGCGTTGCGACAAGCTTCAGCGGCGCCTCTCGTTTCCGATTCCCGGCTTCCGATCATGGCTGGTGACTCGCACATCTCCGGATACGGATGTGTGGGACTATCCGCTGACATAGGTTCAGGGCTGTTGCGCGAGGTCCCGATGTCGTCTGATCCGCTGATGCTGCTTCTGTGGGCCTGGGTCGCCATGGCAGGCTGGATGGCTCTGTTCTGGCTGGTCGAACGCGTCCTGCGCAATGCCTCGCTCGCGGACGTCGGATGGTGCGTCGGGCTCGTCGTTGTCGTGGCCGGCTACGCCTGGTCTGCGACCGGTGAGCTCGAACGGAAACTGCTGCTGGTCGTCATGGCAGCGGGCTATGGTCTGCGTCTGGGCGGATACATTCTTTTCAACCGGGTGCTCGGCAAGACAGAAGATCAGCGCTATCAACGATTGCGGCGTGAGTGGCGTTTGTCGGAGCCGCTCCGGATGTTCGGGTTCTTTCAGTTGCAAGCCGTTGCGGTCGTGCTGTTCTCCCTTCCCTTTCTTGCCGTCATGCAGAATCCGCGGCCGCCGTTCGGCTTGTGGGAATTGGCCGGCGTGATCGTGTGGCTGGCCGGCATGGTCGGGGAGTCGTTCGCGGACCGGCAGCTCGCCGGGTTTCGCGCAAAACCCTGGAATCATGATCGCGTCTGCCGCGAGGGCCTCTGGTTCTTCTCACGCCATCCGAACTATTTTTTCGAATGGGTTCACTGGTGGGCGTATGTCGTTATGGCGATCGGCAGCCCAGGCTGGCTCCTGACCGGGATCGGTCCGCTGGTCATGGGAGTGTCCCTGACGAAAATCACCGGCATTCCCTGGGCCGAGGAGCAGGCGCTCAGGACGCGCGGCGACGACTATCGCCGGTATCAAGCCACGACGAACGCCTTCATCCCCTGGTGGCCGAAAACGGGTCAGTCTTCCTCTGTGCCGTTCAAAAACTGATCGAGCCGGCTCTTGGCCGCCTCATCCATCTGCGCGACCTTCCATCCGGCGGTATGGCCGTCTGACCAGCAGACCGTCGCCATATTCACAATCATGTATTTGTAGATCTCGCGGTCCGGCAGCGCCAGGTACACCGTCGTTTCCGTTCCGGGAGGAAGGGGGTGCTTGGTGCTGGCGCGCCAGCCGGTTTCCGAGAGGTCCCAGACCTTCCCCTGTTCGAGAGTCCCGTTCCAGAAGTATAAAAATGTGCATTGGGTGGGAACGCGGTCTGCACTGCGCACACTGTACGTCTTGACCATGAATGCCTCCTCGCCAAGTGAAACACCCGCTGTCGACTGTGTGCTGAGTGTACCCTCTGCACGGTGATTCGGCGTGCCTCGAAAGGGGGGGAGCGGCGGCCTCAGAAGAGGGGCCTTGCTATCGGCCGGCGTTGAGCTGGGCCAGGCGGGCGCGGGCGATTTCCGCCTGTTTGCTGGAGGGATAGAGGCGGATTACGTCATCGTAGAGCTGTTTGGCATGCGGAAGGTTCATCTGCCGCTCTTCGAACTCGGCGGTCTCCAGCAGTTCTTTGGCCTGATCGCCGGAGCATCCCAGCAGCAGACTGCAATACAGGGCACAGAGCAGGAAGCGCGTCACGGTCATCGTCGTCCTTTCGTGTCGCATCTTATTGAGATGCAGAGCGGTTGCCTTTTAACCCGGCTGTTGTTTGGACGGGATCAATGCCGTAACGCGGGGCGGCGATGTCTTCGCTGTGGCATTGAGGGCAGCGACTTGGCTTGGTGAGACGCCGACGGTCGCGGAAGACAAACTCGCAATCCTGGCAACGGGACGGCTCCAGGATGAAGCAGCGGGTCTTGTCATGCGCGACTGATTTCACGACGTGTTCCAGATGATCCTCGACCTGCCGCTCGGGAATGCCGAGCATCTGGGCCAGCTGGTGCGTCGCCAGGCGGGTGCCGGTCAACAAATCGATCATGCGCTGCCGGGGAGTCCGTGCGGGAGTGAGCATGACCGCATCGTAATCCAGCGGCGGCGGAAAGCCAAGCCGGGAGCCTCGGGATCCCCCCGCCTTGCACCGCGGCCGATTGTTTGACAGGATGGTGGCATGCCGACACCCACCTGGCAGGATTTTGCCGACCTCGCAATCAAACGGCTGGCGGCCTCCGGCGCCGAGTACGGCGATATCCGCATCGTGCACAGCTCGACACAAAGTATCCGGGGCGAAGATCGCCGGATCGCGTCGATTCGCGATCTTGACGATGTCGGATTCGGCATACGCGTGCTCGCTCACGGAGGATGGGGATTCGCGGCCAGTTCGATTCTCTCCCTTGAAGAGGTTCCACGAGTCGCCGATCTGGCGATCGAGATCGCCAGAGAGTCCGCGTCGATCGCGATCGAAAAGGTCGTGCTCGCCAAAGAGCCGGTCCATCGCGATCGGGTCGTCACGCCGGTTCGAATCGATCCCTTTACGGTTCCGCTCACACAGAAGACCGAGCTTCTTCTTGCGACGATGGAGTCGCTGCAGGCGCAGTCCGGTGTCGTCCGGAGCAGCGCCGAACTGTGGGCAAGGCGGGACCGCAAACTGTTTGCCTCGACGGAAGGGACGCGGCTGGAATTCGATCTCCTCGCATCGAGCGGAGAGTGTACGGCGACGGCGCTTTACGACGGGCGATTTGCGAGCCGGTCGTTCAATACGCCGCAATTGCGGCGCGGCTATGAATTGATCGAAGAAGCCGACTTCCCCGGACAGGCACCACGGGTTGCGGGCGAAGCGGTCGAGAAGGTGCGAGCCCCGGCCGTCGAAGCAGGGCTGTACGATCTGGTGCTGGATCCGGAACATCTCTCGTTGACGATGCACGAATCCTGCGGCCATCCGAGCGAGCTGGATCGGGCGCTCGGATACGAAGCCAACTATGCCGGCACCAGTTTCCTGACGACGGATACACTGGGCAGGTTCCGGTACGGGTCTTCGCACGTCAACCTGGTGGCGGACAACACCGAGCCGGAAACCCTGGCGGCGACCGGGTACGATGACGACGGCGTGGCCTGCCAGAAGTGGGACATCGTGCGCGACGGGCTGTTCGTCGGGTACTGCACGAACCGGGAAGTCGCGCCGAAAATCGGAGCGGCGCGCTCGCGCGGCTCGAATCGCGCCGATAGCTGGGGAACCGTCCCGATTGTGCGTATCGCCAACATCGGGCTGGAGCCAGGCGGGGCGACCCTCGATCAGCTCATCGCGGATGTGAAGCGCGGGATCTATATCGAAGGCCACGGTTCCTACAGCATCGATCAGCGGCGCTACAATTTTCAGTTCGGCGGCGATGCGTTCTGGCTGATCGAAAACGGCAGGCGGACCCACATGCTGCGCGACGTGATTTACCACGGCATCACGCCGGAATTCTGGAACAGTTGCGATGGAGTGGCCGACCGGTCGCATCGCCGGCGCTATGGGTTCATTACCTGCGGCAAGGGCCAGCCGGGCCAGTCAGGCTGGATGACCCACGCCGCGTCGCATGCCCGTTTCCGCAACATCCGGGTGATTCGCGGCGAGGGACGATCATGACTGTCACCGGCGCCAAGCCCTGGCCGAAGATGACCACCCGCGAGGAGTTTCAGTTTATCGCCGAACTGGTCCTCAAATGTTCGACGGCGGATCACACCCAGGTTACATTACACGACCAGGATGGCGGGACGACGCGTTTTGCCAACAACCAGGTGATTCAAAACGTCAATACGCGCCGGGGAGGCGTGAGCGTCACCGTGGCCTTTGGCGCCAGGCAGGGCACGGCGACGACGACGGACTTCACGGCCGGGTCGCTGCGCGAGACGGTCAAACGGGCCGAGGCGATCGCAGTCGTATCTCCCGAAGACCCGGAATATCTGCCGCCGGTCGGACCGCAGACTTTTGTGGCCTGTCCCGCATCCCGCAGCGAGACGCTCAAAGCCGGGCCGGCCGTACGGCTGGAATATGCGAACGAAGCGATCGGTCAATGTCGTATGGAGAATATGGCGGCGGCGGGCATTGTGTCTTCATCCCGTGCATCGGTCGGAGTGGCGGCCGACACCGGACTGCTCGCCTTTGAAGAGCGGACCGAGGCGCGATTCAGTATTACGGTGCAAGCCGGTGACGCGACCGGGTGGGCCTCGTCCGCGCATCGCTCCATCGACCGGCTGAAAGTGCAAGAACGCACGCTGTCGGCGATCCACAAGGCCACGCTCGGGACCGAGCCGAAGGAACTGCCTCCGGGCCGGTATCGAGTCATTCTCGAACCGGCGGCAGTGGCCGGTCTGTGGTCGTGGATCATCTGGATGCTGGATGCCAAATCGTATCTGAAAGGCACGAGCCCCTTTGCCGGAAAGCTGAAGAAGCGGATTCTTGATGCGCGACTCTCGCTGGAGAATGCGCCCCAACTAGGGGATCTGCTCGGCGTGGGGTTTACGGCCGAAGGACTTCCGTCCACGGCGTCACAATGGATTCATCACGGCGTCTTGCAGCAACTGGCCTATGACCGGTTCACGGCCCGGTCACAACAGATCGCGACGATCCCCACTCTCGAGGCGCCACGTCTGTCAGTGGAAGGCGCGTCGGCAAGTTCGCTGGCCCAATTGATCAAATCGACCGACCGGGCAATCCTCGTGACGAACTTCTGGTATCTGCGCACCGTGAATCCGACCGATCTGACCCTGACCGGAATGACGCGGGACGGAACGTTTCTGGTGGAGAAAGGGGAAATTGTTTCTGCGGTGAAGAACTTCCGCTTTCACGAAAGCCCTCTGCAGGCCTTTCAGCGGGTCGAGGCCTGGACTCCGCCGATGGAAGCCGTCACTTCGGAGACGGGAAAAATGCTGGTGCCCGCGATGCTCCTGCCGGAGTTCCATTTCTCCAGTGTCACGAGATTCTAGGCTCCAGTCGCTCAAATTGTGCTGCATACTCCCGCTCCTTGTTTGGGAAAATGATTGACTCATCTTTCCGGTCGGAGTAGACAAGTACGTAGTGGTTCGGATGTCTGGTTCTGTACAGGCTCGAGCCGCCCGGCAGTCGAATTCCCCTCGTCCGATCGTTGCAGCCGGTTCTACTGTGTTTTACGGTCTGAAGGGTGATGTTGTGATCAGGAGGTTCCGTCATGTCCCGCCGTTATAGTGATGCTCCCATCAATCTCATCGCGCGCATTCCTACTCCGGAGCAAATATCCGCGGCCCGGCCGAAGCAACGGTCGTTCAGCCAGTTGCTGGTTGAGTCCGGCGCGACCTGCGTGCGCGGGATTGCCGAGCTTGTGGCACAGTGTCACCGGCTGGGTCGCTCGCTTGGTTCGTCGATCAGTGACCGTCCGGTCGGGAGTAGATCTCCCGGTGCGGCCGATGCTGCGGCGGCAGGCGATACTCGGTCCGTTACAGAGACAGCCTGCCTGTCCGATGCTCGATCCTCAGAGAAAATTGCCGGGCAGAACTCAACGGTTGTGCCGGGTCGCATGCCGGAGAAAGCGATAGAAGCCCTACCGGTCCTGGTCTCTCTGCCGAAGACCCGTGCCGTCGAATCGGTCCCGCTCGATGAAGTGATCGCCTTGCGCTCGGAATTATTGGCCCATCAGCAGGAAGTGGCGCGTCTGTCCGCGCAGTTACAAGAATTGAAGTCGATGGTCGGGTCACAGCAGCAAGTACTGGTCTATTTGGGACAGGAACTGGAGACTCAGCAGATGCCGGTCAGGTCGGCAGCCGCACAAGCCGCGCCGCCTGCAAAGAAAGCTCGAGTCGTGCGGACCAAGTCCGCCTCGAAGGCGCCGTCTGCCCTCCGAACCTCCCCCTGCGAGCCGTCGCTCAATTTATAAAAAGTCGGCATGCGGGTGTTCTCCACAACAGGCATCACGACATTCTCAAGCCGGCAACGGAGCGTCGCCGCCGGCATGGTCCGTTCTCGCCGCGCGACCCGGCGGTTGATGCAGGCCGTCTGTCTGTGTCTGGCCCTGGTCTTGTCGCGCGCGGCGGCCGGTGAGGCAGCCGATGCTGTGCCGCTGTTTACCAATCTCGGAACGCTCCATCATCCCATTACGACGACCTCGGAACGGGCGCAACAGTATTTTGATCAGGGCTTGCGACTGGTCTACGCCTTCAATCATGAAGAAGCGATCCATGCGTTCGAAGAGGCCGCCCGCCTCGATCCGACCGCTGCAATGGCCTACTGGGGCATTGCGCTGGCGTCAGGTCCCAACATTAACGCGCCGATGGCGAAGGCCGCTGAACGGCGGGCATGGGAGGCGCTGCAGAAAGCCCGGGCTCAGTCCAGCCATGTCAGTCCGGCGGAACAACGGTTCATCGAGGCGCTCGGCAAGCGCTATAGCGCAAAGGGCGCCTCTCGCGCCAGCCTCGACAAGGCGTATGCGAATGCCATGCGGACGGTGTGGCAGCAATCGTCCAACGATGCAGATGCCGGAACATTGTTTGCCGAAGCGCTGATGGATCTGCGTCCATGGGATTTCTGGGCAGCGGACGGGCGTCCGCAGCCGGGGACCGAGGAAATCGTTTCGACGTTGGAAGCTGTTCTCTCACGTGCCGCTGATCATCCGGGCGCCTGCCACTATTATATTCATGCAGTAGAAGCCTCATCGAAGCCGGAGCGGGCGTTGGATTGCGCCGATCGCCTGCCTGCGCTCATGCCGGGTGCCGGGCATCTGGTGCACATGCCGGCGCACATCTATATTCGACTGGGAAAGTATCACGAAGCCGCCGAGTGGAATGCGCACGCCGCACAGGTCGACAAGGAATATCTGGCTGGGCAGGTTCTGTCCGGTGATTATGCCGACGGCTACTATACGCACAATCTGCATTTTCTCTGGGCCTCGCTCATGATGGAAGGCCGTCATGTCGAGGCGTTAAAGGTCGCGCGCGAGTTGACGGGAACGATTACCGAGCCGGAAGCCCGGAAGAACAAGTGGAAGGAATTCTATCTTCCCGCACCGCTGTTTTCGCTGATCCGTTTCGGTCAGTGGGATGAGCTGCTGCGCGAGCCGGTTCCGCCGAAGGGGTTACGGTTTCAGGAAGGTATGTGGCGGTTGGGGCGCGGATTCGCCCTGGCGGCGACGGGTCGGATTCCCGGGGCCGAGGGCGAACATTTTGTCTTGGCCTCGCTCGCGAAGCAGTTCCGCCGCGACCGGAGCCCGGAGGACAAGACCGAACGGACGTTGCTGAAAATCGCGGAGCGACTGCTGGCAGGCGACATCGCGGCGCGGCGGCAGAAATATGATGAGGCGATCAAGATTCTGCGGGAAGGGGTGAAGCTGGAGGAGTCCCTGCCGTATACGGAGCCGCCGTATTGGCCTATTCCGATCCGACAGTACCTCGGTGCCACTCTATTGTTGGCCGGCCAGCCCGGAGAGGCGGAGCAGGTGTATCGGACGGATCTTCAGCGCAATCCGAACAACGGATGGAGCTTATTGGGCTTGACCCAAAGTCTGCGCGCCCAACATAAAGGGGGCGAGGCGGAAGCGAGCGAGCAGCAATTCAAGTCGGCCTGGACCCATGCCGATGTCATACTGGCGGCGTCGCGGTTTTGATCGAAACAAGTCCGGAGCGGGAGGGGCGATGCGATTCATTGTTGGAGTGATGGGGCCGGCCAAGGCGAAGAAGAAAGATCTGGACAACGCCCGGTCGCTGGGAGAATTCATCGCACGGCGCGGGTGGGTCGTCCTGACCGGCGGACGCGATCTTGGCGTCATGGATGCCGCCTGTGAGGGAGCGAAGCGGGTCGGAGGAAGTCTGACCGTCGGGATCTTGCCCACGGCGAAAGACCGGGTCTCGTGCCATGTCGATGTTCCGATCATTACGGAAATGGGCAGCGGCCGCAACAACATCAATGTGCTCACGAGCGATGTAGTGGTGGCGTGTGGTTTGAGCGGATCCGGAACAGTGTCCGAGGTCGCGCTGGCGGTGAAGGCCGGGAAGCCCGTGATTCTGGTCGATGCCGCTCCGGCCGATGTGGCGTTCTTCCGAAAACTTGGCAAACGACTGGTCTCCGCGGCGAGTTCCCCGGAAGAGGCGATCGAACTCATCATGAAGCAAATGGGCGGCAGGAAGCGGCGGTCCCATACGGAAGAGCCGGCGGAGTATGGCGATCTGGCCTTGTGAAGGGCGTTCCTGAGCCGGAATCGTCGGACAGATCGCCCTGGTCCGCCGCACCCTGCTGTTCCAAACAGAATCCGCCGTCTTTGCGGTGTAGGACGCCGCTGCTCAGGCCCGATACGAAGCACGTGTTTTTTCCGAGGCCGCCGGCCAGCCGTTTCCATTCATATCCAATCGAATCTCCATCCCGATCACACCCCAGTCCGAGTCTATCGAATTGGTGTCCGGCATCTCCGGTCATTCTCTCTCTTCGAGAACCCAGGCGGCAGAACCGGCTGATGCGGCGAAGGTTGTGATGCAAAGCAGGAGCTCAGAAAACGCATCTCGGCATTCTTCTGGAAGATCCATCGGGTGCCGAGAAGCGTAGTAGACTGTAAGAAACGTGTGGCAGTCCCGACTGACCACCAAGGAGGGCCTTCGCGATGACACAACCTCACGTCGGCAAAGCAGCAGTGGCAGGACTGTGTTTGATCATCGGTATGAGTTTTGTGCTGTTCCACTCGGAACGCTCGGATGCGGCGGCTCCGGCCAAAGCGTATTTTGCCGGCGGCTGTTTCTGGTGCATGGAGGAGGCTTTTGAAAAGGTCGACGGTGTACTCTCGGCGGTTTCCGGTTATATGGACGGGACTCTGGCGAATCCGACCTATGAACAAGTCTCGGCAGGCGGTACGGGGCATGCGGAGTCGGTGGAGGTGGTCTACGATCCGGCCAAGGTGAGTTACGACCAGCTTCTGAACGCGTTCTGGCGCAACATCGACCCGCTGACGCCGAATGCGCAATTCTGCGACCACGGGAATCAGTACCGTGCGGCGATTTTCCCGTCGACTCCCGATGAACAGAAGTTGGCTGAAGCGTCGAAGAGGCGCATCGAAGATTCGAAGAAGTTTCGCGCCCCGATAGTCACACAGATCGTTCCGGCGTCGGCCTTCTATCCGGCGGAAGAGTATCACCAGGACTTCTATAAGAAGAATCCGGTGCGCTACAAGTTCTATAAATTCAACTGCGGCCGCACTCAGCGGCTGGAGGAAGTGTGGGGGAAACCGTAGGCGCGCGCTGGCAAACAGCCCCAGCTCTGGAGCACGTGCCAAAAAGTGGTCGTTCTTGTCCAAAGTGGGCATCCTTGTCGCGGTCACATCGCGTGCCAGCCACAGGTATGAGATACATCAGAGAGTTGTGAACTTCTCAGAGCGGCACGGCTCTTGAGGAGAAACATGGTAACCCTGGTCCACCCCTGCTGTATGGGTCGACGGGGTTACCGCGTGATTACTCTAACCTCCATACAACGGTTTCGCCCCTCCGTTGCGTTATTCCGTAGCGGGGGGATTCTGCTGCTGGCCATGGTGATGGTCGGAGCGATCCCTGTTCCCACCAAATCAGATTTTGACGGTCGCCCGCGCTATGACACTCAAGAAATTCGCCGGGCGATCGCCTTTTATGCCAAGCGCTACCGGTTGGATCCTGCATTGTTGCATGCGGTGATCAAGACGGAATCGGATTTCCGGCCTGATGTTGTGTCACGGAAAGGAGCGGTCGGGTTGATGCAGTTGACCCCCGACACAGCCGCCACGTTGCGTGTGGGAAACCTTCATGATCCGATCCAGAATATCGGCGGGGGCGCGAAGCAGTTGCGGCATCTCTTAAATCTGTATGAAGGCGATCTGCGGTTGACGCTGGCGGCCTATAATGCCGGGGTGCATCGGGTCAAAGGCGGCCGGATCCCGCGAATTCGCGAGACCCGGCGCTATGTGCGAAAAGTGCTCAGGTATTACGAGATGTATCGATCGACAAACCACAAGCCGACCATACCGGATCATTCGGCCAAGGACCCGCGGGCATCGGTTTCCTCTGTGTCGTAGGTGGCGTTCGTAAATCGTGACGGGGCCGGAGGGGGCTGTATGGATCGCGGATGTGTTGTGGCAACGCTGCGAGTGAGTGCCCCACAAGTAACGTCTTCGGGGGTTATCGTGCTTTCATCACCAGTGCACGGAGTCGTTCCCGCTGGGCCATGGTAATATCGGTGAATTCCAGACCGAACTCTTTGTTGTCGATCCAGCGAACGATGGCCTGATTGATCCGGAGCGGCCATTGATGATCGGGGAGGAACAGCGACAGCCGCAGGATCATCCCGGCCGCGAGAGGAATCGAGGTGCTTGCGCGGCATCCGCTTGCTGAAATATCGAGTACTGTGGCTTCTCCCTCGAAATCGTCCTCGCCGAAGAAGAATAGACGGCAGGAGAGCGGCATTCTTCTGCCCCGCCGATCTTTATGATGGTCGCCTGCCGGGTCAAGGGAGGCAGGGTGTGGTGGTCGCAACTCCATAAATCGTATACCCCTGAGCAATTCGCCTGATACGACCATACCGCACATTCACTCATGCCGCCTTCCTCAGATGGTGTAACTCGAAGGAGGGGAGTATGAATGATACTCCGAATGTTAAAGGTTTGTCGCATGAAGATCGAGGGTTGCAGATAGACAAACCACGAAGAAAGCATATGAATTGCAATATCCGAAGCGCCATGCCGCGCATGCCTCAATAGCGCTATCGGCGATTCGCACTGCGGCAAAGATCTCGACAAGGAGTTGACCTTCGGCGAGGTCTCTGCGAAAAATGCGTCAAAGCAGGATATTCGAGAGGAGAAGTCGTAATGAAACGGACAGGTAATACGCGGATGGCTCAGCTCGCGCCGTCAGAAATCAGGGCGATGACCCAGGCGTGCGCCGCAGCCAAGGGGCTGAACATGGCTCAAGGGGTCTGCGATACCCCGGTTCCCCTACCGGTCCGCGAGGGGGCCAAACGGGCCATGGATCACGGGTTCAATACCTATACGCGGTTCGACGGGCTGGCGGAATTGCGGCAAGCGGTAGCCAGGAAGCTGGCCCGATACAATGGCATTCAGGCCGATCCGGAGACCGACATTACGGTCAGCGCCGGAGCCACGGGGTCGTTTCATTGTGCCTGCGCCGCTCTCTTGAATCCGGGGGACGAGGTCATTCTCTTCGAGCCCTACTACCAGTATCATGCGACGGCACTGAAGTCGGTCGATGCGGTTCCTGTCGCGGTGCGGATGCAGCCGCCCGATTGGACGTTCGCTCTGGATGAGGTCGAGCGAGCCGTCACGGATCGTACGCGGGCGATTGTGATCAATAGCCCCGGCAATCCGTCCGGGAAAGTCTTCTCGCGCATAGAATTGGAAGGGATCGCCGCGCTCGCGACGCGGCACGACCTGTTTGTGTTTACCGATGAAATCTACGAGTATTTTCTCTATGACGGACGTCAGCACATCAGCATCGCGACGCTGCCCGGCATGGCCGAACGGACGATTACGATCGGCGGCTACTCCAAGACCTTCAGCATTACCGGGTGGCGCATCGGTTACAGCGTGGCAGCCAAGCGATGGGCGGATCTGATCGGAGCGATGAACGATCTGCTTTACGTGTGTGCGCCCGCCCCGCTGCAGATGGGCGTGGCAGCGGGCATCAATGAGTTGCCGGATTCGTTCTATCAGACGATGGCTCGGGAGTTTCAACAGAAGCGGGATAGATTCTGCGCCGCGCTCTCGCGGGCGGGTCTCACGCCGTCGATTCCCCAGGGAGCGTATTACGTCCTGGCAGATGCGAGCCGGTTGCCGGGGAGTACGGGAAAGGCCAGAGCGATGGCACTTCTGGACAAGATCGGTGTGGCCGCTGTTCCGGGCGAAGCCTTCTTCTCAGGACCAGGGGGAGCGCGCTTTCTGCGATTTAGCTATGCCAAGACGGATGTCGATCTCGATGAGGCCTGCCGGCGTTTAGACACTCTTAGGTAAGGGGAATGCCGCCATCAGAGAATTGTTCGAACCGCTTGTCCACCTTCATACTGCATGGTAAGTAGGATGTCAGAGTTTGGAGTCCATCTGGTTATGTGTCTACGACGTGTCCACGCCTGTGCGATGGTGAGTGTTCTCCTGCTGATGGCTGCCTGCAGCGGGCCTCGGCCGGCTCATCTCATGACGATTTCTCCGGTCACCGGAGCGGTTGCCGACGATTCGGGCGACCGCCGTGTGCTTGCCGGCGACTGGGATTATGAGGAGTTGGCAACGGTGCTTCTCACTCTCGACGAGACCGGCCATGGCACCTATGGGTGGAAAAAAGGGCACCTTCGAACGGTCGCCTTCAGCGGCTTGCACTGGGAGGGCACCTGGTTGCAGGAAGAAAACGATCGGGAAGGGAACTTTGTCGTGGAGTTGAATCCTGATCTTTCCGAGGGCGACGG
Organism: uncultured Nitrospira sp.; assembly: GCA_964512025.1. Taxonomy (GTDB): domain Bacteria; phylum Nitrospirota; class Nitrospiria; order Nitrospirales; family Nitrospiraceae; genus Nitrospira_D. Next base: position 32,621 of record CAZEHM010000015.1, on the reverse strand, counting down.
TCGCTGGTGGTATACGCGCATCGGCGATGATCGCGCTCCGACGGCGAAAGGGGGGGCCTTTCACCTTTCACGGAGAACGTCCAGTTTATCCGCCAGCGATACGCCTCCTGCGCCCTAGTCTATCGGATCAATCGATTCAAACAGCGCCGAATAGTCTTCGTCACGGTGTCCCCGCGCGATCGTCTGCTCCAGGATAGTCCGCAGGCGCTCTACTCCGGCGGTGTTCAGCCCGTGCCGCCGCGCTTCTTCCGCAAACAGATTCACATCTTTCAGCAAATGGCCGGTGGGAAAATTCGGATTGTCGTACCGGCGGGCCAGTAGTCGCGGAAGTTTTTTCTCGAACGCCGGAGCATAGAGCGCACTGGCTTTCAGGATGGACATGAACTGGTCGACGGAGATTCCGGCTCGTTGGATGAGCCCCAGACTCAGCCCAAAGGCGGAGAGTTCGGCGGCGATCAAATGGTTCAAAGCCAGTTTCAGCGTTGCGGCCTGTCCGACCGGGCCGGCGAGGCAGGGCGCGGGGGTCAGCGAGGCAAACACGGCATTCCATCGTTGAAACTGCTCGGCGGTCCCTCCGCCCATCACGATCAAGGTGCCGGCCCTGGCTTCGGCGATACTGCCCAGCACCGGCGCTTCGAAATAATCTCCTCCGCCATCGGATACCGAACGTTGAAACGCCAGGCTTTCGTCGGAGCCGATCGTGCCCATCTGAATAATCGTCCGACCCCGGAGATCGACCGGTGAACCGGGAGTAAACAGGACGGCTCGAATCGCGGCGGCATCGGTCAGGAAGAGCAGCGTGCAGTCCGTGGATGCAACCGCCGCATCAGCAGTTCGGGCGGCGGTGATGCCGCGGGCACGCAAGGAATCTGTCTTAGAGCGCGTGCGATTGTAAACCGTGACGGCATGGCCTGAGTCGTGCAGCCGTTCCGCCACCGCCTGTCCGAGCAGACCTATTCCCAGAACCGCTACGCGCATAGAGCCACCATAGGTATTCTGTCAGGGTGTTGATCGCGGAAGACGAAATAACTGCGACGTGAGGTGATCAGGAAATCCAGCAGCGGTTGCGATGATTCCCTGATAGCGCGGAACGGGCCGGTTGAATTGAAGGGGCGAACCGGATCCATCCCTTGTGGATCCGCCGGCTTCTTCCAGCAACAGTGTACCGGCGGCCACGTCCCACTCGTTTTCCGGTTCGAGGGTCATCACGCCGTGAATGGCTCCGCTGGCAGCCAGCGCCATGGCCCAGGCAATGGAGCGGGTGGGACGGCTGGTGATGTGCGGCGCGACGGACTTGAACCGCCCGATGTGCAGCTCCCATGGACTGAGGGCGATGACCGGTACTTGATGGGCCGCTGACTCGTTACGCGGAACCGGTGTCCCGTTCAGCTGCAGGCCCTGCCCGCGAACGGCGGAATAGAGCTCGTTTGTCGACGGGTTGTAGATCGCTGCCAGAATAGGCTGTCCCTCTTCAAGCAACGCCACGGAAATGCAATATTCCGGTTCCCGCCGGATGAAGGCTTTCGTGCCGTCGATCGGATCGATAACCCAGACTCTGGCTTTTTCGAGACGCGCGGCCGTATCGGGTGTTTCTTCCGACAGCCATCCGTCATCGGGAAACCGGCCGAGCAGGCGATCCATGAGAAGATCGTTCACGGCATGGTCGGCCGAGGTGACGGGAGAATCATCCGGCTTGGTGTAGATCTGAAATCCGTTTGCGGCGAGCCGCACGGCTTCGGCGCCGGCATCGCGGATGGCGGCGGTGAGCACCTGATGTTCTTGCTCCCAAGACATACCAGCAGAGTAGCAAGGTCCTGCCGGGATTGAAAGCCGGGGCCGGAGATAGCTTGACCTGCCAAGGGAATCTGCGTACAAGCAGCGTACGCATGAAGCTTGTCCAAAAGCGTTCCAAGAAAACCGGATTACCGCCGGGTACGCTGGTGCATATCGGCGAGAAGAAAGCCGAGACCGTCACGATGACGGCTTTCGATTATGCCGGGGCTCGCTGCGATGAACGGACCGTGACCAACCCGGATGAACTGCATCCTCCTGCGGATGAGTCGGTGACCTGGGTGGATATCGGCGGGGTGCACCGGCTCGACCTGCTCGAGGCCTTCGGGAAGCAGTTTTCCCTCCATCCCCTCCTGCTCGAGGACATTGCGAACACCGATCAACGGCCGAAGCTGGATGACTATGAGTCCTATTTGTTTCTGGTCATGAAGGTTCTGTCGGTCACCGACAAGCAGGATTTACTGGTCGAGCAGGTCAGTTTCGTCATCGGGCGGAATTTCGTGCTGTCGTTTCAGGAGAACGGCACCGACGTCTTCAAGCCGGTACGGGACCGGCTGCGCGGAGGCAAAGGCCGTCTGCGGCAGAGCGGCGCCGACTATCTGATGTACGCGCTGGTGGACGCAATCGTCGACCAATATTTTCTGGTGCTCGAATCGCTGGGCGAGAAGATCGAGCTCCTCCAGGAGAAGGTGGTGGCCGATCCGAAACCGGACACGTTGAGAGAAGTCCATGCGCTCAAGCGTCAGTTGCTTTTCCTCCGCCGGGCGGTGTGGCCGCTTCGTGAAGCCACAAACAGTCTTTCCCGTTCCGATTGCCCGTTCCTGCATGAGCCGACCAAAGTCTTCTTCAGGGATGTCTACGACCATGTGGTGCAGATCGTCGACACGATCGAGACGCTGCGCGAAATGGTGTCGGCCAGTCTTGATATCTACTTGTCCAGCGTCAGTTATCGCCTCAATGCGGTCATGCGCGTATTGACCGTGATCACGACGATTTTCATGCCGTTGAGTTTTATTGCGAGCATCTACGGGATGAATTTCGAACACATGCCGGAGCTGAGGTCGGAGTGGGGGTATCCAGCTGTGTTGGGGGCAATGGGGTTGATTGCGGCGGGGATGCTGATCGCGTTCCGCCAGCGGCGCTGGCTCTAGCCGTCAGGGCCGCTCTATTCCTGGACTTCGACCCGATCCACAAAGTAGTCGGTTTCCCCGAAACAGGTCGTGGGGAGATACCGGTATTCCTTGTAGTGCAGAATCACGCGTTTGCCGAGCACCTTGTCGAGCTCGGCAGCGACTCGTTCGTCTCTCACGGTAAAGCTCCAGAGTACCGGTGCGACGCCCGGTACGGTCGTCATGGCGAGCTCGCCTTCGTAAGTCTTGCAGACCCAGCCCTTTTGAGAGAACTTCTGAATATAGCCGGCCCGACTGCCGTCGGAGTAACTCAGGTTGAAGGCAATAAGCAGATAGGCCGCCATCAGAAAGAGCAGAGTCGTCAGCAGGAATCGGGGGCGCAAGAACTTCATCGAATCCTCTTTCGTTCAGGACGGAATGTCGGCGAAGAGCCAGGGAGCTTCGGCTTTCCGTTTCTTCTCGTAGGAGGAAATGGCGGACTCGTGTTGCAGGGTCAGGCCGATCGAATCGAGACCGCGGTACAAACAATCCTTGCGGAACGGATCGATCGTAAATTTGCAGACCCTGCCCTTCGGTGTCGAGACCGTCTGGTTGCCGAGATCCACCGTCAGCTGATAGCCCGGCGTGGCGAGCACTTCCTGCATCATGGCCAGCACCTCGTCTGCCGTGAGCACGACCGGGAGGATGCCGTTCTGAAAACAGTTGTTGTAGAAAATATCCGCGAAGCTCGGGGCAATCACGCAGCGGAATCCCTGATCCAGCAAGGCCCAGGGCGCATGTTCGCGTGATGAGCCGCAGCCGAAATTATCTCGGGTGAGAAGAATCGACGCGCCCTGATAGCGCGGCTGGTTCAAGAAAAAGTCCGGATCCGGCGATCCGTCCTTCTGTTTTCTCCAATCGAAAAACAGCCCTTCCCGCAAACCGGTCCGCTTGATCGTCTTCAAAAACTGCTTCGGCACGATCTGATCCGTATCGACATTGACTCGATCCAGCGCGGCCACGAGGCCTGTCAGCGTTGTAAATGCTTGCATGGCGTCCTCTAATTCCAATGACGAATGTCGATAAAGTGGCCCTCGACCGCGGCAGCGACGGCCATGGCCGGCGAGACGAGATGCGTGCGTCCGCCTGCTCCCTGCCGCCCTTCGAAGTTCCGGTTGCTGGTGGAGGCGCAACGCTCACCCGGTTGCAGCACATCCGCATTCATCGCCAGGCACATGCTGCAGCCGGCTTCCCGCCATTCGAATCCGGCGTCGCGGAAGATCCGATCGAGTCCTTCCTGTTCGGCCTGCTGTTTGACGAGACCGGATCCGGGCACCACCATCGCATGCACAGTCTTGGCGACCCGCTTGCCTTTGGCCAGTGATGCAGCGAGACGCAGGTCTTCGATGCGCGCGTTCGTGCAGGATCCGATGAACACCTTGTCGATCTTGATGTCCGTAATCGGCATGTTGGCGGTGAGCCCCATGTACGCCAAGGCGCGTTCGGTCGCCTTGCGGGTGTTCTCGTCCGTCACCTTCGCCGGGTCGGGCACGCGCTGATCGACTCCCAGCACCATGCCGGGACTGGTACCCCAACTGACCTGGGGGGCAATGTCCTCGGCCCGCATGATCAGGGTCGCGTCGTATGTTGCCCCCGGATCCGTCTTCAATTGTTCCCAAGCCCGCACGGCCTGCTCGAACAACGCACCCTTCGGGGCCAGGGGCCGTCCTTTGATATAGGCGATGGTCTTGTCGTCGGGAGCCACCATGCCCGCGCGGGCGCCGCCCTCGATCGACATGTTGCACAGGGTCATGCGGCCTTCCATGCTCAAGGCGCGGATGGCCGATCCTGTATATTCGATGACATAGCCGGTTCCGCCGGCCGTGCCGATTTTGCCGATGATGGCGAGAATGATGTCCTTGGCGGAGCAGCGATCAGACAGCACTCCATCCACCCGGATCTCCATCGTTTTGGGTCGCTTCTGCACCAGGCACTGCGTCGCCAACACGTGCTCGACTTCGCTGGTGCCGATGCCGAACGCCAGTGCGCCGAACGCGCCGTGTGTGGAGGTATGGGAATCTCCGCAGACAATCGTGGTACCCGGGAGCGTAAAGCCTTGCTCCGGCCCGATGACGTGGACGACGCCCTGGCGGATATCGTTCATGCCGAACAGCGTAATATTGAAGTCCCGGCAGTTGTCTTCCAGCGTTTGAATTTGCTTGGCGCTGACCGCATCGGCGATGCCCAGCCGGCGGTCCGTGGTCGGCACATTGTGGTCCGGGACGGCGAGTGTCGCGGCCGGCCGGCGGGGACGACGTCCGGCCAGTTTCAGCCCTTCGAAGGCCTGCGGCGAGGTGACTTCGTGGACCAACTGCCGATCGATATACAAGAGTGTGGTCCCGTCCGGTTCTTCCCGCACGAGATGCGAATCCCAGATTTTGTCGAATAACGTCTTGCCTGCCATGACGAGCTCCTCACTAACCGGCATCAGTGGAGTGGAAAAGAAAGCCATTATACATAGGGCCTCGGCTGCTTGCCAGGGAGAGCAGGGGACGGCGCCGTCGGGCTTCAGATTTTTCCTCTGCGACCGATACGGCATATGATGGATGACAAAATGCTCGATCCGGAACGCCTTTCTATTCCACGCTGGACCATTGCCCGCGATACCCGGTCGCTCGGCTGCGTGTTTTGCCACTCCATCATTGTGCGCGTGACCACCGACACCCGCCAGGTGGCATTTTGCAGCTGCCGTCTCGTCGAGTACCGTCTGCTTCCTAAGCCGAATATCCGCAAGGTCAATTCCGCCAAGCCCTGATTCCGTCGCTTGCCTTGTCAGCTCGGACGTGATAGCAGCACCCTATGGCAATCAGTCCCTGCTCGTATCCCTTCGTGGTCGTCTGGTCGCGGCTTCTCCTGGATAGCTTTCATCGATGGACCGGGCGGGACTTGTTCGCGCGAACCGGGTCACCGGAAGAGCAGGCCCGGGCGCTCTTTGCCGCGCCGTTTGTCGTGGTGTCCCACGGCACAGAGTCCGATCCCGTCTTGAATTACGGCAACCAGGTGGCGCTCGATCTGTGGGAAATGTCCTGGGCGCAATTGACGGGTACGCCCTCCCGCCTGACTGCGGAACCGATAAACCGGGACGAACGCGCCCGCATGCTGGCGGTCGCCGAAGCGCAGGGATATTTCTCCGGGTATCGGGGAGTCAGAATTTCTTCCACCGGCAAACGGTTTATGGTCGAAGACGCAACCGTGTGGAATGTGGTCGATGGCCGGGGGATACGAGTCGGCCAGGCCGCGACATTTGCGCGCTGGACACCGGTAGAGAGAAAGGACTCAGGAGGCTAGGTCCACAGTTCGACGGGTCCGTGATTGGCCAGGCCGCGCAGGAGATCCTGCTTCGAGATGATGCCGACGGGGCGTCGATCAATATCGAGGATTGGCAGCGCGCCGACCCGCTCATCCATCATGACCCGGGCGATCTCCCGGATATCGGTGGTGGGGGTGGCGGAGAGCACGCGCGGGCTCATGATGTCTGCCAAGGGCCGTCGTGCGGCGGTGCTTTGAATGCCGGCGATCACGAGGTCTGGGGCGTGGCGGATCAGATCCCGGTCCGAGACCATTCCGACCAGCGTGCCGTGGACCGATGAAATAGGCAGATGGCGGAACGACCGACGGGTCATCAGTACCCATGCGTCGACGATAGTGGCATCGGACGGCAATGTGACAACCGGGGTGGTCATCAAATCCCTGGCCAGGATCGCCGGTTTCGGAGCACGCGCCTGCCTGGTCTGTTCTTGATAGGCTTGCTGTGCGGCCTGCTGGGTTCGATCACCGGCGTGTTGGCGCGGCTCCTTCCCTGCCTGGCTGTCGACGGCGTCGACCACCGGCTCGCGGGGGGTCACGGGTCTCACCGGGTAGGTTTCGACAATACCATTGATGGCCTGCACGATTGGCATGGAAGCCTCTCCTCAGCCGTACTATCGGAGCCTGCGGGAAATACTTAAGCGACAGCAGTTCGAATCGGCAAGAGAGATAGTCCAAGAGTGTTCCGGAGGAGCTATTCCTCCTGTGGAGTGGGGCATTCTGCCACGAATTGGAATCGCGGGCAGGGTCGTCCCTCGATCAGCACGGTTTCAAGGAACATGGCGAGGGGTCTCACCCAGAGCCCGCGTTCCCCGTACAGTGCGCGGTAGACGACCACTTCTTCCTCTGTTTCAGAATGTCTTGCGACACCAACGACTTCGTAGTCGTTTCCCTTATAGTGTCGATAGCGACCCGGCTGAATCATGGTGTATCCTTTCGGAGGATGCTGAAAAAGTCCGCCAGCGGCGTTCTCGCCGCGCTCAGAGGCTCAACGTACGGCAGAGAGTACGCATCGCCTCTTCGCTTGCTGCGGCCTTGCTGGACGGACTTTTTGAACATCCTGCCTTAGCGTTCCGAGTCTCAACTATAAAAGGAAGACTGGTGGCAACTCAACGGGCGCATGATGTGGTGGTGATTGGGGGCGGGTCTGCCGGGTATGCGGCGGCACGAACGGCTCGGGATTGCGGAGCCGACGTCGCGATAGTCGATCCCGGCCCGTTGGGAGGGCTCTGCATTTTGCGGGGTTGCATGCCCACGAAGACCATCCTGAGATCGGCCGAGATCGCCGCGCTGATGCGCCGGGCCACCGAATTCGGACTGACGCCGGTCGAGGTGCGGGCCAGTCTGTCGGCGATCGTCGAACGGAAAAATCGTCTGGTCCGCGAGTTTGCGGACTACCGGATTCAGCAACTTCACGACCCCGGCTATACCCTCTATGAAGCGCCGGCTTCCTTTTTGACTCCGCATCTATTGCAAGCCGGGAACGATCAGATCATGGCGAAAGCGTTTATCATCGCCACCGGCTCGATTCCCCGCGTCGGCATCGTACCCGGTTTGGACCATGCGCGATGTCTGACGAGCGATGAATTGCTCGATCTGCGCGATCAGCCCGAGTCCCTCATTGTCCTGGGTGCTGGTCCCGTCGGGTTGGAGCTCGGACAGTTTTTCTCGCGCATCGGGACGCGGGTGACGATCGTGCAGCGAAGTCCATCGGTGTTGTCCCACCTGGACCACGACGTCGGCGAGGCGCTCATGCAGGCGTTGGAGCAGGACGGGCTGTCGATCCTAACGGAGGCGACCGTTCAGCGCATCGGGACGGCAGGGTCACAGCCGGAGGTCCGGCTGACCCGGCGGGGTACAGAACATACGTTGCCGGGAGAGCTGGTTCTGAACGCACTCGGCCGGGTGCCCAACCTCGCCGGGCTCAATCTGCCGTCCGCCGGGGTGAGCGTCGAGGCAGGCCGCGTCATCGTCGACGGCGCCATGCGGACGTCGCAGCCGCACATTTTTGCGGCGGGTGATGTCACCAATCTCTACGACATCGTCCATATCGCCATTCAGCAGGGGGAACTCGCCGGCTGGAATGCCTGCCATCCGAAGGCGTCGCCTAAAATATTCGACGACCGGTTGGTGACGGAAGTGATATTTACAGATCCGCAGGTCGCTGTGGTTGGACTGAGCGAGAAAGCCTGTCGCGCCAGGGGAATCGCGTATCTCACGGCGTCCTATCCGTTTGCCGATCATGGGAAAGCGATGTGTCTGGGAACGACGCACGGGTTCGTGAAAATACTCGCCGATCCGAAAACCAGTTCGATTCTTGGCGCGCAGATCGTCGGCCCTGAGGCAGGGGAACTCATTCACGAATTGATCGCGGTCATGTACTATCATGGGACCGTGCAGGATCTCCTCCGGATCCCGCATTACCATCCCACGCTGGCGGAAATCGTGACCTATCCCGCCGAATCGATCATGGAGCAGATGAAGGTCTTATGAACCGAGCTCCAGCCGTCTTCATCGCGCTGTGCGCTGTGCTGTTCACCGGCCTGTCTTGCGAACAGCAGACCTGGGAAACCGCCATGGCGGCCGGGCAGCGGGCGTTGCAGAAGGGCGACTATGCGGACGCCGAGCGCATCTTCGCGTCAGCCGTCAAGAAGGCCGAGAATCAGTACGGACTGAAAGACCGGCATGTCGCGGTTTCGCTCTCAAGTGAGGCGCAAGCGTTCGTGGCGCAGGGCAAGTATGTGGAAGCGGAACCGGCCTATCTGCAGGCCTTGAAGATTTTCCAGGATGCGCACGGAGAGCAGCATGCGGACGTGGCGGCGACGTTGAATAATCTTGGCGTCTTGCATCGCATGCACGGGCAATATACGCAGGCGGAGCCGCTGCTGCTGCGTGCGCTGGCGATCAAAGAGCGTCTCCATGGTCCGGACCATCCCGACGTGGCTCTTACGGCGCATAACCTGGGGTTGCTCTATGTGACGCAGGGGTTTCCTGAGAAGGCCGAGCCCTTGTATCGGCGTGCGCTGGCCATTCGGGAGAAAGCCCTGGGGGAGGCGCATCGGGATGTCGAGAAGAGTTTGGACGATCTTGTCGGCCTGTTGCGAAAGCTGCATCGCGATGCCGATGCGGCGCCGTTCGAGGCGCGGTTGTCGGCCATTAAACAGCGGCGGAGTTGAAGTCCGGTTCCCGTCCAGTGTAGCGTATCGGCATGACGGCGGAAAAACACGGGACGGAGATCAATTGGCGGCTGCAGGGCATGATCGCCCGGGGCGTCGGCGTCGTGGCGATCGCACTCGGATTTGTCCTCGGCATGCACGGACTTGATGAGCCCGCCTCTCATTGGCTGCAAACAGCGCTGGGCCTCCTGACCACCGGAATGCTCGCACAGGGCTACGCGCTCTATTGCTCCATCAAGCGCATGCGGCAGCTGAACTCTCAATCATGATTCGTGGCATCCCAGCATCTCGTCCCACTGTGTGCGGCCTGGTCATCGCGTTGGCCGTGATACTGGCGGCTTGCGGAGGCCCTTGGCGCGACACCTACTTCAAGAAGGGGGTGGATCGGCTGACGCAGGATGAGGTGCGGGAGAAATTGGGCGCCCCGCACACAGCCAAGACGCCGGCGTTGGGGGGAGACAGTATCTGGACCTATCGGGTTCCGATGGGCGACAAAGAGCTGGAGTCGATTGCCGCTCCCGGGCTTGGCAGTGCGACCGAGTCAGTCGGCGCGCTCCTCAGCAAAGGCGCCGATGCGCCGAAGCCGACTCTCTACTGTTACCGGTATACCCTGACGTTCAACGAGCAGAAAGTGTTGAAGTCCTGGAAGCGTGAAGAGTGCGTGCCGGGGACCCGTGAGACCCTGATGGCGCGATAGTTTTCCACTCCGTCCCTTTCCTCAGCTCATCTCCGCACATACGTCGGGTTCGTCGTGGCTCTCCGGCAGGACCGTGCAAACGCCTGCGTATCGGCCGCTTTTGGAGTTTGAGCGGGAGCGGTGTGCGGCTAGAGCACACCGGCCAGACGGTTAATGCTGAGTGTCGTCTGGCTGAAAAAGAGTTGAAACGCATGGTAATCCTTCTGTTGCACCTGCCGGGGGATCGGGCCGTTGTCGCAGTACAGCATGCCGATGGGCCTGGTTCCTACCCGGAGCGGCGCGATGATGGCGGATCCGGGATTCCAGGTTCTGAGAAACGCCGGACGGACCGGGTCGGGCATCGGGATCGTGAAGTCTTCGATCCAGATTGCGTCGGATCGTTTCATGAGCTGCAGGAAGTAGGGGTGATCTTTGGTCAGTGATCCTGAAAGACTATCGAGATAGGGGGCCGGTTCATCGACTCCGCGCAGCAACCGTCCGACCAGATGATCGGTGTTATTCGGATTGAGCAAGGCCAGCGCGACGCGGGCGAAGCCGCCGTCCCGGTGCAGGGCATGAACGAGCGTGCCCAAGAGCGTGTTGATATCTTTGGCCTCGCGCAGCGCGGTTTGCAGCGTTTGCAGCGTCTCGAGCGGATTGGTCTCAATCGCCGCCGGTCCGCGCTTTCGAGGCGCTGTCGGAACCGCGGCGGTTTCCTTCGGGGGAGGTGTGGGAATCGGACAGCTGGTTTCCGGTCGCACAGAATCTTCCCAGAGATCGAAGGAGAGGCCCGCTGAAATGACCAGCTGTTTTCCACGATCGAGGGCGCGCACGAGGATGTCCCCGAACATGTGAGACGGCAGCCCCGTTCCCGTGAGGAGTCCCCGCTTGGCGGCCTCCATTGTGGCAGGCGAAGGGGGCCCGGTCATGGCGTCGATCAATGCGGAACAGCCGGTGACGAGGCCTCTGAACACATCCTGGCTGGATCCCCAGCGTTCCTGAGGCTGAAGACCTTCGATCGAAAACAGTTCCACAAGAAACGGCGGGAGCGCCCACATTTGCGCAAGAGCCTGGGCAATCCGGAGACGGGGCGCCCCGAAGAGTTGTGTTTCCTCAATGATGCGTGCTGCCGGCGTCTGGGCCGGGAGCCGGCGGAATGACTGATAGAGTTCCGGGGATTGATTGGCGATGGCCAAGTCGCCGATCGAGTACAGCAGGGTGGCGCTGAAAAGCTGGCTCAACGACGGATATTCGAGGGCCATACCCAGTTCGTTTGCGTGCACGGCTGCCACGAGCGCCCGGGCAATGACTCCGCTGACAACCTGCTGGCGATCGGGCCACTCATTGAGTTGTTCAACCAGCTGCGAGGCGGTGACGAGGGAGCGGACCGTGTCCAGACCGAGCCAGCTGACCGCGTGGGGGACGGACGTAATGACTTGCTGCGGACTATAGGCAATACTGTTTGAAATCTGGAGCACGCGGCAGGTCAGGGCAGGGTCACGGCTGATAATCTGTGCGAGGCGGTCGGCGCCGGTGAGTCCGCCCGTCAGACTGAGAATTTTCTGGCAGGTTTTCTCCAGGGCTGGTAAGCAAGGGCTTGATTGGTTGAAGAGCGGCTGTAAGGTGCTGTGCAGACGGGGGCGAAGGGATTCGGCGAGGGCCGATTCCGAAGATGTAGATGACGACGACATGAGACTCCTTCCCAAAAATCCCACAAGTTGTATCGGATGAATGGCAATGAACCTTAACCGGTATCGAGACGAAAGCGGTAGGTGAGGGACATGCAAATCGGCTGGATGCAAGTCGATAGTTCGGTTGTTTTGGACGGGCTTAAGTCGCTGATTCTATTGGTCTCGGTTGTGCTGATCCGTACGCTCGTTGTTGGCTGGGTCTTCCGCAATCAGACGTTGTCGATGGAGGCCAAGCGGCGCTGGGTTGTCACCACCAGAAACTCCATGGTTTTTGTGATCATGACCGGCCTCGTCGTGATCTGGGCGCACGAACTCCAGGCGTTTGCCGTCTCCATTGTCGCCTTGGCAGCCGCGTTGGTCTTGGCGACGAAGGAGTTGATTCTCTGCCTGAGCGGGGCGGCCTTACGCGTGGGAGGAAAAGTCTACGGGGTCGGTGACCGTATTCAAATCGCCGGACACCGGGGCGTGGTGCTGGACCACGATATGTTTGCCACGAAATTGTTGGAGATCGGCCCCGGCCAGTCTTCGCATTTGTATACCGGACGCGTGACTGTATTTCCCAACAGCCTGCTGTTTACGAATGCGCTCGTGAAAGAAAATCCAGGACAGGAATACGGGCTCTACACATTAGTTGTGCCTTTGAGGTCGGAAGGGGAGTGGCAACGGGCCGAAAAAGCGCTGCTGGCCGCGGCCAAGGCCGAGTGCGGTCCCTTTATGGAAGAGGCTGCGAGACACATGAAGCTGTTGGAACAGACCAATCTTCTGGAAGCTCCCTCCCCGGAGCCGCGCATCACCATTCAACTTCCCGAGCCGGGAAAAGTTCAGTTGGTGCTCCGTTTTCCTGCGCCAGATCGGGGCCGGTCCCGCGTAGAACAAGCGATTCTTCGCCGCTATCTGGTTGAGATGACCCAGGCGTGACTGAAATGCGGAAGGGCTCCGGTCATGAGAGATCACCGAAGCCCTTCCAGAGTGCGCAGTTGCTAGGCTATTTCGGAAAGGTCTTCGGAGCTGTGATCTGCTGCCAGCCTTCCCCGTTCAACGATTTCAACAAGGCCACCACATCCTGCTGCTCCTGGTCGGTCAGTTCGAGCGGAATAATCGTATTATCCTGATGCGGGTTCTTCACCCCGCCCTGGTTATAGAACTTGACCACGTCCTCCAGAGTCTTGAACCGCCCGTCATGCATGTAGGGTGCTGTCCTGGCGATTTCCCGCAAGGTCGGAGTCTTGAAAGCGCCGATGTCTTCCGGATTCTTCGTCACCATGTAGCGGCCGAGGTCCACCGTGTTGGTATCCCAGCCGATGCCAAGATTGTGGAATTTCTCATCCGTAAAGTTGAAGCCCGAGTGACAGCGGGTGCAGCGGGCTTTCCCTCTGAATAAATCCAGACCTCGTTTTGCCGATTCGGACAAGGCTTTGTCGTCTCCGCCCAGATCGAACTTGTCGACGGCGCTGTTTCCGGAGAGGATGGTCCGCTGAAAGCTTGCGATGGCTTTGCCGACATCCCCGGCGACGACCTCGCGTCCGAACACCTCGTGGAACAGCTTCCGGTAGCCGGCAATCTTCTTGATCTTGACGACCAACTCATCGTGATTGGCGAAGCCGTGTTCGACCGGACTGACGAACGGGCCGATGGATTGGTCTTCCAGCGTATCGGCCCGGCCATCCCAGAATTGCGCCTTGCTGAACACACGATTGATGGACGCCGGCGCACTGCGGCCGCCTTTAAGCTTGTTGATGCCGCTTGAAACGGGCATGCCGTCGGTGAAGCCTTTCGCGGGGAGGTGGCAACTGGCACAGGCGATGGTGTCGTTCTTCGAAAGGCGTTTGTCGAAGAACAGCAGACGGCCCAACTCGACTTTCTTGGCAGTCAGAGGATTGTCTGCCGGCACGAAGGTGTTGGGATCCTCCAATCCTTGGATCTGGGGAAGCTTAAATTCCAAGGCGGATCCTGCGCCTTCTTCACTCTGAGCGACAGGCACCGCACTCGCTCCTCCAACGAACAGGAGCAACGAAACGGTCGACATGCGGAGGGACCAACTGTGTGTAGTCATGAGCGACTCCTTTCTTGAATGAGCTGCTGGTGAAATGCTAGAGCAGGGCAACAAATTAGTCCAATTGATTGTATTATAGAGATTGATTTAGAACATTTATCAATTGAGGAGTCAGGAAATGACTATTACCGAGTTGCGATATCTTGTCGCTCTGGCTCAGGAGCGGCATTTTGGCCGGGCATCCGAACGGTGCTGCGTGAGCCAGCCAGCGTTGAGTTTGGCGATTCAAAAGCTGGAGGATGAGCTCGGGACGATGCTCTTCGAGCGGCGCAAACATCAAATCGCCTTGACCGCCTTAGGAGAGCGGATTGTTCATCAGGCGCAGCGGGTTCTGGAAGAAGCCGATCAGATCCGGATGATCGCTGCCCAGGGGAAAGATCAGCTGGTCGGTCCGCTTCGCTTCGGAGCCATTGCGACGGTCGGGCCCTATATCCTGCCGGATCTTGTTCCTCTCTTGAACAAGCGCGCGCCGTCGATGCCGTTGGAGATCGAGGAAAATCTGACGCTTCATCTGGTCGCCATGCTGAAGAGCGGCAAGCTGGATGTGATTATGATCGCGCTGCCATTGGATGAGCCCGGCATCGTCACGCGCGCTTTATACGATGAACCGTTCAAAGCGCTCGTTCCTGTCGGACATCCCTGGCAGAGAAAGAAGTCGATCGATTCGCGGCAGCTTGCATCGGAAAAAGTTTTGCTGCCGCATGCCGGGCATTGTTTCCGGCAGCAGGTGTTGGATACCTGCCCCGAGTTGAGTCGATCCGACACCGATGGTTGGCAGGGGAATTCATTGGAAACGATTCGCCAAATGGTCGCCTCGGGGCTGGGTATCACGGTCCTGCCCTGCAGCGCAGTGACGTCTAAGCACGAGAGTAAACGGCTGGTCGCGATTAACCTGGCCAAACCGGTGCCCGGTCGCCGGGTCGGATTAGCATGGCGGCGGGGGTTTACTCGCCCTCAAGCGGTGGATGCCGTGTGCGATGCCGTGCGGCT
>CAZEHM010000015.1:0-17759 GCA_964512025.1 uncultured Nitrospira sp. | reverse complement strand
GGAGAGGGTACCCGGGTCTTTTTTGCGGCTAAGCCTCGTTTGACACTCATCTCATTCCAGGGCAGGATACAGAAGCCTTGTCTGGAATATTCTATTATTCACCCATTCTGACGTACAGGAGGGACGTATGCGAAACATTGTGATGGCCGCAGTTGCCGCGGTGTCTTTGATCGGTGCCGGTTCATTGGTTCTCGCCGAAGATACGATGAAACAGGAACTGGGAGCGATGAAAGATCAGATGAAAGCCGATGTGAAGGCTGATAAAGAGCAGATGAAGGCCGACATCAAGGAAAAGAAAGATGAGATAAAGGGGAAGATGAAGGCCCACCGGGAAGAGGCGAAAGCCAAGCGAGATGCCATGAAAGATAAAATGAAAGCGAAACACGATGAGATCAAGGCCCAAGGCGATGCCGTGAAGGCTCAGGGGGACGAGATCAAGGCTGCGGGCCAGGAGATGAAGGCAACCGGCCAGGAATTGAAGGATGCGGTTGGAGCGCTGGGGAAATAATCTAATCCCAGCAATGCTTCGTGTGATGAGACACGGCCTTTGGCAGATTGCCGGAGGCCGTGCTGTTTCAGGCCATGACTTGTTCCCGGTCTAGCCATCTGCTAGCATCCCCGCCGGCTGTTCCATTTACCATATGAAAATCGCAACGTTCAACGTCAACTCACTCCGCAAGCGGCTTCCGATCGTGCTGGATTGGCTTGAACAGCAGAAGCCCGATGTCTTGTGCCTGCAGGAAACAAAGGTGCAGGACAGCGAGTTTCCGCTGCTGGCGCTGGCGCCCTCCGGGTACCACATCACGTTTCGCGGAATGAAATCGTATAACGGGGTCGCGATTTTGAGCCGCAAGAAGCCGGAAGCCGTGTTCCACGGGTTTGATGATGGTGGTGATTCCGAGGATGCCCGGCTCCTTCGCGTCATCATTGAGGGAATCCCCGTCGTCAACACCTATGTGCCGCAGGGCTTTGAAATCGATTCTCCCAAATATCAATACAAGCTTGGCTGGTATGACCGGCTCAGAAAGTATTTTGAGAAACATTTGTCTCCCGGCAAGCCGGCTGTGTGGTGCGGCGACATGAACGTGGCGCCCCGTCCTATGGATGTCCATAGCCCGGAAAAGCATCTCAAACATGTCTGCTATCACGAAGATGCACGGAAAGCGTATGAGCGGACGCTGGCGTGGGGATTTGAAGATGTGTTCGTGAAGTTGTACCCGGATCGGCAGCAATACACGTTTTGGGATTACCGAGCGCCAAGTTCGTTAGAAGCAAACAAAGGCTGGCGCATCGATCATATCTTAGCGACAGCACCGTTGGCAGAGAAATGTACGAGGGTTGACGTGGACATCGAGCCGCGGCGAGCGAAAGACCCATCGGATCATACGTTTCTCTGGGCAGAGTTTTCGGTCTAGCCACATGCGCGATGTCCACACCCGCCCGATCCGGCAGCAGGGCAAGTCCTCCCTTCTGCCGGATGGGAGCAGATCAACAGTTCCCGTCTTATGCCGCCCGCATGAAGGCATCTTTTCTCGCTCGGCTGCTCAGGCGGTTTTGCTGTATCAAAGGATCCAGGACCAACCCGCAATTGATGCAGCGGTGAACGACGGATTCGGGGGCCAGTTCCGGTCGCTGTTCTTTGATCATCAGCCCTTTGCACTTTTGGCAGTTCATGAATAGCGCCTCCTACCTATGTATCCGAGGGTGAGAGTATGATCAGCCTTCGGCAGAAGTCTTAACATTCTCAGATTAATCCCGTGTTAACAGGCAGTTAGAAGTGTCTAATCTTAAAGCTGATGTTCAAGGCGATGCGACCATGATCAATGGCGCCTGTTTTCCGCTTCAAGTAAGGTAATTGGATGAAGTCTTTCGATAAGCCGCTCTAGCATCGATCTCCAGGATTTGATTGATCAATAATTGTTGATGTATCATGTCTGCGATGTTGACGAAGAAACGGATCAAAGCCGCTCTCCTCTTTCATGCCTTGTCAGATGAGACACGGCTCGAGCTGCTCGATAGGTTAAAGCAGGGGGAACAATGCGTCTGCGAATTGACGGACGCTCTTCAGACCGGGCAGTCACGGCTGTCGTTTCATCTCAGAGTATTAAAAGAGGCAGGATTGATCCATGACCGTCCTGAAGGGCGTTGGATGTATTACTCATTGAATCGAGAGGGGTTGGAAAATCTTGAGGACTTTCTTGATGAACTCAAGAAAGCAATCGCACGTTCCGGCTCTTCAAGACAATGCGAGTAGCCAATTTTTTGGGTTTATGCATCAATATTTTTTGATTCGTGTGGCGTAATGCAAGTGGATCACATTCATGGATTCAGCAATGTCATCATCAGCTCGATCTGAGAAACGACTGAACATATTCGAGCGCTACCTGACCATCTGGGTCGGCCTCTGTATTGTTACCGGGGTTTTTGTGGGGAAGATCTCTCCGGTAGGGGTCGCGACATTGCGCGGATGGGAGTTCGGAGAAGGAAGTCATATCAACCTTCCGATCGCCGTCCTCATCTGGCTGATGATCATTCCGATGATGATGAAAGTTGATGTCACGGCTTTGCGAAATGTGAGTCGCAGGCCGCAGGGGCTCTTCGTCACCCTTGTCGTCAATTGGCTCGTCAAACCATTCTCCATGGCCTTCTTTGCATGGTTGTTTTTTCGCTTCGTGTTCGGGGCATGGGTGACACCTGCGGAAGCCGATCAATACATCGCCGGATGTATCATCCTGGCGGCAGCACCCTGTACGGCGATGGTCTTTGTGTGGAGCTATCTGACAGATGGGGATGCGGCCTATACCCTGGTTCAGGTGACCGTCAACGACCTCATCATGCTGTTTCTATTTGCCCCGATCATCGGATTGCTGGTGAGCGGGGCGTCTTCGCTGACCGTCCCGTTTGGTGTCCTGGTGTATTCAGTGGTGGCTTTTATTGTGATTCCTCTAGCCACTGGCACCGTGGTTCGGACATGGCTGATCGCTCGCTATAGCAAGCGCTGGTTCGAACAGGATTTTCTGCCGCGCTTCGGCCCGGTGACGATCGTCTCGCTGCTGCTCACGCTCGTCTTTATCTTTGCCTTTCAAGCGGACAATATCGTGGCCAAACCCTGGCACGTTGCGTTGATCGCACTTCCGATTCTCTTTCAGGTCTATATGAATGCGTCGCTGGCCTACGGCCTCATGCGGTGGTTGAGGGTGCCGTATGCAGTGGCCGCGCCCGGCGCCCTCATCGGAGCGAGCAATTTCTTTGAGTTGGCGGTGGCGACGGCGATTGCCTTATTCGGGCCTGAGTCGGGAGCGGCGCTGGCGACGGTTGTCGGCGTGCTGGTTGAAGTACCGGTGATGTTGTCAGTCTGCCACGTCTGCAACCGTACGAGGCATTGGTTCCCGAATGAAGTGAACGCCTGAATGATCTTGGACCGGATGAATGTTGGGTGACGGAACACAGAGGAGAAGATCATGAAACGTTTTCATATCCATATCGGCGTCGACAACCTGGATGAAGCGATCCGCTTTTACAGTGGACTGTTTGGCGCAGAACCGGTGAAGGCCAAGCCTGATTATGCGAAGTGGATGCTCGATGACCCGCGCGTCAATTTTGCAATATCTACACGCGCAAAGAAGAAGGGGGTCGACCATCTCGGAATTCAGGTCGAAGAAGAGGGCGAACTGAACGAATTGCGCAGTCGCTTTGAAAAGGCCGAGATGAACGTACTGGAGGAGGGAGCCACCACCTGCTGTTATGCCCGATCGGAGAAGTCCTGGGTACAAGATCCTGCCGGGATTCCCTGGGAAGCCTATCGGACCATGGAAGACGCGCAGTTCTTTTCTGAAAACATGAACGGCTCTGACGGTGCCTGCTGTGCCCCGGAGGCTCCAGCGCAGTTCATCAGTCTGAATCCCTCGGCACGTAAGAAAGGGAGTTAAGATTTATGCCGAACGACCCCAGAAAAGTGCTCATCCTCTGTACCGGAAACTCGTGCCGTTCCATCATGGCTGAGGCCCTGCTGAATGATTTGGGACAGGGCCGATTCCAAGCCTGGAGTGCGGGAAGCTTTCCAACCGGACATGTGCATCCACGCTCGCTTGAAACCTTGAAACGGCATGGCATCGATCCCGGACAACCCTACAGTAAATCCTGGAATGAGTTTGCGGCTCAGCCGTTCGACCTCGTGATCACGGTCTGTGATCAGGCGGCCGATGAAAGTTGCCCCGTCTTTCCCGGCAAGCCGACGAAGCTACACTGGAGTACACCCGATCCTGCAAAAGTGCTCGGAACCGAAGCTGACACGCAAGCGGCATTCGACCGGGCGTTCAATCTGCTCAAAGAGCGGGTTGAACAGCTGGTTACCGCCAGCGAGCATTCAGGACAGGCCCGGGACCGATAGCGTTCGGGGCGAACTCCTCAATCTGTTTGCCTGTAGTAAGGGGTTGCCGAGCCTTCCGTCTATTCTCGACCGATCCGGTCAATCCTGATAGAGTCGCAACGCCTGTCGATCCTTCAATAAAAATCCAACGGTTCTGAGAGATCCGGCGAATATCTATGTCTCAAAGAGAACACGATCCGGGGGCTGCAGTCGACATTGCCATCGTCGGTGGCGGTGCTGCCGGTCTCGCGGCGGCGATCTTTGCCGGAGAAACCGCTCGCCACTCAGGCGCGCGATCCATCGTCATTCTTGATGGGGCCAAGTCTATCGGGGCTAAGATTCTGGTGTCCGGTGGTGGCCGCTGCAACGTGACACATGCGGTCGTGACCCCGACGGATTATTTCGGCAATCGTCGGATCATCAAGAACGTGCTGGCGGCATTTTCTGCAGAGGCTGCGACCGAATGGTTTGCCTCGATGGGTGTTGAACTGAAGCGCGAAGAGACCGGCAAGCTTTTTCCCGTGACCGATAAGTCCAGAACCATCCTCGATGCGCTCCGCACCCGCTGCAGTGAGCTGGGCGTCATCGTGTGCTCCGACCATCGCGTCACAGGCATTGAGAGATCCGATGAAACGGGATTTGTGCTGCAGCACAGCCACGGGGTGCTCCATGCCACTCATGTTCTTCTTGCGACCGGAGGACGGTCGATTCCCAAATCGGGCAGTGACGGATTCGGGTACGAGTTGGCCCGCCGATTAGGACATCAGGTGACGGCCACGGTTCCGGCGCTCGTTCCGCTGATCCTGGACGACCGGATGTTTCACAAGACTCTATCGGGTCTGTCGTGTGAGGTTGAAGTGTTCACGATCGTTGATGGACGTCCGGTAGACACGCGAACGGGGAGTTTGCTCTGGACCCATTTCGGTATCAGCGGGCCGGTCGTGATGGATGTCAGCCGGTTTTGGTGCCTGGCCAGGA
Source organism: uncultured Nitrospira sp. (assembly GCA_964512025.1). GTDB lineage: Bacteria > Nitrospirota > Nitrospiria > Nitrospirales > Nitrospiraceae > Nitrospira_D. Next base: position 12,412 of record CAZEHM010000015.1, on the reverse strand, counting down.
ATCAGGGCGTATCCGCCGAGGTCTTTGGTAACTTTTTTCCCGGGCAGACGCAGGAACAGGTCAGGCAGTGGTTTGTGACGGAGACACGGACCCATCCCCGCCGTTCGCTAGGGAACACCCTGGCGCAACGGCTTCCTCAGCGGTTCGCCGAATCGCTGATCCGCTATGCAGGTTGCGACGGGCAGACGGCGATTGCCCAGCTGCCGAGAAAAGATCGGGACGCTCTCCTTCCCCTGCTCACGAAATTCCCGTTTCCTATCGTGCAGGATCGAGGATGGAACTATGCAGAAGTAACAGCAGGCGGAGTGCCGCTGGAGGAAATCAATTTCCGGACAATGGAATCGAAGCTTGTCTCGGGACTCTATTTGATCGGCGAGATTCTGGACTGCGACGGCCGGATCGGCGGTTTCAACTTCCAATGGGCTTGGGCCACGGGTCATCTTGCTGGGTGCGCAGTCGGTCGGATGACTGGGCCGTCAGATGACGGGCACACAGGGCCTCGGTCTGACTCGGGCAGATCAGAGTGAAAAAGCAGGCATGGTCATAGGGCGGTTTCAGCCGGTGCCGGAGCAGTGTGAGCCGGATCGTTTGCAGGAGAGGCGGGGGCTGTCGCTTCCACAGCAGGTACGGGCTCTACGTTCTTTTTCGGAGTTAGGTCGGCAGTTTCCGTTTCAGGTGCAGTGCGTTCAGGCGCCAGAGGTTGCTTCACCGATTTGGGTTTTGGGGCGATGCGCTTTACCGTAGAGACCTGAGCAGTCTTCTCCTCCAGTTTCTCCAGGAGAGTCGTGAGGTGAGGATCCTGGTGGATCCGCGTCTTTGCTTGCTTAAGATGGGGAGTAGCGTCGGTTTTACGCCCCTTGTCGATCAATAGCTCTGCCAATGCAAGATGTGGAAAAGGATTGTCCGGAGCAATCTGAATGACCGTCTCGAGGAATTGCTGGGTCAATGCCCGATGCCGGAGCCCCCAGTAGGCTTGTGTGAGATTTAACAGCGCCGTGGCATTGCGCGGGGCAAAGGCGACCGCGCGTTTGAAGGCCTTGACTGAGACCTCGATCCCGCCGAGCTTTTCCTGTTGTACGCCCAGATTGTTCCACAAGGCCGCCACGTAGGCTTTATCTCGGGTACTGGTCTGCAATGTGTCGCTCAAGGTACGCAAGGCCGACTCAGCCAGTTTGTACTCGCCCCGGTCGAGATCATCGCGTATTTGTTGGTGTGCGGCACTCGGGGCTTCGCCGAATTCGATGAGCCGGGTTCGGGGAATGTCGAGCGGCGGAGTTGGTTCAACCAGCACCGGAGGAAAGCTGGTCATTGCATCGATATTTGTCGAAGGCAGGGATGTCGATGTGGGGACCGGCGTCGCCGGGGGTTGCGTCCAGACGTGGTAGAAGACGAACGCTCCCAACAACACGGCCAGAATTCGGAGTGTGGATGAAATATCGCGACGGTACACACGCGCTCCTTAATCTCGTCTGCGATCTTTGCACGAGGCCTGAAAACGTCCAAGTAGATTTGTGATTCTTGATCCATGTATCACATCCAGGCGGTGCCGACTTCCGTTCCTGCGGTCCGCCTCCATGGCGTGAACCGGCTGCGGAACTTGGCATTCAGCTTGACTGCCCGCCAAACACATTTATAGTGATTTGCGGAGACCTGTGTGTGTCGGACCGAGCGGTAAAGGAAATCGTTCTGCATGCTGCGTCAGCTTACATGCCCACAATGCCGGAAAGGCGCGGTCCTGCGCGCACACCCTCAGTCGCCGCGAGAATATGTCGCATCCTTGGTCTGGATCTCTCCCTTTCATTGTCAGGACTGCCGGTATCGTTTTCTTGCCTGCCGTATCGGACTTGAGGAGCCGAAGCAGGTCACAGATCGTCGCGAACATCTCCGCATTCCGGTGCGGCTTTTTCTCTCGTTTTCAGGCGGGAAGGTTCGCGGTGAAGGGATTGTGATGGATCTCTCGATGGGAGGCTGCATTATCAAGAGCGATGCGCAGGTTCATGCCGATGATATTTTCTATCTTGAAATTGCGATCTCGGATCAGGAGCCTCCGATCGAAGTGGCGGCGATGGTCCGATCGATCAGCTCCCGTGGTATTGCCTTTAAATTTCTGCGAAAAGCGCAGGACAACAAGCAATTACTCGCATTCATTCAATCCAACGCCGGCACGACCAGCACGGTTCTCTCGAAGGCCGTGGAGTCTCCGGTGGCGCGCTAGCCGCCTCATTTCTCCGGTCATCCACATCAAGCGGGTAGAGACGGCCGCTGCCGGCTCGTTCTAGATCGGTGTTTCCCAGGCTGAGGGGAGCGGATACTCGTCGAGCAAACGGTTGTGTTCGTCCAGATCGTAGGGCTCGACGATCAGATCCTGGCGATCCATCGGCTCTCCGCACATCGGCGAGCAGAGAAAATCGACAAGAGCCTGGGCCTTCGTCTCCGTCGAAAACCGGCACAGCCCATATTCCGGCATTCCCGAGGACGGGTACCAAAAGGCCAATTCGATCGCACTGCCTTGATAGATGCCCAGTGAGCGGTGCCGCACTTGAAACCCGCCCGGCAGATGTGACGACGACTCCAGCGACATCGAGGCCTCTTGACTCACATATCTTAATGACTATTGCCATGGTAGCATGATCACCGGATCGGACGACAGCCTGGTCTGAGCCGGAAAAAGGAGGAGCGTATGAGACGTGTGTCTGTAACGAATCTTGCAGTCGTCCTGGTCATCCTGTTCGCGGGACTAACATCGGGTTGCGGGTACAACGACCTCCAAGGATTAGACGAAGATACCAAAGCGGCGTGGAGCGAAGTCATCAATCAGTATCAACGCCGGGCCGATCTCATTCCAAACCTGGTGGCGACCGTGAAGGGGTACGCTGAACACGAGAAAGAAACGCTCGAAGGGGTCGTACAGGCGCGCGCGCAAGCGACCGGGATTCAGGTCACACCCGAGACATTGAAAGACCCGGCGGCATTTGAACAGTTTCAGAAGGCCCAGGCGGGACTCACCACGGCGCTGGGCCGGCTCATCGCGATTGCCGAGAATTATCCGAATCTGAAAGCCGATCAAAGTTTCCGGGATTTGCAGAGCCAGTTGGAGGGGACGGAGAATCGAATTACCGTCGCACGCAAACGCTATATCGATCGTGTGGCGGAGTACAACAAAATGGTCCGATTCTTCCCGACCAATCTCACGGCGAAGCTTCTCCTCCACATGGAAGAGAAGCCGAATTTCACCGTGGCCGACGAGAAGGCTGTGGCGAAGCCGCCAGAGGTGAAGTTTAACTGAACCCGATCGAAACGATGAATGTCCTCCACACGAGCCGTGTCTGGCGCAAGCCGGCGCGGCTCTTTGTCTTTCTGGTGATGCTTCTGATCCCGGGCTCGGCCTGGTCGCTCGATGTGCCGCCGCTGACCGGGCGCGTCGTGGATCTGGCACATGTCTTACCGGCAAGCGAAGCGGACCGACTGATGGCTGATCTCCAGGCACACGAGACGGCCGCCGGCAATCAAGTGGTCGTACTCACACTGCCGTCTCTTGAAGGCGAACTCCTTGAACCGTTTGCCCACCGTGTCGCCACGACGTGGAAACTCGGCCAGAAGGGAACGGACAACGGAGCGTTGCTGCTGGTAGCGTTGAAGGAGCGCAAAGTCCGGATCGAAGTGGGTTATGGTCTTGAGGGGAGCCTGACTGATGCCAGGTCGGCGCAGATCATTCGTGGTGAGATCGTTCCCCGTTTTCGCGCCGGGGATCTGTCGGGCGGGATTGTCGCCGGCGTTGCCGCGATTCTGAAGACGATTGAAGGGACCTATCAGGCGCCGGAGAGGCCGGTGGTCCCCGCCCATGCCGATGACTCAGTTGGCCAGATTGTAATGGCCCTGATCGTCGGGGTGGTGTCCGGTCTGGTCCTGTCGAATGTGAATCGTCTGGTCGGTGCTCTGGCGGGCACCGGACTTTCGTTGTGGCTGGCTCCCTGGCTGATTCCGGCGATTGTCACGGCCCTGATCACCTTGCTGCTCGTTTTGATATTCGGAAGCGCGATATCGGGCCGTCGAAGCCACGGCTTTGATGATTGGACCTCATACAGCAGTCGAGGCGGGGGCTGGGGCGGAGGGTCACTGGGGAATGGCGGAGGATTCAGCGGCGGTGGTGGAGATTTCGGAGGAGGAGGGGCGAGTGGTGACTGGTAGAAAGGCTGTGCTGTCCGAAGGAGAGCGAGAGCGGATCCGGCAGGCGGTGCAGGCAGCTGAACAGCAGACCCGTGGGGAAATTGTACCGATGATCGTCGCACGATCCGGGCTCTACCGCGATACCCGGCATTGGGCGGGGCTGATCACCGCACTCATCACACTGGCCGCGTTACTGACCGTCGAGGCTTCCTGGCTGCCCTGGGGATGGCATGCGTCGAATGCCGCCTGGCTGGTCGTTGCCGTCACGCTGGCGTATGCGGTCGGGGCATGGATAGGGACTTGGCCGGTGGTCGTTCGTCTGTTGACTGCTCCGGCTCGCATGCGACACAAGGTTGCACTCAGAGCCGAGCGGGCTTTTGCGCAACATGCGGTCTCGCAGACGCGCGAGCGGACGGGCGTGCTGATCCTGCTGTCGATTTTGGAACGGCAGGTCTATGTCTTGCCGGATCCTTCATTGGCCGCGCTGATACCCGCAGAACGATGGAAACAGGTCGTGCAAGCGGCGGTGGAACACCTGCGAACCGGCGACATTGCCGGAGGGCTCTCCACGGCCATCGGCGCCTGCGGACGGGTGCTTGCAGGTGCCTGTCCGGCATGCCCCGGCGACAACCCCAACGAATTGCCGGATCATGTCATCGACGAACGGTAATGGTTCATTGATGGACGCCCCGCCGTTGTTCCGCTAGAATCCGCCTCCATGTCCGAATCGAGCACACCCGCGACTTCCACACAATCGGCCTCAAGCGATCAACGTTCGGTGGTGAAAGCCGCCGGTATCATCGGCATCGGGACCTTTGCCAGCCGGATTCTCGGGTTTATCCGGGACATGGTCATGGCCGGTCTCTTCGGTGCGACGGCGGCGGCCGATGCCTTTTATGTCGCGTTCCGGGTTCCCAGCCTGTTGCGTGAGCTCTTCGCAGAAGGCTCCATGTCGGCGGCCTTCATTCCCGTGTTCACCGAGTATCACCAACAGAAAACCAAGCGCGAGGCGTGGGAACTGGCCAGCGCCGTCTTCACGACGCTCCTCACGATCGTGACGGGAACCGTGCTTATCGGCATTGCCGTGACGCCCGTCATTGTCTGGTATCTCGCGCCGGGTTTTCATGATGATCCGGCGAAGCTCACCTTGGCCGTCGTCCTCTCCCGCGTGATGTTTCCCTATCTGCTGTTTATCAGCCTCGCCGCCTTGGCCATGGGAATTTTGAATTCGCTGCGGGCCTTTGCAGCCCCGGCGTTCTCACCGTTGTTTCTGAATGTGTTCATGATCGGGTGCGCGCTGTTTCTGTCGCCGCATTTGCCGGAACCGATTATCGGCGTGGCCGTCGGGGTGGTGGCGGGCGGCGCGGCGCAGTTTGCGATGCAACTGCCGGGATTAGCGCGTCGGGGATTTCTGTTCGGCTGGCGCTTCGAACCGGGCCATCCAGGGGTCAGACGGATCGGCCGCCTGATGGTGCCCTCGTTGCTGGGCCTGTCAGTGACGCAGATCAATCTGACGGTGAGCACGATTCTCGCCTCGTTCTTTGTGGGGGGGCCCACCTATCTGTTTTATGGGATGCGGCTAATTCAGTTTCCGCTTGGTATCTTCGGCGTGGCCCTGGCGACGGCGATTCTTCCGACCCTCTCTGCCCAGGCGGCGCGGGGTGCGATGGACGAATTACGGACGACGTTCGGATTCGGGCTCCGGATGATTCTGTTCATCATTCTGCCCGCAATGGCCGGTTTGATTCTGTTACGCACGCCGATCGTGCAACTGTTTTTCGAGCACGGGACCTTCACGGCCCATGATACGGCCGAAACCGCGCTGGCGGTGTTGTGTTATGCCGTCGGCCTCTGGGCATTCGGCGGCGTGCGAATCATTGTGGCGGCGTTCTACTCCATGCAGGATACGAAGACTCCGGCAATTTCGGCTGCCGTGGCGGTCGCGGCCAATGTGGTGCTTTCGCTGGCCCTGATGCAGCCGTTAGGGGCCGCAGGTCTGGCTCTGGCGACGGCACTCGCAGCCATGATAAACGGGAGCATTCTCATCATCGTCTTGAATCGCCGGCTGGGCGGCGTGGAGTGGGGATCGGTCGGACGGTCGTCCCTCAGGGTGCTGCTAGCCTGCCTCCCGTTGATCGTGACATGTTTCTGGGCCGCGAGCGCCTCGCTCTGGACCCATCCTGGCGAGTGGGTTGAAAAGTCGGTGTTATTGATTGTGGCGATCGGGTTCAGTGTGGGCGGCTATCTAGGCGTCCATATTGTATTGAAGTCCGACGAATTGGATGTGGTGTGGGGAATGGTGAGCCGAAAACTCGGTCGAGTGACCGGCCGGTAAGGATATTGATGCGACGAGCGATGCTGTTCAAATCACGTTGGGGCTGGATGGGAATTTCAGAAGGCCGCAAGGGAATCGATGGCATCGCGTTGCCGCAGCCATCGAAACAGCGAGCGATTGCCGTGCTTCGCGAGCAGGCTCCCGATCCTCTCGTCATGGCACCGTCTCCACAACTGGAGTTGGCGCAGGCACAGTTGCTCGACTATCTGGCAGGCAAGCGACAGGCCTTTGACCTTCCCATGGACTTCTCACGGGGCACTACCTTTCAACGACAGGTATGGCGGACACTGTTGAAGGTGCCCTTTGGCAAGCTCCGATCCTATCAATGGGTCGCGTCGCGTGTGGGCGGACGGCAGTATGCCCGCGCCGTCGGCAATGCGGTAGGAGCCAATCCGTTGCCCATTATCGTTCCCTGTCATCGGATCGTGGCGCAAGACGCCACGCTGGGCGGGTTCTCCGGCGGGCTGCCGACGAAGCGTAAGCTGCTCACACTCGAAGGAACGCTGGCGCAATTGCAGCGCGGACGGACCTGATCCATGAAGGCGGTTCTGCAGCGGGTCACCAGCGCGTCAGTTGAGGTGGATGGGACGATTGTCGGGAAAATTGGAACGGGGCTGTTAGTATTGTTGGGTGTGGCCAAAGGCGATGGGGAGGTGGATTGCCGCTATCTCGCCGAAAAGCTCCGCACGTTTCGGATTTTCTCCGATGAACAAGGGAAAATGAACCGGTCGTTGGTCGATGTCGGTGGTGCTGTGTTGCTGGTCTCGCAATTTACGTTACTAGGAAATACCGCTAGCGGCCGTCGTCCCAGCTTTGAGGGGGCCGCGCCTCCCGACGAAGCCAAGCGTCTGTATGAGCAGGTTGCCGCCGATCTGCGGGCGTCCGGCACGTTGGTTGAAACTGGTATCTTCGCCGCGCATATGCGGGTAGAGTTACTGAACGATGGGCCGGTAACGTTTGTCCTGGATAGTCGTGACAAGGCACCTGGTTGACGCGCACTCAAGTCTGGATGGTCGAGACCGATAAAACAGCGAGTGAGAGCGTGATCCAGGCAGCGGCGAGTTTGCTATACTGAAGACGTCGATCTTCGGTTGACTCGATGAGGTGGGGAATGGGGACGGCGGTTCCTCCACAACATCCTCTCCGACAGCTCTTCGGGGCCCTGACCGAACGGAGCTTTACCGAGCGCCTTGGCTGGCCCGACCTCAACGTCACGAGCTACGTCTCCAATCTCCTCGTCGATTTTACACACACCGATAATCTCTATAAGATTCACACGAGCCAGGATCAGCCTGTCGATACCGTCGTAGATCTCTTGTTTGAATCCGAGGTGATGCTCGATGCGCAATCCTTCGAACGCGAGCGAGACGTGCATCGGCACATCGGAGACTTTACGCTGTTTATGGCCGGACTGTTTCCGGAGTATTTGCGCCGGCTCAAGACAGGCGGACTGATCTATCACAAGGATTTTCTCGTCGACTATATGAAAACCGGCAAGCGCTCCTACGGCATCGTGGCCGAATTCGGCGATCACGGAGCGGAGATCGATCCTCCGTTGTTTCGAAAACTATCCGACAACTTTGAACTCTGCGTCACCGGGCTGGGGTTTGTCCGATCCGATCTCGATCGCATGAGCGATCCCGCCTATCAGCGCGTGAAGGGCCTGTTGCTCAATTGAAATCGTCCCGTCCGTTGCTCCTTGTTCATGGCGGTGCCGGTCTTCGTCGCATGACGGCGGACCAGGCCGGCTGTCTCACCGCAGCGTTGGAAATCGGCTACCATCTTCTGGATCGCGGCGCGCCGGCGCTGGCGGCGGTCGAGCAGGTGATTTGCGCGCTGGAACACAGCGGCCTGTTCAATGCAGGCCGTGGCTCGCATGTCCAGCTTGACGGGGTGCGGCGGATGGATGCGTCCATCATGGAAGGGCGAGAGCTGCAAGCCGGGGCGGTGGCGTCGATTGAAGGGATTGTCCATCCCATTTCAGCGGCGCGACTGGTGATGGAGCAGACGACGCATGTCTTGCTCGTCGGGAAACCGGCGTCGGCCTTTGCCCGGCACTGCAAGTTGGAGCGGCAGCCGGTTCGGCCGTCAGGCCACGCTGTCCGCAAAGCGACCATGACGAAAGCCTGGTCTCCGAAAACGCTGGCGCTTTACCGGGCGATGATGTCGAGCGGGCCGGCGTTGCGGAAGCGGGCCGGGAAGGAAACCGTCGGTGCGGTGGCACTCGATCGCACCGGCACCGTCGCGGCCGGTGCCTCTACCGGCGGCATCGATCTGATGTTGCCGGGGCGTGTCGGCGATACACCGATTGTCGGCTGCGGAGTCTATGCCGATAACGAGAGCGGCGCTGTATCCATGACCGGGCTGGGCGAAGGAATTATCCGAATCGCGGTGGCGAAAGCAATCTGCGATCGTCTGGAGCAGGGTGAACGTCCTGTTTCAGCGGCGATGGGTGTTCTGCGAAAACTGGTCAGACGAATCAACGGTGCCGCGGGCTCCCTCGTGCTGGCTCAGGACGGTCGATTCGCCATTACCCATGTCACGCCACGGATGGCAGCCGGCTGGTGGGACGGAACGGGACGACCCACCGTGCGGGATTGTTTCCGATGAGTCGCAGCCTCTTTCACCTCGCCTTTCCCGTTCATGATCTTGCCGCGACAAAACGCTTCTATGTCGAAGGCCTGGGCTGTACGCTCGGGCGCGAATCAGCCGGTGCCATCACCTTAGGGCTGGCCGGGAACCAGCTGACCGGGCATCTTGAGCCCGATGAGACGCCGGTGCAGCGGGGGATCTATCCGCGCCACTTCGGTCTGGTCTTCTTCGAACGATCGGACTGGGAGGCTCTGGCCGAACGAGCTCGTCAACAGGGGCTTCCGTTCTATCAACAGCCGCGCGTCCGCTTTCCCGGCACACGCATCGAACATCGCACCTTCTTCCTCCAGGACCCTTCTCGAAATCTGCTCGAGTTCAAACAGTATACCCATGAGTCGGCGATCTTCGGCGAGCGGGATCTTCGGGAGGTCGGCGATCCCGCCGATTCCGATTGACGGTCAGTACTCGGCCCGGATTCCTCCCATGATCAGCAACGGGCTCCCGAGTGTTTTGACGGGACCGGTTTGGGTCGCGATGTAGTGCCGGTCGGTCAGATTCTCCCCGTTCAGCAGGAGGTGGACTCCCTTGCGGATTCGGTGGCGGAGCGACGCATCGAGCACCACGAAGTCGGCGACCGGCTGGGTATTGAGATCGTCGACGAACTGGCGCGATAGATACCGTGCCATTAGTGTGGCTTCAACCCAGTCGGGCCGTCCGATGGTGGTCCCTATGGTTGCCTGATGCCGCGAGACGTTCGGAACCCGTTTCCCTTCGCGATCCGGACTGCCGAGGGAACTGTTGATAAACGAATCGACGTAGGCATAGCCAAGAGTGACAGAGAGCAGCGGCGTCACACGATAGGAGAGATCCAGCGCTCCTCCGGTCGACAAGGTTCTGCCGATGTTCTGGCGTTGAGCCGCCAGGGGGCCTTGTGTCACAAACAGAATCTGATCCTTCACTTCGTCTCGATGGGCCGACAGGCGCCATCGAAGGGCCTGTCCGGCCATCAGCTCTCCTTCGGCTTTCAGTTCGGCTCCGGTCAACCGCTCGGGACGAAGTTGATCATTGGGCAGAAAGGAAAACCCGCCGAATCCGAATCCCCGGTAGAGCTCGTTCAACGTCGGTGCGCGGAACGCTTGGTAGACGGATGCGCCCAGGCGCAGAGTTTCAGTGATCCGATACTGAGACGAGAGCTTCGGATTGACGACGTGGATGACGTTATCGCGGAACGGGGTAGACCCCGTCGAGGATTCGCTGCTGGCGTTGAAATTCTTCCACCAGTCGGCGCGGATGCTCGGAGTGACCGTGAGGCGGTCGATGAGCGGAACAATCCATTCTCCGAACACACCGCCGCCGAGCTGTTGCCCTCTCGTCAGGGTCCGGCCGGTCGGCGCGGCAGCCGAGTACAGGTCGTCGGAGGATTGCGCGATGATCGTTCTCGCATCGGTGCCCAGCACGAGCCGATCGGTGTCCAAGAGGCTCCCGGTCCACTGCAGCGATCCGCCGAAGTCATTACTGGGAATGATCTGCATGCGGTCGCGAAATTCCGCGAGGCGGATGAGGGGGGAGGGCGTGATCTGCGAGGTCTGATTCTGAAAGGTCTGCCACTGCCCGAACAATTTGCCTTCCCACACACCGGTCTTTCCCTGATCACTACGGAACCCGAGGGCGATGTTCCCGATCGTTCTTGAGGCCTGGCTGAGAGTGGTTCCGAACGTCCGGTCTTCCCGGAACAGGCTTCCGGAAAGGTTTATCGTCGTGATGCTCGATGGGATCCAGGCTAGGTTGCCATTGAATAACTGGTGCCGGGAGTCGTCGGTCCGGTCCACCGGTCCGCGCTGGTAGGACGGCACGGGAATGAAGCCGTTGGTATGGAACCACCGGTAGCCGAGAGAGAGGCGGAGGCGGTCGGTGCCGTAACGCGCCTGCATCGCCTGTTGATAGGTATTGAGCGTCCCGGCCTGGCTATCTACCGTGAATCCCAACCCGTCGGCAGGCGTTCTCGTGATGACATGGATGACACCGCCCATTGCCCAGGCTCCGTAGAGGTTCGACGCCCCGCCCGGAACGATTTCAACCCGCGCAATGTCGTTGGGGATCAATCCCCAATTCACCCATCCTCCGAAACCGTCATTGAGCGGAACGCCGTCGAGCAGGACCAGCGTTCGACGAGTTCCCAGGCCGTTCAACGTGACGGACTGCGCGGTGGGATGATTGTAGCGGCTGCTGAGTGTTGCGGGCTGGACGCCGGGGACCGATCGGAGCAGATCGTCGAGTTGATGTCCGCCGGGATAGGGAGAACGGTCGATCTGTTCTCTTGTGACGACGGTCACGGATGCGGCACTCTGCCTGACCGGTTCTGGCGCTTTTGTTGCGGAGATCACGATCTCGTCCGTGGTCAGCTCGAGGCTCTCGGGGTCTGCGTGGTCTGATAGTTCAGCGGCGGCAGAAGTCACGAAGAGACAGGAAGCAAGGAGACCGCAGAGTCGAGCGGCGCGATCGAGCCGAACGGACACGTCCTCACCGCTCGTTCGCATGGGGTTGGTGACGCGTGACTTGCTTCATCCGATGGAGGATGCGTTCGTAGCGATGGGTCAAGGCCGCGGTTTTCCGCAATGGGTCGTACCGGCGCGGGGCCGGAAGAACGGCCGCCAGCCAGGCCGACTCCTCAGCCGTGAGGTCCTGGGCGGATTTGCCGAAATGGTGGCGTGCCGCCGCTTCGGCGCCGTAGACGCCGTTTCCCCATTCCGCGACGTTGAGATAAAGTTCGAGGATGCGTTCCTTGGTCAGATGGTGCTCCAGCGATCGTGTGATCAGGGCCTCGCGAGCCTTCCGTAAGAGCGAGCGTTCGGTCGAGAGATACAGATTCTTGGCGAGTTGTTGCGTGATCGTGCTGCCGCCCCGTTTGAGTTCTCCGGCTTCCAGGTTGTGGATGGCGGCATCCTTGATGCCTTCCCAGTCGAATCCTTCGTGAATGAAAAACGACGCATCTTCCGCCGCGACGACCGCATGTTGCAGGTTCCGGGAAATGCGGGAGAGCGGAACCCAGGTCCATTGTCTCGGGACCGGATGCCGCTGAGTTTGAGCGAGGGTTTGTCTGTGCTCCATCAAGGCGGTCGGACCGGGATTGGTTTTGGCCAGAAGCGCCACATCCGGAAGCGTCAGCAGCCAGATCAACGCCAGGACGCCCAACGGGACCCCGAGCAGCAAGGTTGCCCAGAAGAATATCCGAGCGAGGGGCCGTCGTTTTTTGGCTTTGGGCATAAGAGGGGGGTGTTACTCGCGCGTCATTCCGTTACTGTGTGTGTGGTTGCCGTC
>CAZEHM010000014.1:0-66463 GCA_964512025.1 uncultured Nitrospira sp. | reverse complement strand
AAGATGGGGTGAGTGACGGGTTTCGAACCCGCGACCTCCGGATCCACAATCCAGCGCTCTAACCAGCTGAGCTACACCCACCATCTGGAAGGAATTGAATCGGCACGCAGCAGCAGGATCTTAGCAAAGAGCAGTGACGCGCCGCAACTCAGCCTTGCCCGGCCTATGGGCGGGCATCGAACGCCGCTTGCATCTCGTTCACAATCTCGGTCACCGTCGCCACCGGATCGGCGGCGTCCCGGATCGGCCGGCCGATGACCAGATAATCGGCCCCGGCCGCGATCGTCTGAGTGGGTGTCGTCGCGCGGGCATGGTCATCCACCCCCTTTCCTGCAGGACGCACTCCGGGAGTGACAATCAAAAACCGGGGACCGACTTTCTGCCGGATGGCCGCCGGTTCTTCCCCGGACGCCACAACCCCGTCACATCCGACTTCCGAAGCCAGCAAGGCGCGGGCTGTGACCAGGTCTTGAACGGTTCGCTGAATCCCCATGTCACGGAGGTCATGGCTGTCGAAATTCGTCAGCACGGTGACCGCCAGTAATTTCAGAGCCGATCCCTCACGCCCCTGTACCGCAGCCGCCAATGCCTTGCGATTGGCATGAATCGTGAGAAAATCGACGCCCATGGCGGCAACCTGCGCCGTCGCCCGCCGGACCGTTTCTTCGATATCGAGAAACTTCAGGTCGAGAAAGACGCGCATCTTTCGCTCAAGCACCCGTTTAATCATCTCCGGCCCGGCGGCGGTATAGAGTTCCAACCCGACCTTCACGAAGGAAATATGCCCCTGGAGCCGGTCCAGCAGACGCTCGGCCTCGGCGACCGACGGGACATCGAGCGCAAATATCAAACGGTCACGTGCAATGATCTTTGCCATAGGATTCCTTTTGAAGAGATCGACCGATTGTTGACGGCTTGCCGGCCCATGTGGTACATAGTTTGCTCTTTTTCTGGAGGAATAGACAATGCCTGTGATCCACAAGTCAACGATTCGTAGTGCACGTCAGGCCGAACGCCGCCGTGATCGGAACAAAGCCACGTTGAGCGCGGTCAAGACCCTGGTCAAGAAAGTCCAGTCGGCCGTTGCCGATAAAAAAGCGGATGACGCCAAGACCGCCTTGCGTGCGGCCACCTCGGCCCTCAGCAAAGCCGTGACCAAGGGGGCGTTGAAGCCCAACACCGCGTCCCGCCGTATCTCCCGCTTGACCCAACACGTCAACGGCCTGTCCGGTTCCCGCTCGTAATCGTTCTGACATTCGAAACCACTCGCGCCGATCCCCGCCCCGTCGGGGCCGGCGGTCGGCGTGAGACATCGGACTGTGTGCGCTGCACGGACTGACAGAGCTGCAGCAGCACTCGCTCCATGACCATTTTCGGCTGTCCGCTGCTGCCCCCCTTAAGCTGCCCGTCGGCTTCCCAAAACAATCGCAGCGCCTCCCGCACATGCCCGTCCGACAGACGCCCCAGAAACGCCCTCACTTGTGAGGGATCCATCCGCAACGTCCTCGCGGCTTCACCGTCACGGCCCCCCTCACGAAGCAATTCCTTCATTTTCCAAATCCGGCGATACTGCCAGGCCAGGGAACCAAGAATACGCAGCGGGGCCTCGCCGGCCTCCAGGTTTCTGGCAAGGATCGACAATACCCGTCCCCGCTGGCCCTCGGCGATTGCCAGCGTGAGATCAAACACCGACGCGCCGGGCTCCACGCCCCGCAACTGATAGACATCGGCGGCGGTCGTCAGACGATCCGCCGTGACGTAGGACGCCAGCTTTTCAAGCTCCCGCCGGACGGCATACAGAGCCCCCCCGGACGTCTCTTTGAGCGCTTCGACCGCCTTCTCATCGAGCCGCAGCCCGAGCCGTTGCGCATCCCGGGTCACCCACGGTCCCAGCTGGACGTCGCGGAGCGGAGAACAATCGATGGTCACCGCGGTGCGCGCAAGCGCCTGGGAAAACTTCAGCCGGCCGTCCAGCTTGCTGCTGACGAAAATCAGCGTCGTGGCGTGAACCGGCTGCGCCAGGTAGGGCAGGAGGACGTCGGCCTCCTTCGCGGATACTTTCTCGGCGCCTTTCACAAGCACGATCCGGCGTTCGGCAAACACCGGTACTTCCAGCGCGCAGGAAAGAATCTCCGTCCCGGCGGCCTCGTCTCCGTAGAACACGTCGAAATTAAAATCTCCGCCTTCTCCGAGCAGCGCAGTTTTGAGTGTGGCCACGGCTTCATCACGCAGGAGATCCTCCTCCCCCACCACCAAATACACGGGCGCGGGAGGCTGCGTCTGCAGCGTAGTCTGGAGTTGCAACGGACTGAGCGCGGTTCCCATCAGATCCTTGGAAATACCTTACTTGGCAGCCGGCATCACGGGGGAAGCCTCAGCCGCGGGCTTTGTCAGCCCCCCGGTCTCCAGATGCAAAAGAAACCGTGACGCGAGATCTTCCGCCACAAACCGGCCGGCCTGCTCCAGCGCGCGGGTTTGCAGCACGCGGTTGAATTGCAGATCGGGGGTGATATAGAACTCGGACGAACCTTTCGCAATCTGCGTCCACACCAGCTTCTTCGTTCGGGCTTCTTCGACCCTCACCACAATCGTCACTTCCGTCCGGCTTTCCAACGTGGTGGCCGATCCTGTCTGATTGCCTGGCGTCGGAGTCAGCGTGAAGCTCAAAGTCGGTACACTGACCGACAGAATCTGACCGGTCAGGACCAGATCCGCCGCCTCCGAATCCGGCACCACCTGAGTTCCGCTGCCGGAGGAGAATTCGTGCCGCAGGTAGTTCGTATAGCGGGTTTCCAGGTTCGGCTCAAAACTGTTGTTTACCAGCGTGCGAATGACCAGGCGCGGAGTCGGCTGATCGGAGGCCCGGGCCGACGCTCCGCCGATGGTCGGCCCAGCCCCCTCGACTCGAAACTGATAGCCGCACCCGGCTACAAGCAGGAGACAGGCGGCCGACGCCAACGATGCCCCCCATCGCATTATCATGGCGACTTGGGTCATATGACGAAATTCACGAGTTTCTTCTCGACATAAATCACTTTTTTCGGCTCGCTGCCCTGCAGCCATTCCGCCACTGTGTCGCGCGCGGCCCGCTCCACCGCATCACGCGCAGTGTCTGCCACGATCTCGATCTTCCCGCGCAGCTTGCCGTTCACCTGAACCGGAATCGTCAGCCGATCGCTGACAATCAACGCCGGGTCGAAGACCGGCCAAGGCTGCTGGGATACGCTCGGCGCATGGCCGAGAATGCCCCAGAGTTCCTCCGCGACATGAGGCGCAAAAGGCGAGAGCAGCAGGACAAACGGCTCCAGCAAGGCCCGCGGGCGCTGCTCGGCCTTGGTCAGCTCATTGGTGAAGACCATCATTTGTGAGATCGCCGTGTTGAAGCGCAACTCCTCGATGTCTTCGGAGACTTTTTTGATGGTCTGGTGCAACAGCCGCTGCTGCTCGAGACCGGGCGCCGCCGGAACGACGGCAGGGGATAACCCGCCTTCCTCCGTCACCATCAATCGCCAGACCCGGTCCAGAAATCGCGTGACGCCCTCAACCCCGCGGGTGCTCCAAGGCTTCATCGCTTCGAGCGGCCCCATGAACATTTCGTACAGCCGCACGGCGTCGGCGCCGAACTGATCCATCATATCGTCGGGGTTCACCACGTTTCCGCGAGACTTGGACATCTTCTGATTGTCTTCGCCCAGCACGATGCCCTGATGCACGAGTTTCTTGAACGGCTCCGGCGTGCTCACCACACCGATATCGTAGAGCACCTTATGCCAGAAACGTGAATAGAGTAGGTGCAACACCGCATGTTCACTGCCGCCGACATACAGATCGACCGGCATCCAATAACGCTCCATCGCCGGATCCACGAGTTGCGTCGCATTCTTCGGATCGGCGAAGCGGAGATAGTACCAGCAGGAGCCGGCCCACTGCGGCATCGTATTTGTTTCACGTCGGGCAGGCTTCCCTGTCTGAGGATCGGTGGTCACGAGCCACTCTTCCAGATTCGCCAGCGGACTTTCCCCACTGCCTGACGGCTTGAAATTGCTGGTCTCGGGCAATATCAACGGCAACTGTTCCTCCGGCAACGGGCGCGACTCCCCGTCCACCCACACGATCGGGAACGGCTCGCCCCAGTAGCGCTGCCGGGCAAAGAGCCAGTCGCGTAACTTGTAGTTGATCGCCTTCTTGCCTTTGCCGTTCTGTTCGAGCCAGGCCGTGATCGCCGGAATCGCCTCAGCCGGTTTCATCCCGTTCAAAGACACAGACCCGTCCGGCATGGCCGAGTTGACGACCCTTCCGCGATCCGTCGCGACAAACGCCGCCTCCTGAACGTGGCCGCCTTGGATCACTTCTCGAATGGGCAACTGATAGGTCTTGGCAAAGGCCCAGTCACGCTCGTCGTGCGCCGGAACCGCCATGATCGCCCCGGTGCCGTAGCTCATGAGAACGTAATCCGCCAGCCAGACCGGCAGCCGTTCCCCGGTTACCGGATTGATCGCGTAGCCCCCCGTGAACACACCGGTTTTTTCTTTGTCCAATTCCTGCCGCTGCAGATCGCTCTTTCGTGCGGCCGCATCGCGATAGGCCGTGACGGCGGATTTTTGAGCGGCGACGGTCACCACGTCCACGAGCGGATGCTCGGGGGCCAACACCATATACGTCGCACCGAACAGTGTGTCGGGCCTGGTGGTAAACACGCGGATCGTGCCGCGGGTATCGGCCAGAGCGAAATCCACTTCCGCGCCGATCGACCGGCCGATCCAATTCTTTTGCATTTCGAGCGTACTGGCAGGCCATTCGACCAGCTTCAAATCTTCAAGGAGCCGATCGGCATAGGCTGTGATCTTCAAGACCCACTGACGCATAGGCTTGCGAACGACGTCGAATCCGCCGACTTCGCTCTTGCCGTCGACGATTTCTTCATTCGCGAGCACCGTCCCGAGCGCCGGGCACCAGTTGACCGGGACTTCAGCCACATAGGCCAGCCCGCGCTTATAGAGCTGGAGGAAAATCCATTGCGTCCAGCGATAATAATCGGGATCGGTCGTGCTGAGTTCCCGTTCCCAATCGTACGAGAGCCCGACCCGCTTCATCTGCCGTTTGAATGTCGCGATATTTTGCGCCGTTGTCAGGGCCGGGTGCACACCCGTCTTCACCGCATATTGTTCGGCGGGCAGGCCGAAGGCGTCCCAGCCCATCGGATGGAGGACATTGAAGCCCTTCATCCGCTTGTAGCGGGAAACGATATCGGTCGCCGTATACCCTTCCAGATGCCCGACGTGGAGCCCGGACCCGGAGGGATAGGGAAACATATCGAGGCAATAAAACTTCGGTCTGGTGGCATCTTGTTGAGCACGGAACGGGCGATGCTCTTCCCAATAGGCCTGCCACTTCACTTCCAATGCGTGATGATCGTACCCTTTTGCCATGACTCTCCGGGGGATTGAAAAAATCGTGGAACTCTAACACAGACCAGCAGGGGCAACAACAATGAGGAGAGACAGGTGAAGCGGGTGGGGGCCGGCCTGACCCGATCGGCCGGCCCCCGAAGAAAATCTAGAAAGGGGCTCTTGAATGTGAACGTGTTTTTCTGTGTGGTGGCTCTGTCTGAGGCGAGGGTTTACGAGTAGCTTGACGTTCCATCTTCTCGCTTCTCGGTCGAAACTGTATGGTCTCACGCACCCGTCACTGTATGATGTAAGAATACGGGAAGAAATCGGCGACCGCTATTGCGCAGAAGATGGGAAGGGCCTCCTACTAAAGAGTGGATAGAAGACTGAATGGGACTCTATTCTGCGCATATCTTTCCCCGTCTCATGGACTGGGGCATGAGCAGGGCCGGCTTTCAACGCCTTCGGCGCGAGATGCTCCACTCCGCGCGGGGCGAGGTACTGGAAATCGGGCTAGGAACGGGATTGAATCTTCCCTACTACCCCACCGGCGTCTCCCGGCTACGGGCCGTCGATCCGGCACCGCTGCTCCCGGATCGCGTGGCGGCACGCAGCGCGGCATTGCCCTTTCCTGTTGAAATCACGCATCTGAGCGCGGAAAGACTACCGTATGACGATGGCATCTTCGATTGTGTCGTGAGCACGTGGACGCTCTGTACGATTCCCGATCCCCTACAAGCCTTGCGGGAAGTCCGTCGCGTCCTCAAACCGTCCGGGCGTTTTCTTTTTCTGGAGCACGGCCGGAGCGACGACGCCAAGACCGCCGTCTGGCAGGACCGACTGAACCCGCTTCAGAACGTCATCGGCTGCGGGTGTAACCTGAACCGGCCGATCGACCGGCTCATCAGACAGGCAGGGCTGCACATCGTACAACTCGATCGTTTTGTGATGGAGGGCGTACCGCGGATCGGAGGAGAACTGTACCGTGGAATCGCCACGCCTGCCCCTGCAGACGTCAGCACCCAGTCGGTGGCAGATGGCCGGTAAGTAACGCCATCATATGTTCAATCGAGGTGAACGTATCCGACGCCTCGGCGGGCAACTGCGAACTGGACTTGGCGCTATGGACAATCTGGGCCAGCCCGAACCGCTGCGCCGCATGGAGACAGCCTTCGTCATCATCCACAAAGAGCGCACGTCCCGGATCAAAGCCGACCAGCTTCTGGCAGGTCGGCCAATATTCCGGCCGCATTTTCAGATAGCCGACCTCAAAGGCATCGACGATCCGGTCCACATAGCGGTCCAGGCCCGTCTTGGCAGATTTGACCTCGACTCCTGCCGCATGCGCGTTGGTGAGGATGGTGATTCGCTTCCCGCGCCGGCGAATTTCCTCCAGGAAGGGCTCCGCCCCTGGCAGAAACCCGATCATATGATCCAGTTCCCTGTGCATCGCCACCACGTCAATTCCCACCCGTTCGGTCCAGTAGTGGAGATCGGTCCAGGCCAATTCCCCTTCCACTGAACGATACATCGCCATTAAATGGTCCCGAGACTCCTCGAACGGGAGTCCGTGCAGGGCCGCATAGCGACGGGGCAGCTCTTCCTCGAAGAAAAAGTTGTCGAAATGCCGATCGAGCAGCGTCCCGTCCATGTCGAGCAGGACATCGTCAATATCAGCCCAATTGATGCCTAATCGCTTCATGTACCCGGAAGTGTACCTGAGGTCGGTTGTGTTTGCCAAAATTCCTGTGATACGGTCACTGACTTATGAAAAAGATGCGCGATTCCCCGACGAAAACTAAAACGCTGCCGTTCAGCACTGCAGCACCGATGCCGCTCGTCGCTATTATCGGCCGGCCGAACGTGGGCAAGTCCACCCTGTTCAACAAAATCCTGGGCGTCAAGACCGCCATCGTGGATGACGTGCCCGGCGTGACACGCGACCGCAACTACGCGGATGCGACCTATCGTGACCGCAAATTCCGTCTGGTCGACACCGGCGGACTCGATCTCTCCGCCTCCGACGGCATGTTGCCCCTGATTCGCCGGCAATCCGAACTGGCCATCGCCGAAGCCGATATTCTCATGTTCATCCTGGACGGCCGGGCTGGATTGACGCCGCCGGATCATGAAGTCGTGAAGCTTCTGCGCGGCGTGACCAAGCCCATCTTCTATGTGATTAATAAAATCGATACGCCCAAAGCCGAACCGCTGGTGGCCGACTTTTATCAGCTAGGCAAGGCCGAACTCCATCCCGTCTCCGCCGAGCATGGCATCGGAGTGTCCGAATTGCTGGACGAGCTCTACCCGCTGTTGCCTCCGGCCGATGACACCGCCGAACTCACGCAACTCCCGAGAATCGCGCTCGTCGGCCGGCCGAATGTAGGCAAATCCACTCTGACCAACGCGGTCCTGGGTGAGGAACGTGTCGTCGTCAGCGATGTGCCCGGGACCACGCGCGACCCGATCGATTCGCTCGTCGTGCATGACGGACACCAGTATATTTTCACCGATACGGCCGGCATCCGCCGCCGGGGCCGGATCGAACCGGGGCTCGAAGGATATAGCGTCATGCGCTCGCTGAGAGCCATCGGTCGCTCCGATGTCGCCGTCCTGCTGCTCGATGCGGTGGAAGGCGTCACGGAGCAGGACACGAAAATCGCCGGGGCGGTGCTCAAGCAGGGACGCGCCTGCATGCTGCTTGTGAACAAGTGGGATCTCCGGGCCAACGATGCCGAGGCCCGCCAGGAATATGAACGGGAACTGCATCGACGCTTTCCATTCCTCGCCTGGGCACCGGTCTTATTCGGCTCCGCCGCGCAGCCCGATTCGCTGCATCAGTTATTTCCCAACATCAACAGCGTGTATGCGTCGTTCAATAAGCGCGTGCCGACCGGAGCGCTCAATCAATGGCTCCAAAAAATCCTAGAATCTCATCCGCTCCCGGTTCGAAAAGGCAAACCAACGAAAACATCGAAAGCCGCCTTCATCACCCAGGTGGCGACGAAGCCGCCGTCCTTTGCCTTGTTTTGCGGACACCCGCAGGATGTGGGCCCCGCCTACATCGGATTTCTCGAACACCAGCTCCGCGAGGCGTATGGGTTTTCCGGCACGCCGCTCCGCATCCTCGCCCGCAAGAAATAGCCGCCCCGTCATGAGCTCTCACGGAACGATCTCGCCTCGTCGTCCTACGAGGCGAAGGGAATTCAACTTGACTCGATTCCGGCCCCATGTTATTCGCAGACTAGCGAGGCCGTGATCTGAGCGATGCCGCCCGGGTCTTGATGCTTCGCTGTCGGGTCTCAATCGCGTATCATTATGACAACATCGTCAATCACTCTCCGTGTTGCGCTGGCCTGCGCCGTCCTGGGCGGAGTCGTTCTTCCAGGGTTTCCCGTGACAAGCTCCGCGCAACCCCTGCCGGCGAATCAGCCGGAGTCGTCGGCCGCAACCGATCACGACGAGACC
Organism: uncultured Nitrospira sp.; assembly: GCA_964512025.1. Classification (GTDB taxonomy): domain Bacteria; phylum Nitrospirota; class Nitrospiria; order Nitrospirales; family Nitrospiraceae; genus Nitrospira_D. The sequence continues at coordinate 57,605 of CAZEHM010000014.1, read as the reverse complement.
AATCCGTCGATCGCGTTGACAGGCTCGGTCTGGAGAGCCAAGCCGGGCATCGTCTTTCTCAAAACTCCCGTCGGGTTGCTAACCCTCAGTTCGAAAACCCTGCTGAAGGACATGCGCGCGTCCCAGAGCGTCTCCTTCTGGATTCATGGACCCAGTATGGTGGTGGAGATCCGCAAGCGGGCCGACGATTCTCTCCTGCATCGTTACCTGACCGGTCCCGTAGCCAAGAACCAGGGGGACACGAACGATCTGGTCCGTTGGACTCCGGAGGGCGAGACGTCGTTCCACCATGGAAACTTTGATGCGCAGCTATCCGCGCTCCGCGACGGCGATCCGGCCACTGTGGAAGTCGATGACACCGGCACCGTCATCGGCGTGCACGATCTCCAGTTCGATTTGCAGATCGGACAAGTGCCCGCCGGCGGGTCAGAGGCACATGTGCTCTTGAGCGGGACGGTATCCAAGCTCAAATCGAACTTCATTTTTTTCAGAACCCCGGTCGGCGTCATCAATGTCAACGCCAAGATCGGCATCAAGAACGCCAAGGTCGGCCAGACCATGACGCTGCATGTGCATCGCCACTCGGTCGTCGCCGACTTGATGCCGGCCAATGGGACCACCCCGGCACGCCGGTTCATCACTGGCCCGCTGGCATTCTCGACCCCGGAACGCACGGGCGTGAAGCTCTGGACCCCGGACGGGGAACAGACATTTCCCTCCGATCGCGGGAAAGCCGCGCTGGCCGGGACGAAAGAGGGCAGCCCGATCACCGTTGAACTGAATGGTGAGGGGACGGTCGTCGACTTTCATCGCCTCAACTAGACGGCCGGGCGCTCCATCGTCCTTGACAGTGTTTTCGATCCCTCCGTAGACTCCCCCCTACACCTATGAAAACCTCGGCGTCCGCCAAGAAACCAGCCCCGGTCTCACGTGATGCAGCCCGCACCGCTGCAAGTTTTGATAGGCTGTATCGGGACCATGTCGATCAGATGTACCGCTTCGCCACCAGGCTCTGCGGGGAGGCCGAAGCCGCGAAAGATCTGGTGCAGGAAACATTTTTGAATGCCTATCGTGGGTACGATGCCTTCCGCGGCGATGCACAGGTTTCGACCTGGCTCTATGCCATTGCGGCGCGCGCCTGCTCACGCATGCGGCGCAAGCGCAAAGGCGCGCCCGACCGGGAATTGTCGCTGGAGGAGTTTATCCCGACCTCGGAAGGAGAGTTCCGTCTCCAGATTCCGGTGGACGGCCTCAGCCCGGAAGAGGCCCTCCAAAACAAGGAGCTTCGCCAGGCGCTCGACCGGGCGATCGCCAAACTCCCCAAAAAATACCGCATGGTGCTGGTTCTGCGCGACATGGAAGGGTTGAGCGCCAAAGAAGTCGGCAGCGTCGTCGGGCTCAACGAGCGCGCCGTCAAGTCCCGGCTCCATCGCGCGCGCTTGTTTGTCCGGCGCGAACTCAGCGCTCAAGGGATTGCCGCATCCGAACCATCGCACAACGGCCACCCGCTCATGCAAGGAGGACGCTAACCATGGCGAAACGGACGACGACCCGATCCGCCCGGCAAAAACCATCGGTCCGGCCTCATCGTCACGGAAAGGGACGCTGCGTGTCTATCCTGAAGAAGCTGTCCGCTTACATCGACGATGAATTGCCCGGCAGTCTGTGCAAAGAGCTGCGCAAGCACCTCGGCGCCTGCCCCAACTGCGAAGAGTTCGTCGCCTCACTCAGACAGACCGTCGCGCTCTGTCAACACCAGCCGGCCCCCGCTCTCTCGCAGGCGGAGCGCGCCCGCATGCGAAATGACATCCTCCGGGCCGCGCGCCCGCGCTAACGACTTCACCCCTCTTACGATTCCCGCCCCTTCCAAGCCGGCTCCCGCCGGTCGATCGCGGGAATTTTCTATCATGGGATCTCGGTAAATCCGCTCCCCTGGCCTCTTTCAGATTCGTTCGGCGCCATGCTACAGTATCGTTCTTTGGCCCTCATTTATTTGTCATTAAGGAAACAGGTGATGATAATGATGACTTGCCGTATCGATAACAACCGTCGGGCATATATAGTACTCATCCTGATGACCGTTCTTCTCGCAGGCTGGTCCGGAATGGAGACCGCCATCGCGGCCTCCCCGAACAAATCCAAACCCGCCGGCCACGGGAACAGCCCCGCGACCGATGCCGCGCGGCGCTATGCCTTGGCGCTTGCCAAGGGCGATCATGTCGCGGTCGGACAGTTGGATTTTGCCTGTCAATTTCGCCTGCATGCAGCCGCACCCTCAGGACTGAAGGCGTACCCGCCGGCAAGCGACCCCTCGTACGAAGCCTGCTGGCAAGATCTGAAAGCCGCCCACGCACCGGCATTGAAACGCGACGATGTCGGAATGACGGCTCTCTGGCCCAGCACCGGCCCGCTCGTCTTCTTCGGAGACGAGTTGGCGCGCACGCCGGCCTCGGCCTTCGTCATGGAGGAACTCGGCATCTCTCCTCCTGGAAGCGGTCTCCATGTCACCGTCGACAAAAGCCACCCCATACCCTCCGGTTCCTTTCGACTCGATGCCGGCGGAAAGATTCTGTCTGTGCCGACGACACTCGTCTTGTTGACTGTCCAGTACCAGGATCCCCTGGCCTCCCCGGTGACCTATGCCGAAGGGACGGTCAAATGGGCCAATACCATCAAGCGCGCCCGCAAGGCACTGAAGTCGGTCACAACTCAGTGGGTCGTCTTCACCGGACTGAAGAAGCATGGCTTCCCGGGCGATGCCGCCGTGTTCAATCTTCCGGTTGCGACCAAACCGTCCGTCGCGGGCATGGTGGCGGAGAAGATTCCGTTCACGACGGAGATCAGCCGGGTGTTGCCGGAATCGCTGGTCTGGTGGAGCCCGAATGATCAGCCGGGCACGCTCACGGCGGCGGCGGCACGGGCCGCCACGTTTCCGGAATTGCGGGACCGGGTGGCACTGCTCAATCGCATTCTGATCATCGACCCGAACCAGCCGGACGCGTTGACCGTCCTCACCAGAAATCTCTATGCCGTCCTGCTGCGCGAAGGCGGCAACGGACACAACCTCACCGTCCGGGATCCCGCCCTGTCGGTGGTCGTCAACGAATTCTATTGGAACATCTACGCCCAATCGACGAGGACCGACCTCTCGAACGGAATGGAAATGGGCGGATTCTCACAGCCGACGCCGGCCGATTACCTGTTCCGGCTGTTGCCGGCCGCGGAAGCGCTCGCGAAGACCCACCCCGAACAACTTGACAACCGGTTCAGACTCGGCGTGGCCTATCGCTGGAACAACGATCAGCGAGCCGCCATCGAGACTCATGAGGCGCTGGTCAAAGAAATCCCGGATACCAGAAAGTCGGCCAAGGCCGAAGCCTTGCTGCAACTGGCCTGGTCGCGCCTGCACAAATCCGCGTGGAACCGCATCCTGCACGATCAGGAAATCAACCGCGCCTATAGCGACGCAGAAGCCTCCCTGGCCGTGGCCGAGCTTCCGCTCGACAAATTCCTCGCCGAATATACGATGGCCTACAGCATGATCTTCATGCCCAACTACGGAGACAAGGCCAAGCTACTGCACCACGTGACCGAAGCCAAACGGTGGTTCGATGAGGTGCCGGGAAAAACCGACGAAGTCTGGCGCTATTTCCTCCACTCGGAACTGCTGAAAGCCGTGCTGGACGCCGACCCGATGTTCCAGCCGATTCTGGCAACGGCGGAAGAGAAAAAAGGATAACGCCTCGGGCAACGCCCGAGACGCACTGCCCGTCCATTCTAGGCCCCCCGCAGACTCGATCTCGGGGGGCCTCAGCCCCGCTTACACCGGCTTCTCTCTCTGTTTCGACCGATTGCGGAAGCGAGCCCGCGCAGCGAAGCGCCGCCTTCCCTTCCTATTCCTTATCGATACCTCATCGAAAATGTCGGATTACCTAGGCAGTTCCATAGAATCAGCGGTAATGTGATAGCCAGATCGCAAATCGATAGAGAGCGGCGATGCGGTTCCTCTCCGATAGACCGTGACATGAAACGCTGGCGAACATATGCAACCGTGAGCGGAAGCCGCCGGGTCGTCATCGGCCTCATTCTCTGCCTATCCCTCGGCATGGTTCCGTTGACCCTGCTCCTGGTCAAAAACGAACTGATCGAACGGGCCGGCGAAACCGTCGCACTGGAAGCAGCGGACATTGCCGACAAATTAGACCTCGTTCTGGCGGAACGCTTGAGCGATATTCAGGCCTTCGCACAATCTCCCTTCCTGACCAAGCAGAACCAGACAGAAATCCGCGCATACCTGGAAGAGTTGCGGCACATTTATCCCATGTATCGACGGCTCTCCCTCATCGACAGCGACGGCCGGCTCATCGCCTCTACGGAGCCCGCCGGCCTCGCTGCGACGGTGGTATCGCCCTCCATGCTGCAGGCCACGATGCAGCAGGCCGTCCCCCAGATCGAGCTCATTCATCGCCCGAGTCATTCGGGAGGGTCGCTGCACTCCGTTCGCTTCTCGGCCAGGCTTCTCGACTCGCAGCAGAACGTCCAAGGCATCATCGTGTCGGAAATCGACCAGGAGAGATTCCGCCTCTTCGTCACCCAAACCACTCAACGAGAGCAGGTCTCCTCGTTGCATCCGGAAATTCAAGAATTCGTCGTGCTGAGCCAGACGGGGGACATGCTCCTCGCCTCGGACGAGCTGACGGGCGAAACCAAAACCATTCCTCCGGCCAGTCTCACGTCAGCCATGATGGCCAACCAGGGAAAGACCGGCTACGTCGAGGAAATCGACAGCGCGAACGGACGGAACGCACTCACCGGCTACGCACGCATGGCCGGCTCATCCGGTGCGGCCAGTTTGCAATGGCGGATTCTCGTCCGTGTTGATCGTGCCGAAATTCTGCAATCGATTTGGACCGTCCTCTGGAAACTGGTCGGGATCGCCGAAATCGGCCTGGTTCCATTGCTTGGCCTGTTCTATTGGGCGCGGCATCGGCAATCGGTGGAAGAAGCCCAGGCGGCGCTCGCCCGCCACGCGCTGGAAGCCAACGAAGCGAGGATCCGAAAGATCGTCGACATTGCCCTGGATGCCGTCATCACCATCGACGAACGCGGATTGGTCACCGGATGGAATCCCCAGGCCGAGCACATCTTCGGGTGGCGCATAGACGAAGTCATCGGGCAATCCCTGACGACGACGATTATCCCCCCCCGCTACCGCGAAGGCCACGAACGCGGACTTCGCCACTATGCCGAGACCGGAACCGGACCGGTCTTGAACAAACGGATCGAGATCACGGCGCTGGATCGCACCGGGCGGGAGTTCCCCGTGGAGCTGGCCATCACGCCCATGCATCTCGACGGGCAAACGATTTTCAGCGCGTTTCTGCGCGACATCACCGAGCGAAAGCAGGCCGAGGACGAACTCCGTCGGACTCAGGCGGCGGCGGAATCCGCCAACCGGGCCAAGACCGAGTTCCTCGCCAACATGAGCCACGAACTCCGCACGCCGCTCAACGCCATCGTCGGCACCAGCGACGTGCTCCTGAAGACCGCGCTCACCCAGGAGCAGCGCCAGTGTGTCCTCATGAGCCAGCGCGCAAGCCAGGCGCTCTTGCGACTCGTCAACGATGTATTGGACCTGGCGAAGATCGAGGCGGGAACTCTGCGAGTGGAATCCGCGCCCTTCGATTTGAGAGAGCTCCTGGACCGAACCACACGCCTGTTGGAGTTGCGGCAGGTGCGCAAGGGCGTCATCCTCACGGTCACGGTAGCCCCGGATGTTCCCGCGCAATTGGAGGGAGACGGCTTCAGACTGCAACAGATTCTCTTCAACCTGATCGGGAACGCCTTGAAGTTTACCGAACAGGGATCGGTCGCGCTCACCGTATCCAACGCCGGGACCGACGGGCAACGGCCCCGGCTGCAATTTGCGGTCAACGATACGGGTATCGGCATCCCCGCGGATCAGCTGAGCCATATCTTCGGCCGATTCACACAGGTGGATTCCGGTGACAACAGAAAATACGGAGGGGCCGGCCTGGGGCTTTCCATCTGCAAACAACTGGTTCAGCTGATGCAGGGAACCATTCAGGTCTCAAGCGAGCCGGGAAAAGGAAGCACCTTCATCGTCCTGCTTCCCTTCACGGCCGCGTCCGCGCCCGTTCAGGCCAGCTCCGATCCAGAGCGGAACGCCGCGCCGCCATCAGGCACCGGCATTCCGGCCGAGAAGCCTTCCGGCGAAGCGCTGACATTGCTCCTGGTCGATGACTCCCCCGAGATTGGGCAACTGGCAACCCTGTACCTTAAGGGCTTGCCCTACCGGATGGACCACGCCGGCGACGGCCTCTCAGCCGTTGAACAATGCCAGGCCCACCGCTATGACCTCATCTTTCTTGATCTTCAGATGCCCGGAATGGACGGCTATGCCACGGCTACGGCCATCCGGAATTGGGAACAATCCCAGGGGATCGTCGCCACTCCGATTATCGCCTTGACAGCAGATGTACTGGGGCCGGCACGGGAGCGGAGCAGGCAGGCCGGCTGCACAGCCTTCATCGGAAAACCGTTCTCTCAGGCGATCTTCCTTGAAGCCATCCAGCGCTACGCCAGACCGGCCCTCAAGCAGGCACCCCAAACGCCCGAAGAATGTCCAGCGCCGATGACATCGAGTTCTCACACGCCGGCGGAACAGGAGCTGGAGCGACTCCGCCTGAAATTCCTGAACAACCGGCGGCGCGACGTCGAGGCGTTAACCTCGGCGCTGTCCGCGCACGATTGGACGGCCATCCAAACCCTTGGCCATCGTATGAAGGGGCTGGCCGGATCCTACGGGTTCGAAGAAATCGGTGCGATCGGGAGCCGTCTTGAGCAAGCGGCCGGCAGACAAGCCTCGGATGGCATCGGGGCAGAGATACAACAGCTTGCCGAGATTCTTGAAGGACTCGATCCGTCACAGGATCGAGCGGCCTGAGTTTGTGAGATTGTTCAGAATGGCTGGTGAAACGGAGGCAGGGTCATGAGTATTCTCCTCGTCGATGATTTTGACGAAGAACGCGAGTTTCTTCAGGCGGTGCTCCTGAAAGCCGGCTATGGGCCGGTCGTGACAGCCGAGTCCGGACGCCAGGCGTTGGAACGGCTCGGGATCATAGGGCGCCGGATCTCCCCCTGCGACCCGGACGTGATCCTGATGGATTTGATGATGCCGGATATCGACGGATTGGAAGCCTGCCGACAGATTCGATCCTCCGAACGGCTGGAACATACCCCGATCATTATGATCACCGCCAAAACCGACACGGCTGATCTGCAAGCCGCCTACACCGCCGGCGCGACCGACTTTCTCCGCAAACCGATCACTCCGGTTGAACTCGTTGCGCGAGTGTCCACCGCCCTCAGCCTGAAGCAGGAACTCGATGCCCGCATCCTGCGCGAGCAGGAGCTCGTCGCCAAAACGGGCGAACTCGAACGGGCGCTGAACGAGTTGAAGAGCTTGCGCGGTCTGATCGCGATCTGCGCCAAATGCAAGCGAGTCCGTTCGGACGGGACCTACCGGAAACGAATCGAAGATTATCTGGAGCAGTACTTCGAGCGGAAGGTAGAACGGGACATCTGCCCCGACTGCATGGAACAGTCCTATCCCAAAGCCGGGTGAGCATTCCTCTCTCGTCCGACGGGAGCAGCCGGCCTGACTTTCACTGCGCGCATTGAGGGACCACCGCTTCATCGTGGGGCCTCAGCGAGTGAGAAAGACAGGACGGCTGCTCCCTATCTCTTCCCCATCTTCGCCAGCTCCTCAAAATAATGCGCGAAGGCGGTCATGCCGCTGGAGGCCTGGCCCCAGTCGAAGTATTCGTTCGGCGCATGGTAGCCGTGCTCGGGCAGGCTGAGCCCCATGAAGAGAATCGGGACCTTCCAGGCCTTCTGCATCGTCACCACCGCGCCGATCGAGCCGCCCTCGCGAATGAAGGCCGGCTCTTTGCCGAATCCCGCCTTCGCCGCCCGCTTCACCGCTTCGACATAGGGCCCTTCAAATAATCCCTGGAACGGCTGCAACATGCCTTCCGCCTCGACCTTCACATTGGGATTCAGCTTGGCCACATACTTCTTGAGCAAGGCAAACGCTTTCTCCGGCGTCTGATTGGGCACCAACCGCATGCTGACTTTCAATTCACCCTGACCAGGCACGACCGTCTTCACCCCGGGCCCCTGATAGCCTCCCGTCAGTCCGTGCACTTCGAATGTCGGCGCCGCCCAGATACGGCGCATGATCTCGGCCGGATCCTGCGTGCGCAGCGTCTGAAAGCCGTAGGCTTGCTTGAACTTGGAGACTTGGAAGCCTGATTTGAGGAAACTCTTGATCTCCGCCTTCGTCGGCTCAACCACATCGTTGTAGAACCCGGGAATCTTCACCTTGCCGGTTTTGGCATCCACACAGGCATGCGCCACGTCCATCAACTCCGCCAGCGGATTGCGCGCGGCTCCACCCGTCACACCGGAATGCGCATCTTTCGTCCCCGTCTTAAGCGTCAGGCGCGCGCCGATCAATCCGCGTAACCCGTAGGGCATGGCGGGCTTCCCTTTGGCGATCCAGATCGTATCCGAGACCACGACGGAGTCCGGCCGCGGAATGGCCGCGCGATTCTTGAGGCCCGCCGCAAAATGCGGACTGCCGATTTCCTCTTCCAGCTCCCACAGAAAGCGAATGTTGATCGGAACACCCTGTTCGATGGCATAGCGGGCGCCAAGCAGCGCCGACAGCGCCGGCCCTTTGTCATCCGTCGCCCCGCGGCCATGGTAGATGCCGCCGTCTTTACGAAACGCGAATGGCGAGTCTTTCCACTCCGGCTCCTGTGCCGGCTGCACGTCGAGATGGTTGTAAATCGTCACCGTAGGATAGCCGGCGCCCGTCGTCCAGCCTCCCGAAATGATCGGGTAGCCGCCTGTTTCGACAACTTGCGCATCGGCTCCGAGGCTCTTCAAATATTGCACGGCGAGCGTCGCGGCGCGCGGCATCTCTCCCGCCCTGGCCGGGTCCATGCTGATGGACGGCACTTCCACCAATTGCCCCAGGAGATCTTCAAATCGCGGGCGGCTGTCAGTAATATATTTCTTGAGCTGCTGCTTATTCACAGTCATGCATCCCTCCACATGTTCTGAGCGCGGATTATAGCGGCCCACGGCTTGAAGCGAAAGACGGGGGCGGGGTGCTTCATGAGTAAACAATGGTAGAATGCGTGCGCCATGCGATCGTACAGATCATTCCTCCAACAGCTCAGCACCGCCACAGTTCTGTTAATCCTGGGGCTTCCGGCAATCCTCCTGGCAGAGGAGCCGATTCCCATTCAGCAGATCCTTGAAGAGCCCCGGATCTATCACCTGCGCCAGGTGACGCTACAGGGAACCGCGCGGGACGTGCAGCCGCTCGATCCCTATAAACTCCCTAACGACACCGCCTGTTACGGCGCCTATCTCTTCAAACTCGAAGACGACACCGCCGTCATCTCTGTCGCCGTCCTCGGTATCTGCGGAAGACCGCTCATCCGTGACCCTGAAATCGAAGACGGCCAACGGGTCGAAGTGAGCGCGACCATTCAAGCACCCAGCCACGGCGGCTACTATCTGAGTTTTCACGGACTCAAAGTCGTCACGGAAGAGGAGGGCTTCGTCCAAGCCGTCGCGACCCGTATTCTGCCGGTGATCGAGTAGCCCCGTCCGGCCTCCGCCTTCGAGTCGAGAGACTCCGATTTCTTTACAGTTCACACCCTTACGGATATAGTTTTACGAGTGTGTTCCGATGTATTGGCGCAATGAATGCGCGCGAACGAGGAGAAAAACTCATGACCTGGATTTTCTTGGCAGTGCTGGTCGGGCTCGTCGTGCTGGTCATCGGCATCTACAACTCCCTGGTCCGGCTGAAAGTCCAATCGGAGAATGCCTGGGCCGACATCGACGTGCAGCTCAAGCGGCGCTACGATCTGCTGCCCAATCTGATCGAAACCGTGAAAGGCTATGCGGGACACGAGAAGGACACCTTCGAAGCCGTGATCGCCGCCCGCAACCGCGCCATGGCCGCCGCAACTCCTTCCACGAAAGCCGACGCCGAGAGCCTGCTCGCGCAATCGCTGAAGTCTCTCTTTGCCCTGGCCGAAGCCTATCCGCAACTGCGCGCGGTTGAGAGCTACACCCAGCTCCAGACCTCGCTCGCTCAGATCGAAGAAGCCGTTCAGAATGCCCGCCGGTATTACAACGCCGTGGTACGCGATCTGAACACGAAGATTCAGGAGTTCCCGTCCAACCTCATTGCCAATTCCTTCAGCTTCAAGCCGCGCGAGTTCTTTGAAATTGCCGACGCGGCGGAACGGGCCGTCCCGAAAGTCCGTTTCGAACAGGCCGCCCGCTGATCTCACGCGCTCACTGGTGAGTGCACGCGAGGCGCTGATTCTATGCATGCACCGACCCTCGTTCACCTGACGCTGCTGCTCCTGAGCTGGCTTCTGACGGCCGGAATTGGCCACGCCCGCTCACTGGCGATCGAGCAATTCCAGGCCGACATTGACGTACGCTCCGGCGGCGACCTCCTGGTCACGGAGACGATCCGGCCCCGCTTCGCCGGATCGTGGAACGGGCTGAAACGGGATATCCCGGTCGAATATCGCACCCCGCAGGGATTCAATTACACGCTGCTGCTGGACCTCGTGAGCGTCACGGACGAACACCAGGCGCCGCTCAAATACGAAAGCTTCCGGGACCGGCATTACCGGAGTGTTAAGATCTGGCTCCCCGGCGCACAGGACACCACCAAAACCCTGATCCTCACCTATCGGGTCACCAACGGACTCAAATACTTTGAAGATCATGACGAGCTCTACTGGAATGTGACCGGCGACGAATGGGACGTCCCGATCGAATCGGCATCCGCCAGAGTACGGTTACCGGCGAAGGCCACCGGCGTGAAAGCGCTGGCCTTCAGCGGGGCCTACGGCGCGCGCGAACAGCAGGCCGACGTTCGAATTGAGGGCGCAGAAATCCGCTATCAGATGACGCGGCCGCTGGGATTCCGTGAAGGTCTGACCGCCGTCGTAGGGTGGGATAAAGGCCTGGTCGACGAACCGGGGCCCCTACAGCTGACCCAGCTGTTTCTTCGGTACAACTGGCCGTTGGCCCTGCCCCTCGGCGTGTTCGGCGTGATGTGGTATCTGTGGTACACCCGCGGCCGCGATCCGCGCCTGCGGCCCATCATCGTCAGCTACGAGCCTCCCGATCAGCTGACGCCCGCCGAGCTCGGCACCCTGGTGGATGACTCGCCTGACCTGCGGGATATCACCGCCACCCTGGTCGACCTCGCAGTGCGTGGCTATATCCGGATCGAGGAACGGCAGGAGCCGAAACTCCTCGGATTGTGGTCGAGCACCGGATACCATTTGCACCGACTCCAACCCTCGTCCGCCTGGAAGGGATTAAAAGCGCATGAGAGCTCGACTCTGAGAGGGATCTTCCCGGCCGGAGCGCACTCCGACGAGCATGAAGAAACCGTGGCCTTGACCGACCTGACCAATCGATTTTACGCGCGCCTGGACGGGATCAGATCCTCACTGTTCGATCAGCTCGTCACCCGCGGCTACTACGTACGCCGGCCCGACCGGGTCAAACAGGCGTATACGATCGGCGGAATCACCGTGGCCGTTGCCGCCGTATTCGGAAGCGCCTGGTTGAACGAACGATTCGGCCTGGCCTTTCAAGCCGGAGCCGCTGCGAGTGTCCTGTCGGGACTCATCATCATCGGATTCGGCCGGATCATGCCGGCCCGGACGCTGCGCGGCACCAGGGCGCTGGAGAAGGTGCTGGGCTTCGAGGAGTTCCTGACCCGCGTCGAGTCCGATCGTTTTGACCGCCTCGTGAAAACACCTGAGATGTTCGAAAAATTTCTCCCCTTTGCCATGGCCCTGGGAGTCGAAAAGAATTGGACCAACGCCTTCGACGGCATTTACACGCAGCCGCCTACCTGGTATCAAGGAGCCAACGTTGCCGACTTCCGGCCGCGGAACCTGACCGGCAACCTGTCACAACTGTCCGCTGCAGCCGGCACGGCCATGACCTCCGCGCCGCGCAGTTCCGGCGGCTCCGGGTTCAGCAGTAGCAGCAGCGGCTCCTCAGGAGGATTTTCCGGCGGGGGGTTCGGCGGCGGCGGCGGCAGCGGATTTTAACGGGTAATTGTCTCTCCTATGCAGCAGATAGCTCCCTCTCACAGTCGTATCGGATGGATCGGCGCCGGCGTGATGGGCGCCTCCATGTGCGGGCATCTGCTACAAGCCGGCTATCCCCTCACGCTCTATACCCGCACCAAATCCAAAGCGCACTCGCTCTTCGAGCGCGGAGCCTCCTGGGCCGACAGTCCTCGCGCGGTCGCCGAACGATCAACCGTCATCATCACGATGGTCGGATTTCCCCGCGACGTACGCGACGTCTACTTCGGGCCTGAAGGCATTCTGGCCGGAGCGACGCCGGGATCGATTCTCATCGACATGACGACGACGGAACCGGCCCTGAGCCGGGACATCGCCGCTGCCGCGTCCGCCAAGGGACTCCACGCGCTCGACGCGCCCGTGTCAGGGGGTGACGTTGGCGCCAAGAACGCAACCCTCTCCATCATGGCCGGGGGAGACCGCGCAACCGTGGAACGTATGCGCCCGCTCTTCGAATGTTTGGGCAAAAAGATTGTGTACCAGGGCGGCGCGGGATCCGGACAACATGCGAAACTGTGCAACCAAATCGTGATTGCCGGAACGATGGCGGGCGTGTGTGAAAGTTTGCTCTACGGATTCAAGGCGGGGCTCGACCTGACGCACATGCTCGAGTCGATCCGCGGAGGCGCCGCCGCGTGCTGGACCCTGGACAACCTGGCCCCCAGAATCCTGCAGCGCAACTTCGACCCGGGATTCTTCGTCGAACATTTCGTCAAAGATATGGGCATCGCGCTGGATGAGGCGAAACGAATGAACCTCACATTACCCGGACTAACGTTGGTGCACGGGCTTTATCAACGCGTGCAGGCGCTCGGCCATGGCCGGAGCGGGACCCATGCTCTCATGCTGGCCCTGGAAGATCTTTCCAACCTACCACGCACCCTCACGTGAGGATTCAATGATTCGACGTGCTATCCCCCTCCTCCCATTCGTGCTCATCATGCTGTCAGCCTGCGCAAGCAATACCGGATTTGATCGAACGGAGATGCAGAGCGTGATGCGTCAAAGCATGAATCTGTCCACGCTTCAGACCACCGCCGGGATGCCGGAGTCAATCCCGACGATATCGACCCCGTTCCGCCTCGGAATCTTCTTCACGAAGAAGGAATTCCCAACTCGAGAATCCATCCGGGTGACCACATGGCTAAGCCAGGACGGGGACCTGTTGATTCGCGCACTGGCTCCCTTGCGGGATCAACAAATCCTTAGCGACGCGATCGTGATCGCAAACCCGGCCACGCAAAATCCCGATCTGCCGGAAATCCGGAAAACCGCCGCGCGCTATGGTGCGGATGTGATCGTGATCATCACCGGGGCCGGCGCCGTGGATCGTCACAACAACGGTTATGCTCTGCTGTATCCGACGATCGTCGGCGCCTACCTCGCGCCCGGGACGGTCAGCGAGGCGTTGTTCCTGACGGAAGGCACCCTGTGGGACGTGCGGTCCGGAGCCGGGCTTGGCTCGGAAACTGCCGAGGGACAATCAAAGCAGATCGGTGCCGCCATGACTCTCGATGATCGGGACGTGCTGCGTCAGGCTAAAACCGCTGCGCTCGAAGGGTTCGGACAACGCCTTTCCGACCAGCTTTCATCCATCAGATACCCGCCGGCGCAACCCCTGCCACGGTGAGCCTGCCTGATCAGAACCGGACGGTCATGTCCGCCCCGATCATGAACATATCCTTCTCTGTGCCCAGATCGAAAGCCGGTCTCGTGTAGTTCCGATAGTAGCCTGCTTCAGGACGGATCATCACAATGTCGTTGAACTGATGTGTGAGCCCGACCGTATGAGTCGAGTAATGCCCGGCAAACCCCGATCGCATACCCCGTTCATCCCGCCACCACTCATTCCGCACCGTGATGAAATCCCGCGACGCGATTTGGAGCATGGTGTAGTTGAGAATCCCGTACGTCAGCGAGATGCCGGGAAGGATCGCTCCCCGGCCTCCGCCTCCGCCAAAGGACTGCGTCGGCCCGATACTGGGCGTACCGCCGACCACCGCATCGCGCTGCCACATGTATATACCGGCCAGCTTGGTATGGATTTTCTGATTGAATCGGTGTTGCCAGGTACCGACAACGTAATTGAAGTTATCGTGTCCGGCCGGCTGGCCGTCGACATCGAAATGGCGAAACTTGGCGGTGTTGATGTTGTTCAGCACCACGTACGCCGAGTCGTTGTTGTCTGCCGCTACCCAACGCACCCCCACCATGCCCGTTGGAACGGCCCCTTGATACCAGGGCGCCATATCGGTGCCAGAATGCACGGCCCCCTGAACCGACCATTGCCGATTGAGATTCAAAGTCGCCATGGCACCGGTCTGCGTATAGGTATCAAAGGTAAACTGTAACGAGTGAGTCGCAAGGTAGTTGTCCGGAGCGAACTGTACTTCAATATCCGGTGTCGCCACCCACCGACCTACCCGAAGGATTAAACCGTCGGCGATGTTGGGGATATAAGTATCCGCGTAGATTTCGGTCGGATCAAATCCATAGCGGTGATTCTGTCTCAAGAGTTGATTGCTGAAATAGCCGCCGGCCGTCATGTATCGATAATTGCTCCCGTAGAGTCCCGTCAGCCGGAATCCCACGTCCACATGATCGGTCTGCACCGTATCCGCCTCGCGCTCTAGCCGAAGGACAGCCTGCTCCAATATGACGGACTTTGGAACAATCCAATAGGAGCTGGGCATGTTTGAATTGCTCGACGTACTCCAGTTGTAAGAACCGTTCAACCAGCCATACACCTTGAGCCGGTTGTCCCGCATAAGCTCGCCCAGCGAAGTCCTGCCCAGCGCCGTCATCAGCGGATATTCCTTGCTGCTGACGGGAACCCCGATCAGAGGAGAGCCCTGGTATTCCGCGCTCGGATAGGGCGGCGAATCCCAGGGAGCGGGCAACGCCCGGCGGGCCGGTTCCGGCTCGGTTGACAGACCAGCCGGAGAAGGATTGAACTCCTCGACATACGCGTTCCAGAGCCGACCGAAGAACCAGGACCGTTCCTGCGGTCCACCTTCGCCCTCAGGAGCCACAGAGGTCACAGCCTGCATCTCCCCCGTCCCCGGCTGGTCCGCCAACGAGACGGCAGGCGTCAGCCCGCACAATAGTCCGATCAATACACATGACCACCACACCCGACTTTCAATGACCATGCTGCGACGCCCTCCCTTCCGATCATCCGCCCATACATCGATGAATACGGTCGTCACTCTCGTTCGACAACTATAGGCTGGCGGCTATCAAAGTGAGGTCAAAACTGGCGGCGAGGATGTAAAGAACTCATAAGAAACGGGGGAAGAGAGTTATTCCGTACGAAGCCGGTAACCAACGCCCAGTTCCGTCACCAGATAACGCGGATGAGCCGGGATGTTCTCCAACTTATTCCTCAGTTGACGCATGTAGACCCGTAGATAATGCCCTTCTTCGACATGAAGCGGCCCCCAGACCGCTTTCAGTAACTGTCGATGGGTTAATACTTTTCCCGCATGGCGGATAAGCGTGGTCAGTAGCTTGTATTCAATTGGCGTGAGATGAACTTCCTTCCCTAAGACAAACACCTGTCGCCGTCCGAGATCCACTTTGAGATCGCCCAGCGTAAACGCCGGTTCGACGGCATCGGCGGCGGAGCGGGAAGCATGACGAAGCGCCGCTCGCATCCGCGCGAGCAGCTCCTGGACTCCGAACGGTTTCGTCACAAAATCGTCGGCACCGAGGTCGAGCGCCGCCACCTTCACCTGCTCCTGGTCTCGAGCCGACAGAACGATGATCGGCGTGACGGTCCACTCCCGCACCTGGCGAATGACCTCGCCGCCATCAAGATCCGGCAAACCGAGGTCCAACAGGATCAAATCCGGATTTCTCGCCTTGGCCTCGGCCAATCCGTCCCTTCCCGTGGTGGCCTCATGGAGCCGAAATCCATGCGCAGGCAGCGTCGTCCTGAGGAAACGCCGGATTTCAGGCTCGTCTTCTATCAACAGTATCGTAGCTTCCTGTGACATACGGCATTGCACCCAATTACCGCGGTTCTGTTGACCGGACTTCCGCTTGTCGGACCTCCGCCTGCTCCATCTCTACCAGCGGCTGCTGATCCGGTAACGGGATCGCAAACCGAAAGAGGGCCCCGCCTCCTGAACGATTCTCCGCCCAAATACGGCCGCCATGCGCCTCCACGATGCCGCGACAGATCGTCAGCCCCAGCCCGACACCTCCCTCTCGTGCGGGTTTGGCACGATAGAATTTGTCGAAGATGCGGCCCTCCTCGCCGAACGGGATCCCCGGCCCTCGATCCGCGATTTCGACGATCACGTTGCGATCACTGGCTGACGCGGATAGATCGATGGAGGTTCCCGGCGGCGCGTACTTCGCGGCATTCTCCACGAGATTAATCACCACCTGTTCAAGAAGCACCCCGTCGACAAGCAGCAACGGCAGATCGGCGGGAAAAGCCGTATTGACGGTATGTTCACGCAACCGGCCCTCCACTCTGGCCAGGGCCGCACCAACGACTTCATCCACAGGGTGCCAGTCTTTGTTGAGCTGCACCGCCCCGGCTTCGATGCGCATCATGTCGAGCAGATTCTTGAGCAAGCGGTCCAGGCGATCGGCCTCCCGGAAAATAGATCGAGAGAGCTCGCACCGGGCAGTGGAATCCAGTTCACCCTGGTCGACCATTAAGCTACTGGCGGCACCGATAATAGTCGCGAGCGGGGTGCGCAGGTCATGCGAGACGGAACTCAGGATCGCATTCCGCATGCGCTCCGTTTCTACCCGCACGTGAGCCTTCTCCGCTTCTTCAGACAAACGCGTCCGTTCGATCGCCAGCGCCACCTGGCTCAGGAGTGATTCGAGCAGATGCAGCTGATCGGGGTCCAAAAGTCGGCTGGAATCGGTCGGCCGGAGCGCCACCACTCCGATCGCTCCGGCGGAACCGGCCAAGGGCATATAGAGGGCGCTGGTTCCGGGAAGCGTATCGGTCCCAAGTCCGGCACGCTCACTGTGGTCGAATACCCATTGCGCCACACCCGACTCCTTGGGGTCAAATTCAAAATGCAGCCCTTCACTGCGTTGCACTTGCACCCGTTTGTCGCCATCCGCGAGAAAAATCGCGACCTGGGCGTCGAACACGTCCCGAAGATGTTTCGCCGCGAGCCGGACCAACAGATCAGTTCCCCGATGCGTGGCGAGATCGCGGCTCATCGTGTACAGCACGCCGGTGCGCCGTTCCCGATAGCGGGCCAGTTCGGCCTGCTGGTGGAGCCGCACGGCGAGATTGCTGATGACCAACGCCACAACCAGCATTACCCCGAAAGTCATGAGGTATTGAAGGTCGGAGACGGCGAAGGAATAGTAGGGCGGAACAAAAAAAAAGTCGAAAGACGCCACGCTGAGGACCGATGCGAGCACCGACGGTCCGCGTCCGAGGCGAGTCGCGACGACGATCACCGCGATGAGGTACATCATGATCAAGTTCGCCGCCGCGAAGTACGGATGCATCAGCCAGGCGACCGTCGTCGCACAGAAGACCCCGAAGGACGCAGCGGCATACCGCGAGACGTTGCTGGTTCTCTGGAGACTCCGGCGGACAAGCGGCTGTCCCTCGCCGGCCTCGCCCGTAATGACATAGACGTCGATCTCCCCGCTCTGCTGGATGAGCTCCGACACGACTGATCCGAAGATCCATTCTTTCCACCGGGACCTGACCGGCTTCCCGACGATGATCTTGGTCACATTTCGGCTGCGCGCATAACTCAAGAGTTCCTGGGCGACGTTCTCGCCGGTCAACGTGACCGAGTCGGCTCCCAGCTGCTCCGCCAGCCGCAACGTCTGCCCCAGCCGACCGCGTTCGGCCTGAGGCAATCGAAGATGTCGGGGAATCTGCACATAGACCGCGATCCACTTGGCATGCAGATCTGCCGCCATCTGGCGCGCGGCCCTCACGAGTCGTGGGCCGCGCGGTTTCACGTTCACACAGACCATGATGGTTTCCGCGGCCGGCCAGGTCCGCACCACTGCGTGGTCGCGCCGGTAAACTTCCATCTGCTGATCCACCCGCTCAGCCGTGCGGCGCAAGGCCAGTTCACGCAACGCGATGAGATTGCCTTTTGAGAAAAAATGCTGGATGGCGTGCTGGATCTGTTCCGGGACATAGACTTTCCCGTCTTTGAGCCGCTGTAGAAGGTCGTCGGGCGGAAGGTCGATCAACTCCACATCATCTGCCCGTTCGAGCACGGAATCCGGTACCGTCTCGCGAACCCGCACGCCGGTAATTTGGGCCACCACGTCGTTCAAGCTTTCCAGGTGCTGCACATTCACAGTGGTGTAGACATGAATCCCGGCTTTCAGTAATTCCTGAACATCCTGCCACCGCTTGGCGTGGCGCAGGCCCGGTGCGTTGGTGTGGGCGAGTTCGTCGATGAGGATGATGGCGGGACGGCGGGCCAGGGCCGCGTCGAGATCGAATTCCTGGAGTACGGTGCCCCGATAGTCCACGGCGCAGCGGGCCAGCACATCCAGTCCGCTCACCAAGGCTTCGGTTTCCGCTCGTCCGTGGGTCTCCACCACACCGATGACAACGTCCACACCGTCGCGCCGCTGCTCGTGCGCCGCCTCCAACATGGCATAGGTCTTGCCCACCCCTGGATTGGCACCCAAAAAGACTTTGAGCTTGCCTTCCGCCTGCCGGGCTTCCTCCGCCTGCACACGCTTGAGAAGCGCGTCCGGATCTGGTCGTTGCTGGCTCATGGAATCAGACCCTCTCGCGGCACCGCAGTTGCTCGCGCTAATACCAACTGAATTCTAGGGAAGGGCCTGAAGGGCGTCAACGAGACGAGCCGCCGCTAGCGTAGTTCATCCAACGCAAGATTCAACTGGATGACATTGACTCGTGGCTCGCCTAACAATCCGAACTGGCGGTCTTCTGTGTGCCGGGCAACCAGCCCTCCCACGGTGCTCTCGTCCAGGCCTCGCGCCCCGGCGACTCGCTTCACTTGGTACAGAGCCGCCGCCGGACTCATGTGGGGATCGAGTCCGCTGCCGGAGGCGGTGACCAAGTCCACCGGGATCGGCATCTTGTTGCCGGGATCGGCGCCTTTCAAGACATCCACTCTGGCTTGTACCGCCCCGATGAGCGCCGGGTTGGTGGGTCCGAGGTTCGATCCGCCCGACGCGGCGGCATGATAAGGAAACGGCGAGGTTGCCGACGGGCGGCTCCAGAAATACTCCGGTTGATCAAAATGCTGTCCGATCAACTTGGAGCCCACGACCTTTCCGTCGCGGACGATCACGCTGCCGTTCGCCTGGTCGGGGAAAATCAGGTGAGCCAGCCCGGTGACCATGAGCGGATAGACCAATCCGGTGAGGATCGTCAGGATCAGTATCATTGTCAGCGCAGGCCTTATGTGGTCTTTCATGACTGCCTCAGATCAAATGAAGCGCGACTAAGATCATGTCGATCAACTTGATGCCGATGAACGGCACCACGACCCCGCCCAACCCGTAGATCAGAAGATGTCGCCGTAACAATACGCCCGCGCCGATCGGACGATAGACGATTCCTTTTAACGCGAGTGGAATGAGCGCAATGATGATCAGCGCATTGAAAATGACCGCGGACAGGACCGCGCTTTGCGGAGTTGCCAATCCCATGACGTTGAGCGCATTCAGAGCCGGATAGGTCGTGGCAAAAGCGGCGGGAATAATGGCGAAGTACTTCGCGACATCATTGGCGATGCTGAACGTGGTCAGGGCTCCGCGGGTCATGAGCAACTGCTTGCCTATTTCCACGATCTCGATGAGCTTCGTGGGATTCGAATCCAGATCGACCAGATTGCCCGCTTCTTTGGCGGCCTGCGTGCCAGTGTTCATCGCCACGGCGACGTCAGCCTGAGCCAGTGCCGGGGCATCGTTTGTGCCGTCCCCCGTCATGGCGACAAGCCGGCCGCCGGCTTGCATCTCGCGGATGAGCTGGAGCTTGGCTTCAGGCGTGGCCTGCGCCAGGAAGTCGTCTACGCCGGCCTCCGCGGCCACAGCCGCTGCAGTCTGCGGATTGTCGCCGGTAATCATCACCGTCTTGATGCCCATGCATCGCAGCTCCCCGAATCGTTCCTTGATCCCGCCCTTCACAACATCTTTGAGTTCGATGACGCCCAACACTTTGGCCCCCTCCGCGACCACCAGCGGAGTCCCCCCCTGCTTCGCAATGATTTCCACTTGTGCGCGTGTCGCGCGGGAAAAATGTCCGCCCCGCTCCGTCACATAGGCTTCAATAGCATCCGCGGACCCCTTGCGTATTTCCCTCCCGTTGAGATTGACACCGCTCATGCGGGTGTGAGCCGTAAAGGGAATAAACGTGGCCCCCAGCTCGTGGATGGCGCGGGCGCGTAATCCATGCTTCTCTTTCGCAAGCACGACGATACTGCGGCCCTCCGGCGTCTCATCCGCCAGCGACGAGAGTTGGGCCGCATCAGCCAATGCCTGCTCACTGACCCCTTCTTCAGGATGAAAAGCGGTTGCCTGGCGGTTGCCCAGCGTGATGGTCCCGGTCTTGTCGAGCAGCAACACATCCACATCGCCCGCCGCCTCGACCGCCTTTCCCGACATGGCGATGACGTTGGCTTGCACCATGCGATCCATACCGGCGATACCGATGGCCGAGAGGAGAGCCCCGATTGTCGTAGGAATGAGACAGACGAGCAGGGCCACCAACACCGTCACGGTCACCGGCGTTCCTTGCCCGATGGCCTGCACGCCATACAAAGAGAAAGGCAGCAACGTGACCGTTGCCAGGAGAAAGATGATGGTGAGCGCAGCCAGTAGAATTGTCAGGGCGATCTCATTCGGCGTCTTCTGCCGCTTGGCCCCTTCCACCATCGCGATCATCCGGTCGAGAAAACTCTCGCCTGGGCTCGACGTGACACGAACGATGAGCCAGTCTGACAGCACCTTCGTGCCCCCTGTGACGGCACTGCGATCGCCCCCGCTCTCCCTGATCACCGGCGCACTCTCACCGGTGACCGCGCTCTCATCTACCGACGCCACCCCTTCGATCGCCTCACCGTCAGCTGGAACGATCTCTCCGGCCTCCACCAGCACGACATCGCCTTTTCTCAAGAAGCTCGCGGACACCGCATTGGACGGATCGCCCCGCTGGAACTGTTTGCCCGTGACGGTCTCATCATCGACGCCCGACTCCACCCGCCCGAGCCGCCTTGCGGTGATGTCCCGGCGCGCCCGACGAAGCGAATCGGCCTGGGCCTTGCCGCGGCCTTCCGCCATGGCTTCCGCAAAGTTGGCGAACAGCACCGTGAACCAGAGCCACAGCGCAATCGAGAAAATGAACCAAGCCGGCGCTTCTCCGTTCCCGACCAGTGCTTGGACAAGTAAGAGGGTACTGAGGAGGCTCCCCACGAGCACCACGAACATCACCGGGTTACGGACCTGTAGTCGAGGGTCGAGCTTGCGCAGCGCCTCCAGCATCGCGTGTCGGACAAGCGGGGGATCGAAGAGCGGGCGCGCTTTCGTCGATGTCGTCATGTGATTGCCTCTGCGTGGCGGCTAGCGACCCACCATCATCAAATGTTCCACGACCGGCCCTAACGCCAAGGCCGGCACAAACGTCAAGGCCCCGACCATCACGACCACCCCGATCAACAACCCCACAAACAACGGCGTGTGCGTCGGGAGCGTGCCCGGTCCCGCCGGCACAATCTGCTTTCGAGCCAGCGACCCGGCGAGCGCCAACGTCGGGATCGCCAGCCAGAATCGGGAAATCAGCATGGCGATCCCCCCGCTGAGATTGTAGAAGGGAGTATTCACGTTCAAGCCGGCAAAAGCGCTCCCATTGTTGTTGCCCAGAGAGGTGTAGGCGTACAGAATCTCACTGAAGCCGTGGGCCCCCGGATTGAGAATCGACGCGGTACCGGTCTCGGTGACTAAGGCGAGCGCCGTGAACCCCAACACGACGATGGGCATGATCAGGATGAGCAGCGCGGCCATCTTCATCTCGTACGACTCGATCTTTTTACCGAGATACTCCGGAGTACGCCCCACCATCAGCCCGGCGAGAAACACAGCGATAATGGCAAAGACCACCATGCCGTAGAGGCCCGAGCCGACCCCGCCGAACACTACTTCTCCGAACTGCATCAGAAACATCGGAACCAGTCCGCCCAAAGGGGTGTAGGAGTCATGCATGGAATTGACGGACCCGTTCGATGCGGCCGTGGTGACGGACGCCCAGAGGCTGGAATTCACAATGCCAAACCGCGTCTCCTTGCCCTCCATGTTTCCACCCGCCTGATCCGGGCCCGCGGCCTGATCGATTCCCATTGTCCCGAAGGCAGGATTCCCGCTCTGTTCTGACCAGACCGCGAGTGTGACGAACGGAAGCAAGAGAATGGTCATTGCCGCCAGGACCGCCCACCCCTGACGCGTATCCCCGACCATCATCCCGAACGTGTAACAAAGCGCCGCCGGAATCAGCAGGATCGCCAACATCTGCAGAAAGTTAGACCAGGGTGTCGGATTCTCGAACGGATGCGCGGAATTCACGTTGAAAAATCCACCGCCGTTCGTCCCGAGTTGTTTGATCGCAATCTGAGACGCCGCCGGTCCGATCGCTACCACTTGCTCGGTTACCGTTGCAGTCTCTGCCCTGGGTTTCCCCTGCTCATCCAGCACCGGCTGCCCATGTGCATCCGTCACGGGCTTGGCAAAGCTGACCGGCTGAAGCAATGTGATCGTCTGGTATGAGACGAACGTTTGCACGACGCCCTGTGACACCAGTAGCAGAGACAAGAGCAGGGCCAGCGGCAGGAGAATATACAGCGTACTGCGGACAAGATCGGACCAAAAATTCCCGATGGTCTGAGCGCTGCGTCGTACAAGTCCCCTGATCAAGGCGACCAGAATCGCCATACCGGTTGCCGCGGACACAAAATTCTGTACCGTGAGCCCCACCATTTGAGTCAGATAGCTCAAGGTGGTTTCGCCTCCATAGGCCTGCCAGTTGGTATTGGTCACGAAGCTCGCAGCCGTATTGAAAGCAAGATCTGGCGGAACGGCGCCCAACCCCTGGGGATTCAGTGGCAGAAATTCTTGGAGTCGCTGCAGCCCATACAGCAGGACCAGCCCCAAGAGGTTGAAGGCCAGCATAGCGATCCCGTACGTCTTCCAGTCCATCTCGTCCGTTTCGCACATTCCACATAGACGATAGACGAACCGCTCAAGTGGACTCACCACCCGGTCGAGCCCACAGGCTTGGCCTTGGTAGACCCGTGCCATGTACCAACCCAACGGCTTGACCAGGGCGAGCAGCACGAGAAAGTAGAGTGAGATCTGCGCCAGTCCATTGATCGTCATCAGAACCTCTCTGGCTTCAACAAGGCGATCATCAGATAGATCAGTAACCCAAGCGCGAGGATGCCGCCGATGATATAGAGCCCTGCCATATCATCCCCCTTCTTACAGACGCCCCAGACTGTGCAACAGCCAACCTGAGGCCGCGAAGAAGAGCAGCGTAATACTGAGATACAGGAAATCCACCGGTCACCCCTCTCTACCACTATTCCCTGAGGAGTGATGTAGCACTCGCAAAGTAAAAACGGTGTTAAAACCAAGGAATGGATCGTCAAGAAGGGGTCAAAACTTGCTGAAGACGAGATGGGAAACGAATCGACCTAGCAATTATGTCTGAGTCTTACCGCACATGGGATCCTGGCGACCCCCTAAAAGACCGGTCCAGAATTCGTTACCGGCTGGACTCTCCCAGCACGCACCACATGCGTCTGGTGCCGGACTTCTGATCGGTGACCGGTTCGCCGCTGAAGAAACTGACCTGCCAGGCCACGATGTCGTCGGTCGGGTGCGGAGTCGACGTCCAATAGATTTCAGACTTGATATTGGAGAATGGATGTCCGACCGGTAATGCAGGGTCGTGCTGTGAGAGATCGATCAAGGTCTTGAGCTCATCGATCGTCGGACCGCGCCAGCCCTGCTGGCCGCCGACGGTCTTGATCGTACATCGTTCATTGGATCGGCTCCACACATCGTGTTCACGATCCGGCTCCTGCTCCCAGATCAATCCGGTCCGGCTATCTTTGACCGCGGCTCCGTTCAACACCAGCGTGAAGCGGGCCTCCCGTTGCTCGGCGCCGCATTCTCCGGCAAGGAGCAGCATGGCGCACCAGAATCCGATCAGCCCGATGCCGGCATGGAAACGGGTTCGCTCCGTCATGGTGGTCCTTTCCTCAGCAAGGGCTCGGCGCGTTTGATCGCCGATGGTGCGCAGTCTGCTCCAGGACGCTTGTCTTTTCAAGAGCCGGTAAGGCATGCTGGGCGCCGATTGACGGGTGGCGGCCGTAAGACCATGACGGGAGGAGCCTTATGAGCGGTGGAGAGCATCATCGGCGCATCGATGTGCTGGCGATCGGATTATTCGGTCTTGCGGTGGGAGCCCTGACGCTCGGCGTGGCGCAGCTCGGCGGCATTCCCCAATCGAACAAGGTCGGCACGCTGGTGATTGCCCTGATGTTCGGCGGGATTGTGCAGATTCTGGCCGGCATCACCGACATCCGCTATCACGAGCAGCTGGGCGGCACCGCGCTGACGATGTACGGATTCTTTTGGACAACCGTTTGTATCGCCAAGCTCGTGAGCGAAAGCACCTCATTTCATCTGGACATGGTGCTCTTCGCTCCAATCAACTTCGTCTACGCCGCATTTTCACTGGTGATGGTCTACCTCACCGCCTATCGTAACGCCACGCTCTGCATTCTCCATATCGTAATCACGATCACCTTTTCTTCGACCGTTCTCGAGCGGCTCGATCTGATCGGAGAAACCCTGCCCGGTATCCTGCACATCGTT
Organism: uncultured Nitrospira sp.; assembly: GCA_964512025.1. GTDB lineage: Bacteria > Nitrospirota > Nitrospiria > Nitrospirales > Nitrospiraceae > Nitrospira_D. Next base: position 32,502 of record CAZEHM010000014.1, on the reverse strand, counting down.
GTCGGATTCATGGCTTTCTATCATGCGGTAGCAAGTTTGACTCAAGCCTTTACCGGGCATCAGATGGTCCCGCTGGGGCCGCCGTTGCTTCATCATCGGACCGCACCGGCATCGAAGTAAGAGATTCAGAAACGCAACGGACACTGGAGGCGAAGACCTCTCTCTAGGCCCGCATCCGCTGAGCATGGCGTCGCAACAGCCACGCCCCCCAGGCGAGAGACGCCAGCATCAGCAGAATCCCGATGCTGTAGGCTCCATGAGCCAGACGGTGGTCCCAATTCAGCAGACCCGTCATCGTCAGCAGATTATTCCAATCATGGCCGTCGGTTTCTTTCCCGGTCACCCCGCCCAGTAAGATCAGTTCCATATCGCGGGCATCGTTGATATAGGGCGCCACGTCCATGAGGCTTTCGGCCGTCCACCAGAGCGCGACCGAGGCCCCGAATGGATCGCGGGTGTTGATGAGGAACGTGCCGAGGCAGATCAGCGGCATGAGCACCTGGCCGAGACTCCCGCCGAGAATCATCATGAAGCGGCCGAAGGGGCTGAAGATCAGATGTCCCGCTTCGTGAAACGGCAGATTGATGAGATGGAGAAAGGATTCCCCGGTGTAGTTGGTTTCCAGCGGCGTCATGATGAAGATCCGCCCCCACCACAACAACCCCAGAAACACGACCGCCCGCCCGTAGAACGTCATCGAGTCCGTCGTGGTATCGGTTTCGAGCAGCCACTCTTTTGCCGTCAGCCACCAGGTGGACCCGGCACGAACTGGTTCGGCTGGCTTGTCGAATGCACGAACAGACACCGGCCGGTATTTGGCAAAAACGATTCCGCACCGGACGCACTCTAGCGCGGCCTCCGACCGATCGGCCTGACATTTGGGACATGATCCGGTCTGTACCTCTATCGAATCCATGTCTGCATGCTAGGGCCAACCGGACGATCCGACAAGAATTTGCAACAAATTCCCACGTAAGTCCGGCCACGAATTGGATCCCCTTCGCAGGATGCTCAAAAAGACCGTCAGCAAGGCCGCAGCAAACGAAGAGGCGATGAGGTACATACCAAGCTTCGCTTGACCCGCTCGCTTCGATCACATGCGAGCGGATATGTACCTTGCCTACAGCGCGCTTCTCTTACGTTGAGCCTCTGAGAGAAGCGAGAACGCCGCTGGCGGACTTTTTCAGCATCCTGCTAGCGGGTGACGATGGGGAAAGGCGTGAAGATGAGCACGAAGAGCAGGACCGTCGCTCGCCCGAGCCAGATTCGCGCGGAGCCCAGCGGAGACGCCGGATCGGGAATCGGCGGGTGCCCTACTCCGAGGATCGTCGAGAGAATCACCCACAGCCACCAGCCTTGCCAGCCGAGGTAGCCAAGCACGAGAAGGACGGGAATGACCCAGAACGCGATAGTCCGCTGTCTCCTGCCCCAAAGGGCGTAGGCGACATGGCCGCCGTCGAGTTGTCCGATGGGAATGAGATTCAAACAGGTGACGAAGAGGCCGAACCACGCCGCCTCGGCAACCGGATGCAGATTGACGCTCGCTCCTCTCGGCATCTCTCCCAGTACGAGCGACACGCACCAATCGATGAGCACCGATCGCCCGACATAGAACGGACTGGCCGAACTGATGCCCATCTCAATCTGCGACCAGTGCAGTCCGACGACCAGCGCGACAAGGGCCACGGCAAATCCGGCCAGCGGTCCGGAGATCCCGATATCGAAGAGGGCCTTCCGCTCCAGAATCTGACCGCGCACCCGAATGATCGCACCGAAGGTTCCCACCAGCAACGGCAAGCCCGGAATGAATAACGGGAGCGACGCCGGCACACCATGCCGCTTCGAGTAGACATAATGGGCGAGCTCATGGGTGACGAGAATCAACAGCAGCGTGCCCGCAAAGGGAATCCCGTTGACGAGTTCGCCGGGTCGCTCCGTCAGCAATTCCCAGGCTCCGCGAAAGGGATGAAACCGGTTGGGATGGTCTTGATAGGCGCCGGCCCACAGCGTGGTAAAGATCGTCAGGCAGAACAGACCGACCGGCAACAGGTAGCGTGAAAACGTCGACTCTTCGAATTCATCCGTGTCCTCGGCGCCCACATCCTGCCGGTCGCCGTTCATGCGCGCTCCTATGCAGACGCGTAGAAAGGATTATGGACCACTTCTTCTTCGACCGTGGTCGCGGGGCCATGGCCCGGCAACAAACGATACTCCGGGGCAAGGCCGAGCACGGTTGTCCGAACGGAAGCCAGATGCGTTTCATATAGTGCGCTGGGGTTCGAGCGGCCGATCGACCCGGCAAACAACGTATCGCCCACAAAACAGGCCGGCATCTCCCGATCGTCCAGGCGATAGCAGATCCCGCCTGGCGTATGGCCGGGCGTCAGCAGACAATGGAGCGTCAGACGGCCGACGGCAATCGTCTGTCCATGAACCGGCGCCTTCAACTGTGCCGACGGCGGCTGCCAGCTGAGGAGCTCGACATCTTCGGCTCCGAGATAGACCGGCACCGGGTGAAATTTCAGAATCTGCTCGATACCATCCGCATGATCCGCATGCCCATGGGTAAGGCAGATGCCCACGAGGCTCAAGCGATGCCCGGATAGAAACTCGATCATCGCCGGCGCGTTGTAGGCCGTATCGACCAGCACGGCCTCGCCGGCGTCATGCACGACATAGCCCTGCACACCGTATCCGTTGATCGAGCCGTGAATCGTTTCCACCCAGGCAGGCGGACGCTGGGCGACCGGCTCCCATTGCTCGATCGCAATCTGGGCCAGCGGCTCGGGCCGCAGGCCCAGAGCTTTCGCCAGCGCCGTCACTTCCGCGCGATCGCGTGGTTGATCGCCCCGCTCCAGCGCCGTCACATCGCCGCCCGGCAATCCCGTCAACCGGGCGATATCCCCGACGGACAACCCCTGCCCGGTCCGGGACTTTTTCAGAATGTCACAGAGCTCGTCTTCCAGCGGCATGTCGAATAATCACTCCACCTGTCCAATTTCTTACCCGACTCTCCCCAAAGCCGGCGGGAGGTGTTCTTACCGCGCGGGGCGCGAGCAAGAGGATTAACGGAACCGCCGGCCACTCCCTCACCCTTCGGGGCTCAGCTTGATCTCTTTGACTTCGCCGAACGTCGACAGCACTTTCGGCAGCATGTCGCCGGAGCCGACGGCGAGAATCTTCAGCCGGTCGGGATGGAGATGCTTCTTCGCCGCCGCCAGCACGTCTTCCCTGGTCAGCTTGAGCACCTTGTCCCGTATCTGCTGGAGAAAATCCCTGGGCAATCCGTCCTTTTCCAGTTCCACCAGCCGGCTGACGACCGCGGATGGACTGCTGAACGAAAAGACAAACGAATTCACGTAGGCTTCTTTCGCCTCGGCCAGTTCCTGTTCACTGACCAGTTCCCTCCGCATCCGTTCGATGTTGGCGATAAAGCGGCTCACCACTTCCTGCGTCGAGACCTGCTTGGTCTCCGCACGCATCAGCCAGACTCCTTGATCGTGCACACCCGCCATTAACCGGCTGCCGACTGAATAGGCGAGCCCGCGCTTCGTCCGTACATCGTTGAAGAGCCGGCTCCTGAACGAACTGCCGCCGAGGATATCGTTGGCAATGGCCAGCGCCACGTAGTCCGGATCGTTCTCCCGGATCGTCAGATGACCGACCCGCATGTGCGTCTGTGAAGTCTCTTTGTTGACGAACCGGATGGCAGGCGCCCCGCTCCGGCTTTCCGGGACATCGGCAATCTTCAACTCCGGCACAGCGCCCTTGGCCCAATTCCCGAACACCTCGCGCAACGCCGCCAATATCTCGCTTTTCCTGAAATCTCCGGTCACGCCCAGGATGATGCCGTTGGGATGGATCGTGTTCCGGTGGAAGGCGACGAGGTCATCACGGGTGATGCCGGTGATCGATGCGACAGACGTTTCTCTCGCCGACGGATGGTCCGGACCGTACAAGAGCTTCATGAACTCTCGCCCCACCACGGAGCCGGGACTGTCCTGACGGCGCCGGATGCCCTCAAGCACCTGTAATTTGGCGATCTCGACCCGCGCCGGGTCGAACGCCGGCGTCCGGAGGAGACCGGAAAAAATCTGGAGCCCCCGTGTCAGATCCTTTTTCAGGACGTCAAGCGACGCGGCCCCCGACTCGTGTCCGATCGAGATGCTGACATCGCCCGCGAAGTGTTCTAATTCTTCATCCACCTGTTCCGGCGTCAGGCCGCCCCCCCCGCCCGTCCGCATCAGCATACCCGTGAGGGACGCCAACCCGATCTTGTCGGCCGGATCGAGCCAAGCCCCGGTCTTCATCGTGGCCGTCACGGTGATGAGAGGCAACTCATGATCTTCCAGGAGATACACGACCATGCCGTTGTCGAGCACGACTCGATCCGGCTCCGGCGGAGTAAACTCGACCGGCTGGAACGTCATTTTCCTGGGGTCGCCCAACGCAACATCCCCCGCACAAGCCGTCACAAAGGGAACGACCGACAACGCCATCAGAAGACTCACTGCCACGCCCATGCGTGTCACGCCCCGCGTGTCACAGACTCCGTTCATCATCGCGCCACCTCGCTGCCGGCCGCTCCGGCCATCTGTTTCCCGTTCGTTTTTTTCACCAGCGTGCCCACCGTCCGGTTCGATTTCGTAAAATAGGCGGTCGCCACCCGCTGGATATCGGCCGCCGTCACGGCAGCGATCCGGTCCCGCGATCGCAGTACATGACGCCAATCGCCGGCCACCGTTTGATAAAGCGTCAACTGCGAAGCCAGCCCGCTGTTCGACCGTAAGGCCCGGACCATATCCGCATCGAGATTGTTGACGATCTTCTGCAATTCTTTGGCCGGCACCGGCTCGGTCTTGAGCCGGTCGAGTTCCGCATAGATCGCGGCTTCGACTTCGGCCGGGGTATGGGGCGCCAGCGGCGTGGCGGTCAGGATAAAGAGATTCGGGGCGCGGACGCCGGGATAGTTGGCATCGGACCCGACGGACGCAGCCAGCCGTTTCTCTCTGACGAGGGAGGTTTCCAGCCGAGAGGTCAGTCCGTCGGTCAGGATGCCGTCGATCACGTCAAAAACGTCGTCGTCGGGATGGCCCAGCGCCGGCTTGTGATATCCGATCGCGACGATCGGTTCGGCGTCGAATTCGACCTCGACGCGGCGTTCGCCCCGCTGCTCCGGCTCAACCGTCACGATCTCGGGTGCGGCGCCCGCCGCCGGAATTTTCCCGAACGTCTGGTCGATGAGAGCGATGACCTCTTTCGGATTGACGTCCCCCACCAGCGCGATCGTCGCATTGTTCGGGCCATAATAGGTCTTGAAGAAGGCGGCGGTTTCCGCCGGGGTCAGCGACAGAATGTCCGACCCCCAGCCGATCGTGGGAATCCCGTATGGATGGGCGCGAAAGGCGGCCGACGTGAAGGTTTCAAACAGCAACCCGTTCGGACTGTCGTCGTTCCGCAACCGGCGTTCTTCCATCACCACGCCGCGCTCTTTGTAGAATTCACGGAGCACGGGGTTGGCCATACGGTCGGCTTCGATGGCCGCCCATACCGGTAACCGGTTCGCCGGCAGATTGATCGTATACCGAGTCAGATCCTTGCCGGTCGAGGCATTCAAGCCCACTCCGCCATGCCGCTGATAGAGCAGGGCCATTTCGTTGCCGACCACATATTGGCCGGCTTGCGTTTGCAGGTCCGCGACCTGTTTCTGCAGCGCCTCCAGCGCAGCCTGCTCGTCCGGCGTTACGGCAGCACCCTTCCTGGCCAGTTCGCGCTGGCGCTGATCGAGCAGAGTCCCGACGCGGGACAGTTCGTCGAGCGTCACTTTTTCTTTGTCGTAATCTTTGGTCCCGACCGTTCGCGTGCCTTTGAAGGCCATATGTTCGTATAGATGGGCCAGGCCGGTCTGGCCGACCTGCTCATTGACCCCTCCCACACCGAACGTGATGTTGATCGAGACCACCGGTGTTTGATGCCGTTCGACCATGAGGACGGTCAGGCCGTTGGCCAATTTGTGTTCGATCACCCGCTCCGCGAGGCTGGGGCCTTCCGCAACCGCCGGATCAAGAGCCAGCGTCAGGCTGACGACCAGCCCGAGACACAACCCCGTGACACGTGAGGCGTGACGCGATCTGCTGAACATGTCTGCAATCATGTAAAAATCTCCATCAGTTGTTCCGGTCGTTCGATGAACCAATCAGGCTGACACGCCGCCATCTTCTCCCGGTTCCCCATCCCGTAGCCGACGGCGCAGACTCGAATCCCGGCGTTGTGTCCGCCGTTGATGTCGTTGGTGCTGTCGCCCACCAGAATCGCCCGCTCCTTGGGAACCCCCACCTGCTCCAGCAGATGCAACAGCATACCAGGCTCCGGTTTCAAGCCAAACCCGTTGTCTCCCCCCACGACCCAGGGAAAATGCTGCGCCCCCAACCCGTTCAAGATGACCCGTGTGTACTCGATTGATTTGTTCGTCGCCACCGCCTTGTGCTTGTGCGAAAAGTGCCGCAGCATCGGCTCAATGCCGGGGAAAAAGACCGTCCGGTCCAGACAATGTTCGAGATAGTGGCCGCGAAACACCTCGAGCGCGTCGTCAAAACTGACCCGGTCACTCTCACCGACGGCCAAGCGTAGAAGTTTTTTGACCCCGTCGCCGACGAAGCCGAAAATTTCCTCGAGCGGCCGCTCCGGCAATCCCAGCTCGACGAGCGTGAGATTGACCGACTGGGCAATGTCCCACTTCGATTCGATCAATGTACCGTCCAGATCGAAAATCAACAAATCCACCGGCGTCTTCGTCATGGTTTGACCTTTCGCAATGTCTCTCCCAGCGCTGCCAAACCGGCGCGCTTCTCGGTGTCGGTTTCTTTGATCTCCGCTTCACGCACCAGATCGATCATCCGCTTTAACCCGATATGCGGCGGAATCACCGGTTCCACGATCCGCCACTTGCTCCGGACGCCCTTCACGCGAAACCGGACGTCCTCGGTCGTCGCTCCGGGTACAAACGCCGCCGTTTCCAGATACACCGACCCCAGGACCGTAAAACTCACCGGAATTACTACTTCAAGCTTGTCCACAATTTCCCATTGCCGATAGTCCTCCGGCACGGTCACGTCTTGAATCACCACGACACGCCCCCACAGCGGCTCCTCCGTCCAGTCGATATAGGGCACGAGCGTTTCGAACGACATCGCATCCATGCGGGCGCCCTTCTTGTCGAGCCCCACATACCGTTTCACGATAGCGGTCGGCGATTGATCGAGCGCTCCGCTCTGGGCCGATATCGATACGGGACTGCACAGCAGAACAAACAGTGCGAAAAGTCTGGCGCGTCGTCGCATAAACGGGCGTTCCTATTGGATCGTATGAAGTTTCATCACATTGGTTCCGCCGGGCCGTCCCGCCACCGTGCCGGCGAGCAGCACGATCCGATCGCCGGACCGCCCCGATCGTTCGGACGTGAGCCGGCGTTCGATCTCCGTCACCTGCTCGTCCGGATTCAGCCATTGCATCACCCGCGGTTGCACGCCCCAATACAGCGCCATGCGCCGGCGCGTAGGTTCGTTGGGTGTAAAGGCGATGATGGGAGCAGCCGGTTGTTGTTTCGACAGCAACCGCGCCGTCGTCCCCGATTCCGTCATCACCGCCAGCGCCACCGCTCCGGTCGTCTCGGCCGCGGAGGCCGCCGCACTGCACATGGCTTCAGCAATCGTTTCAGTCTGCCCGTGCGGACGCAGAGCCGTGAGCGTCAACCGCCGCTCCGCTTCCGCGGCGCGGACGATCCGATCCATGACCTCCACGGTTTCCACCGGATACCGACCGCGCGCCGTTTCACCGGACAACATCACAGCGTCTGTGCCGTCGAATATGGCGTTGGCCACATCAGAAGCTTCGGCCCGCGTCGGAACCGGCTGCGACATCATGGACTCCAGCATCTGCGTGGCCGTAATCACCACCCGGCGGCGGCGATTGGCTTCCGCCATGATCCGCTTTTGCAGCACCGGGACCGCCTCAGGTCCCATTTCCACACCGAGATCGCCGCGCGCGATCATCACGCCGTCGGAGCTGTCCAGAATGACACCGAGCGACTCGATCGCTTCGGCCCGCTCGATCTTGGCGATAATCGGCTGCTCGCCGCCGCACGCTCGCACGAACTCGCGCGCGACATGGATGTCTTCCGGTCCGCGGACAAAGGAGAGCGCCAGGTAATCGACCTGATGCGCCACGCCGAAACGAATGTCGTCTCGATCTTTCTCGGTCAACGTAGGAGCGCTCACGACGGTGCCGGGCAGGTTCATCCCTTTCTGCGACGTGACGCAGCCGCCGGTCTTGACCCGGCATTCGACGGCGCCGCCCGAGACCGAGGAAGCGAGCAATTCGATGCGTCCGTCGTCGATCAAAATTCTGGCACCGGGACGGACATCCCTGGCCAGTTGCGGGTATGTCACGGGCAGTTCCAGCATCGCGGAACCCAGCACTGTTTGTGCGCCATGCTGTCCGCCCGATCGGAGCGCTCCCCCCATCAGCCGCACACGCTGCCCGGCAACCAATTCGACCCCGCCCTCGGGAAGTACTCCGAGACGAATACGGGGCCCCTGGAGATCTTGAAGAATGGCAACGGCCGTCCGGTGACGGTCGGCGGCAGCGCGGATGGCTTCGAGCGTGACCGCATGGCCGGCCTGCGTACCGTGCGAAAAATTGAGCCGTGCGACGTTCATCCCGGCCTCGATCAGGCGATCCAGTATCGCCGGCTCGCAGCTGGCAGGACCGATGGTACAGACGATTTTTGCTCGGCGCATGGCGCCCGTCATGCGTCACTCATGGGCATCACAATGGAATCGGATCTTTCCGGTTTGACCTGTCGATCGGACGGCAACCCGCTCCTGATTCATGCTGCAAACAATCCGCCGACATTCTAACCTACGAGCAGAGTGACCGCAAAGCGATCCCCCATCCTGACGAGAAGAGGTTTGACCTCGAAAAATGCGCATGCTACCGTCGATTGGTCATTGCGACGGACGAACAGGACTCCCGTGATGCCCCTCCGCTCGATTCGGCGTTTCTTCCAGAGCCTCGCGGTCACCGTTCTGTTCGGACTGGTGATGTGCTCCGGACTCGACGCGGGAACACCACCGGCCGATCACCTTCTTCAGTCGCCCCCGGCAGAGTCGCAGGATCACGCCGCGACCTCGGCAGTGCCGCCGAAAGCGCAGGACCTCCTCAAACGCTTGCAGAAACGCGAGGGAACTCCTCTCCCCGGATATATCGGGGGACGGGACTTTCAGAACCGGGAGCGCCGGTTGCCGCGCGGCCGCTATCGCGAATATGACGTGAACCCGAAAATCCGCGGCCGCGCGCGGGATGCCGAACGGCTTGTCATTGAGCAACGCACCGGCAAGGCGTACTATTCCGGCGATCATTACCGAACGTTTATCCCTTTAAACTAGGACACGCCATCATCCATGACACAACCACGTACGCTGCTCGGCTATATTCAAACTCTGAAAGCCCCCTGGTCGTCCTTGCTCGTCGTTCCGGCCGGAACGAAAGCCACCGCGTTGGTCAAAGCGCCAGCCGGGTTTGCCTTGCGCGTGATCAACGGCAAGAAATGCTCGACCCCGGCCGGCCTGTTCACGGAATTCGCCCGCGCCCTGGGGTTTCCCGACTATTTCGGGCACAACTGGGACGCTATGGAAGAATGTCTCGCGGATTTGGAATGGCTGCCGGCCAAGGGATATGTGTTGCTGATCACGGACGCGCATGCCGTCCTGCCCGGCAATGAAGACGAGTACGAAACCTTCCTTGAGATTCTGAGCGATGCCGGAGAAGCCTGGAGCAAAGGCCAGGCGGGCGGAGAAGGCAAAGCAATGGCCTTTCACACTCTCTTCGCAGTATCAGAACAGGAAGAATCTAAGAAAAAACATTGGGGGCTTGAGCCGGCCCCGACGGCCGAACCCTCTTCTCCGGCGAAAGGACAAGCGTCACGTCCCTCGAAAAACGGGAAAACCTCTCGATAAGCCTCACGGATCAAATAAGAATGGGCCGTCTAGCCATGCCCGGCGGGAAGGTTCGACTGGTCGCAGAAGCTGTTCCAGGGAAAAGAGAGAGCCCCCTGCCGGAAAATCTACAGTCCGGCTTTCCGGGAGAGATTCCGCAATCCGCCTAACAGATGAGCGGCGGAACGCACGACATACTCGCCGGCTTCCTGCGCATTGTTGATCCGATCGAACCTCGTCTCCGTCCATCCGGCACGGACCTGTATCCGGTGCGAGGGACAAATACCATGAGTCTCCCGCCGGTCCTCGAACGGAGCCTTTTCTCCAACCACTCCGGCCAATCCTTCATGCCGGCACCACGAACACACGACCGTCATACATCACTCCTTACAATTGACCTGCACGTATTGAATACACACAGCAAAACTTGGGCCGTAATTCCCAACGTCGTTACCCCGTTGAATTGCCCGATAATTCGGCCAATCTACGCATGACCGGACAAGGCCGATCGTATCTAAACCGATAGGGCCGTATCTCATGAGACACTTTTTGACCTCAGGTGAGGCATTGAGCGGCAAGATATGCTCATACCGGCTTTCTTGACCGGCGTGAGGGAGCATGTTAGGGTGCGCCCCCGTCATGAAAACCACTCGCTCAGCACAACTCTTTGCCGCGGCACAACAGCTCATACCCGGAGGGGTCAACAGCCCCGTTCGAGCCTTTCGCTCCGTCGGAGGGCAACCCCGGTTCATCAAGCGCGCCAAAGGAGCCAAGCTCTATGACGTCGACGGCAACACCTATCTCGACTACGTCCTCTCCTGGGGCCCTATGATCCTGGGCCATGCTGCCCCGGCCGTCATCCGGGCGATTAAGAAAGCCGCCGACAACGGCACCAGTTATGGCGCGCCCACGGAATTGGAAGTCACCCTCGCCCGCATGATCCGCGACGCTTTTCCTTCAATGGAAAAAGTGCGCCTGGTCAGTTCCGGCACCGAAGCCGTGATGAGCGCCATTCGCGTCGCACGCGGCTTCACCAAACGGGACAGCATCTTGAAATTCGAAGGCTGTTACCACGGACACAGCGACTACCTGCTGGCCAAAGCCGGCTCAGGCTTGGCCACTTTGGGTATTCCCGATTCGCCCGGCGTGCCGGCTGACTTTGCCAAACACACCCTGACGGCCCCCTACAACGACATCGACACCGTACGCCGCATGGTGGCCGAACACCGCAAAGACCTGGCCTGCATTATTCTTGAACCGATCGCAGGCAACATGGGAGTTGTTCCTCCGTCACCTGAATTTCTCTCCGCTCTCCGCCGGTTGACGGCAGAGAATGACATCCTTCTCGTCTTTGACGAAGTGATTTCCGGATTTCGGGTGAATTACGGAGGAGCGCAGGCGCTCTATGGCATCACGCCGGATCTCACGATCCTGGGGAAAATTATCGGTGGCGGGCTGCCGGTCGGCGCCTATGGCGGACGAAAAGAGATCATGGATCTGATCGCCCCGTCAGGCCCCGTCTATCAAGCCGGCACGCTCTCAGGCAATCCGCTGGCCGTCTCGGCAGGAATCGAAACGCTGAAGCAGCTGAAGAAGAAGGGTATCTACAAGAAGCTCGAGACACAATCCGCGGCTCTGGCGAAGGGCATCGGCGAAGCAGCGAAGAAAGCGGGGGTTCCGCTGATCCAGACCCGCGTCGGCTCCATGCTCACCGCATTTTTTACCGCCACGCCTGTGAGTGATTGGAATACCGTGAAGCAGGCGGACACCGCACGCTACGGCAAATACTTTCATAAGATGCTGGACCAGGGCATCTATCTCGCTCCATCACAATTCGAAGCGGCGTTTCTCTCCACCGCCCACACGGACCGTGACATCGAGAAAACCATCCGCGCCGCGTATTCCGCCTTCAAGAGCTTATAGTCCGTCTCCCAGAAACATCGTTCGTATCTCGTGGGATACAAGCAGAACCCCTTCGATACAGCTACGGCCTTGCGGATCGATCAAAACGATCGTCCGGCAAGGCCGCAGCGAGAGAAAGACTGAGACGTACTTCCTAGTACGTTGAAGGCTTGAGCGACGTGAGAACGCCGCCGGCGATTGTTTTCATCGACCCGTCTATTCGTCGTCCTCGTCATCCATGTCCAGCACTTCCTGCCGCTTTTGCTCTTCCATTGCGTTATGCAGGAGCATCCGGATAAACATCGAATAGAGCGAGCCTTTTTCCAAGGTCCCGCCAGGAGGAATCGCGATTTTCCCTTCCTTAATCATGCGATCCATCCACACCTTTTGATCCGGCGCGATCAGGATCGGCACCTCGATCAACCCTACCCGTCCCATCATATCCATCGTACAACCTCCGTGATTCATGATTCGTGAAACGCCGGCATTCCAGCACGCCGTTTTGATCGTTGTCAACAGAGCAACTCATGGCACGAGCCCTGCTATTCACGGAGGTATGCGCTTCACATTCACATCGCTCTTCACGCTGCTCTTTCTGAGTGGATCGATGTTCTGGTCGGGCATCGCTCAGGCTTCCCGCCTCTCATCATCAAGTGCAGACTCAACCGTCCAGAAGAATTGTGACCTCTGTTGGAGCCCGTCCATCAACGAGACGTCGCTTCCTTCAACTCTGCAACCCCATCGCCAGCACCACCCCCGCGACAGCCGGCCCCATAGACTTCCGAAAGGCCGGTACACAATCACGCCGTACCAGAAAAGCGCCAGGCCCTCCGGCCTTGGCCGGATTGGAGGAAGAAGAATTCCAACCAGCCAGCCGATTTACACAATCGATGGCGATACCCTCCGGATGGGATCGGACCGCATCAGACTCCGCGGCATCGATACACCGGAACTCACCGAACCACGCGGACCAGAAGCCCGACAGCGGCTGGAACAGCTCCTCAAAGAAGGACCGATCCGCATCGTGCCGCACGGCCAGGACGTCTACGGCCGCACCGTCGCCGATGTGTTTGTGAACGGGAGAAATGTGGCGGAGATTCTTAAGATGGAAGGTTTTGCAAAGCCGGGATGAGAGAATGCTTACTTCTTGTTCTTTTTATCCGACGGATTCTCTGAAAACAGCAGCCAACCGAGGACGATGAATCCGATGGCGACACCGGTGACGGCGAGCCAGGTTCCGAGCTTATCCATTCATAACTCCTTATCGGCTCCGGACTGTAGTGCGGCCACGACGGCCTTGTCGAGGCGTTTCACTTTGCCATTTCCATCCGTGGCTGCCAGACGAGCGGCCCCTTCCACGATGACACGCCCGCTCGCCTTCTCTTTCACCACATGCGCGAAGGTCATGGAGGCGGCGCTCAGATCCGAGACGACGGTATCGATGAGCAACGTATCGCCGTACCGCGCGGGAGACCGATAGTCCAGTTCCGCACGCACGACCACAAACACCGTCCCCTCGTTCATCAGTCCGGACACCGATACCCCCCGCATCTCAAGATAATGCGTCCGCGCCCGCTCAAAATATTTGAGGTAATTAGCGTAATACACCACGCCGCCGCAGTCCGTGTCTTCGTAGTAGATTTTGATTTCCATTTAGAGCGTAAGCGTCGGGAATTTCGGCATAGAACTCTCGGACACCCCAGTCAGCTTCAACACGATGTCATACAACTGCTGGACACGCTCTGACTTGACCGGCTCAAAGCCGTGACCGAGCACGCCATGATTCGCCGCATCGAGCAGCGGCTTCATAGTCGCCCACTCGCGCAGAAACGCCTGGCCCAGTGAATCGCCCAACCCCGCGAGCGCGCGAAACTGGCCTTGCAGCGGGGCTTTATACTTGCCGTCGATATCATCCAACCAACTGGCCCGGCAGATGTCCTGAAACGCCTGCGGGAGTTGCTCCGGCTGCACATCCCAGGTCTTGATCTTGTACTGTTTGAACAGTTGCCGCTGTGCGAACGATTCGAGCGCACGCATCAGAACAAGCATCGCCGCTTCCGGATCATGGCCCCCACGCTGACGTCGCCCGGCATGGGCAAGCAGATCCAGCGCCAGGGCATCTTTGACGGCGGCGGGATCGAGGACCAGCTTCTCCAAAAAACTCGCGTTGGCCTTGATGGACGGAAGCACCGCTTTCAACCCCGGAGGCCCGCCCCACAGCGACGCCATCTCCAGCGCTTTCGTCGCGGTCTTCAATTTGTCCCAGGCCTGCCGGTAGTGGAAGCGCTCCCAGAATTCATAGCCCTCGGCAAGATCGGCGAAGGCGCGATAGGTCGGCTTCTGCCCGCCGCTGACCTTCGTCTCGATCTCACGGAATAATTTCGCAGCAGCCGAATACATCCCCCGATTAAACAGCTCGGCGGCCTCATGGCGTGAGACCAGCGCCACATCGTCCCACAGATTGCCTTGCACCCAGCGCATCGGACGGCCGTCGATCGGAATCGGCTCGCCTTCCTGCCCCTCGACCCATGGCAACAGCGCCACAGTCCGGGAACTGGTCGGCAAGGTGGCCAGGATCAACGCACCGGCCATGGCCGGAGTGGCGCCGGTGAGATCCAGCACCAGATCGCCGGCGTGCACGTCCCAGCTTTTCAGCAAGTCCGGCAGCGCAGCAGCCAGCGCGTGGTGGGAAACGGTCACATCGACCGTATCGGCCAGCGTCACCCAATCCCAGCGCCGCGGCATGTGCTCAATGTGCGGTTGAACGGCCGACTCCACCAGGTCCTTCGCGGATTCCGGCAAGACGAAGCAGAGCGCCTCCGGCTGCAGGCGGTTGATGACGGATACCGCCGCCGCCGCATCACCGGTGAAGGCGACCACCAGTACCTTCGTTGGTTGTTCGTGCGCCATTGCGCGCGGACTATAGCATCGGCCAGACGGGTGATCAATTCTCGATCCGGCAAAGTCCGTTCTGCTTGACGGTGTTCGGAAACCGGCTTAGACTTTCGCCAGTTACCCATGCCCCTCTGCTTGCCCACCACACACAGCGAGGTCCCACGATGATCTGGTGGTATTGGCTGCTGCTCGGCTTGTTGCTGCTCGGCGCCGAGATGATGACCCCCGGCGGGTTCTACATTCTCTTTTTCGGCCTCGCAGCCCTGGTGGTCGGAGCCATCGCAGGATCAGGCCTCGTTGAGAGTGATTCCGCACAGTGGCTGCTCTTTTCCGGCATTGCCATCGCCTCATTGCTGCTGTTTCGCGGCCCCCTGCTGGCGCGCATGAATGCTTCGGAAATACAACATCCCGACGTTGATTCGATGATGGGCGAAATCGCCATTCCCGTAGACACACTGGCAGCCGGAGCCGTTGGAAAAGTCGAACTCCGGGGCACCACCTGGTCGGCTAAAAACACCGGCGCCTCGACTTTGAATAAGGGGCAACGGAGCAAAGTCACCGGCATGGACGGCCTGACATTGCTGATCACCGGCGAATAGCAGAGACCCTTCACGTGGAGACCACATTATGGATGGCGGTATGAGCGGCGGATTTCTCGTCACACTGTTGTTGGCCCTGTTCGTCCTCTATGTCTTCGCGAAGACGGCCGTCGTCGTCCCGCAACAAAGCGCTTACGTCGTGGAGCGGCTGGGCAAGTATTCGGCAACGCTGGACGCCGGCTTCCACATTCTGCTCCCCTTCATCGACAACATCCGCTACAAACATTCGCTCAAAGAAACGGCGATCGATATTCCCGAGCAGGTCTGCATTACCCGAGACAACGTACAGGTCTCGGTAGACGGCATCCTGTATCTCAAGGTCTTGCATCCGCAGCGCGCGTCCTATGGCATCAGCGACTACGGATTCGCCTTGATCCAGCTGGCCCAAACGACCCTGCGCAGCGAAATCGGGAAAATCGAACTCGATCGGACGTTCGAGGAACGGACGAATATCAACGTGCAGGTGGTGAACGAACTCGACAAGGCCTCGGATCCCTGGGGCGTGAAAGTCCTGCGCTACGAAATCAAGAACATCACCCCGCCCAAAGATGTACTCAATGCGATGGAAAAACAGATGCGGGCCGAGCGGGAAAAGCGGGCCGTGATTCTCACATCTGAAGGAGAGCGCGACGCCGCCATCAATCAGGCCGAAGGTGAGAAGCAGCAGGTGATCAAAGCCTCCGAAGCGAAAAAACAGCAACAGATCAATGAGGCCGAAGGCGCCGCCTCGGCCATTCTCGCGATCGCTCAAGCGACCGCCGAAGGACTCCGGAAAGTGGCCGAAACCATTCAAGTGCCCGGCGGACAGGAAGCCGTCCAGCTGCGCGTGGCGGAACAGTACATCACGAAATTCGGCGAACTGGCCAGGACCAACAATACCCTTATTCTCCCGGCGACGGTGTCCGACGTGGGCTCCATGATCGCGCTGGCCATGAGCGCCATCAAGCAGGGTTCACCGGCACAACCACCGAAGGCGTAACCTCACTGAGCCCGGGTTTGACAGGCTCACCGCGCTTGCCTAGAATCGCCGACTGATGAAAGACTTTGTCCTCAAAGCCTTCTCCGATAGCGCGGCCGTCAAGCAGCAGTTCGCGCGCGAACACGCCGACCGCATTGCCACGGTCGCGCAACTCCTCGTCACCGCCTTTCGCGCAGGACATAAAGTTCTGCTGTTCGGCAACGGCGGCAGCGCCACCGACGCCGCGCATATCGCGGCGGAATTCGTCGGCCGCTATAAGCGGGAACGGGCGCCGCTCCCGGCCATCGCGCTGGCCACCGATATCGCCGCCATCACCTGCATCGCCAACGACTACGGGTACGATGAACTCTTCGCCCGGCAGGTCCTCGCGCACGGCCAGAAGGGCGACATCGCCATCGGCATCAGCACGAGCGGCAATTCGCCGAATGTGCTCAAAGGGATTGAGGCCGCACGCGCCTGCGGCATGATCACCGTCGCCTGGACCGGCGGGACGGGCGGCAAGCTCGCAGCGCTCGTCGATCATCCGTTCATCGTTCCTTCGAGCGTCACGGCCCGCATTCAGGAAAGCCACATCACGCTCGGCCATGTCCTATGCGAACTCGTAGAGGAAACACTCCTTGGCACCGCGTCCTAACCGGACTCCCCCGCAACGCCCCGCGCGCCCGTTGATTCCTCCGATCGATGTCTCGGATCTGACAACCTATCCGCTGAAAAAACGTCACAGTAAAGTGCGAGTAGCCGACTTCGCCCGGCCGTGGACCAGCGGAGGATCGTTCGAACAATTTTTCGCATCACTGCCCGATCTGCTCGCCGTGAAGACCTTGCGCGCCGTGGCGACCGCCATCGCGACCGCCCATCGCCGGTGTCGTCCGGTCATCGTCGGTATCGGCGCCCATGTCATCAAGGTGGGGCTCGCGCCGCTGCTCGTCGATCTCATGGAACGCGGCATCGTCACGGCTGTGGCCATGAACGGAGCCGGCATCATCCACGATTTCGAGCTGGCGCTCATGGGGCATACGTCGGAAGAAGTCGACGCCGAAATCGATGCGGGTCGTTTCGGCATGGCCGAAGATACCGGCCGCATCTTGAACGAGGCCATCACACTCGGCGCGCAACACGGCCAGGGACTCGGCGAGGCAGTCGGGCATTACATCAATCGCTATCAAGGCCAGTTTCCCAACCGCGCGACGAGTATTCTCGCCACCGGCGCGAAGCTCGGCATTCCCGTTACCGTGCATGTCGCGATCGGAACGGATATCATCCACATGCATCCCGCTGCCGACGGCGCCGCCATCGGAGCCACATCGCTGTTGGATTTCCGCCGGCTGGCTGCCGTGGTCGCCGGGATGGAAGGCGGGGTCTATCTGAATGTGGGATCGGCCGTCATCCTGCCGGAAGTGTTTTTGAAAACGGTGTCATTGGGGCGCAATCTCGGTCACCCGCTCACCAAGATCACCACGGTGAATATGGATTTTCTTTCGCATTACCGGCCCCTGACGAATGTGGTAAGACGCCCGACCCAAAAAGGCGGGAAAGGCTATACCCTGACCGGCCATCATGAAATCATGCTACCGCTCCTGGCCGCGGCCGTACTCGAACAGATCCGCTAACGCCGGGCCGCCCGGTGTTACTGTGCTCCCGGAAAAACGGAGCCGGCATCTATGAATCCCTCGATCGAACAATTGCAGACAGAGTGGCGCATCCTGAACGAGCGCTACTTCGACGGGCTCCTGCCCGAAATTTCCATTGTCTGGAGCCGCCGCCTGACATCGTCTGTTGGCATGTTCGTCAGTCGCGGAGGCCCTCGCCCACGACCGTTCGACGAATCGACTCCGAATCGAACCAAGCGGGAAATTCGCCTTTCCGAGCCGTTGATGCGGCGCCTGGCCGAGCGAACCCCCTATGCCGAGCAGGAACGGCTGAATACGCTCGCCCATGAAATGATTCATCAATGGCAGTTCGACATCCTGAAACGGAAGCCGAACCATGGCCCCGATTTTGTGCGGAAGATGACCGAGATGAACCGGAGCGGGCTGGTGGCGATCACGATCTACCACTCGCTCCACAACGAAGTGCAGGCGCTGGCCCAGTTTGCCTGGCGCTGCACGGACTGCGGAAGGATTTATCGCCGTCACCGCAAAACCATTCAACCACGCCGGCACCTCTGCGGAACCTGCCGGGGCCGCCTGCAAGAGTTGCCGCCGCTCCCGCCTGTTACCGTGACGCCCGCCGGCCGGATCCCCCTCGCGCCTTCGCCGCATTCAAGCCCTGTGCAACAACTGGCGCTCGGGTGGGACCTGCACACCGAGCCTCCACCCGCCGGTTCCTAAGCCGCCTCCCGCCCGTTCACCCCGCCGGTTCTCGGATCAGAGGGCGGGAGCTGTGAGGAGACGATCACATGATTTCCGGAATTCCGAAACTCCAGCCGATCAAAACTGATGCGCCTGGACATCGCAATACCGCGTCCGTGGGAGTCGTCCGCCCGTTCACCGTCAAGGGCAAGATACCGGCGCCAGTCAAACCCCTTCCCGTCGTCGACAATTTCCACTTCCACTTCCGTCTCCTTCCGGTCCATCGACACCAACACCCGCTTCCGTAGATTTTCATGCAGCGCCAACCGGCGCGCTATCTCAGCATCCAACCGGCCGGCCTTCAGCAGCGAGGATTTCTCGGTGTAGGAAATGTCCAGATTGCCGTGTTCGACACTATTGACGAGCAATTCCGTCAAGCCCAGCTGCGTCCGCGATGGGTCGGGGAACGCATGGGCCAGGAGTTCCGCAAGATTCCTGGCTTCGGTGAGCGTCTGCAATTCAAACCGGCCATGTCTCAGCAATGTCATCGTATGCGCCACCGTCCGCTTCCGCTCGGTAATATCCTCCAGGGTCCCGAGATAACGGACCCCTTCCTCTGTCGTCATGGGCCAAAGCAGGACGTTCACCCATCTGGCTTCCTCCCCACCCTCCGCGAGCCGGCATTCAACCGCGACCCGATCAAATGTGGTGCGGATCCGCTCCCATTCCTCCTCGATCTTTTCACGATCATCCAGATGGAACCACTGGAGCCATGACCCCGATCGAACCGGGTGGCGATCACCGGCTTCCTCGGATAGATGACGCAGGGCCTGCCACATCTTGTTTCCATAGACACACGCGCCTCGACTGTCGATTTCGAAGACACCGATCGGAAGATGATCGGACAAGAGCCGGAAAAATGCTTCACTCATGCGGAGCCGATCCGTCATCTCCTTTCGGCTGGTAATATCTTCGATCGTGCCGAGATAGCGAACGCCTCGATCATCCGCCATGGGCCACAACTGCAGCTCCACCCAGCGGTCCGGCCCATCAGCCGGCGCCAGACGGCACTCAGCATGCAACCGGCTGAAACCGGCTTGAGCGGCGATCCAGCTCTGAGTCAACGCGGGGTGATCGTCAGGATGAACCCAATCGATCCACGTGCCGGAAGGCAGCGTCGCCGAGGCGAATCCGAAGACTTCGTCGTTGGAATGCCCCATGATCGTATCCCACATCTTGTTCTTGTAGAGACAGGCGCCTCGCTCGTCGATTTCAAAGATTCCGACCGGCAACTGCTCTGACAACAAGCGGAAAAACATTTCGTTCTCCCGCAATCTGTCGATCATGCGCTTTCGCTCGCTGATATCGCGAATGAACGCACTGAAGAACATCCCCCGCTCCAGCTTGAGCGGCGTAATGGTCAGCTCGACCGGAAATTCAGTTCCATCTTTATGCAGCGCCGAAATCTCGATGCGCTTATTCAGGACATTGGCCTCCCCGGTCGACAGATACCGGGCGACACCCTGCAGGTGCGCGGCCCGATGCTGTGGCGGCACCAGCGTCTCGACCAGGCTTCGCCCCAATACCTCGACAACCTCCCATCCGAAAATCGTTTCTGCCTGTTTATTCCATCCACTGATCATGCCCTGATCGTCCATGACCACGACGGCGTCCATCGCGTCATGCAACACCGTCCTTGTCCGGGCTTCGCTTTCAGCCAGCGCGCGCAACGCCGCCACGGACTTATCCTGCTCCCTCCGCTGGCATCGGTGAGCCCACAAAATAACGCCGAGCATCGGAATAAATCCGCCTAACCCGGCCAGACCGACCTTCATCAAGAGACTGCGGATGCCGGCCACAACCCCATCACGATCCGACCGCACCAGCACTCCCCACTGCAAGGCGGTGCCTGAAGGACCTCTCATGCGCGCATACCCTGTGATGACCGGAACATGTCGCACTAGATGCTCTTCTTCAACATAGCCCGATTCACCGCTCATGACGTCGAGCGCCGACGGCAACCCGGACCGTTGTAAATTACCGAGGGCCGTCTCGTCTTTATCCGAACTGAGGAGGGACGCCCCTTCCAGACTCAACAACCGATAATCCACGCGGGCGAAATGCCTCGTCTGGGCGGAGAATTGATTGGCTGTCCCCTCGACCAGCTGACGGATCGCCGCACGATCCATTTCGGCCATGATCACTCCCCGAAACTCGCCATCGGCCGATTTTAGGATGGGCGCCGAGAAAACCACGGAGGCAAGCTCTCCCCCCCGCTGTGTATTATCTCTGTCCACATCCTCATAACGCCGTGAATCATGCTGGGCAGCGCGGAACCAGGAGCGATCATGCAGATCTCTGCCGACCAGAGCCTGATCGGTTGCGGCTACGACTTTGCCTGTTCGATTGGTGACGACAAGCCGCGAATAAACCGGGTAGGCCCGACGGAATGTTTCCAAATACAGGCCGACGACTGCGTGGTTGGCGTTCTGCAGCGACGGCGCAGCGGCGATCATTTCGAGGTCTCCGTGCCGTTCACGGAACGTCGTGTCCAGCTTATCGGCCACCTCGACGGCCCCGATCGCCAAACTTTCGCCGGCGCGCGCAATCAATTCCCGTTCCACCAGCCACAATGCGACGGCGCCAAGCACCAGCGTCTCCAGCACGACGGCGGACAGGATGAACGGCCCCGCCGAAGCGATCGCTTGCACTTTGCGATAGAACGACACTACGCGGCCTCCTTCACATCCTGCTTCAACCGTGCCTGCACCCGTTGGAACTCCAATTCCAGGTCCGCCAGAAGCCCAGGCACGGCATCCATCTCCCGGACAGCCGTAACCAGAACGCGCTCGCAGATCCTCGCCATACCCAACGCGCCTAGATTCGACGCGCTGCCCTTCAAACTATGCGCGATCCGTTGCACCTCCTCGGCTCTTCCCTTGCGACAAGCCGTTCCCAACAGAGCCAGTTTGGCCGGTGTGTCGTCCAGAAAATGCCTGACGAGTCTGGTCAGGAACCCCGGATCGTCCTCGTCGCTCAACACCCGCAGCCCGTCGAACACCAGCGGATCGATGGCAACCCCCTCACCCTTCACCGGATCGGATACCGGCAGCTGCACGACCCGCGGACGCCACCGTTCGAACACCGCAGCCAACACCTCGCTCGTCACCGGCTTGGAGACATAGTCGTCCATACCGGCCCGCAGACAGGCCTCGCGATCTCCTTGCATGGCGTTGGCCGTCATCGCGATGATAGGAGTCCGGCGGCGGGCAGCCGTGCCGGAGCGCCCTGAGTTCCTCCCCGACCGCTCGCGTTCCCGAATCGCGCGGGTCGCTTCAAATCCGTCCATCTCCGGCATCTGGCAATCCATGAACACCAGGTCATACCCGATGCGCGACAGGGCTTCGACGGCCTCAAGCCCGTTCGCCACAACATCGACCCGATGCCCCAGCCGCTCGAACATCCGGACGGCGACTTTCTGATTGATGATGTTGTCTTCGGCAAGCAAGATCTTCATTCCGGCCGATGTGGCGGCTTCGGCCAGCGTGTGGCGGGTGACCAGCTCCGCTCCCGGCTGCGGCCAGTCTCCCTCGGATGCGGCAGCCGACGGCTCCAGCACCATCGCAAGACAACGCACGAGCTGGCTTTCTCTGAGCGGTTTGGTGAGATAGGCCGCAACGCCCAGCGCCTTGGCCGCTTTTGCATCGCCCCGCCTGCCGACCGACGTCAACAAGATCACGCGCGGGGCCGACGCCCCGGTTGCCACCACGCGTTGCGCAAGCTGGAGCCCGTCGAACTCGGCCAGATCGGCATCGATAATCGCCACATCATATTGAATCCCCTTGCGGCTCTGCTCCTGAAGATGAGGCACGACGGCCGAATGGTCGCTGACCACCGTGGGCACGAGTTCCCATTTCTTCATGAGGAGGTCAAGGATCCGGCAGTTGATCGGCTTATCGTCGACGATCAACGCGCGTTTCCCCCGCACCGAAAGCACTTCCGGCACGACGGCATCAACCGGTGCACGTTGCGGTTCAAATCGGGCGGTGAACCAGAACGTACTGCCCGATCCCGGCCGGCTGGCGACTCCGATCTCCCCGCCCATCATTTCTACAAGACGCTTACAAATGGCCAGTCCCAACCCGGTCCCGCCATATTTGCGCGTCGTGGAGCCATCGGCCTGGCTGAACGCCTGGAACAACCGGGCCTGCTGCGTCTCCGTCAGGCCGATGCCGGTATCGGTGACATCGAACCGGACGACGACGGCCCCGTCCTGCTCTGAATCGAGCCGCACCTGCACGACGACATCCCCTTCCTGAGTAAACTTGATGGCATTGCCTACCAGGTTGGTCAGCACCTGACGCACGCGCCCGGGATCACCGCGGAGGGCGCTCGGCACCTCGGCGTGAAACAGGCAGGCAAGATTCAGACGTTTACTGGAGGCCCGTTCTCCGAAGAGATCTAACGCATCTTCGACGGCGTGGCGCAGATCGAAATCGATGATCTCCAGACTCATCTTGCCGGCTTCGATTTTCGAAAAATCCAGAATGTCATTGATGATCGTCAGCAAATGATCGCCGCAATTCCGAACCGCTTCGCCGTACTCCCGCTGCTCCGCCGTCAACTCCGTGTCGAGCAGCAGGCCGGTCATCCCGATCACCCCGTTCATCGGGGTCCTGATTTCGTGGCTCATCGTGGCCAGAAACGAGGATTTGGCCTCGGTGGCGGCACGGGCCTGGCCCAGGGCTTCGTCGAGATCGTGATTGCTGCGCTCCAGCTGCTGCGCATAGGACGACAGGGCTTGCTCCGACTCCTTGCGCTGAGAGATATCCCGGATAAACGCGCTGAACACCACCGTATCGCTCAGACGCAGATGCGCAATGGAGACTTCCGCCGGAAACAGCCGGCCGTCACGATGACTGGCCTGCACCTCGATCAGTTTACCGAGTATGCTCACCTGGCCCGTCTTGAGGTACCGGGCCAGCCCGGCGCGGTGCGCGGCCCGCTGGTCGGCCGGGATGATCGTATCGGCGAGATCCCGGCCGATGGCTTCGTGCGCCGGCCATCCGAAGAGCAGCTCCGCTTGAGCATTCCATTCGGTGATCATCCCCTCCCGATCCATCGTGACGATGGCATCCAGAGCCGTATCGATGATGAGACGCGTCCGGCTCTCGTTTTCCCGCAGAGAGGCTTCGACCTCCGCCCGTTCCAGAAAGAGTCCGATCTGGCTTCCGATCGTCCCCAGCGTGCGCAGAAGATCCGCATCGCGCGGATGCACATCCCGGCTGAAAAACTCCATGATGCCGAACACACTGGTCCGCAGCCAGACGGGAAACGTGCAGCCGGCATGCAACCCGTCCCTCGACGCCGCGGCCGTTCGCACGAATTCGCGGTCTCGCATCACATCCGGCTCCCACAGCGGCTCACCCCGCGCCCAACAGCGACCGGGAAATCCCGCGCCGGAAGAAAACGTCTCACGGCGGCTGGCCTCCAAAAACT
Source organism: uncultured Nitrospira sp. (assembly GCA_964512025.1). GTDB lineage: Bacteria > Nitrospirota > Nitrospiria > Nitrospirales > Nitrospiraceae > Nitrospira_D. The sequence continues at coordinate 8,342 of CAZEHM010000014.1, read as the reverse complement.
CCTCCACCGGATGCGGATAAGCGCCCCACGTGTGCAGACAGTGAAGCGTTCTGCTCTTCTCCTGGACCCGCCAAAAGATGCCGACCTGCCATTCCAAACTCGTTCCGATCACACGCAGCAGCTCGGGAATCGCCTGTTCAACCGTCGAGGCTTCGGCCAGCACTTTCGCCACCGCGTGCTGGAGAGCTTGGCGGCGCTGCGCGTGTTTCTGATCCGTAATGTCCCGCGTGACGCTCAACACCGACGGCTCGAGGCCGTGTTCTCCCGGCAACAACACCGACGTCATCTCAAACCAGCGCGATTCCCCCGAAAGCCCCTGCAGCCGTCCGCTGATCAAGACACTCCGGCCCTGGAGCGCGGCGGCATGCGCGCCCTCGTACACCCGGCGATCGTCCTCATGCACCCATTGGCCGATATCCCGGCCGAGAATCTCCTCGGGAAATCCGGCGTCGAAGAGCGCACACCCGGCGGGATTGATCTGCAGGACGCGACGGCCGTGATCGGTCACCAGCACTCCTTCCGGCTCCACCTCGAGGATCGTCCGTAGCCGGCGTTCGTTTGCGCGCGCATGCATCCGCTCGTCCTGCGTCTCTTTCCATTCCAGCTGAGCCCGACGGGTCGCACTGACTAAGAGCCCGATCAGCGGACCGACAATCAAGACACCGGCGGCTCCTACGGTCCAGAGAAAGCGATGAACCGGCTCCACAACTTCCGCCCGGTCCACTCGCAACAGAACCGTCCACTTCGGACTCGCGACGCCCTCTGCCCCCAGGGTGCGGGCATACCCCGTCAAGACCGGCACCTGACGGACAAAATGCTGTTCTTCGACAAACCCCGACTCTCCCGAGACCGCGCGCTGAACCGACGGCAGATTGCCCTGCGCGAGATTCAACCGCCCCTTATGCACGGGATCCGAGTCAATGAACACCTCGCCATCTTCCCGAAGCACCTTGTATTCCACCGTATGAAAGAACGATGTCTGCTGCTGGAACAGCCGGATTGCTTCGGTCACCAGCTGTTCCAGCTGTCTGGCGCTCACCCGCGTCGTGACCGCTCCGCGAAACGAGCGGCGGCCGGTGTCCGGCCGATGATCCACGATCGGAGCCGTGAAAGAGACGGTCTCTGCGCCATGACTAGCCTCATCGGCTGCAATATCACCGACGTAGAGACCGACGCCCTCCCGCTGCACAGCCTGAAACCAGCCGGTGGCGCCGACATCGAGCCGTCTGGCCTGAGGAATCGTGGTTTCGGTAATACGGCCGGCCGGATCGACAATGCCGATCCAAAGATATAGCGGATAGGCCTGATAAAAGGTCGACAGCATATGGGTCCGGGCCGCCGGCGTCGCTCCGTTCATGGCCAGCGATTCCGCGAGAAACCGCACGCCTCCGACCCGCTCATTCAGCAATAGATCGAGCTTGGCGGATACTTCCGCGGCCATGATGGACACCGTTTCTCCGGATGTCGCCACCGTCCGCCGTTCCAACCAGGTTCCCCCTGCGATGACCGCGATCAGCGTGGCAACCGTAATGAGCCCGATCAGCGTAAATTGGTGCCGATGCGTAAACGCTCGGGGGCCGCTACCGGAGAATGTATTGTGATCGTTCACTCCCACGCCTCTCCCACGCTTCAAAACCGGCACGCATACCACCGGTGCGGCCTGTTCTGGACAGCCCACCGAATCCTCGTTCGCGTCTGTATCGGGTCGTTCTTTCACGAACTTAAGGAATCCTGGGCAAAATCCACAGGCCGTACGAGGCCGCTTCCCATCGGCCGGCGCGACAGGTATGATGCGGGCGATGCCGTCCAAGATTGTGACCAAAGAACAACTGGTTGAGCAGCTCCGGCCCCTGAGAGCCGGAGGCTCCCGTATTGTCTTTACCAACGGCTGTTTCGATCTTATGCATGTCGGCCATACCCGTTACCTGCAAGCCGCCAAGGCCCTGGGCGATCTCTTAGTGGTAGGGGTCAATACCGACGACTCCGTCCGCAGCCTGGAGAAAGCTCCGGACCGTCCGATTGTGCCGGAGGCGCAGCGGGCGGAAGTGATCGCGGCGTTAGGATGCGTCGATTTTGTCGTGTTATTCTCCGAACCTGATCCCAAGGCGCTCATCACGGCCGTTCAGCCTGACGTCCTGGTCAAAGGCGGTGACTGGTCTGTGGATCGCATCATCGGACGGGACGTTGTGGAAGCGCGCGGAGGCATGGTACAAACCATCCCCCTGGTCCCCGGTTTCTCCACAACGGCATTGATTCACCGTATTCGCTCGGTCTCAGCCTAATCCGTGTCACACGCACCGTCTCCCGCAGATGAATGGCTCGCCCCGCTCGTGTCCGCGCTCAAGCAGACGTCGGCCCGGCCCTGTATCACGGGCCTGCACGGCTCGACCGCGGCGTTTGTACTCGCGAGCTTGACCAGCGCACCTGCGCTGGCCTCCTACCGGAACCGCCCCTGGATCATCGTCACGGCCAACAATGAAGCCGCCGAACGCCTCTTTGACGACCTTCAGTTCTGCCATCAGCTCATCGGCGCCCCAAGCGACCGCCTGACCCTCTTTCCTCAATGGGAAACGCTGCCCTACGAAGCCACCGCACCCCATGTCGGCCTGATCGCGCATCGGATGCAGACGCTCCACCGCCTGCAATCCAGCCCGGATACGACCCTCGTCACATCGGTAGCGGCCCTGATGCACCGCCTCCTGCCGAAAGAGACCTGGTCCCACGCCACGCTCCGGCTTGAGCGCAACGGCACCGTGGAGCGCGACACGCTGCTGGCCAAGCTCCTGCGCCTCGGCTACCGGCGCGTCTCGGTTGTCGAGATCCCCGGAGAATTCAGCATTCGGGGCGGCCTGGTGGATATTTTTTCGACCGCCTACGCCGATCCGCTCCGGATAGAGTTTCTCGGGGATTCGATTGAAGCCCTCCGGCTGTTCGACGCCACGACACAAACCTCGATCCGTCAGGTCGACGAAGCGGTCATCTTGCCGGCGCGGGAATATCTCCGTCCGGAAGACAGCCCGGAGGCCTATGCCCCGATTGCTCCGGATGCGGAATGGCGCGCGCCGGACCTCTATCCGCAGATGGGAACACTCTTCGACTATCTGCCGACGGAACCGATTCTCATCCTCGATCAACCGGCCGCGCTCCAGGCAACCTGGGCCACGCTCTGGTCCAAGATCGAAGACGGCTACCTCCGCCACGGCGAACGGGACGCGGCCAATCCCTATCCCGGCCCCGAGCGGCTGTTCCAGACGTGGGACGAAATCGAAATCGGCGCAGCCGGCTGGTCGACAATCGCCTTAGAACCGCTGACTCCGTCCGACGACACCTGGGCGCCGATCGTATCGTTCCCGGCACAGATCCCGGCCAGCGCCGGCCTGGGGGTGCGCGGAACTCCATTCAGTCAGACACTGTCCATACTCGACCAGCTACGGGACGGGCATCGCGTGGTGCTGATCGCGCGGAGCCGCGGGCAGGTCGACCGGCTTCTGGCGCTGCTCCGCGAGCACGACCTGCCGGCTGCAGAATGGCAGCCCTCGGCCTGGACTAAACGGGACAGCGGCAAACCGCCGATCGCCGTCGTGCATGGCAACCTGTCGGCCGGATGGCTGTCTGAAACATTTCGCCTCGCCCTCCTGACGGAGGAAGAACTCTTTGCCAAAGGCACGCGCCATAAGACGCAGCCGAAGAGCAAAACCGCGACGTTCCTCTCCTCACTGGAAGATCTGAATGTCGGCGACTATGTCGTCCACGTGCAGCATGGCATCGGCCGGTACCTCGGCCTCAAACGGCTGACGGTGCAGGAATTCGAGAGCGACTTTCTGATCCTGGAATTCGCCGGAGCCGATACGCTCTATGTCCCGCTCGACCGCCTCAGTCAGGTTCAGCGCTACAGCGGCGCCGACGGACATGCGCCCCGGCTCGATCGCCTGGGCGGCACCAGTTGGGCCAAAACCACGGCACGGGTCAAAAAAGACATCGAGGAGATGGCGCAGGATCTCATCGATCTCTATGCGAATCGCGAGCTGGTCAAGCGGGACGGATACGGCAGGCCGAGCACCCTCTACCACGAATTCGAGGCGGCGTTCGAATACGAAGAGACGCCGGATCAGCTGAAGGCGATCGAAGACATCGCCAGAGATCTGGAGTCGGGGAAGCCGATGGACCGTCTGGTCTGCGGCGACGTCGGCTACGGCAAGACGGAAGTGGCGATGCGGGCCGCATTCAAGGCGATCGAGAACGGACGCCAGGTGGCCGTGCTCGTGCCGACGACTCTGCTGGCCCATCAACATTATGAGAATTTTGCCGAACGGTTCGCCCCCTTCCCGACGAAGGTGGCCGTGCTCTCCCGCATGCAACCGCCCAAAGTCACGAAAGCGACGCTGAAGGACCTCGCCGCGGGAGTCATTGACGTCATCATCGGCACGCACCGGCTGCTGCAGAAAAGCGTGGTCTTCCACAATCTCGGCCTCGTCATTATCGACGAAGAGCAGTGGTTCGGCGTCAAACATAAGGAACGGTTGAAGCAACTGCGGACGCAGGTGGATGTGCTCACCCTCACCGCCACGCCGATTCCCCGCACGCTTCAGATGGCCATGGCAAGCGTGCGGGACTTGTCGATCATCGACACGCCGCCGGCCAGCCGGCTCGCGATCCGCACCTCCGTCATCAAGTCCAACGACAAGGCCATCCGTGACGCGATGCTGCGCGAACTAGGCCGCGGCGGACAGATTTACTTTATTCACAATCGGGTGGAGACGATGTCCGCCACCGGTGCCTGGCTCCAACAGCTGGTCCCGGAAGCGCGGATGGTGATGGCCCACGGGCAGATGGATCCCAAATTGCTCGAAGCCGTGATGCTGAAGTTCGTCAGGCACGAGGTCGATGTGCTCATCGCCTCGGCCATCATCCAGTCAGGGATCGACGTGCCGAACGCCAATACCATCATCGTGAACCGGGCCGACACATTCGGCCTGGCCCAGCTCTATCAACTCCGCGGACGGGTCGGCCGGGGCGGGGAACAGGCGTACGCCTATCTGCTGATTCCCGATGAAGGCCGTCTCACGGACGATGCTCAAAAGCGGCTGATGGCCATTCAGCAATTTACGGAGCTGGGCTCCGGGTTTCGAATCGCCGCAGCCGACCTCGAAATCCGCGGAGCCGGCAATCTGCTCGGCAAAGCGCAGTCCGGCCACATCGCCGCCATCGGCCTGGATCTCTACCTCAAGATGGTCGAGGATGCCGTGCAGCGGCTCAAAGGGCATACGGTCGAAGAAGAACCGGACCCCACGCTGCGCGTCCCGGTCTCGGCGTTCATTCCGGAATCGTATGTGGAAGATCCCCACCACCGGCTTTCGTGGTACAAGCGACTGACCGCCTGCAAGCAGGTCGGTGAACTGGCGCTTCTCCACGGGGAAATCCAGGACCGGTTCGGACTTCCGCCGGAACCGGTGGAGCGGCTCCTGGAAGTGATGCAGCTGCGGGTACTGGCCAAGCTGCTTCATATCACGGCCATCGACGTGACCCATCAGTCTGCGATCGTCACACTGGGACCCAAGGCCGCCATCCCCGAACCGGCCGTCCATGCCATGATGGATCGGCTGAAGAAGCGGCTCCGCTTCCTCTCTCCGCACGCGTTTGAGATCCAGATGCCGCATGACGACTGGGGTTCGACCTTTGCAGAACTCAACACAACCTTGCAAAGCCTCGGACACTGTGATACCAACAAATCACTGACACAACCGAAATCGAGCGCCTGAATCACGCCGCGCTCTCGTATTGACTGGAAATAGAACATCGCCCATGCGCAATTTTCGCTCCCCGCTCGCACTCGCCGCTCTGTTTTCCGGTTCCCTGTGGGTCATGACCGGCTGCACGCCGCCCCAGGAAGAGCCGGTCTTGGCGCTCGTCAACGGTCGTGCCATCACACAATATGAATTTGACGTCCGCTGGAACGAACTCTCCGATGCCACCCGCGTCCGGTATGACAAGGAAGGCGGCAAACGACGGTTTCTGGATGAATTGATCACCCGCGAACTGCTCATGCAGGAGGCCCGCCGCCAGGGACTGGACCAGAACGACGCGATTCGCGATCGCGCGCAACGCTACAAAGAACAACTCGTGCTCGATGAACTTCTGAAAGATCGTCTCCGGGCCAAAGTCGAGCTTTCCCAGGCTGAGTTGGACGCCTACTACGAAAAGCACGCGCACCAGCTGCTGGCTCCGCTCAAGGTGCAGGTTTCCCAGATGTTGCTGAACAATTATCCGGCAGCCAAAGATTTGAAGAAGCAGATTGAAACCGGGGGCGATTTCGCCAAATTCGCCCAGCGGTATTCCATCGACGACAAAACCAAATCCAAAGGCGGCGACCTGGGGCCCTACCGGAAAGGCCTGCTCAATCCCGACGTCGACACCGTCGTCCAGACTCTGAAGCCGGGTATTATCAGTGAGCCCATCAAGACCGACGCAGGCTACTACCTCGTCAAGGTCAGCCCGCTGGAAAAAGAGACGATCCAGGCGGACCTGGCCACCCGTGAGCGGCTGCGTCAGGAGCTCTTGGCGGATAAACGCCGGAAGCAGTTCGAAGAAGTGATCTCCGACATCCGCACCAAAGCCACCGTCCGCCTTGCCGATGCCTCCCGCTACATCACCGAAGATACCGGGAAACCGTAACACCCGCGCTTCATTCTCCTCAAGACCCCTGCGTTTCGTGTACAATCTGCCGGTTCGGCCACGCATTCATCGAGGAGCATTGCGCCCGTGCTTGTGAATCCGGTGCCCCGCACAATCGTCCGTCTCGCCTCCGTCCTGCTGACGGCCCTGCTCTGGGACGGATCCGTCCCGCCGGCATTTTCGGCCACCCAACTCGAGGACCGGATCGTGGCGGTGGTCAACACCGACCTCATCATGCAATCCGACGTCCGGCGCGAGCTGGCGCCCGAGCAGGAACGGATTCGCCAGCAATACCGCGGCGAGGAGTTGGGACAGCGGCTGAAAACGGCCGAGTACATGGCCCTGACGAAAATGATCGAGCGGCGGCTGCAACTGCAGGAAGCCAAAGCGAAGAACGTGGATGTCTCCGATCAGGAAGTGAAGCAGGCCATCCAGCAGATGAAGCAGCAGGGCGAGAAGGTCGATGAGAAAGACCCCCTCAGCGTAAGCAACGTACGCGATCAGCTCACGCTGCTCAAAGTCGTCGACCGGGAAGTGCGGAACGGCGTCATGGTCGGAGACGCGGAAATGAAACGGTACTACAAAGAGCACCAGACGCGCTTCGCGCTCCCTGAAGAATATACGCTGAGCCAGATTTTGATTCAGCCCCACTCAGCTGATACCGCCGCCGAAGCCCTGGAGAAAGCGCGCATCGTGATGGCCGAATTAAAGCGTGGGGAAAAATTCGAGGATGCCGCGCTGCGCTATTCAGACGGTCCGAACGCATCCCGCGGCGGCCGGCTGGGGCTCGTCAGGCAGGGAGAACTGCTCCCCGCCATCGAGCGCGCGATTGCGCCGCTGGTGCCAGGCGGAATCTCCGAGATCGTCGAAACATCCGACGGGTTTCATATCGTCCGGGTGGATGAGCGAACGCCGAAGCAGTTCCGCCCGTTCGAGGAAGTGAAATTCGAAATCCAGTCGCTGGTGTTTCAGCAAAAGAGCGAGGACGTATTCCAATCGTGGCTGGTCGACTTGAAGAACAAGGCCTATATCGAAATCAAGTTTTGACGAGATCCCGCAGGGCCCCCCAGAGGTGATCCCGCCCCTCCCCGGTGACCACTGAATAGGGAATGAGCTGCTGCCCTTCCTGCAACCCGAGATCGCGGTGCGTTTGACGGAGCGTCCGCACCCGTTCACTCGGCTTGAGCTTGTCCACCTTCGTCGCCACGATCAGCGGCTCGCGTCCGATGGATCGCAACCAGGCCACCGTCTGGCGATCCTGTTCCGTCACGACCCGGCACTCCACCAGCAGGATCACCGTGATCAACGACGGTTGCTCCGCCACGTAGGATTCGATCAGCGGCCCCCATTCGGCGCGGACGGACTTCGAGACTTTCGCAAACCCGTATCCGGGAAGATCCACCAGATAAAACGTCGCCAGCCCCGGATCCGACGTCGCAACTTGAAAAAGATTCACGGCTCTGGTTTTCCCGGGTGTCCGGCTGACTTTGGCAAGCCCCCTCCGGTTGAGCAGCGAGTTGATCAGCGAGGATTTCCCGACGTTGGAGCGTCCCGCCACGGCAATCTCAGGCCGTTCTCCCTGAGGAAATTGTTCTGCCGATGCGCAACTTTTGATAAACTCGGACGAAAGAATTTTCATAGCAGTCGACCAACTCCGTGATTCAACGACG
>CAZEHM010000013.1:0-67272 GCA_964512025.1 uncultured Nitrospira sp. | reverse complement strand
ACCGTCCCCAACATACTCAAGGTGACATGCAGCCAGAGCGTTCGGAACATCGGCTGAAGAGTAGGAACCGTGTCGGGCAACGCCGCAGCAGAGATGAGCGACACCAACGCAAGCGGAACAATGAAAGAACCCAGCACATGAATCCGGTGGCGGAACTCGACGGCTAGAAATACCAGAATGAGCATCCAGGAGAAGAAGGAGAGCGCCTCATGAACACTAGGGGGAGCAGCGGCAGAACTCCCCACCATGCGTGCAACCAACGCGAGGGTATGCATGACAAAGCCCGCCGCCGTAATACCGAGGGAAACCTTCGAAAGCGCTTCAGAACGCCGCAAGAGATACGCGAGAAATGAAATGGTTGCGGCGAAATACAACCCCATCGTCACCATGAAGCAGACTACGGCCATACGGGCATTCCCTCTTTCACGACGGACAATGAAACGTATCTTGCGGGATTAAAAGAGAATTATAGCGATGCGACGAGAACGGAGTCAACAAAGGGATCCGGCGAAACAAGACGGCACACACGGGGAACCGCCTACAGGCTCACTCTTTCTTGTGGCGGTTCCCATCGGACACCCTGACGATATCACGATCCGGGCACTTGACGTTCTCGGCCGGGTCGATATTGTGGCAACCGAAGATCCGCGTGCCACACAGACACTCCTTCACCACCACAATCTGTCCCCTACCCTCACCAGCTATGGGCCGACAAAGATTCACGACAAAGTCGGGATCCTCATCGCTCGATTGCAACAAGGAATGTCCGTCGCATTACTCTCGGATTGCGGGTCCCCAGTCATCTCAGACCCGGGCAGCCTCCTCGTCGCCGCAGCACACAGGAACAACATTCCCGTTTTTTCGCTTCCTGGCCCATCAGCCGTCACCGCCGCCATCGCTGCATCAGGCTTCCCCGCTGAAGCCTTCCACTTTTATGGAAACATCGCAACAAACAGCCCAGACACACGCCTCAAACGTATCCTTACCCACGCAGAGCCGATCATTTTGTTCTGCCAAACCAAATTATGCTTGAGAATAATGACGGTTATCGCGAAGACCACCCCGCGCCGCAAAGTCACCCTCGCCTGCGACCTCACGCTCGAACAGGAGACAATCCTCAGAGGAACCGCCCGCCGCGTCTCAGAAGGGTTGAAACGAATCCGGCCGCCGCAGCAAATCACACTAATCGTGGCAGGAACAAATCCGATTGGAGGAAAGACGGGAACTCGCTCAAAATCTAGTCAGTCTCTTCGCGCCTGATACGTACCCGATATGCTGAGCCGACACGATCCTGTGCAAGCACAGTGTGCCCTTCATTCTCCACACTGCGAGGGACATTCTTAATGGGATCCCCATCATCCAGCAGCACGGCCAACACCTGACCATGCTCCATGGTCTCAAGCTTCAGTTTAGTCTTCACAAAGTTATACGGGCAGATGACACCGCGAAGATCCAGCTCGATATCCGATGACAGCCCCGGCGGTATATTTCCATTGGTCTCCATGTTCAAGCCTCGTCAATTGTTTCGCATCAAGTCCATGTGCCGCTGAAATTTTTACGTTACCAGCAATAGCCCAAGACAACAAGTTCAGCTCCTGGGCGGTCAAGACAAAAAAAAGGGGCAGCCGAAGCTGCCCCTTTCCTGAAACAAGCGACTAGATCGGATCTAGTTCAAGCCCTTCACGAGGTTCGGCTTGGTATAGTCCGCCGCACCGTAATCTGACTTGCTCTGACCAGAGAACCCGATTCCAGGCTGCGGTTCACAGTTCCAGCAGGGAGCCGCACCGGTGAACTCACTGATCGTGGTGTCCACCGTTCCCGTCACCTTGCCCGGGAGCACAGACCCAGCCACGCCGCCGGTCGTGCTGCCGCTGTTCGTCTCGATGGCACGCTCGGTCGAGGGATTCGGGCGCTGGCCCAATCCACCGAATCCGGCGAGCTTTTCATTTCCACGAAGCACGGTGATTTCCCGAACGATCTTCCGGCCCACACCGAACTGCTGGGTGCTGGACGTAGCTTCAACGACCTGCAAAGTCACGTCATCGCCGGAATTGATGGTCTTAATCTGGTCCATGTTGGTCTTATCGTCAAAAAACACGATAAGAGAATTCATGGTACCGGCACCGGCGCGCCCCTCGTCATGCGAGCTTCCGCCCGTTTCCAGGTGCAACTTCCCAGCAGGGAAATCGATGGCTAACACACGACCATAGATGGTTTCAGGAAGAGACAGCCGATCGAGGAAGGAATTGCGATCAAATGCCTGGACGCGGTTTGCGCTTCCAGAAATGTCGCCGACTCCGGTTCCGACGCCCATTGCGGATCCGCCAGACTGCTGCAACCGCTCTTGAGCGCCTGCAACACCCACAGAGCCGACAAAAAGAATTGTGGCTCCCAGTGCCAACACCTTACGCATGTGCTGCCTCCTTGTGAGAAAGATAATGTGTGGAGATGATGAACAACAAGATTCCTTGAGTGATCACGTACATGAGTCCATTCTAATGACCGCGGAACTATAGGCCAACAGGGCAAACCTGTCAAGAGGGTTTTCTACTATAAATTGGGTTGTGACCGGTCCGGCTACTACCATCGCATGTGTCATCCGTGAGTCTGGTGCCCAGAGGGAGGGTCGAACTCCCACTCTCTTGCGAGAACCGGATTTTGAGTCCGGCGCGTCTGCCAGTTCCGCCATCCGGGCATACAGGATAAACCGAGAATGCAATGCGCCCCTCTTCTAGCATGAAGCCCGTGGAGGGTCAATCGGCACCACCTCTTTTCTTCTGAAGAAAACGTCTGCTAGAATGCCACGAGTAGTTACGGGAAGGCGTAATTCCGAGTTATTCCAGCCGTTCAAGCATCTCAACACATACTTCGACAAAGGAGCATGGCAGATATGGCAGAGGTTGCGTGCGTCACATGCGGACAAAATGGCGAAGCGATTACCGCCCCCCTTTTCCTTGGCAAGCTGGAACAGGAAATCAAAGCAAAGGTCTGTACCGGCTGCTGGAAGAAGTGGGAAGGCATGCGTGTGATGGTGATCAATGAATATCAGGTCAATCTCGGCGACGAAAGCGGACGCGAGCTTGTCCGCAAACAGATGAAGGCCTTTTTAAAACTTGGCGAACAGGCCGACACCTCTAAGATCGCAGAAAACTTCCGTCCGGAAGGAAGCTAGCTGAGCGCCGTTTTCCCGGGCGCTACCAGAGCGCCCGGGACCGCCTCACCAAATTCCCTGTCTTGTCGCCAACTTCGTTGACATGCCCTTTTTGAAAATGCTAAAGTCCTCCATTCTTTTCCCGCCTTCCTAGTTCATTTGCTCGGATGTGGTGGTGAATTTGTCATGATTACGCAAATGCAGGTCAAGGGGTTGATGTTCGACCCTTACAACAACGCGTACATAGTTGTGCTACGCGACGAGGACGAAGCGGAAATGTTGCCGATTTGGGTTGGAAAATCAGAAGCGAGCGCCATCAGCCTCGCGCTGGAGCATGTGGCTCCGCCACGCCCCATGACGCATGATTTCATGAAATCCTTCCTGGACGCCTATAACGCCAAAGTCATCAGCGTGGTCATTACGGACCTGAACGAACACACCTATTTCGCAAAAGTTCACCTGATGTACGAGGATTCGGAATATGCGGTCGACTCACGGCCCAGCGACGCCATCGCGCTGGCGATCCGATCAGAGGCGCCCATCTTCGCAAATGATTCCGTGATTCGAAAACAAAGCTCGGAAGAACTCGAACAGTGGCTGGAAAATCTCAAGCCGGACGATTTCGGAAAACTGGACTCCTAACCCGACATTCATCATGACGGATACGGCACAGTCGAACACTCAGAACCTCATCCCGCTCTCAGTCAGCCGCGTGGTTGAGGATTCCAATACGGATACCAGAATCATCGTCCTGACCAGGACCGATGATGCCGATACGTTTACAATCTGGGTCGGCGCCCCCGAAGGCGACTCTATTCGTCGCGCCCTGGACGCAACGACGCCGCCGCGGCCGATGAGCCACGATTTAGTGAAAAGTTTCGGCGAACATTTCGGCATCACGACCAAACGGGTTGTGTTGACCGATGTAAAAAGCAGCACCTACTACGCCACCGTGTTTCTCGAGAATAAAGGGGTGGAACGGACGATCGACGCCAGACCAAGCGATGCGATCGCGCTGGCGCTTCGAACGCATGCACCGATCTATACCACCCCTGACGTGTGGAAACGGCGCAGCGGGCAACACCTAGATGCCTGGCTGGCGAAACTCGATACAAAAGATATCGACACACAAGAAGTCTAGGATGTTTTGTTTGATTAATTGCGAGGAGTAGAAGACGACCATGATGACCTATCTCGAAAAACCGGCCAACGTAAAAGAACAGTGGCACCTCGTAAACGCCGAGGGGAAAACCCTGGGACGCCTGGCGGCAAAAGTCGCCGGCATTCTCCGCGGCAAGCATCGCCCCACTTTCACCCCGAACGTGGACATGGGCGATCACGTCGTCATCATCAATGCCGAGAAGATCCATTTGACCGGCAATAAGATGCAGGACAAGCTGTACATCCACCACTCGGGCTACCCAGGCGGACTCAAAACGACCGATGCCCAGCATCTATTCAAGAAAGACCCGACCGAATTGCTGGTTCGAGCGATCGAGGGAATGCTCCCCAAGACTCCGCTCGGCAACGGCATGGCAAAGAAACTCCGCGTTTATGTCGGATCGAATCATCCGCATCAAGCGCAACACCCGGAACCCATTTCTCTCTAGCAATCAGGATTAGAAGGAGACGAGTCCTATGGCAGCCGTGACACAGTACGCAACGGGCCGCAGAAAATGTGCCGTAGCCAGAGCCTGGGTAACAGGCACGGCAACCGGCGAGATTACCGTAAACGACAAGCCGCTGGAAAAGGCATTCCCACGCCTCACCCTTCGGCAGATCATCCAGCTTCCCCTCGAGATGGCAGGGCTCACCGGCAAGTATTCGATCAATGCGACCGTCTACGGAGGCGGCCCGACCGGTCAGGCCGGCGCACTCCGCCATGCCATTGCACGCGCGCTCGTCGCCTTGAGCCCGACCGTACGCACGCCGCTCAAGAAAGAGGGCCTGCTGACCCGCGACTCTCGCGTCAAAGAGCGAAAGAAATACGGACAGAAGGGTGCTCGTAAGCGCTTCCAGTACTCCAAGCGCTAAACAGCCGGAGCCAAAGAACGAGAAAGGGAAGGCTCCTGGCCTTCCCTTTTTTGTGTCCACAACTGGAAACTCCTCGCATCTCCTAGACGAGATTACAGGTCATGGCTAAGAAATTTCGCATCGCGATCGCAGGGGCGAGTGGATATGCCGGAGCGGAACTTGTCCGCCTCGCCGCGGCACATCCCTATTTTGACATTGCGGCAGTGACCTCCGAGAAGTCAGCCGGCCAATCCGTCGCATCCGTCTTCCCCAGCCTGACCGGCGTCGTACATCACACGTTCGAAGCTCTGGCGCCCGAAGCCTTGGCCGAGCGGGCTGATGCACTGTTCCTCGCGCTCCCCCATACGAAGTCCCAAGAACCGGTCGCCCTCTGCCTGAAAGCGGGAAAACTGGTTGTGGATCTCAGCGCAGACTACCGGCTCAAAGATGTTGCGGCGTACGAACAGTGGTATCAAACCCCGCATTCACATCCATCCCTGCTCCGCGAAGCCGTGTACGGTCTCCCTGAACTGCACAGAGCGGCAATTGCCACAGCCAAGCTGGTCGCCTCGCCGGGCTGCTACCCGACTGCAGCTATCTTGCAGCTGGCGCCCCTCTTTGCCAAAGGGCTTGTCCAGCTTGATAGCATTGTGATCGACGCCAAATCAGGAATCTCCGGCGCAGGCAGAAGCCCTGCCCTCCCCTATCATTTCCCGGAAGCGCACGAATCGCTGGAGCCCTATAAAATCGGCAAACATCGTCATATTCCAGAAATAGAACAGGAGCTCTCCGGCGTCATGGGAACGCCCGGCGCGGTTACCATCGCCTTTACCCCGCACCTCGTGCCCATGAATCGGGGCATTTTGAGCACGGCCTATTGCAAGCTGAAGACGGAGATTAAGCTGCCGGAATTGCGGACCCTGTACCGGGAATTCTACAAAGGCGAACGGTTCATTCGCCTCTATGAGGATCTCGTGCCAAACCCGCGCTATATCAAGGGCTCGAACTTTTGCGATATCGGCGTCTATGCAGACGCCCGCGCCGGATGGGTCGTCACTGTGGCGGCCGTGGATAATCTGGTCAAAGGCGCCGCCGGGCAGGCCATTCAAGCGATGAACCTGATGATGGGCCTTCCGGAAGAAACAGGACTGACCGCACCGGGCAGTTATCCCTAAAGACACCACGCGATAATTTTGCGTCGTTCGCCAATCATTCTTCACCGAGACTCACACGATGAAAACCAATCCGTTGGGCGTAACAGCTCCTCAAGGCTTCACAGCAGCCGGCATCCATTGCGGGATTAAAAAGCCGGGCATCCTCGACCTGGCACTTCTGGTATCGACGGTCCCCGGACCTATTGCAGGAGTCTTCACCAAGAACCGTGTCGTGGCCGCACCTGTAATTTTAGATCGACGCCACCTCCGTCATCATCGCGGCCGCGCCATCATCGTCAACAGCGGAAATGCCAATGCCTGCACCGGAGCACCCGGCTTACAGGCAGCCACTGCAATGGCCGACGCCGTTGCCCAAGGCCTGGCGATTCCGAGAACTCAGGTATTCGTCGGATCAACCGGGGTGATCGGGCGGGTACTCCCGATCGACCGGGTAACGGCAGGCATCCCGACATTGATCGCGAAACTCAGCCACACAGGCGGTCGTCAAGCAGCTCAAGCGATTCTGACAACGGACTTGCGGCCGAAAACGATCGCCCTTCAAACCAGAATCGGCGGCCGGGTCGTGACCATCGGAGGCATGGCCAAAGGTTCGGGCATGATCCACCCCAATATGGCCACGATGCTCGGATATTTGACGACCGATGCCGCCATTGCGCCCGCTGCGCTGCAGCGTGCGCTGAAATCCGCGGTCGATCAATCCTTCAACTGCATCAGCGTAGACGGCGACACCAGTACGAATGATACGGTCCTCTGTCTGGCCAATGGACTGGCGAAGAATGCGACGATTCAAGCAGGCACCAAACACTATCGTCAGTTTGAGCAACTGCTGACCGAGGCCTCTCAGGCGCTCGCCTTGGCCATTTGCCGTGACGGCGAAGGCGTGACAAAGGTCGTCAAGATCGCCGTAGACGGCGCACAAACTCTTGCAGCCGCCAGGCGTGTCGCCAGTACCGTCGCGACTTCGAATCTGGTCAAAACCGCACTATTTGGAGAAGACGCCAACTGGGGACGCGTGATGGGTGCGATTGGCCGATCCGGTGTTCCCATCAATCCGGACAAACTGACTGTCCGTTTCGACAAAGTCGTCATGGTCAAACGAGGAATGGGAACAGGACTGGCGGCGGAACGGAAAATCGCACAGGTGTTCAAGCAGAAGGAATTTACGATCTCGATCGATCTTGGGCAAGGACGGGCAGCGGCCCACATGTGGACGACCGACTTGTCGTACGACTATGTCCGCATCAACGCAAGTTATCGATCCTAGGCATGAACTCCCATCCAACCGCTTGAAAATCCACTGTGGCTGTGATAGCGTGCCGAGGCTTTACCGATGTAACGGATAGCTCTGTTCACACATTACGACGCGTGCGCAGAAACGGTTTTTACAAATTTAACATCAGCGAAGAAAAGCGCTGCTTGGCTTGAGAATAAGGGGATTCATTCCCCTCACCCGCGTGGCGGGTGCTCTGCAAGCCTCGAAGGGAGGTGAAGGCATGGGAGTGGTCGCGATCAAGGAATTGCTGGAAGCAGGCGTGCACTTTGGACACCAGACGAACCGCTGGAATCCGAAGATGAAGAAATTCCTCTTTGGTGAACGCAACGGCATCTACATCATCGACTTGCAGCAGACGCTCACGCGGATGGAGCAGGCCTATGCCTTCGTCCGGGACACCGTCGCAGCCGGTGAAACCGTCCTCTTTGTCGGCACCAAGCGGCAGGCAGCAGAAATCCTCGAAGAAGAATCGAAGCGCGCCAATATGTTCTACGTGAACCAGCGCTGGCTCGGCGGCATGCTGACGAACTTCAAGACCATTCGTCTCAGCATCGACAAGATGAAGAAGATGGAAACCATCCTGCAAAACCCCAGTGAGCACGGCCTCAAGAAAAAAGAAGTCATGCTCATGCAGAAGGATATCGTCAAACTGCAAAAGTATCTCTCCGGCATCAAGTCGATGCGCGGCCTTCCCGGCGCCATTTTCGTGCTGGATACCCGCATCGAAAAAATTGCCGTGCAGGAAGCGACCCGGCTGGGCATCCCGGTCATTGCCATTCTGGACAGCAATTGCGATCCAGAGAACATCACCTACCCGATCCCGGGGAATGACGATGCTATCCGCTCCATCAAGCTGATCACCTCGAAGATTGCAGACGCCTGCATCGAAGGCGCGCACATCAAGACCCAGCGCGATGAGGCTGACTTCCAGGCAGCTCCGGCAGCGAGCGGCAAACCCGCCGTGGCGAACGTAGCGCCGGTCGCATAGTTAATTCCGACAACCAGACACTCATGACGATTTTTCTCACCGCGTAAGGATAGAGGACCATGGCAGGATCAAGTCACCTCGTAAAAGAACTTCGTGAAAAAACCGGCGCCGGCATCCTGGATTGCCAGAAAGCATTGACTGAAAACGGCGACGACATCGAAAAGGCCATTGATTATCTCCGCCAGAAAGGCCTGGCTGCGGCCGCCAAAAAGGCCGGACGGGAAACCAATCAGGGATTGATCCACTCCTATATTCATATGGGTGGGAAAATCGGCGTCCTGATCGAAGTCAATTGCGAAACGGATTTCGTGGCCCGCAACGAAGAATTCAAAGCCTTCGTCAATGACCTCGCCCTCCAGATCGCCGCGGCCAAGCCCTCCTACGTGAAACGCGAGGATATTCCGGCCGATCTGATCGAACGGGAAAAAGCTATTTTCGAAGGGCAGGCGAAAGAATTGGGGAAACCCCCGGCAGCCTGGCCCAAGATCGTGGAAGGCAAGCTGGAAAAGTTCTATCAGGAAAACTGCCTGCTGGAGCAATCCTTCATTAAGGATCCGACGGTCACCGTCAAGGATCTGGTAGCGCAGAAGATTTCCAAGATCGGTGAGAACATGAACATCCGGCGGTTTACCCGCTTCCAATTAGGCGAAGCATGAGTTCTGCGAAATACCGGCGCCTCCTGCTGAAGGTCAGCGGAGAGATGTTGGCCGGTGAGCAGGGCTATGGCATTCAGCCATCCATCCTCGAAGGGCTGGCGAAAGAAATCGCCTCCGTCGTTGCTCTCGATGTCCAAGTTGCCGTCGTCATCGGCGGCGGCAACATTTTCCGCGGGCTCGCCGCCAGCGCCTCCGGGATGGAACGAGCCTCCGCCGACTACATGGGTATGCTCGCCACCGTAATGAATGCGCTGGCACTTCAGAATGCGCTCGAGCGGGTCGGCGTCATCACCCGCGTCCAGTCTGCCATTGAAATGCGCCAGCTGGCCGAAGGCTATATCCGGCGTCGGGCTATCCGCCATCTGGAAAAAAACCGCGTCGTGATCTTTGCGGGCGGCACCGGCAATCCCTACTTCTCCACCGATACAGCGGCAGCCCTCCGCGCCATGGAAATCGGCGCTCAAGTCATCCTCAAGGGCACCAAGGTCGACGGGATTTACGATGCCGATCCGGTCAAGAATCCTTCGGCCAAGAAATACAGCGAGATCCCGTTCCTCTCGATCCTGAATCAAAACCTGAAGGTCATGGACTCGACCGCCATCAGCCTGTGCATGGACAACAACCTTCCCCTCATTGTGTTCAAGTTGACCGAACAGGGGAACTTCAAGCGGGTCGCACTCGGCGAACCCATCGGCACGCTGGTCACGATCAGCCCGCGCTAGCTCATTACGGAGTACCGCCATGTCGAACGCAGCTTCCGTCAAGCAAAGCCTCACGACCCACATGGACAATGCCGTGGAACACCTCAAGCGGGACCTTGCCGGCCTGCGCACGGGGCGCGCCTCTGTGGCGCTCCTGGACGGCATTCGAGTCGATTACTACGGCACCATGACGCCGCTCAAACAGATCGCCAACATTTCGACTCCGGAAGCGCGGCTCATTACGATTCAGCCCTGGGAGCCGCAATTGATCAAGGAAATTGAGAAGTCCCTGGCAAATTCAGGACTGGGCGTAAACCCCTCAAACGACGGCAAGATGATTCGGGTTCCCCTTCCCCCGCTGACCGAAGAGCGCCGCAAAGAATTGACGAAGATCTGCAAGAAACACGGGGAAGACACCAAAGTGCAAATCCGTGGTTTCCGGCGCGATGCGAACGAAGAGTTGAAGAAACTCCAAAAAGATGCGAAGTTGACCGAAGACGAACTGCGCAAGGCCGAGCAGGAAACTCAGAAACTCACCGAGCAGTGCGGGCAGAAAATCGACGACGTGATCAAGAAGAAGGAACAGGAGATCATGGAAGTCTGAGTCAGACTTCCAGACCCATCCTCATCGCGTGCCGACCATTTCTACATTCTCTCCGACCTACGCCACCGTCGACCTCTCCGCCCTCACCCATAATCTGACCCAATTGCGCCGCCTTCTCTCGCCCGGATGCGACATCATGGCCGTGGTCAAGGCAAATGCCTATGGGCACGGCGCCGTTGAAGTCTCACGATCCCTCATGACCCAAGGCATCTCCCGCGTGGCAGTGGTCTCGCTCGACGAGGGCCTGGCTCTCCGTGCCGCCGGCATCACCATCCCTATTGTGATACTGGGCCCCCTGTTTCCTGAACAGATCCAGGATCTCGTCGCCCACCGGCTCACACCGGTGATCAGTGATCCTTCGTTGCTCCCGGCTCTGGCCGGTGCGACGAATTCACTCCCTGACACCTACCCGATTCATCTCAAAGTTGAAACCGGCATGGGCCGCCTCGGGATGGCCACGGACGAATTGCTGGCCGTCATCGACTCAAACCGGTTGCCGTCTCCGCTCCGGATTGAAGGGCTCATGACCCATTTCGCCGATTCCGACGGCCCGACAACAAGCCAGACCGAGCATCAGCTTATCCTCTTTCAGAGAGCCATTACAGGCATCACCGCCCGAGGACTTTCCATTCCGCTGATTCATGCCGCAAACAGCGGGGCAGCAGTTCGCTATCCGCACTCCCACTATTCGCTGATCCGCCCTGGCATTATGCTGTACGGATATCACACCCTGCCGAAATCCGTTCAGGCACCCGACTTGAAACCGGTCTTAACGCTGCGAAGTTGCATTGCGCAGATGCGCACGATCCAAACCGGCGGCACGATCAGCTATAACGCAACTTTTGTCGCCAAACGGCCGACCCGTGTGGCCGTGCTTCCGATCGGCTATGCCGACGGACTCAACCGGAAACTGTCTAACCGCGGTGAGGTCCTCGTACAGGGGCGACGCGCCAACGTTATCGGGCTGGTCTGCATGGATATGGTGATGATCGACGTGACGGAGATCCCGGAAACGGCCGTAGGAGACGAAGTCATTCTCATCGGCCGCCAGGGAACCGATCAGATTACCGCCGCAGACCTGGCCGAATGGACCGGCACCATTGCGTATGAAACCCTCTGCGCAATCGGTCCCCGCGTCCCGCGCCGCTATCGACCGGCCTAGCCCTACCGCCGCATTCCTCTAGAAATTCATTCGCAGTGAGAGTCCGCCGGTATGATAGGTCGTGCGATAGTTTCCGTTGACTGCAGACGCCAGGGCACACCCGCAACTCACCGTCCGCTGCTCGTAGAGCGAAAGTTGATAGGACAAGTCGAATCCCACGGCCTTGGGTTTGATCGGCCCGACGCCGAAATCGCCGCACCGTAGACCGAATAGGGTCCCGCCTTCCTTGCACACCAGTCCGAATCCCACCGAGGGAATATGCACATCAGCGCCGGGAATAGCGGGATCGAACGTGAGATCAGGAATTTGCGTCGGCGAGTTGGTATAGCCGGCACGCAGCGCCATCTCCCACTCCGGCAACGATTCCATCTTTAACCACTTGTACTCAGTACCGACCATCACCGTATAGGTGCTGCGCCAATTTTGCGGTTGCGGAATAACCGTTCCGCTGGCCAACGCGATATCCAAGTTCCTGACCGATTTCCACCCGACATAATCCACGTCCAATTCCAGCTTCCACTCGCGTTCGGCCGTCCTCGTCGGCCAAATCGCAATGGCCCCGGAGATGACTTGTGGCAACACAAAGGTCGTCGACGCATCCGAGGTCTTCACCCCGTTGGCTAAAATTCCTCCATTCAACGGCAACGCCACCTGATTCCGGTAGACCAAGCCAATATTGGCGATGGGTTTCCCGTCACCGTTCCGCAGGGCGGTGTACAGGAGACTCACGTTGTAGCCAACCGCCGTTCCCTTACCATACAGCTCTGCGCGTTGCCCAGCCGAACCGAATACAGGAACCGCACCGGTTGAAATAAACTGCTTCTCGAAATGCCCTTCGCCCAACATATCTGAGAACGTATAGATATCCATCCCGAGCCCCAGCGACACATCCGGCGTGACCTGATAGGCCATCGTCGGCTTGATATCGATCAAGGGCATCGCGGAGAACGTGGCTTTAAAGCGCTGCGGCCCGGTGTCTGAATACCGGCTCACGGAACCGAGCGGCGAGGTTAACCCGATTCCCACGGTGAGTCCGTTCAGAGCCGTGGCTCCAAGATCACCGAGGTTCGCCGTAATAAAGACGTGCACCGGAGCCGGCCAGGCCAGGCTCCCGTCGCGGGTCCCGGTGGCATTGGCGCCGGAGGTGCTGGTAAAGCTGGTTGTTCCTCCGGTCAGCAATCCGCCGGCCATCATTTGAACGCCGCGCAGCTGCGTCATGCCCGCAGGGTTATAGTGCAGGGCGGAGGGATCGTCGGCCTGAGCGGCAAAGGCATTCCCTTGCCCGGATGCGGCTGTCCCCTGCCCCTGGATGCGCGGGACCTGAGCCGAAGCGGGGGAAAGAAACCACGTGAACAGATGGGCAACGCCCAGGCTCACACTCAGCAACAGCACTCGAACGACATTCCATACCGCTGGTTTCACGATATCCTCCAATAGATTAGTGGCGTGGGGATTCTCGCACATCCACACGCTCATTACTGCTGAAACCAGCTTTCCATAATAGCTTGGAGCTCACCCGCATCAAACGGCTTGAGCAGATAGGCCTGCGCACCCATACCGATCGCCTGGACAGCCAACTCCCGGGACCCAGATGCCGTAATCATGATAATCGGCGTCCGGGAGTCCCTCAAACGAATCTGTTTTAAAACATGCAATCCGTCGATCTCGCCGATGCCGATATCGAGAATGATGCCGGAAAAACGGGCCGACTGCGCCGCCACAATCGCTTCCTGCGCATCCGTAACGGCCTCAGGCTGATATCCCCCGGCCCTCAAGCGATCAAAGAGCCACTGTCGAATGTCCGGATCGTCGTCGGCCACCAGCACCCGTTGGCCGGACACCGGCTGACCAGGCGTGGATGACGGAAGCATCGACCGGAGCGGAAGCGTAAAGGACACCTCCGCTCCGCCTGTGAGATGATTGCCGGCAGAGACACTTCCCCCCTGTAACTCCACAAGCGTCTTGACGATAGAAAGACCCAACCCAAGCCCTTTCGGCCCGCTTCGCTGGCCATGCTGAACGCGGAAAAACGGATCGAAAATCTTGCCGAGATCCTCCGTCGGAATTCCAGGCCCCGTGTCCCTGACCAGAATACGGACGAACCGCTGGCTCGGAGATTCGATCGCCACGGTGATCTCCCCGTCCTCCGGCGTGTACTTGACGGCATTCTGTATCAGATTGACAGCCACCTGAATCAATCGATCGCGGTCGGCCCAGACTACGGTGCCGGTGGCCGGCACAGACAGTTCCAATCGCTGCCGTTTTGCCGAGGCCAGGGGACGGAGTTGTTCGATCGCATCCGTCAGGCATGACTCCAGATCCACATCGACAGGGTGTATCTCCAGCCGGCCGGTTTCGATGCGGGTCCGATCCAGCAGATCATCGATCATCCGGATCAGCCGGTCCGAATTATCCAGCATGCGCGAGAGATAGCGCTGCTGTTTGTCGTTCATCGGACCGGTCAAACCGTCCAGCAAATTCTGGACGAACCCTTTGATCGAGGTCAGAGGCGTCTTGAGTTCGTGAGAGACATGCGAGAGAAATTGCGACCGCAGCCGGTCGGCCTGCTCAAGCGCTTGCGTACGCTCCCGAATCTTCAACTCCAGTCCGGCGTTCCATTCTTCGATCTGTTGATAGGCCGCTGCATTGTCGAGCGCGATGGCCACCTGACTGGCCAACGTCGTCATCAGTTCGAGATCGTCCTTCGTCAGGCTGTGCTCGTACGTGCGATCGACCATCAAAGTCCCGAGAATATGGTCTTTGGCTTTCAATGGAACCACGATCAGAGACTTTGTCCCGCTTAATTCCGCCAATCGTTGATTGGCCGGATGGAGGTCCTGCCAGACCGATCGAATGTCCTGGATCAATAGCGGAAGACCTTGCAGCACCACCCGGCCTTCGGGGCTATGCCGATCCGTGACCGGCACTTCACACGACTGCACATAGGCCAGCACTTCGTCGGACGCTCCAATGACACGCACATGCCGAATGACGTTGCGCAACGGATCGAACATCGACACCATGGCGCGGTCGTAGTATAAATCCCTGGTGAGAGTCTCCAGCACACGCTGAAGGAGCATGTCCCGGTCGAATGTGGCGCTGAACAGCAGACCCGCCTGATGAAGCGCCGTCAATTGCGTCACTTTCCGGCGCAGCTCGACTCTCGTCTGTTCCTGGCCTAAATATGCCTCGCGCAATTCCTCGTGCCGCGATTCGACAAACGCGATCTGTTCACGAATGAGTGCCTCCCGCTGCTGACTGTCCCTGCTCATTCGCTGCTGGATCAGCAATCCCGCAGCAAGCACCGGCAGCAACCCGGCCAGGGCAATCTCACCCGGCACCATGGAGGGGATCAGGAGGAACAGGCCTCCGGCCAGGCCGCCGCCGACCAGGCCGCTCCAGAGGAGCCAGGACAGATGCGGGCCGGCGCCGGGCTTTTCCCCGGCCGCTTCACGTGGAAACGAGCCCGGCTCAACCGGAGCCGCATCGCACGGAGCCGGATCAGACGGCGCCGGAAGCGCCGCGACGGATTTGGACGGCCGCCCCCATCGTACTCCCCCGTCGCTTTGCCAGCGAATGAGCCACCGGCACCACTCATCGTCGTTGGACACGCAGGACAGATTCGTCAGCGTCGCCGGAGGCAGCCCATGCACCCGGGCCGGGACTGCGGCAAAAATCCCCTGGGCGGATTGACAGACGAGGTAGGTGCACCGCCGCCGGAACGGCCCGAACTGACGCAGCGTCCGATCGGCAAAGCGCATCGCCAGCGTCGCGGAACCAGGCGTCACCTCGACCACCCGGCACTCGACCGAACCTGAGGCAAACTTATTGCCGAAATAGGGGAACATGCCGTAGATCTGTTCGAGGGAAAACGGCCGCGCCAGCACCTGAATGATCGGCGACATTTTTTCCATGCCGCCCGCGAAAATGAAATGCGGGTCGCCGGTCAACTGCTCGCAGAACTCGTACAGGTAGGCCGCAAATTCGTAGGAGTAGCTGTTCCAGGGATTTTTCAGAAACTCCGGCGTGACATGATACACCGAGTCCTTGATGCGCTGATTTAACAGTGCGCACAATTCGTGGACGGCCTCTACGCCGGCACCTTCCCCCCGCTCGCGGGTCAGCGTTTTCTCCAGATCGAGAATGACCGCCCGAATGCTCATGCCGCTCAGATCCCGAATCGTGTGGCCCTGCTCGTCCAACCCGAACGGGCGAAATGCCATGAACGGCCGATCGAGGATCGTACGCTCTTTCGGGAACAACTCGATCTGCGACACCGACGCCGACTCGACGACATCCGATGACTGAGCGCGCATCTCCCCTCCGTTCCACTCTACCCTGCAGAGCGACATGCCCGCCATCGGGCTGCCACAGTACGCAGAGACTCTCTTTCCGGGGCAACCAGTATAGGAAGGTAAGCTACTGACTGCAAGCGGGAAGATCGCTTCGGAGCCTGACGACAAGGAGAGAAAAGGCCGCCGGTCCTGCTCGGCACCCGGCGGACCGGCCAGGGAGCAACCGGAACGGCGTTATTGTTTCACGCGGCGTTTCA
The DNA here is from genome assembly GCA_964512025.1 of uncultured Nitrospira sp. GTDB lineage: Bacteria > Nitrospirota > Nitrospiria > Nitrospirales > Nitrospiraceae > Nitrospira_D. Next base: position 50,997 of record CAZEHM010000013.1, on the reverse strand, counting down.
GCTGTTTCTCGATGCTGGCCACCTTGCTGGACAACCGGCCCTTCGCCGCCTTGCGATAATCGACCTTGATGGTGCAGGAAATGCGGCCGCAGTCTTTGCGCATCCGCTCGTAGCACTTTTTCACGACACCGAAGACTTCGTCCCATTCGCCTTCCAGCACGGTACCCATCGGATTGAGCCGGTAATCGACGCCGCTCTTATCGATAAGATCGAGTGAGCGGGCGACATACCTCCCGACACTCTCCCCTTTGCCTAACGGGGACATGCTGAATTCGAGCAAAACCATCGTTGCACACTCCTTTTAGATCGATTTAGCAGCCGGGGCGGCAGCCGTTTGACGCGCACGCTCTTCCTGCCACACTTTGGGATACTGCACCTTGCCCAACAAACGAAACCCGTCCAGCGCTTCGCGCAGCAACGCGCGCCGCTTGTCGGCATCGGGCTCGTTGGCCTTCGCCTGCTCACGGAGATGGCCGAGCCAATCGACGAACGCCGAAAACTCACTATCCAGAATCCGTTCCAAATCTTCCTTCATAAACCCCGACAGCGCGGGTGCCACGCCGCTGCTGCTGATCGCGACCCGGGCGTGCCCGGAAACCACCACCGCCGGCATCGTGACGCTGGACAGCTCCGGCAAGTCCACCGACCACAGCAAAAACCCCTTTTCACGGGCCTTGGCCAGCAACATCCTGGCAAAATCCCGATCCCCGCGAATCGTATTCAACACCAGAATCGTATGTTCTAAATCGGTCTCACGGAAATGCCGCCCGCGATGAATCACTTTCGCGGAGGCCGCCAGCTGCTTGAGCGTTTCATGCAAGGTCGGGCTGATCACCGTCACCCGGGCGCCCGATTCGAGCAACCGCTGAGACTTCTCCGCCGCTTCTTCATCGCCGCCGATCACCAGGACGGAAAAGCCCTTCACATCGAGCACCAAGGGAAAACCAGGATTGGGAGCCATAACGTGTTCCTCCATACGGCACAGGTGTAACTGGCCGCTATCATACAATAGCGCTTTCCTGGCCGTAAACCGTGCTCTCCCCTTTTCCGGACGACCTGTCTATAATGCGACGCTCATTCGGACTCTGGAGGATACATGGCAGGCATGTCGGGACAGGCCATCGGAATGGCGGGAACGATCATCGGACTGGCGGCACTGGCCGCATGGCTCGGACTCGCCCATAGTTGCGATCCGGCCACCGGAGAGCCGGTCGTCGCAGGACGGGTGACCATCGCCCCGAACCTCGCCGATCAGGTCAAACCGACGGACGTTCTCTTTGTCATCGTGAAACGCCCCCAAGGTCCGCCACGCCCGATCGCCGCCAAGCGCATCGATCACCCGACATTTCCGGCATCGTTTGAAATCACCAATGCCGATGTCATGGTCGAAGGATCGGAGCTTCGCGGGATGGTCGACATCGTCGCCAGACTCGACCGCGACGGCCAGGCCGGTCCGGCACAGCCAGGCGATATCGAAGGACGCTACGCCAAGAATCCCACCCTCCCGGGTGGGCGAGACTTCGAGATTGTCCTGGATACGGTGAAGTAGCGGGGGGCTGAGCAAGCTTTCTGAATATCCTGAATTGCACGGAGTACTCAAAACCAGGCTATTCAAACAAGCTTTCGGCAAGGCCGCAGACGAGAAATGCGCCGGAGGCGTAGCCTCCAGGCTACGTTGAGGACGCATTCGAGGCGAGAACGCGGCCCAAAGCTTGTTTCAACAGCCTGACTACGTCTCTGCGGGGTCGGCGTCAAGTTCCATATTCCAATACAAATAGTCCCGCCAGCTTTCCGGCGTATTGCGAATTCCTATCGTAATCGTAATCACCGGGCTCCACCGCGGCTTCACCGGTTTTTTCTTCAACTTCATCCCGGCTTCATCCGGCGTCCGTCCGCTCTTCTTATTATTGCAGCGCCAGCAGGCCGTGGTGATATTCTCCCACGTCTTCTTTCCGCCCTTGGCGATAGGAATCACATGATCGAAGGTTAACTCTTCCGTTCGAAATTTCCGGCTGCAATATTGGCAGGTGTAGCCATCGCGCGTAAAAATATTGATGCGGGAAAACTTCACCGCCCGGTGGCTGTCTTTCAGCCGCACCAGTTTGAGGAGCCGCATGACCGCAGGAAGCTTAATGGAGAGGGAGATACCGTGGATTTCGCGATCGTAAACTTCGAGGACTTCGACTTTGCCTTGCCACAGAAGGGCAATGGCTTTTTGCCAGTGAACCACACGCAGCGGTTCGTACGTCGAGTTGAGCAGGAGAGTCATTTCCATGCAACAACCTCATTCCCTATCCTGGCTCCTCTCGAAGAGGCTATCCAGTTGATCGAGAAACTATATACCTTTTTTTATGCCATAGGCCCTGAGCGAAATCAAGCAACCCCGCGTCCAACACCCATCTAGACGCCGCTATCAGTTTTTTGGGAAACTGCGCTCATGAAGGAATTCGTCACGGTCGCCGCGCTCGCCGATGTTCCGCCGGGAACAATCAAGACGGTGGATGTTCAAGGCATTTGGATCGCCCTCAGCAATGTCGACGGCACACTGTTCGCCGTCGACAACACCTGTCCGCATGCGGGCGGGCCGCTCGGTGAGGGAAAACTGAAAGAGGGCATCATCGAATGCCCCTGGCATGGATGGAAGTTCGACCTAAAAACCGGCCAGCGCGTCAACAATCCGAACTTCACCGTCGCCTGCTGCGATGTGCGCGTCGTCGACGGCCAGGTTCAGATCAAACTCCCGGAGAACCTAGTATAGGCGGCATGGGAGGGGCGCCCGGCAACGGCGGCGCAGGCGTCTGCGGCCGATCGGATTCCGGCGGCATCGGAGTCACGCCGTCCGCAGGCACCGAAGCGGCATTGACCTTCTTCTTCCCCAAATGCGCGTGCCAGATAAACTCCCGCTCAAACCACTGGCCGCTCACACTCTGATCGCGCAGCTGTACACGGATCTCGTAGATTTCCCCTTCTACCTGTTTGACCCGCCACTCCCCGAGCCGAACCCCCTGTCCCCGCTCCTTCATCGAACGAACATGTTCATTCATCGCTTGAAGAATCGTCGGAAACCCGATGGCCTGATGGGTCTGCACCATGGCCAACGCCTCGGCAGCCTGCTTGTCGGCAACCGGATTGAGAGACGGCGGTTTCGTCACAAAGTAATAGAGCCCTCCCAGGACCAGAACCGCCACTACGGCGTAGTGGAGAGTCCGGACCAATGGCGAGGATTGCGATGATGCAGGGGAACGCGAAGAATCGATGCTCATAAGCGGCGAACTCAATTCGAAAAAATGGCCAACGTGTGGAGAACCCAGACTGTCCGGCATCTTAGGAAGCGCCCCGTCGGTTGTCAATGGATGGACGCCTGCCCCCGATCATCGCCGCTTGTCTGACGAAAAGCCGGTGTGTTACAAGTAGCACGGCATCGGCATTACTCGAATCACCAAGAGCGGCTCGCATGAAATTCTTTTTGTACGGAGACAATCTCAATCTGACTCAACTCAAGCGCCGGGCGCCGGAACACAAATTCCTGTACCTGGCCACGCTGAGCGACCACACCATTAAGTTCTGTCGCTGGTCGGCACAATGGCGCTGCGGGCTCGCCAGTATCGCCCCCTCTCCCGGCGAAAAAGTCTGGGGAGCAGTCTTCGAACTGACCGACGAAGACCTCAAGATCATGGATGAGTTTGAACAGGATGTACCCCAGGGAGCCTACCGGCATCTGCAGATTACAGTCCTGAATGAAGCCGGAGAAAAAGAACTCGTCACCACCTATGCAGCCAACCCTATCGGAAAATTCAAACCGAAGGACCACTACCTCGACTGGGTCATCAAAGGACTCAAACAGTGGAAATTGCCGGAGGAAGCCGTCGAACAGTGGCAAGCCTACCGGCCATCGTAGGCAGCACGACTCACGTGCTGTATTCATATATCACTCACTCTAACTGAGGGAATTATGCCAAAGCCAAAACACCATATCCTCGTCTGCACCAACTCCCGTCCGCCGGGTCACCCCAAACCGTCATGCGGCAGCGCCGGTGCCGGACAACTGCTCATGGCATTCAACATGGGACTGATGCAGCGTGGCGTTCAGCCAGGCCAGGTCCTCGTGAGCGCCACCGGTTGCCTGGGGCCCTGCGAACAGGGTCCGACGGTCGTCGTGTATCCCGACAACACCTGGTACTCGAAAGTAACCGAGGCCGATGTTGCCACCATTCTCGACGAGCATATCGCCAAAGGAACTCCGGCAGCGAAGCTGAACCCTGACGCGGTCTGGAAATAGGTTCGAGCAAGGATTGCCAGGATGAGCAGCCCGACCGCCCACGAACATAAACACCATGCACCCAGAAGTATCGGGTGCATGGTCATTACCTGCAGCGATACCCGAACACCGGACACGGATACAAGCGGCCAACTTATTCAGAAACTGCTCAAGGAAAAAGGCCACACCGTGGCGGCCTACCACCTCGTGAAAGACGAACCGGCCCAGATCACCGCGCGAATCACGGAAGGCATCGCCGATGAAACTGTTCAGGCCATTATCGTTAATGGCGGTACGGGAATCTCGAGGCGGGATTCGACGTTTGAAGCGGTCGATGCGATGCTGGAAAAACGGCTGGATGGATTCGGCGAAGTCTTTCGCTATCTGACCTATCAGGACATCGGCTCACCGGCCATCATGAGCCGGGCCACTGCGGGCATCATCAAAGGCCGCGTCCTCTTCTCCACCCCAGGCTCAGAAAATGCCGTCCGCCTCGCGATGGAAAAACTGATTCTTCCCGAACTCGGCCATCTGGTCAAAGAGCTCACCAAGTAAACGGGCACGGACCGCTCCGGCCTGTGCCGCACATGCCGCCGGCTTCCTCCCCAACCGTCACCCGCAACAGCCCGAACCGAACGCCTGCCGTTGCCGATAGGCATTCCAACAGCGCAGACACAAATCCACGCTCGAATGAGTGGTCGCATCAACGGCTACAATGAGACACTCGACGGATGCACAGCAATCAGAGCACGCAATTCCAACTTGGCGCTTAGGCTTAGATTCCTGCCCTACCATGGGACACCACCTTTGTATTAGGGCGCACGTTTCGGTTGCAAACAGTCGACATATATTCCTGCTCAGACCGGCCGCCCACCAGATTGCGCCAAAGCCTGACCGGCAGCGGTTCCGCCTTCGCATGTCCTAATTCCCACCGTACCTCGCGAAGCTGCCCGTTCAGCGAATCAATGGTCCGTTCAAGAGAGACTAACCGGTCCGTCATCAGAGTTCGTCCACCTGTCAACATCGTCTCCTCCCCGGTTAAATTAAATCGCGCAATGGCGAATGACGCCAATCAACAGCCCTTCGATATGAAACTGATCGTTCGGCCCCACCATAATCGGCTGCATCGCGGTATTGGCCGGATGCAGTTCGATGTGCGTCTCTTTCTTGAAATAGGTCTTGATGGTCGCTTCCTGATTAACCAGCGCGACGACCGTCTGCCCGTTGCGGGCATGCTCCTGCTTCCGCACGATCACGAGATCGCCGGGTAAAATGCCGTCGTCCTTCATCGATTCCCCTTTCACACGCAGTGCGAACGTATCGCCGCCACGCAACATGCTCGGCGGGACATCGATCAGATCGGACTGCGGCACCGGTTCTATCGGAGATCCGGCCGCCACAATTCCCGCCATAGGAATTTCCGCCCGCCGTTGAAGCTGTTCCAATGCGACGCTCACCATGCCGGGAATGCGTCGCATTCCCGCTTCGTACCGCGCCACCGACACACGGGTCGTACTCAACGCCTCAGCCAATTGCTGTTGCGTCAATCCCAATCCTTCACGAATTCGCTTCAGATCGTTCGATTTCATATTGTAACCAATGGTTACATAGAAGAATCCCCGCTGTCAAGCAGGAAAATATCCCCGATTTCATCAAAAACTCGGGCCTCCTGTGCATAACTCCCACGCCAATGGCCGCCATTGACGAAGCTATCCGTTAGAATTCCGCTTCTAATCCACGATTGGATGGTTGTTCAGACAAGTCGACTGAAAGGCCCAATATCTTGTGGCTACACAGGCGGTCTGATTCAATGACTAAAAACTAGGCAGGCTGCCAGCTACATGGCGGATTCCAGCAAATCATGCACTCATAGACTATTATGAACAGCCTTATCCACAGAAGCTGGGGAGAGAGAACCACAGATGAATCATTACATCATCGGCGGGAAATAAGATGTACTGAACCGGCTTTGACCGCTGCTCTCACAGGGGCGCCAACGGTCAACCCAAGCTCTGTCAGCGCCGATCGCGTAATGACGGCGACGAGCGGAAACCCGCATTCGATCGTAACCCGCGCCAACGCTCCAAGCGAAGCAATAGCGCTGACGATTCCCTGAAGGTGATTTCGCGCACTGGTAAGTCCGGCGCCCGCCGGTTCGAGCGTCACATCTTCGGCCCTGATACAGACAAACACCTCGGAGCCCATATCCTCATTCATCACCGCAGTCAGAGAAATGCCCCCCACTCGCACCGTCGCCAGCCCTTCCTGTGTATCGATCAGTTTTCCCTGCACGACGGTTTCAACCCCGACCACCCGCGCGACATCGGCATTGGCCGGCCGGCTGAACACCTCTTGAGGTGTGCCGACTTGAAGAATCGTCCCCTCATGCATTACGGCCATGACATCGCCCAAAGTCAGCGCTTCAGCCCAATCGTGCGTGACAATAATTGAGGGAAGCGCCAATTCCTTCAGGAGCCCCCTGAGCTCTCCGCGCAGTTGTGCGCGAGTCGGCGCATCCAACGCGGACAGCGGTTCATCCAGCAGCAATAACTGCGGCCGGGGTGCCACGGCGCGGGCCAAAGCCACTCGCTGCTGCTGTCCACCGGACAATTCGCGCGGCTTGGCCTCCTCCAATCCCGTCAAATGAAACAGCTCCACCATCTCCTGCACACGCTTCGTTCGCCCGGCAGGCGCAAGATCTCCCAATCCATAAGCAATGTTGCCGGCAACTGAATAATTGGGGAACAGCGCATAGTCCTGCGCCATGTATCCGATATGCCGGTCCTGCGGCGAGACTTTGACGCGTGAGGCCGTGTCGAGCCAGATCCTTGAGACAAACTGTATCGCCCCTTCCTCCGGCCATTCCAAACCCGCCACCGACCGGAGAATCGTCGTCTTGCCTGACCCGGACGGTCCAAACAGAATCAGCACGGTCGAGGCCTCAACCGGATAGCGGAAACTGGCGCGAATAGACTTTCGCCCGGGAAAGGTCTTCGTCACATCGACGATTATTTCTGCGGCCATACCGCCCAGACCTTTCGATTCATGGCATAGACCAGCAACAAGACCAGATACGAAATGACCAGGAGAAACGCAGCGGTCTTTGCCGCTCCGGCGTAGTTCAGCGCCTGCACCTCATCATAGATATCGATCGAGACCGTGCGCGTGGCCCCTTCGATATTGCCGCCTACCATCAACACCACTCCGAACTCTCCCAAGGTATGGGCGAAACTCAAGACCGCGCCGGTGATGAGTCCCGCCGTCGACAATGGCAAAATAAGCTTAAAGAAAGTCTTCACCTTCGACAATCCCAAGGTCCACGAGGCTTCGATCAACTTTCGATCGACCTGCTCAAAGGCGGAGGCAAAGGGCTGGACCGCAAAAGGCAGGCTGTACAGGATCGATGCGAGGAGAAGTCCTTCAAAGGTAAACGGCAACGGATGACCGACCAGATCCGCGTAGAACCGGCCGACCGGACTATGGGGACCGATGGCGACAAGGATATAAAACCCGAGCACGGTCGGCGGCAAGACCAACGGCAATGCCACAATCGATTCAACGACAAACTTCCATCGCCAGGTGGAATAGGCCAGCCAATAGGCGATCGGCAACCCGATCACCAGTAACACGCCTGCCGTGAGGCTCGCTAATTTGAAGGTGACCCAAATCGCGATCCAGTTCATCTCACGACACGTCCTACTTGCATATGAACTGTATCCCCCAGCGCCGGCCGGTGACCTCCCCTTCCTGCCCTTCCACGCTGGACATGCTACCGTACCCCTGTACCTCCCCTTCCTTCAGCACGACATAACCGGACGGACACTTCTTCTCCATCACCTTCAATGCGCCCTTCCGATGAGGAGACCCCATCGGCCCGCCGCGCTCTTCCTTGAACAAATACGAGACCACCCCGCCGGTCTCTGTCTCACGCACCATGGTGACGGCATCCGAACACCCGGCGCTCATACACAACAGCGCGCCAAACCACATCGCTTTGACCGCATTACCCCGGCAACGTAAATCCATAACGCCTCATGATATCCTGCCCCTGCGAGTTTTTTAAGAACTCGAGGAAGCGCCGAGCGGCCTCCTGATTCTTGGATTGTTTCAAAATCACTGCCCCCTGCTCCAATGAAGGATAGGCATCAACCGGAATGTCCCAGTATACGCCTTTCCCGCTCATGGCAGGCGCCATCGCCAGTGATAACGCAATGATCCCGATGTCACAGGCGCCGGACTCAATAAACTGCGCCGCCTGCGAAATATTCTCCCCCAGAATCAGCTTGTCTTTCACTGATTCATAGACGTGAGATGATTCCATCGCCGCCACCGCCGCGCGACCATACGGGGCATGTTTGGGATTCGCAATCGCGATCTTCTTGATCCCCGGCTCACGCAACACATCGAGTCCTTTGGATACATCCAGACGCGATGCCGTCGCCGCCCATAAGACAATCCGCCCCACCGCATAGCGATACAGCGATCCCGGCACCGTGAGCCCGGCATCCTCCAGCTTCTTGGGATACCCGATATCGGCAGAAAAATACAGATCGAATGGCGCGCCGTTCTGAATCTGCGCATAGAAATTTCCCGAAGATCCCAACGACAGTTTTACATGATTCCCCGTAGTCTTTTCATATTCGGCGATGAGTTCCTTGAACGCAAAATTCAGGTCCGACGCCGCCGCGATGGTGACCTCTTCTGCACCGGCCCGATTCACACCCGCGAAAATGAGTGCACAGATAACCGCGATGATTCGAAGCATGGCGCGGACTCCTTAAAAGAATATTTGATATTGGACGCGAAGGGAATTCTCGATCAACATGCCCGCACGTGCGTCGAGGGGTACCGTCCCAGACGGGAACGCGGCTCCGACAGCCGGCAACGGCGCACTGCGACCAATCGCAAACCCGCCCTGTCCCATCGCGATGTTGCTGTAGGTCAGCATGATCTGGTGATCGTACGTTCCGCCGAGGAACCAGTTCAACGACAGATCGACCTCCTTGATCAGATCTCCGCCCGACCGCGTATCCGGATCCCACCAGGCATACCGGGCCGCCACTTCGACTTTCCGCGGGATCACATAGTAGCCAGACTGGACATACCAACCCGTCGTATTCCCGAACTGTCCCGGCGCAAACACGGTGCACGGCCCCCCGATCACCGCCGTCTGCATACAAGGCAGGTCTTTATTATGCCTGATCACGTTTCTAAACCAGTATTCGGCCTGCAGTGAGAATCCACGGTACTTGAAGGCATAGTCGAGGGTCCAGGTGGAAAAATCGACCACTCCCTGCCCCAACATCCGTCCATTCCCGAGCGCCGCAAGCTGACGACGGACGCTGAGATTGGCCAGATCGATCCCGACGAACGCATTATTGGTGCTGGTGTCGATGGAGGGATTATAGGCATAGGCGCCGCCCACAACCATCTGAGGTGTTTCCGAATAGGCCATATCGCCTTCACCGTAGCCGGCCCGTCCCATGAGATTGGCCTGCAGCCTGGCGACATACATGAGCTGATTCACATTGCTGCGCAAATTGGCGTTTAAACTCCGTTGATTCACCGGGCAACCCGCCGGAGACGGAAAAGGGTTGCCACCGGTCTGACCACCGGGACAGCCCACCGTCGGTTCTTCACTCGAAAACTGTGCAAAGCGATTCACCAACGGGCCTGCGCCGTTGAACACACCCAGATAGTAGGTCACCGGATACACTTCTTCGTCGTTCATGATCGTGATGCCGACGTCGCGCCGGTTGAGTCCGTTCGCCGTGAATGCGTCCATAGCCAGCGCGCGATTGGCAAACTGCATGGAGGCGGTCGAATTGATTTGCGACCGGTTGAAGTACACTTTGTACTGACCGATCTGCACATTCAGCCAGGGAATGTGCGTACTGGTGACATTCATGTCGAAGACGGACAATGCCCCGGGAGCCTGGGCATTCTCCGCCGTCTCTCCGGCCAGTTGAATGTAATATTTGAAATCGGGATTGAAGAGATGGCCCATGAAATAAATTCTGGCCGTTCTCAAATTAAAGGTGGAGGCCTGCTCGCCGGACCGGGCGGCGCGGTAATCCCCGAAGACCCCCAACAGCTCGGGAAAATTCTTCGAGTCGCCGGACTCCCGATAGGCGTCGTTACGATAGCGCTGGGTAAACCGGGTGGCAAACCGGCCGCGGATTTTGAGAAAAAAGTCGTTGTCGTTCATCGAGAAATTAAACCCGCGGTCGTACCAGGCCTTGAAGCTCGGCTGCAGCAAATAGGTCCGCTCCTGGGACTCCCTGACTACGTTGTCGTACTCTTCCTGCGTGATCGTGCCCTGCTTGACGGCCCGCTGCAACAATAGCTTGGTGGCCGGATCCATACTGTCGACAAACACATAGCGCCCGTCTTTTTCGACGAGCCGGCCGGCATCAGCCGCCCAAGCCGGGTTCACACATAGGCCCAACAAAACCATATATCCGGCAACGAACCATCGAGCGCGATGAGACATGGCGATGATCTCCTCAAGCAAAACGAACAGAAGATGGAGGATGAAAGACCGTGGCGATGATGAGGGTTACGGCCCTGGAGACGTTCCGACGTTGGGCATTTTCAAGAACGCGCGATAGTCCAGCGCCGGCACTCCCTGTTCATCGGCAGCCCAAAAACGGCCGGGCTCGAAATACAACAGGTACTCGGCGGGCGGCGGCGGCGGAGTGGGATAATTGTAATCGTAGAGATCCGACTTTCTCGTCGGAATCTGTACGTGTGCATACTCCAGCGTAAGATAGAGACGGGGCTCACGGACTGCCACCCATCCGCCGACGACATCGCGGCGAACGCTGGGATTGAAGCCCGGCGCACGCAGTTCGAAATGTACCCGCTCCCCCGGTCCTGCAACACGGAGTCCTTCCGAAAGACGCCCCACCAGCGCCTCCAGTTCATCCTGGCGGAACACCGGTTTCGGAGGATTTTCCTCTGCGAACCAGCGCAACGGCATGCGCTGCTTGGGCCGGAAGGAGAACCCCTGCAAAATGTCCGTCAACTCCGCCGGCGTCAGTTGTGCCGGATGGGAATAGGCCGACGCCTCCACCTCCTGTTGAAGCACAACGACCACACGAGCGTCTTCATGCACGACTTTGGTGGTGTACGGCAGACGCGCACAGGAGGAAGACAATCCCATGACAGCGACACAGAGAATCATCCGCCAATATATGAACGCGCGAGATTGATGACGCATAGACTTCACTCCGTTGATAGAAAAGAAGACGCCGCTGACGATGATCTGACCTAACCGCCAACTGAGAGAATAGGAACGCGCACCGGGGATTCAGGCGATTTTCCCGGTCCATACCCCAACCGTTTCAACACAGCCTGCCCATCCGGACTGATTGCAAATCGCAAAAACTCCTCGCAGAGCGGACGATCCGGGCAATAACGCTCCATCGAGATCGAATGTGGAATCGGTTTGTACAGGCCAGTGGGAGCCGTGGCCACGATGCGTACCCGCTGTTGAACCCTCGCGGCATCCTGACCGAACATGACGCCGACATCAGCCTGGCCGCTCAGCATGTGATCGAGAATTCCAGCCTGATCGTTCGCGAGATCAATTTGTTTGCCTTCCGCGCTTTTCAGTCCCAATGCGGACAGCAACCGGTCGGTTTCCACGCCCAGTCGAGTCTTCTGATCGGCAATGGCGATCCGCACCGCCGGCAGGCTTGCCAACGCCTCAAACGACTCGGGAGCCTCGCTCAGAGATTCCGGCGCCACGAGCACCAGCCGTTCGGTCGCATACCGGACCTTCGCCTCCGGCAGCAGATAATATTTCTGCTCCATGCGCGTGATGACCTCATCGCCGCCCGGCGCCACAAGATGAATCGGCCCTGAACCGATGAAGAACTTCCCCTGATTCTCCATTGCCGCGACAGTCCGCCGAAGATCGAGCGATGTATCAACTGACAGCTGAACCTGCACATCCGGGTGGCTCGTCTCGAACGCCCGGCCGAGTTGCGTCATGGCTTCCGCCACGGCCGGTGACGTCGCAATGACCAGCACCCGAGCCGCTCCCGGCTCTCGAACCGGACCGCGCACCGGCGCACAACTCACGGTAGCCGCGAGCACGCCGGCCAGCACACAGCACCCTACAGTCACTCCGCGCATCCATCGAATTGTCATCAGCGTTCCACCCTCACCATTACAACGCCTGCAGCTTGCCCGTATCCGTCGTGTCATACCCGCCGATGGCGGCGATTTCAGACCTGAACGGCCGGCTGGCCAGCGTCTCGAAGAGATGATTCAACGAGGGATGACTGGAGAGATAGGCTTTCGGCACCACCAGGTCGTAGCGCGCTGACTGCAGCGGAATGAAGTCGAGGCTGTAGGATTGCGCGGCGGATCTGATTCCGACCCCCACATCCGCCTGCCCCTCGGAAACCAGACGGGCAACATGGAGGTGGGACGTCGCCGTACGGTCATACCCTTTGACCTGCGACCCGATGAAACCCGCCGCACGCAGCCGCTGATCGAGCAGCAGACGCGCGCCCGCCCCCTCTTCCCGATTGATCGCCGTCACATCATCGCGCACGAAATCAGCGACCGATCGAATCTGCTTGGGATTGCCCGGACGTACGACGAATCCTTCCTCCCACGTCGCAAACGTAATCACCTCATACGCACTCGCCTTCAAGTGACGGCGAAGAAACGGCAGATTGCTTTCCCCCGTCGAATCGTCCGTCAGATGAATCCCCGCGACATGCACGTCGCCCCGCTGCAACGCCTGGAGCGCGGCAGTACTCCCCATCGTCCACCCGACCACACTGGTCGTGTCTTTCCGGCGGCGAAGATGCTCGCCCGCCAGAAAAATCGCCGGATCGCAACCGGCGACGGCAATCTCCTGCTCGATGGCCTGCCGGTCGCGCGAAAGCCGCACCTGTACGACCGGTGCATCTGAACGCCCGCGCCGACTCGCCGCCTGAGATTCAAGAAACCCGTCTGCCGCGACCGTATAACTCAACACCTCACCAAGACCCGTCACCGGTCGCGCACAATACCGGCCGTTCACTTTCACCACTTTCACACGGGGCAGAGCTCCGGCGGAAACCGCCGGCCCCGGCACATCGATCAATCTGGCTTCGATCACTTCACCGGCGGATTGCAACGAAAAGAGATCTTCAACGGATGTATTCAGCACTCGCGCCAGTTGGAGCGCCACAACCGTTGTCGGAAGATAGCGGTTGGCTTCGATGGATGAAATCGCCTGGCGGGTTATGTCTGCCCGAGCTGCCAACTCTCCCTGCGAGAGTCCTCTGGCAGTACGGACTTCCTTGAGTCGATTCAGAAAGGAAGACGGAACTTTGGGAGACGACGTTCGCTGTGACATGAAAAACAAATAGCAATTATGATTTACAATTGTCAATTATTAAATACATCAATTGGCAAAATTATTAGACTTAATTAGACGTAATGATACAAATGAGAAATTTCAAACGATCCTAAAAATATATTGTTGACAATGTAACTCCATTTACTGTATTTACTTATTATTGAATCTTGATCGGATTTATGTACTTTGAATATATGGCGACGTACACAACGTGGAACTCAACGGGAATTCCCCACATGACGCAGATGAAATTCTTCGGAACGCCATCAAGAACATCCGGTTTGGATCCATCGAGATCATCATCCATGACTCGAAGATTGTTCAGATCGAACGGAAAGAAAAATTCCGTTTGGACAACAGCTCTACCCGACCTCACCGGTGAGATGCCCATGACGACCTCAGATCGCTGTCGACGCTCACGCTAACCACCGGCCATCCAGACAACTGGAGGCCCGTCACCGACACACTCTATTTTTACGCAATAAACTGACCGCACTCTCGGAAGTGTTGCAAACCCAAGGGGAGAGATCATGAGATTGTCCGCTGTGTTTGTTCTCATCATGAGCGGCCTCACGCTGCTGACCGGCGCCACGCGCGCGCTGGCGGTCGAAGAAGGCCAACTCGTCAAGAAAGACGGCAAGTGGGAGTACTACTCGGGCGAAGACCCCGGCTTAAAGTATCTCTACCTGAAAGGACTGATCACCCAGGAGGAATACGACAAGGGCCTTAGAGTGATCGAAACAAAGGAAAGACTTTCCCGCCTGAACTTCGGTGTCGATATCAACAACGGCTTGAACTTCCGTGTCGGAGAGAAATTCTTTTTGAAGATCCGGCTGCTCTCACAGGCCCGCTACAGCTACAGCACCTATAACAATGCCTGGGGAACGATCGGGGACTCGAGAAATCCCGAGATTCTCGGAGGCCAGGTCGAGTTTCGCGCTGTCAGAAACCAGAATGACGCGAGCACGTTCACGGTTCCCCGCACCCGCCTGCAATTCCTGGGATACGCCTTCGACCCGGACCTGCGCTACAACATTTCTCTGGCAATGGATCAGACCCCGTTCAATCAAGAAGGCGGCAACGGCAGAGTCACACTGCTCGATGCCTACATCGCCTCCTGGCATATCCCTATCGCCACGGTCCAAATCGGCCAACAGCGAGTCTGGTTCAATCGCGCCCTCGTGAGTTCGGTGGCGACGTCTTCCTTCGCAGATAACATGATTGTCCAGCGAGCCTTTGCCGCCAACCAGGTCAATAGCCGCGACATCGGTATCTCCATCCTCAGCGACGAGGATCAATACAAATTCAACTATGCCATCGGTATCTGGAACGGAACCGGAACCAACCTGACCAGGCAAGGCACCGCCGTCAGCCAATATCTCCCCAACACGGCCACAAACGCTTTTAACGGCAACGCGCGGACCTACAACTATGACACTCGCTTCATGACCGGCGAGATGATGTATACAGCCAGAGTGCTGTACAAAATTTCAGGCAACCCCGGATACGGACAAGGTGACATCCTTAATTCCCGCACACCGCAGGCGGCGATTGCCTTCGGCTACGCCTACAATCCGGCCCAGAACTACTTGAGTTCGATTCGCTCCGATATTGTCGATCGCGCCTTTCGCCAAGCCGTCGTGAACAGCTTCAACGGCCGGCTGCTCGGCGGCGGCATCTATGACTTCCAGACCTATGAGACGGATTTCATCGCCAAATATCAAGGGTACTCGGTGCAAGCAGAAGGTTACTACCGGCACCAGCGGGTACGGGACAATCTCGATTCGACCGTTCCGTTTTCTCCATCGACCGCCATCGTCCAAGGCCCTCCCGTAGACCTGGGCCAGGCTTGGGGTTGGTATGCGCAGATCGGCAAGTACCTCATTCCACGCAAACTCGAAATCGCCGCCCGGTATGGAGTGATGGATCCTTCAACAAAACAGAAACACGATCTCACGAAAGAATTCGGCTTCTCCATCAACTACAGCTTCGACGGTACCTATAACAACCGGCTCATCATTGATTACTCGAATATCACCCAGGGAAGCGGCGGGCGGGCCCCGGACCGTTATCCGTTCGAAAATCTGCCAGGCTTCGGGCAGAACCTCATCGAAAACCGGATTAATGTGCAATACCAGCTCTATTTCTAAACCACATGAATCGACTCATTCACTCCATTACGAGGGACTCCATGGAATACCGATCATACTTCACAAAGCTCATACTGGGGCTCAGCGTCATCGCCTCGACACTTGCCGCAACACCGTCCGTACAGGCGCAACCGGAGACGCTGACCATTGCCGCCGCCAATAGCGTTAAGGATGCCTTACGGAAAATTTTGCCGTTATTCGAGTCTCAACACCCTGAAATCAATGTGCGGGTTATCTATGGCCCGTCTCAAACCCTCAGAAAACAAATCGAAGAGGGTGCTCCGGTGGATGTATTTCTCCCCTCTCTGATTGAGGAGATAGACCAACTCGAAAAGAAAGGCCTCGTCATTCAAGGCAGCAAGCGAATCTACGCAGGTACGTCGCTGGTACTCATCACAGGCACCGCTCTCCCTGCGCCGATCGGCTCGATTCAGGATCTGCACACGGTTCCTGTCCGGCGCATCGCCATCGGCGACCCCAAGGCATCATCAGTGGGAAAAGTGGCGCTCCAATTCATCAAATACAGCAAACTCGAACCCCAACTGAAAGCCAAGCACGTGTATGGCGAACATTCCCGAGCCGTCCTGGATCTAGTAGCCAAGGGCGAAGCCGAGGTTGGCATCGTCTATCGCACTGATGCCGCTTCAGATGAACACATCCGTATTCTTGACACGGCGCCGGAAGACTCACACACGCCGATCCGCTACGGAGTAGCCGTGGTCTGGACCGCCAGGAACATTTCCGGAGCGGGAGACTTTATTGAGTTCCTGCTAACAACCCGGATTCAAACGCAACTCAAAGAGCATGGATTCGATCAAGTATCCCGGACCGTCGGCATCGCTCAACCGCAGGAGGAAAAGCCATGAACAGCATCACACCCACAACAGCACACAACTACACGCGAGCGATCCACGGGCTGCTCTTCTTCGCAGGCCTCACCCTCTTGGCCGGTTGCGCCACGCAGCCCGCCTCAGCGCCGAAGGCGATCTACGAATCAGGACTCAATACGATACGGCTGGAAGGAGATCCCGATTCATCGGTGAACTCGCACCCGGCCACACTCACGCCGACAGAGATCGGCACGCTGCTCAGGAACGTGAGGGTGTGGGAACGGCGGAACGCGATCCACCGTTTGTTCAGCGGTGACGCGGACCGGACTCGGGCCTTCCGTGATGAAGAAATCGTACTGCTGGCTCCGCACCTAGCGAAGGGGTTGGCCCAGGCCACAGCGGCTCAGCGGGTACATTTCCGCCTGAGTCACGCCACGGACCAGGGGGAAGAGGAAACGACCGCAGGATGGCTCTCCGTTCGGGGAAACATCCTCGTCCTCGCCCTCAATGAGGTACACGATCGGCATAGCCCCGGTCCGGACATCAGCAAGTACGACCGGCAGATGCCGAATGTGCCGGAGCGATCCGCCGCCTTCGATGCGGCCTTCGAACCGGAGGAATACCTGGCCAAAGTCAGTTCAGGAGGGCGCCTGTTCGCACCGGACCAACAGGAAGAACTGCACATTCGTTATCGGGAAGCCCTGACAGCCCTTCCCGTCTATCCGGGACTGGAACAGGGACGTCAGCTACGTCCATAAACGGCACCTGCATCCACCGGGAGCAGAAGGAATCTGCTCCCGGTGGGCACCACTTAGCAATAACGGGAACCATCATGAAACGATTACCATCGACGACGCTCGCTTTTCTCTCTCTGATATTCGGGATCGACACATTCATCACTCATGACGCATTCGCAGCCGACACGATCCGTGTCGGACATTTTCCGAATGTCACCCACGTCCAGGGTCTGGTCGCGCAACACCTCTCACGCACCGGCCATGGCTGGTTTGAGGCACGGCTCGGCAAGGACGTGAAAATCGACTGGTATGTCTACAACGCCGGGCCGGGCGCCATGGAAGCACTCCTGGCGGATTCCATCGACCTCACCTACGTAGGGCCCAGCCCGACGTTGAATGCGTACAGCAAATCCAACGGCGAGGAGATCAGGATTATCGCCGGCGCAGCGACCGGAGGCGCGGCGTTGGTGATCCAACCGGATTCCGGGCTCAAACAACCTGCCGACTTTCGTGGGAAAACGATCGCGACACCGCAACTGGGCAATACGCAGGACGTCGCCTGCCGGGCCTGGCTGGCCAACGGCGGGTTGAAGATCACCCAGACCGGCGGCGATGCCGTTATCGTTCCGACCCCTAATCCGGATCAGCTTTCGCTGTTTCAGCAAAAAAAGCTCGACGCCGTCTGGACGGTCGAACCCTGGGTCTCACGCCTGGAACGCGATGCCGGAGGCAAGATCCTGCTTGAGCAATCGAAAGACAGCATCACCGTTCTGGTATCGAGCGTGAAGTTTCTCAAAACCAAGCGCGAGCTCGCCAGGAAGTTTGCACAGGCCCACCGTGAACTCACCGAGTGGATCCTCGCGCATCCGGCAGAGGCGCAGCAGATGGTCCAGCAGGAACTGGCCGCCGAGACGCAAGCCAAGGTCTCAGCCGAATTGATCGCCCACGCCTGGACACGCATCGGCCTCACTACAGAGGTCTCATCCGACGAGTACCGGCAATTCGTCGCCAACGCGCAACGCGCCGGATTTATCCGCACGGCCCCCGACTTGTCCCGCTTGATCGAAAGGTTGAACTGACATGCTGATATCGGAAGCCCCATCGGCCGGCGCCGCCTCCAGCAAACTCGTCCTTGAACATATTTCAAAATCCTTTCAGACGAGTTCGTTGAATGTGCAGGCACTCGATGACGTGACCCTCCGCATCGCCGAAGGAGAGTTTGTGTGTCTCGTCGGACCCAGCGGCTGCGGCAAATCAACCTTGCTCAACATCATTGCCGGTCTCGACCGGCCGGATCGCGGGCTGGTTCAGGCCGACGGTCACACCATTGCCGGCCCCGGCCCTCACCGCCTCATGATGTTTCAGGAAGCCGCGCTCTTCCCGTGGCTGACGGTGTTGGGCAACGTCCTCTTCGGGCTGAAACTCAGCAACGGATTGAATGCCGCGGAACGCCAGGAGAAGGCCGAATACTTCCTGGAACTCGTCGGTCTGAAGCGGTTCATGCATTCCAATGTCCACGAACTCTCCGGCGGCATGAAACAACGCGTCGCCCTGGCCCGCGCCTTGGCGCCGAACCCCAGCGTGCTCTTGATGGACGAACCTTTTGGTGCGCTCGATGCCCTCACGCGAGAACAACTCTACGGCGATATTCAACGCATCTGGAGCCAGCATCGCAAAACCATCGTCTTCGTCACACACAACGTGCGGGAAGCCGTGTGTCTTGGAGACCGGGTGATCCTGTTTTCGCCGAATCCCGGACGGATTCGCGAAGAATTCGCCATTCCCCTGCCGCGCCCGCGCGACATCAACAGCGTGGATCTCGCGCGTTATGCCACAGAAATTACCCGCGTCCTGAAGGGCTACGTCCAGACCGAGGTGGCGGGATGATCCTACGCTGGCTGTCCGCATCATTGTTTTTTCTGGCTCTCCTGGCAGCGTGGCATCTCGCCGTGAAGGCCAAGATCTGGTCGCCCCTCCTGTTGCCGTCTCCCCTGAGTGTCTTCGACTATCTGCGGTCCGCCGTGGAGGACGGCACACTTTGGGAGGCCACCGTCGTCACCGTGCGACGGCTCCTGATCGGATACGGACTTGGCATCCTGGCAGGGCTTCCCTTGGGGCTCCTCACCGCCTCATCCCGCTGGTCGCAAGATACCATCGGTGTCCTCGCGCTGGGACTCCAAACACTCCCGAGCGTCTGCTGGGTGCCGCTCGCACTCCTCTGGTTCGGCCAAACCGAATCCGCCATGCTCTTCGTCGTGGTGATGGGAACCCTCTGGTCGCTGATTCTGGCCACCGACAACGGCGTGCGGACGATCCCGCCCATCTATACCCGCGCCGCCCGCAGCATGGGGTCGACCGGACTGCACACCTGGACGCATGTGGTCCTGCCGGCATCACTGCCGTTTCTCCTGAGCGGCATGAAGCAGGGATGGGCCTTCGCCTGGCGATCGCTGATGGCGGCGGAAATCTTCGTCACGATCCTGACCGGATTCGGCCTCGGACATCTGCTGCACTATGGCCGTGAACTTAATGCGATGGATCAAGTCATCGGCGTCATGTTGGTGATTGTTTTTATCGGGCTGGCCGTCGATAAAACGCTCTTCGCTCCGATCGAGCGGTTTCTCCACCGCCGATGGGGAACCGGCCGTTCGTAACCCGCAAACCGCATTACACAACATGACGCACTCTCCCCTGGACTCAGATCGGGGTCGGCTGACACCCGTTCACGCCCTGTGGTACGGTACGCCATGTCATCTGCACCGCCCGGCTTTATCGCGCGTCTTTCCATCGGCAAGAAGCTTGCGCTGGCCTTCGGCCTGATCCTGCTGCTCCTCGTCGGCAGCTTCTCCGCCACCCTCGTCTATCTGTCCCGCGTGAATAGTTACGTCGATCGCCACCAGCGCATCACGATCCCCGGCGTCATCACCGCTTCGGAAATGCTCCGCAACGTCGGGGAAATCGAAACCCGCATGCATCATGTCCGGGAACATCTCTCCGGCACAGACCGGGCTGCGGGATTCGAATTCATTGCCGCCATTGAACGGCGCACCCTCACCGCGCTCGACACCTATCAGGCCACCCACGCCGCCCGCACCCATCCGATCCTCTACGGCATGTTGGAACAGCACGGCCGGATCGATCTGGCCGAACAGGAGAACCAGGCGATCGTCGCCATTGCCGACGGCATCACGTCTCTGCGTGCACAGCGGGAAG
This sequence comes from uncultured Nitrospira sp., assembly GCA_964512025.1. Taxonomy (GTDB): domain Bacteria; phylum Nitrospirota; class Nitrospiria; order Nitrospirales; family Nitrospiraceae; genus Nitrospira_D. The sequence continues at coordinate 30,445 of CAZEHM010000013.1, read as the reverse complement.
ATCTGGCAACCGCACGTGCCGCCAACCCCGCCGGACCGGACGCCGCAGAAACGACCTATGAGCAAACGGCCTCGCGCACGCAGGAAGCCATCGCGTCTCTGATCGAGGTGCACCGGAAAATCGACGTGGAAATGAAGATCGAGGGCGACCGACTGGTCGATCAAGCACGCACCATGGTCGTCGGCATCCTCGGCGTGCTCGGGGTTCTGATCGTGACGATCTATGCGATCATGAAGCGGCAGGTCGCCAACCCGCTCAGGCGGCTTGCAGTCACGGCCGACCGTGTCGCCCACCACGATCTTGCCGCGCAATTCGAGCCCTGGCCCAGCCGAGACGAAGTCGGCGCCCTCGCCGGGTCGCTCACCGCAATGCTGGCGAGCCTGCGGGATCACGGCACGGCATTGATGCGGAAGACCAAGGAGCTGGAAGCGTTCACCTATTCGATCGCCCACGACCTGAAGGGCCCCCTGCGCGAGATCGAAGGGTTTTCCTCGCTGCTCGAAAAACAGTTCTCCGATTCGCAGGACGCACAACTCCAACATCACATCGCCATCATTCGCTCCTCAGCCCTGCGCCTGACCCACATGATCGACGCGCTGTTGAAATACTCGCGGTTGGAGCAACAGGACCTGCCGCGCATCCGCTTCAACGTCCTTGAAATGATTTCGAGCCTCCTCGTCGACCGGCAACAGTTTCTGGCGGGAACCAACGCCAGGATCACTGTGAATCTGCCGTTTTCAGATCTCTACGGCGAGCCCGTCAGCGTCCGCCAGGCCGTGACGAATCTCCTGGACAATGCCCTGAAATTTTCCCGTCATACCGCTGCACCGGCCATCGCCATCGGCGGACAGCACACCGCGACCGAACATATTCTCTGGATTCGCGACAACGGCATCGGCTTCGACGCCGGCCAGGCCGACAAGATTTTCGGCCTCTTCGAGCGGCTCCACAGCCCAGGCGAATACGAAGGCACCGGCGTCGGCCTCGCCATCGTGAAACTCGTCATGGAAAAACATGGCGGCCGGGTGTGGGCGGAATCCACTCCCGGTCAGGGCAGCACCTTCTTCATCGCCTTTCCAAACAGCCCGGGAGCTGTCAGCCATCAGCTCTCAGCTCCGAATCCGAGCCAAGGCTGAATGCTGAAGACTGATCGCTGAAAGCTAAGATTATGCGCACGCTGATCATCGACGACGAAGAATATGTGCGCATGGTGCTCGAACAGGCCCTGCGCGAAGAAGGCTGCCAAGTCACGGCCGTGAAGCAGGGCCGGGCCGGCCTCGACGCGTTGCAAGCTGCGCCGTTCGACTGCGTGATTACGGATCTCCGGATGCCCGGCATGGACGGACGGGCGGTGCTGAAATGGATCGCCGAACATCAGCCCGATGTCGACGTGCTCATGCTGACCGGCCACGGCGACGTGAAAGATGCGGTCGATGCGATCAAGCATGGCGCCTGGGATTTCCTCGTCAAAGAAACACCCTTCGATGCCGGCGTGGTGAAAGCGGCGCTGAACAAGCTGAAAACCGTTCGCGCGCTGAGAAAAGAAAACATGGCGGCCCGCCATGGCGGATTCACCCGTGACGTGATCGTGGAAGGGCCGAGCACAACCTGGCAGTCGCTCAAAGCCCAGGTCGCCCAGGTCGCTCCCGCCAATGCGCCGGTCCTCATTCAGGGAGAAACCGGATCGGGCAAAGAAGTCGTCGCCCGGCTGCTTCATGAGCTCAGCCGGCGCGCCGGCGGTCCCTTCCTCGCAATCAATTGCGGCGCCGTCAGCCGGGAACTGCTTGAGAGCGAACTCTTCGGCCACGAAAAAGGCGCGTTTACCGGTGCGACCGGGCCCAAACAAGGTCTCATCGCCGCCGCAGAAAGCGGCACCCTCTTTCTCGACGAACTCGGCGAAATGCCCGGCCCGATGCAGGTGAGCCTCCTGCGCTTCCTCGACCGCAACGAATACCGTCCGGTCGGCAGCACGCGCACCTTGCAGGCCGACGTCCGTATCGTCGGCGCCACGAATCAGGACATTCAGGAACTCGTCCACCAGGGCCGCTTCCGCGACGATCTCCTCTACCGCATCAATACCGTGACCCTGCGCGTCCCGCCGTTGCGCGAACGGACCGAGGATTTTCCGGCGCTGATCGACCACATTCTCCAGACACTCCGGATCCCGGGCGCCACCAAACGAACCCTCGCCCGGGACGCCTTACAGCGCCTGCTCGCCTATCCCTGGCCGGGGAATGTGCGCGAACTCCGCAATGTTATCGAGCGGATCGTGCTCATGAGCCCGGGCCACGGCCCGATCACCCCCGACGAAGTCGACCGGGTGCTTCCGAAACCGCGAGGTCCGGTTTCGACGGACGATCCGTCCGGAATGACGCTCGACGATATCGAACGGATACATATCCTGCGCGTGCTCGACGCCAGCAACGGCAACAAGACCGTCGCCGCCAAAACGCTGGACATCGACTACAAAACGCTGCTGGCCAAACTGAAGAAATTCTCCATCGACGGATAACTTACTCGCCGCGCTGCCCCACGTCCGCCTCTCTTCGACGCATCCGCCCCTTCCTCCGTCCGCACGTTTCTGTTAAGGCGCCAAGCCATCCGCATCATCAAGTTTCTTGGCAAAAAACCGATAGCTTCTTATGATGCTCGAGAGTCCGGAGATCTCATGGCGCAGTCCCAGACACAGCCGAAACGCATCATTGACCTGCGTAAGCACCCGCGCATCCCTCTGCCTGCAGGCGCGCTCTTTTCGTTCAGACGTCTTGTCGTACCGGTCCGGCCCGGCGAAGAAGTCGAAGGCGAGGGCACCATCGTCGATCTCTCCATCGGAGGGTGCCGCCTCGTGAGCGACATGCCGCTCACTATCGGCCAGGAATACAATCTGATCCTCCAGATCTCAACCGAACGGCCGCCGATTCCCGTAGATGCCGCCGTGGTCCGCTGGACCGATACCGCGATGTACGGACTCAAGTTCATCTCCATCGCGCCGCACGACGAATCGCAGATCCGGGATCTGCTCCTCGATATCCGCCGGCCGAGAGGGTAACGCCGCCCGGCACGAATCGGAAACCTTCCTAATTCATTCGACAATCTCCCTCGGTCTATCGGACAATGGCCCGACCGTATCGTCTCGGGCCTACGGACAAGGAGCACGGGCAATGAACCGACCGAACATATCCGGAGAACAGCAGGCGCAGGAACAGTTCGGCACAGCCGGTCGAGCGGCGGCATTTCAGACGAATCAGGTCCTGGATCATTTAAACGGCCCGATGCAGCAATTCATCGCACGGCAGGAAATGGCCTTCATCGCCACGGCTAGCGCGAGCGGGGCTTGCGACTGTTCATTTCGCGCCGGGACCAGAGGATTCGTTGCCGTGCTGGACGAGAAGACCCTGGTCTATCCGGAATATCGAGGCAACGGCGTGCTGGCCAGTGTGGGGAATATCCTGGAGAATCCTCACATCGGCATGATCTTTCTCGATTACTATCTGACCACGATGGGGCTGCACGTCAACGGCAAGGCGCACGTCCTGACTCCGGGCGAGATGGACAACATGCCGCATCTCCCCGCCGGCATTCTCGAAGCCATGCAGATCAAAGGCGGCCGGCGACCGGAAGCCTGGATTCTGGTGAACGTCGAAGAAGCCTATGTCCATTGCTCCAAACACGTGCCGCTCATGAAGCGACTGGACAAGCATATCGCCTGGGGCAGCGACGATGAGTTCGTGAAAGGCGGAGATTTCTTCAGAACCAAGCAGACACCCCGACGAGCCCCCTGAGGTGCTGTTCGCTTGAACCGATCCCGGTCACCGGCACCGTCGATCGACTCGGGACAATCCGGTGTGCGGAGGATCGCACGGTGATCCCCCGCACCGGCAGAGCCTATTTCCTCTCGACGATATCGCTTTTCATCGGACCGAGAACGCCCAGCAATTCGTCCTTTTCCGTCTTGCCGACTTTGTGATGATCTAAAGCCGCCACCAGATCTTCGACCAGCGCGCCGAATGCCGCGTCCGTCACACCCATTCCGGCATGCGTCTGCTTCATCGTGCGACCGCTGTACTTGCAAGTCCCGCCGCTCGCTTCACAGATTTGATTGACGAGATGGACCTTCAGCTTCGCGAGATCCGTGCTGGCAAAATATCCGTTGATGCGCGCGTCTCCGCCTACATTCCCCACGAATGTCTCCACCACCGCCGTAATCGCGCCTTTTCCGCCCAAACGCTCATAGAGCGGCTTGCCCTGGTGTTGGTTCGCGGCACACCCGGCACCGGCCATCAACACCACACTTACAATCATCATACTCGCCGCACGCTGCATCTTCATCACAGACCTCCTGTATATTGAGAACAAACGGACTATCGCCCATCCCCACGCCTCACGAACACCTCCCATCGACGCTGCCGATCCGCATCTCCTACCGGAACAAAGTCCGGACAATCGAGCCGCAACTGCCCCTCCCCCATCGGCTTATTGACCAGCCCGCAATGGTGCGGCTGCGCGGCATCGGCATGCACATAGGGCTGAAAATAGCTGCAGCCGGCGCACATCCGCGCAACCGAGATCACCCCCTGCTGCTGCAAGGAATGAATCACCTTGGTCAGCCCTCGCAAAAACACCGCCTGCTCGTCCGGCGTGAGGCTTTTGACCCCTGCCTCGACGACTCCGGTCCATCCCCTCGTCTCATGCACCTCGCCACGCCCCGCTGCCGTGAGCGTCAGCACCAGCGCCCGCCGGTCTTCCGCCGAACGCTCTTTTTTGACCAGTTGTTTCTCGACGAGCGTCATCACCGCATCGCTCACCGTTGCCGCCCTCAGACACAATTCACCGGCGACGTCGTTCAACCGGACAGCTTTCGTAGACCTCCCGGCGAGAAAGGCAAGAATCTGCCCTTGTGTCGGAGTGAGCTTTCGCTCGGTTCCGCCCTCCCAGGCCTGGCTCCGCAACGCGGCGGCGACTTTGGTCAGGCCCGAGGTAATATGATCGACGATCGTCTTTTCGCCCTGCATCGGTAGACGTTTCCCCATCGGGCGCTCCTTCAGGCAGACAGGGGGACGATGAATCCGCCCGTTCGCCGGAACTCTGCCTGTTGAGGCTCCGTGAACATGACCAGCGGCTCCTGATGGCAAAACTGGCACTCCTCAGCCGTCACAGTGATCGCGGTAAACCCTTGCGCCGCCACATGCTCATTCGCCAATCTGAGCGCCGTCGCCTGATCTCCGGTCATCACATCGAAATGCAGCGTCTTACCAGGCACGTTTACCCACGTATCGAACACCTTCAGCACATCCATACCCGACTCCTTTCCGCGACATCGCGCCATATCATTAAGGACTCCTAAGTTTATAACAAGGAGTCCTACTGTATTGCAAGTCCTACTATCGAGGAGAACCCCTCGAACCATCGTAGCCGCCGAATTCACTTTGCAGGTCATTGAGCTAAGAGGAGCACCGGCGAACGAACAACGGGCGAGACTATGCAGCACCGCACGGAAGACCGGCTTTGCGGAAAACCCGGCATCGCACACAGACCTTGTTGTTGAGGTGAGACGAGCCGCGGAACCGGAAGAAGAATCGATGAGGAAAACGGGCCGCGCACGCGTGGAGAGACGACAGCACCGACACGACCCGGCGCGTCCCCTGTTACGGGGGCGCGCCGACGACGATCAGATTATGACGATTTCTGCTTGGCACGCGCCAAGGCGAGCGCCATGGCCATGGTCCCGCCGGGCGGCGGCTGCCGATCCGATGCGCGCGGCGGTGCGGACGGGCGCCGCCCCTGCAATTCGCGCGCAGCCCCCGTGCCGGCCTCGCCGGAAGAAGTGCGCGATGAAGAGGCGCTTCCGGGTGCATCATCAAGACGCATGGTCAGCGAAATGCGCTGACGCTTCACGTCAACCTCCATCACCTTCACCTTGACGATCTGACCGGGCTTTACCACCTCGTGTGGATCTTTGACAAACTTGTTCGCCAATGCCGACACGTGGACAAGCCCGTCCTGATGAACCCCGATATCCACGAATGCGCCGAACGCCGCGACATTCGTCACGACCCCTTCCAAAATCAAGCCGGGCTGCAGATCGGCCAGCGACTCAATCCCCTCCTGGAAGGTGGCCGTCTTGAATTCCGGACGCGGATCGCGGCCGGGCTTCTCCAGTTCAGTCAGGATATCACGCACAGTCGGCACACCGAACTTCTCGTCGGTAAAATCGGCCGGCGACAACCCTTTCAGCAGCACCGGCTGCCCCATCACTTCGGTAATGCCTTTGCCGACACGCGCGAGAATGCGCTCCACGACCGGATAGGCTTCCGGATGGACCGACGAACGATCCAGCGGATTGTCCCCGTCGTTGATCCGCAAGAACCCGGCCGCCTGCTCGAAGGTCTTTTCGCCCAGACGAGGCACCTTGCGCATCGTCATACGATTGCGAAACGGCCCGTTGGCATCACGAAATTCGACGATATGTTTCGCCAGCAACTGGTTCAAGCCGGACACGCGGGCCAGCAGCGGAACCGACGCCGTATTGACGTCCACGCCCACCGCATTCACGCAATCTTCCACCGTCGCATCGAGCGAGCGCGCCAGCAGATGCTGATTGACATCGTGCTGATACTGGCCGACGCCGATCGCTTTCGGTTCGATCTTCACCAGTTCCGCCAGCGGATCCTGCAGACGCCTGGCGATGGACACGGCACCGCGCAGACTCACGTCCAATTCAGGAAACTCCGCAGCCGCAAACGCCGATGCGGAATAGACCGAGGCCCCGGCTTCACTGACAACGATCTTGGCCAGCTTCTGCTCCGGTTTCTTCGCCGCAATGAGCTTGACCAGTTCCGTCGCCAGCTTATCGGACTCGCGGCTGGCCGTGCCGTTCCCGATCGAAATCAGCTCCACCCCGTGCTGGAGGACCAGCCGCCCCAGCGTCGCCAACGACTCCTGCCACTCGTTGCGCGGCTGATGCGGATAGATCGTCGTGGTTTCCAACAGTTTCCCCGTCGCATCCACGACCGCCACCTTGCAGCCCGTGCGGAGTCCCGGATCGAGACCGAGCACAGCCTTCGGACCGGCCGGTGCCGCCAGGAGCAGTTCATGCAGATTGCGGCCGAAAATTCTGATGGCTTCAGCCTCCGCCGCTTCGCGCAGCTGCAGCAACAGTTCGGTGCTAAGATGCAGATGGATTTTCACGCGCCAGGCCCAGCGACAGACATCCGCCAACCATTTGTCGGCCGGCCGGCCGCGATCCTCGATCCCGACATGGGCCGCAATCATTGCGGCGCAGGGATGCGGCGCCACCGCCTCCAGCTGCTCGCCTAATCCCAGCTCCACCTTCAACACTCCCAAGCCCCATCCGCGGAAGAGCGCCAAGGCACGATGCGAGGGAATCGTGCGAATCGTCTCGGAATAGGCGTAGTAATCACGGAACTTCTCTTCCTCCGCCGTCTCTTTCCCCTTCACCACGGTCGAGGTGACATACCCCTGGTCCCACAGCCTGGTCCGAAGCGCCGCCAGCAATTCAGCGGTCTCCGCGAAACGCTCGACCAGAATGTCACGGGCCCCTTCGAGTGCGGTTTTCGCATCGGGCACGTTGATCGCCTCGACTCCGTCCGCGGCCGGCTTGACGATCACATACTTGGCGGCTTCCTGCTCCGGCTCCAGCACCGGATTGGACAGCAAGGCATCGGCCAACGGCTCCAGTCCCGCCTCGCGGGCGATCTGCGCGCGCGTACGCCGTTTGGGCTTGTACGGCAGATACAAGTCTTCGAGCGCCTGCTTGGTCACAGCCGACTCAATCGTCCCCCGCAATTCCGTTGTGAGCTTGCCCTGTTCTTCGATGGACGCGAGGATCGCCACGCGCCGCTCCTCCAGCTCGCGCAGATAGCGCAACCGCTCTTCCAGAGTGCGGAGATGCGTATCGTCCAAATTCCCCGTGGCCTCTTTCCTGTAACGCGCCACGAACGGCACGGTCGAACCTTCGTCGAGCAGCGCAACCGCGGCGGCCACCTGATGCGGCCCCACGCCGAGCTCTGTCGCGATGAGATGCACGATCTTTTCCTGAGCTGAATCCGACACGACGGTCTTTGATGAAGAAGCCATAAATATGTACGACGGTGCTTTCCGGAAGCGGCCTGATTGCGAGGCCCCTCAGGCCCCGATCACGCGCACGCTCCTCTGTCTGATGGTGGATGAAGAATCGAACGTAATGTATAGAACTGCCTGTTATCCTGCCGGCCTCATAAATCGGCGTACACATTTCCGCTCGCCGGTCGCGACCGGGCGCGAATCTATCAGATGCCTCCCCTCGCGGCAACTCGTGACGCCGTCTCTCACACCAGAACAGCTCACACAGATTCCACCCCGCAGGCCGGAGCGTCGCCTGCACGCTGGATCTCTGCCTCCCGACTCCGTTACACTCTCGACAAAAAGCATCTGTCAGGAGAGTTGCATGCTCACGTACTATCAAGTGCTCGAACTGCCGCCGACGGCCACCAGCGAAGACATCAAGAAGGCCTGGCACGAACAACTGCAGGTCTGGCATCCGGATCGATTCACTCATGCGCCAGCCCTGCATCGCAAAGCGGAGGCCCGCACCACGCTGATCAATCAGGCCTATCAAACGCTCAACGATCCGACTTCGCGCCAGCGCTACGATGCCACGACAAGCTCCACGCCGGTGCGCCCGCATACGACCGCCTCCCCGACTCCGCCGCCGCGGCCGACGACGTCGGCGGCTCCGCAACCGTCGCCGCCCAGGTCCCGGAACGAGCAGCGCGGGCCGCACCTTCCGGTGATGCTGTCCCGGAAGAATCAGCCCAAGATCGCGGTACCGGCCATTCACATCGCCGTCGATACCCGCGAACACCAGCCGTATATATTTTCGGGTCTGACGAGGATCGCCGGCACCAGCCGCCAAACGCTGAATGCAGGCGACTATGCCATCGTTGAAGCACCGGACATTTTTCGTGTGGAGCGCAAGCGCGCGGAGGAACTCAATACGATCTTCTCCAATCCCTCCGACAACCGCCAGCGGTTCATGCGCGAACTCGAGCCGCTGCTCAAGATCCCCCATCGCTTCCTCGTGATCGAAGGCGCGCTCTTCCAACGCCTCGCCAGCGGACGCCTGGGCCAGTATCACAAGACCGGATTAGTGGATTTTCTGGATGCGCTGACCGCCCGCTACGGGCTGCAGATCATATACGCGGATAGCCGTGACGAGGCGGAAGAACGCGTCGCCAATCTCGCGACGCTGCATTACGCCTACTACTATGCGGAGCAGGAAGGACTGGGCCGTTACCTGGCAGAAAATGATGTGTGAGCGATGCCGCGCCGCTGACTACCGGCACCCCTCGAATCCCGTCTGTCGCAACGCCTCGTAGATCACGACCGACGCCGCATTCGAGAGATTCAAACTGCGGCTGTCGGGTCTCATCGGCACGCGAATGCGCTGCGCCTCCGGCACACTCTGAATTAACTCCACCGGCAGCCCCCTGGTTTCCGGGCCGAACAGAAAGGCATCGCCCGGCACATACGCATTTAGATCGTAGCGCCTCGCTCCCTTGGTCGACGCGGCAAACATCCGGTGCCCGTGAAAAACCTCCGCGCAATCGGCCCAGCACTCATGCACGGTGATGGTTGCAAATTCGTGATAATCCAACCCGGCTCGCAGCAATTGCTTATCCTCCAGCGTAAAACCGAGCGGCTTCACCAGATGCAGCCGCACCCCCGTGTTCGCACACAGCCGGATAAGGTTGCCGGTGTTGGGAGGAATTTCAGGCTGATAGAGGATGAGGTCGAACATGACGCGCGTGACCGGTCAATTAGACTGCGATGCTCGCAGAGTCTATCACGTCGGCACCGCCGACCGGCACTGTTATTCTAGCGGGCACGCCGGCAGCGGAAACAACGCGACGATCACGCCGCATACCCTTTCGGATTCGTACTCTGCCAGCGCCAGGCATCGGCGCACATCACATCCAATCCCCGTTCGGCGCGCCAGCCCAATTGCGCCAGCGCCCGCTTCGGATCGGCATAACAAGAAGCGATATCGCCGGGCCGCCGGGCCGCGACCTGATAAGGAACCGGCTTCCCGCTGGCTCGCTCGAACGCCCGCACGATTTCCAAGACGCTATATCCGTTCCCCGTTCCCAAATTAACGGTTAAGCACTCCGTCATTTGCGTCGATCGTTCAAGTGCTTGCAAGGCTTTAAGATGACCGAGCGCCAGATCGACGACATGAATGTAGTCGCGAACACCGGTACCGTCGGGAGTAGGATAGTCACCGCCCCAGACATTTAAACTGGCTCGCCTTCCGACCGCGACCTGCGCGATAAACGGCAGCAGATTATTCGGCACCCCCTGAGGATCTTCTCCGATCAAGCCGCTGGCATGGGCGCCGACCGGGTTGAAATACCGCAAGATACACAGACGCCACGAACCATCGCTCTTCTGCAGATCACGGAGGATTTCCTCCACCATGAGTTTCGACCGGCCATAGGGGTTGGTCGCAGACAGCGGGTGATCTTCCGTCAATGGCAGCCGTTGCGGGTCGCCATAGACCGTGGCGGACGAACTGAATACCAGCTGTTTGACCCCGCATTCCCCCATCGCCTCCAACAATCGCAACGTACCGGTCACGTTGTTGTCATAGTAGGACAGCGGCTGCTGCACCGACTCGCCCACAGCTTTCAGCCCGGCAAAGTGGATGACGGCGGTGGCGTTGCTCTCGCGCAATGCTCTGACCAGCGCGGCACGGTCCCGGCAATCGCCGCGAACCAACGGAACAGGTTTGCCTGTGATTCGTTCGACACGCGCCACGGCTTCAGGATGGCTGTTACTGAAATTATCGAAGACCGTCACCTCAAATCCCGCCTGCAGCAGTTCCACACAGGTATGAGATCCGATATACCCCGCACCGCCCGTGACCAGAATCATGGTCATCGCCTCCAATAGAACAGTCCGTCGTGGCCAGCTTATCAAACCGGGAGCCAGGGTCAAACGAAGCCTTGCATCCCGCGCCATCCCTCCGCGCTCAATCCCCAACCGCATCAGATAATCTTTTCCATCACCATACGGTCTTGCGCAACCGTGAATCTCTTTCAGCTGAACGGTCTCTCAATAAAGACAGCCGGTACCGGGATCGAGACAGGTCAAGGAGGCCCGTTCGAACCGCCCGCGGTGGCGTATTTCCCAATCCCGGTGTATCTTGAGCAATCGACTCTCATTTCAGAGGAAGAGGATGGCCGGAATCCACACTGTAATCGGACGCAGACCGCAGACGTTTCCTTCGTTCCGGTCTCGCTGCGGGATCGCATTCCTCACCGCATGGCTCGACGTTGCGACCGGAGCGTCCGCACAAATCGCCCCGCAACTGTCACCGGAGCGCCTGGCCGAACAAGCCAAATCGGCCTGGGACAGCGGCGCGATCGCCGCGGCGCTCGACACCCTCGACACAGGACTCCAGCACCACCCGCAGGCGCTCACACTTCACAAGTTGCGCGGGGATATTCTCGCCTCCGCACGCGGGCCGCAGGAAGCGGTCCTGGCGTACGAGACCGCCCTTGCCCAGCAACCGGCGGCACTGGAAGTCCGGTGGGCCAAATGGAGCGTGCTGCTGCGCTGGGGACAGGCGGCGGAATCTCTTGCCGAACTGCAGCGCATCGCGCAGATCGACACCCGGAATCCGCTCGTGCACCTGCGCCTCGCCCAGGAACTCCGCAAACTCGACCGTCTGGAGGAATCGCTCGAATCCTATCAGCGAGCCGTGGCGCTTGCGCCGGACCTGCTCGGCTGGAGACTGGCGATGGCGCGGGCGCGTTTCGATATTCTGGACTACCGCGGCGCCGACGCCGATGTGCACTATGTCCTGAGCCATGCTCCCCCCGGTTCACCGCTGGAGTTCCCCGCCAGGAATCAACTCGCCCAGCACTACGAATCGATGGAACGGGGCCGGCGCTTCGTCCCGGAACTGACACCGGATGCAACCGAACAACAGCTGAAAGAGTGGGCTGCGATTCGCGCCGATGCCTGGAAATTATTTTCAACGGGCCGCTATCAGGAAGCCGAGCCGATCTACCAACGGCTCAGAACGCTCAACCCCAGAGACACGCTGGCCACCCATCAACTCGGGATTACCCTCATGCAGCTCGGCCGGTGCAAGGAGGCGCTGGCGATGTTCGGCAGCGTGCTGAACATGAATCCCAGCGAAGACGACTATGCCGATACCGTCTTCCGGATGGGGCAGTGCCTCGTAGAACTGGAACAGTGGGAAGATGCCTTCGTGCATTTTCAGACGCTGTACGATACCGCCGTCGAGTTTGAGCAGAACAACAAGGACGTCCAGTTGCCGGCAGGCACGCGCGTGCTCTCCAAAGAGAAACTGGCCCGCTGGCTCGAGAAGATCCGTCCGCATGTCCCGGAACTGACGCAGCTGAAAGCGGAAGACGCAGCGGCGATTCCTGCTCCCCCGGTTGACAAATCCCCATCGGCCGCACAGGCGGAGGACGCGCTCTTCGAGACATCGATCGAGCGGCTGACACCGCAGAAGCCGCTGGATCCTCAGGCCTCGCTCATGGGCAGAGATTCCGACTTCAGCTGGTTCCGCTTCGTCATTCCGGCGGGCAAAGTCATCCGCGACGATTTCCCGACCGGCGCGCATGAGTTCATTCCACTCAACCCGAACGATACCTTTCCGTCCACACAGCCGGAAATCTACCTGGTGTTCGGACTGGTCTCGGCCTCCTATGACGCCGTCCCGCTCTCCGCGCAATGCTTTCTGGAAATCGCCGAGGTGCGCGGTGAGGGACAACCCGTGACGCAGGATCAGGTCATGATGGCCATGAACGACCAATCCGGCTACTTTCGACTCCCCGCCCCCGGAACCGGATGGTCCCCGGGTCTTTATCGCTGCGGCTTGTTCGCCGGCGAACGAACCTCCGCCTATACACAAGCCGACGAAGTGCGATTCAGAATCATGACTTCGCCTCCGTCATCTGAATAGGCCACTCAATTGCCGCACGGCGGCACAGTGCCAAATGAATGGCCTGAAACGGTTGGGAATTGTTCGGGAGAGAGGTTACGCCGGCTTACGCTGCGACGAAGGGATCGATTTGGCTGCGAATCGTGGTGGCTAAGGCCTGATACTGCTCAGCAATTTCCCGGAGTTGCCGCCTCCGGCGTTCCTCCTCCGCCTGCGGAACGGCTCGACCATAGGTACGCGCCGCACTCTCGTACACGGAGGCCAGGCACCATTGAATCGGCAGTCGGTTTGCGCGACGCTTGGCGACGAACTCGTGGAGCGGCTGTTTGGCCACCGTCTCTAACAAAGCCTGTGCCCGGTGGAAGCTCGTGTGCTCCGTCATGACGGTCTCATGGCCCTGCCGGGCGATGGCTTCCCGCTCAGCACGATGCGTGCGGTAATATTCCGTGATCTCGATAATCTGATCGACGTTTCCCTTCTCATACAGAGCACAATGCGTCCGGTCCTGGAACAGGTCGCTGAAACCGTTTCCGACTCGCTCCGTCAGGAGCAATGCGCCGCAGGCCATGGCCTGGAAGGTTCTAAAGTTCACATCGTTTGCCACGGATTGATTCAACACCGTCATCGACCGATTGAAGGTCTCTTGATACGGCCCGGACCGTACGACGACCTGATAGCGGGCTTGCAGACGCTGAATCAGGTCGACGCGATCAGGGTTCCTGGCGGCATTGAGCGTGCCGATAAACGACAGCGGAATGTCCCTGGTCAATCCGAGGTGCCGATCGCCGGACCGATGGCAAAACAGCGGCATCCACGAGACGAACTGCCGGCTCATATCCATGTGATAGGCTGGGATCCAGTCCTTTTGCGCGACAAAGATCACATCGAACGCGGCGGCGTAGTACATATGCCAATCGACATGGATGTGCGAATCGATGGCGTACCAGACCAGCGGAATTGGAAGCGTTTCCAGCCCCAGCACCTGAGGCTGCGTGCTCTCATCCCCAAGCACAATCAGGTCGGGGTTCCATCTTGGCGGGAGTTGGGCCAACACCGTTTCGGCATTGACGATGACACGCCGAAGGACGATATCGGCATTCGAATGGCAGCTAGCCCATTTGACTTCATGGCCGAGCTGTTTGAAGGACTCAAGGAAGTAGGCGTTTCCGAGATGGAGGATTTTCATGGTTACTCGATCAGCACCGCGGTTCAGTGTTCCTGCAAGCAGGCTGCCAACAGATCCTCTGCCCTGATAACCATCAAATCGGCAGGAAAGTCGGAGAACTTGAGGCGCCGCTGATACCGACGTACATGGAGCTGACGCAGCGACAGCATTGTACCTTCGCCCCGTTCTATGGTTCCATTGGACATGCCGTCTTTTCCCACCCTTAGCACAGAACGCCTGCTCCTCCGGCAATTTCTGCCGACCGATGCGCCGCGCATCCGGGAGCTGGCCGGAGCCGAAGAGGTCGCAGCCGGCACGTTACTGCCTCACCCCTACGAAGACGGCGCTGCGGACACATGGATTGTAAATCAACGGCAGAACTTTGAGACCGGCAGCACCGTATACTTCGCCGTCACACTTGCACAGAACGGCGCGCTCATCGGCTCGATCGGCCTGGAAATCGCGCGGGAACACCGGCAGGCCCGTCTCAGTTATTGGCTCGGTGTGGACTATTGGCGGCAAGGATTTGCCACGGAAGCAGTAAAAGCCGTTCTGGCCTACGGGTTCGAACGGCTCGACCTGAACCGCATTTATGCTCCGCACTTCTCGGGCAACGAGGCCTCGGGGCGCGTCCTGCGAAAAGCCGGCATGACCCACGAAGGCCGGATGCGTGAACACTATCTCCGCTTCGGCCGGTTCGTCGATCTCGAACTCTACGGCATGCTCCGGCGTGAATTTAGGGAACGTCCGTGAGCGCCGCCGGCAGCCTTTAACAGCCGGCTAATAAAACGTGTAAACCAGCAACCCGTTCACCTGGATCCGCATATACACGCTGGCAATCTGCGTGTAGTCCGCCATCACTTTGAACAGCCAGGGTTTGGAAATATGCGTCGTGTACGCCATGTGCGCATCCCCACCGACGCGGAACACCGCTGACTTCGTCGCCTCGTCGATATATTGCAGGGCTGGACCCGCGGCAACATACAGTTCGTCCTTATTCTCCATGCTGTAGGTCGCCGCCAGCCGGGGAATCTGATTAATGAACACCTCCGGGCTGAAATAGCCGCCTGCGAACGGCTCCCGCTGGCTGGGCTGCAGGGCTCCCTGATTCTCCCCGTAATGAGTGAGATAGAAGAGATACTCGCCAGACACCTCCCAGTTGTCCTGCTGCCAGAGCGGCAGCGACAGTTTCGTATCCAGCCCGACCTGATCGTTCGACTTCAGCTGCTCCGCCGTCACCCAGCCGACAAACGGTGTCACGGTCACATGCAACGCATCCACGTCGAAGGCCACTTCACTGTAGAACTGCGTCGAGCGGGCCAGGCCCACCAGTTGACCCGAACTGCGCGAACCCGCCAGCGCCGCGAATGAATCGTACCGGAACTCCCGTTTCACGCCCGGCCGAATCGAAAACGAGTCCCCCTCATAGGCATATTCAAACTTATACGCCATGCCGTCGCCGCGCGGCGCGCCGTGATATTCCAGCACCGCATCGAATCGATTCGACGGATTGAACCGCACCTGATTGCCCAGAGACAGATAGGCGCCGGAGCGATTCTCCGATGAGTTCCAGAAATGCTCGGCCCCGACCTCCACTTTGGTCGTCGTAAACGGCGTGATGTCGAACTTGCCGCGCGTGCCCATCCGGAACCCGTACAGCTCATAGGGTTTCTCCGGCTGGGCCAATACTCCCATCACTCCTTCGACGGCCGGCTCCCGCCCCTTCGACATGTCCTGGCGGAGGGCCGTCAGATCGCCCGATTCGCGTTTCGTCTGCTGGCGGGCCAGATTGGCGTGATACAAGGCCAGGTCGTTCTGTCCGAGCCAGGCATAGGCTTTGGCCAGCCCTCGATGGGCCTCGGCGTTGCGCGGCTGTGTCTCCAGCACCTTGTCGTACTGCGCCACGGCCTCCTGGCTGGTGTCTTTATGCCGGGCCAGATGCGTCGCATACCGGAGCCGCATCGCCGGATCGTTCTTTCGCTTCAACCCCATCCGGTAATACTTCAGCATATCTTTCTCGCGGTAGGCATAGCGCGACCACTCCAGCGCCCGCGCCTGCGCGAACGCGATGTCGGCATCGTCGTCCCAGCGGGCCAGATACCGGTCGAACTGTTCGATGGCCTTGTCCTTCAGCCCCTGCTTTTCGTAGGCGATGCCCAGGCTCCGCATGGCTTCGCGGTTGCCGGGGTCACGCTCCACGACTTTTTCGAAGGCTTCGATCGCCGCCTTGTAGTTTTCAATCTCCAGGTTGGACCGGCCCCGGGACATATACCAGGACTCCACAAAATCATCGGCCCCCGCGGGAACCGCCGTCCAGAACGAGACGAGACACACCACACTGAGCACACACAACCGGCGACACCACATGCCTGACACCTTTCTATGTCTGAGAAATCGAATCATCGAACAGAGTTGCAGGCCGTATTCCGGCCCGCCAGATCCAGAGCCATCGCCGTCGAACATATAGAGGCTCACACCGCTCCTTCTGCTCGCCCATCAGCCAGAGAACGGACGACTCGGCAGGCCGCCCGAAGAGAAGCACCCCCATCCCGTGAGCGGAACGATCGCGCAGCAGCCCCCACTGTCTGGCGTGACCGATCTGCATCCGCACGGGAACCAGACAGGGACGGCGCGGAATCCGCCGTCGCCTGGCAACCGGCGCCTTCAACGACCGGTAGAATCCCGCAAACAGATGTCCGGCCATCAGCAGCGGACTGCGCACGCGCGCGTCATGCGCGCGCTCCCAGGTCGCCGGATCGCCGAACAGGTTTATCACAAGCCATTGCCGTTGCGCTGCCTGCAGATCCAGAAATTCCGCTCCGCAGCGGATCCGCTGTCCCGGCAATATCTCGTGATACAGCACCCGCGCCCGGCAGGTCATGGGCGTCCGCCCCTGCAACGTCACGTCGAACTCTCCGGGAATCGGATCAGCCGAAACCGTAAGAAGCGACAGACCGGACAGGCTCAGGTCATCCGTCACCGCCTGGCACCGCACTCCCCGAGCCTCTACAGTACAGTCGAACCTCCGGCTGATGCGCTCCTCCCCGCGCCGCTGAGGCCGCTCCCAGGCCATGCTCAATCCGATGAGCAGCGTGACCAGATTCACACCGGCCCAGCTGAGGTTGAAGAAATAGGCGTCTTTTTCGATTCCGAAAAACCAGAATTCCCACAGACCTTTGGCGATCGCCCCCAGGGTAATCACCGTGGCGGCCAACAGACTCAACGATGACCGCCAATCGAACGTCCGGCTGGCCGACGTCAACCCCTTCGGCGTCACCTTGAACCCCAGCCGCTTCGGCAGAAAGAGATCGAACATGGAACGGAAGAGCGGAAACGCGACCGTCGCCTCATAGCTCGACGACCAGAGCAGCCTGGGCCATCCCGGCAGCATCACCGAGGACAACAACGGCAGCATCACCATAAAGGGCAATACATAGGCCACCAGAATCGAGACGTCGGACAAAATCGGATGGAGGTGAAACAATAAAAAATACAGCGGCGTAATCCAGAACACGACGCGGGCCAGGGGAAACAGGAAATAATAGAGCGAGGCGAAGTACCCCACCCGATGCCGCAGGGACAGCCCCCGGCAGAAGAGCGGATTGTCTTTCACAAAGATCTGCAGGCATCCCAGCATCCAGCGCCGGCGCTGCACGATATACGACGAGAGGTTTTCGGCCGTGAGTCCGACCGCCAGATCCTTATCGACGAAGGCGGACTTCCATCCTTTGGCATGGAGGTGCTGGCTGGTATGAATATCCTCGGTAATGCTCATCAGATTGAAACCGTTCACCTCCTGAATCGCAGCCCGCCGGAACACGGCTCCACTCCCGACGAAAAACGCCCCTCCCCAATGGTGCCGGCCTCCCTGAATGGCATGGTTGAAGAGATCCTGCTCGTTGGGAATCCGGACTCCGGTGCCGAGCGCCCGCTGAAAAATGTCCTGATTATAGAAATGGTGCGGCGTCTGGACGAACCCCATGCGCGGATCCGCAAAGTACGGCACCGTCTCGGCCAGGAACGTCGAGACCGGAATATGATCGGTGTCGAACACCACGATCAGTTCGCCGTCCGTCTGAGTCAGGGCCTGGTTCAAATTGCCAGCCTTGGCATGTCGCTTCGGCCCCTGGAAGTAGGTCGCGCCATACCGTTCAGCAAGAATACGCACCTCGTCCCGATGGCTATCGTCCAGGACAAAGATCCGCTTCTTCCCATACGCAATCGCCCCGGCGCCGATCAGGGTCTTCTCGAGAATCTCGCAGGACTCGGAATAGATCGGGATCAGGATATCGACCGACGGCTGGAAGTCGGACGACACGACCGGAGCTCCCGCTGCCGCCTGCTTCCGGCCCACCCCGACCTGCACGAGCAGGAGTGCGACCGTCGAAAAGGCGTAGAGCTCCGCACACCAGAGCGACAGGCTGATGAACGGCCCGCCGGCTTCGACCCAATTCAACGTCTCGTGCGCGCGCCAATCGAGATACCGCACGCAGAGCGCGAACCCGCAGGCCAGAAACGCGACTTTTAAAACCCAGTGCCATCGAGCCAGGAGAAAGAGCACCAGCGTGACGGCCACCAGCTCCCAGGCGAAATGCGCGGAAAATCCCGCCACATCGAACGGCCGCAGGAACGAGAAGTACTCGTCGTATCGCCGGACCTGATCCAGTTCGACGGCCCGATCGAACCAGAGCCAGTTATGCAGATAATAGGGCGTGCTCTTCCCGGCCAGGGCATTGGCATGGAGCAGCGGGAGCTTCAGCTCGGACAACCGCCGGGCCAGTTCCGGCAATTGCTGAGAGGCCAGCGCATGCACCGTCGCATACAGCGGCAGCCCTTCCAGCATCGAACGCGGCTCCCCCGTGACAGTGTACTGATCGACGAACTTCCCTCGCGCCTTCCACTCCGTCCAGAAAAAACCCAGCATCTTGTCGCGCAGCGCCGTTTCCGAACGGCCAAACCACCTGGCATCCAGCGCCACGCGCCAGAAAAGCGGGAACGCATCGTAACTGAACTCCGCCGCCGGTCCTGACTTGGGATGCGTCATGACCGGTCGGCCTGAGCTTTTGTCGAGATAGACCAGTTCGGGCGGAAGCGAGACCTGCTGGACATCGTAGAGCCAATGCAAGACGGCATAGGAGCTGTCGATCAGCTTCCGCCAGTCATGGGTACGGTCGACAGATGCGAAGACTTCATAGGCATAGGGCGCGAGGTAGGCCACATGGATCGTCGGATAGGCTTCATGCACCGCCCAGTTTCCCGCCGTGACATAGGAACCGGTACTCAGATGCAGCACCTCCAGATCCCAGATGGAAGAGAGGATCGCGAGGGCCTCCTGCTCATAGCTGGGCACCTCGAACCGGCGGGACGCGAGAATGAGGGCCAGCGCAATATCCGTGTCGGCATCGGTCGCGGCATCCAGCGACAGGACCTTGCCTTTCCACTTCCAGGCAAACAGTTTGTCCGGCCTGACCTGCAAATACGTGTGCGTCCAGCGCCACACCTCCTCGAACGTGCGGCGGTCATTGGACCAGACAGCCCGCAACAGCGCATAGCCCTGGCCTTCGGACGTCGTGACGCCCTGCTCATCCAGGCTGATCACCCGCCCGTCGCGGATGTAGATCTGCCGGTAGAAACTCCAGAGGGCGGACAGCTCGTCCTGTTGCCGGATCAGCCGGTCGCTGGACGCGGTCGAAGGCTTGGCATCAGCCGGAGCACCGGGAGGAGACAGCAGGCAGAACAGACAGAGCAAAACGGCCTTGAGAAACCGGTGACACCACATATTTCCATTGAGTCAGTTGCGGCAAAGGCAGGCGAGGCAATCTTTTCCCGCCATCGTGACCGAGCTAATCTACGGTGTCGGCTGCTTGGAAGGCAACAGCGTATGAATCAGTAAGAGATTCGATGACTGACGATGTAGCGGCCGGAAAACGTTTCCCCCGGAGACAATCGTTTCAACCCCCATTCAGAATGATTGAAGGCATCCGACGCGCAGGTCATCGGCTCGATGGCAAAGGCGCGGCGAGGCGCATCGGCAATGGCATCGCCGGTGTAGACGACGATGGCCGAGAACGCCCGATCCATCGTCACCTCGATGACCCGGCCGCTCCCGACATGACGGAGCGAGGCCGTGGCCATCCCCTCCGCGTCGCGATCGAGCTGCACATAGCAGTGGTTGAACTTTTTTGAGCCGATCCGGCGATAGTCGCGGCAGTCCCACTCGGTGCCTGCGGCAGGCAGGACTTTCCCTGTCGGCGCCAGCCGGTCGTTGAACTCGAGAAAACCCGCGCCGGGAATCCTGGCCTCGGCCTCGTCGATCATCGTGGTGCCCACCGTGAAATAAGGATGGAAGCCGACCCCGACCGGCGCCGGTCTCGTCCCGATATTCCGCACATCGAACGCGCAAGACAAACCCGTTTCGCCCAGACCATAGGTCACCTGAATCGCCAGCGAGAACGGATAGCCCTTGCTGCCGTACCGTTCGGCATCAAGAACGATTTCAAACATGGCGCTCTTCGCATCAACCCGAACCGTGTTCCATGGCAGCGTCCGGACGAATCCGTGAATCGCGTTGGGGCCTTCCTTGTCGTTGCGTTCGAGCTGGAACGATTCACCATCGAAGGTATAGCGGCCTTCGGCGATACGGCCGGGAAACGGAATCAGCACATCCCCCTGCCCGCCCTTCTTCTGACTGCCTCCCGAATAGCCCCAGACGAGATCGGTCTCCCGGTCGTGATCGTCGACCAGGAAATACCGGCGTAACGACGCGCCCCATGGGGACACGACCGCCCGCTGGCTGCCGAAAGAAAGCAGCAACTCTGTATCAGGAGTGATGGTGTTCGTCATGAGACCGGAGTATAGCATCGAGACCGGGCCGGCTCACACCGGAGTTCGATTTTCATCCGGAGACTCCGGCACGACCGGACAGCGTATTCCAATTCGGACCGGTAACAGGCAAGATGCCTTCTGTAACCAGAGCGCCGTCCCGGCAGAGAACGGAAGATGACTCCCATGTGGCTTGTGTATATCGTCGAATGTGCCGATAAGAGTCTCTATACCGGGATCACCAGCGATCTGGAAAAGCGGATGTCCGTCCATGCCGCCGGTAAAGGCGCCAAGTACACCAAACCGCGCAGACCGCTGATCCTTCGCTATACCGAAACCGTCGCATCACGAGGAGATGCGTTACGGCGGGAAGCGGCGATCAAGTCCCTGGATCGGGCAAGCAAGCTGATCCTTATCGACTCATATACGAAACAGGTACTGAACCGGACATGACTCATGCCTGCCCCTAGGTGGCCGACCCCACGCCTTTAGGCTCTAGTCGATGTGCTGCCGGCATGGCATAGTGCCGGATCGACTTTACCGAGGAGTCCATACATGCCGCACTTACTCTCGCTGTCCAAAATCATCCAATCGCTGCTTGAAGAGGGGTCGGTCGTGCCGGCCCGCCTGCGTGACCGCCTTGATGAGGCAACGGCGCAGGCCGTCGAACGCGCGCTTCGCGCGCTGTCGGAAGTCGCCATGCAACAGCATCACCAGGCGCGGGCCGCCGGGACCTATACACACATCCGGGAGGAACACGATCTCCTGCTCGCCGAGATCGCCATCCACGCGCGGGCGGTACGGACCGATCTCACGCTCACCCCCAAGGAAGCCGTCCGGCGGATTCTCCTCATCGTCGGATTCGCCAGAACCGTCCTGGATAACGATTCGCAGCTCGAAGAGCAGCTGGGCCCCGGCGTCGGCGCGTTCTTCGAAAAGCTGGACCGGGCGGAATTCAGCAACGAAGTCGGCAGCTGATCGCGAAATCCGCCGGAGTCCGCCGCCGCAAATCGCCGCGTGATTTCCGCGAAAAAAACCGGTATCCTTTCCGGACAACGCCCGCCCATCGTTCCGGCCGGCACAAGGAAGGGAATCCATGAGTTCGACACCGGGTCTCAGCACCACCAAACAGTTCCGCAACCTCCTCCTGTCCGACCAGCTGGAATTCATCTGCGAAGCCCACAACGGCCTGAGCGCCAAGATCGTCCAGGAGGCCGGTTTCAAAGGCATCTGGGCCAGCGGCCTGTCGATCTCGGCCCAGTTCGGCGTGCGCGACAACAACGAAGCGAGCTGGACCCAGGTCCTCGAAACCATCGAGTTCATGTCCGACGCCGCCTCGATTCCCATTCTGCTCGACGGCGACACCGGCTACGGCAACTTCAACAACATGCAGCGCCTCGTCCGCAAACTGGAGCAGCGCAAGATCGCCGCCGTCTGCATCGAGGACAAGCTCTTCCCCAAGACCAACAGTTTCATCAAGGGCGACGCCCAGCCCATGGCGGACATGCACGAGTTCTGCGGCAAGATCAAAGCCGGCAAAGACGCGCAGAGCGACCCGAACTTTTCCATCATCGCCCGGGTCGAAGCGTTCATCTGCGGCTGGGGGCTGGCCGAAGCGCTCCGCCGCGCCGAAGCCTACCGCCAGGCCGGAGCCGACGGCATCCTCATCCACAGCGCCCTGGCCGTGCCCGATGAAATCCTGGCGTTCAAACAGGAATGGGCCAACCGCTGCCCCGTGATCATCGTGCCCACGAAATACTACGCCACGCCGACCGACGTGTTTCGCCAGCACGGATTTTCAATCGTCATCTGGGCCAATCATCTGCTGCGCAGTTCCGTCTCGGCCATGCAGAAGACCGCGCGTACGCTCAAAGAACAGGAACATCTCCTGTCCATCGAAGACAAAGTCGCGCCGGTCTCGGAAATTTTCCGGCTGCAGAACGCCGCGGAACTGCAGGAGGCCGAGGACCGCTATCTGCCCAAAGGGGCCGAAGACACCTGCGCCATCGTGCTGGCCGCGTCCCGCGGCCATGAACTGGGCGAACTCACTGAACAACAGCCCAAAACCATGGTGAAGATCCAGGGCACCCCCATCCTCGCCCACATCGTCGACGCCTACAACGCCGTCGGGGTGAAAGACATCGTCGTCGTCCGGGGCTATAAAAAAGAGACCGTGAATCTCCCGAATCTCACCTACGTCGATAACGACGACTATGCGGACACGGGCGAACTGGCGTCCCTGCTCAAAGGGCTCCAGTCGCGCAAAGGCCGGGCGCAGCAGACGCTCATTTCCTATGGCGACGTGCTCTTCAATAAATACATCCCGCAGTCTCTCTGCCAGGAAGCGGACGATTGCGTCATATTTCTCGACAGCAACTGGCGGGAGCAGACCAGCTATGCCCGGCTGGGCGGCTTTGCCGAATGCACCGTGCCCAACTCCAGGCGGGCGTTCAATGCCAAGGTCTATCTCAAGCACCTGGGGAGCGAGATCCCCGAAACCAATATCCACGGCGTCTGGATGGGCTTCCTCAAAGTCTCGCCGGCCGCCGCGACGCTCATCACCACCGTCATCACCGAACTACTCGCGCAGCCCGGCAACCGCAAGGCCACGATTCCCCACCTGATTCAGGAACTGCTCAAGCGCGGGCAGCCGATCCGCGTCCTCTATACCGTCGGCCACTGGCTCGATATCAACAGTCTGGAAGATGTCGTGCAGGCGGGCGAGTTTTAAGCGAACGCTTCCACCCTGTAGGATTTGACTCCGCAAACGGCAACGGGCCGGTCCTTCCGGACCGGCCCGTCGTGTGTTGCGCTTCCTGTGTTGCTGAAACTCGATCCTTAGAATGAAACGTACTGGCAGGGACCGGCCACCCGCCGGCACCCGACGAGATGCACGTCTCCGAGCGATGCGATGTGAACTGGCTTGGTCCAGCGGGCTTCATACACAGAGGCTGTCCGTCTCCATGCCGACCGGCTGGTATGCACTTCGATCATCTGATTCACCCGGGGCGCCCGCTTCAAGACCAGCAACACTCCCTCGTCGCTCCGGTTGAGCGTCATGGCCTCCCCCTTCTTCACGACGACCGGCGCCCCGTCCACGACATCCTGCACCTCATAGGTACAGTCGATGCGGGACTCCACCCGCTCCCCGCACCGGAGCACAGTGGGAGTCGTTTCATGAATAGGCTCTTCGAGTTCGCCGCTTGCCGGATGACGCAGATCTTCATCCTGGAGAAGGACTGAGGAGTCAGGGATGAGTGTTGCTTCGAGGGTATCGGTTGCCATAACGAAACCTCCAATCTCATCGGGTAGGAAAAGCCGACTAGTGATGGAGGAAGAGAGCAAACTATGTACCGGAACCGTCGAAAGCGGCAACGAACAGATCATGAGGGAATTCACCGGATTCCACGGGGACTCTCGATGAAGGAGATCTGCACCTGTAGGGGAACGAGTCCAACCGGCAGGCTCGAATACCCTCTATCCCAGCGATTCCATAGCGATCTTCTGAACTGAAGCCCGCGCCCTACAACCTTCAGCCCCCCGGACTTCAATTCATACGGAGCCAAGAGCTACGGGAGCGTGCGGGGAGCCTGGTTGAATGGAGATCGGCCCTTGCGCCTCTCCCCGCCGGCCGGCCTAGGATTTCTTTTGACTCACGACGATCGTGCGAAGCAGCGATTCGAGTTTGGCCCTGGCGTCCTGGCTGGATCCGTTCGTCGTCAGCGACACGTGCAGATCGATCCAGGTCCCCGCCTGCACCCAGTGGGCATGCAGGTGGGAATTCGTACTGTTCGGAACCGCGCGCTCATAGGCGATCGTCTCCCAGTTGCCCATCCGGCCGAACGTCACGCGCTGCGCGTCCGGGAGGCCGTTCTTTTTGGACACCGTGACTTCGTCGGCCCAGATTTTCTGGAGACCGGGAAAGCCCTGGTCCGACTCGACCCATCCTGAGATGATCACCTGCTTCGTGTCGTCCCGGAAATGAAAGTAGCGCGGATTGTCGGTCGGGCCGCCGATCGCGCTGTTCGTGAGTGCCAGTCCGTTGAGCGGAATGCGCATGACGAGGCGGCTGGCCGGAACCGTGAGCACATAGGCTTGCTCGGTCTGCGTGATCTGCAGCGCATCGGGGCGAGCGGCATGGCCCTGCGGAGCCGTCTGCTTCGTGGAGTGAACCGCCCCTTCCAGCATCGCCATCGCCGCGCGATTTGCCGGATCGGACGCATCCTGCGACAGGATCGTGAACGAGATCAGCAGATCTCCCACCCGCAGCATCCCCTGATCCATCCGCTTGTACTCACCGGGATTCGGAGTCCGGTCGGTGGCCGCATAGTGAAACCCGACTCCCGTCGAGCCCGCCATCTCCTGCACCGTCACATCCGGATCGAGCACCTGCGCCTTCGCCTGGGCCGCCGCCTGCTCCACCTTTTTTCTGATATCTGAAGCGATGGGCAGCTGCGCCCCGGACCGGTCGGACCAGATCGGCGTCAGCAACACCTTGAACGCCGCTCCGCTCTCCGGCACGAACAGAATCGTCGGCGGCAGCCCGTTCGGCGGCTGCGAGACTTTGTCTTTCCACGAGGCCGGCACCGTCAGCTGAAGACTGCCGTGTTGACCGAGCGCGTAGTCCCGCGCCGCTGTCGTTTCGGCAAACACCGGAGCCGCTGCCGCCATCACACCAAGCACTATCACACATCCCGCCGCAACCACTCGCATCGTCCTACCTCCAAGACATCTGAATCACTCTCTCCCACCCGAGCCTAGCCGGGCCCAACAGTACACGAGATCAGCCCTCAAACCCAATTCTTCATTTCGCCCAAAACTCGATTTCCATCACAATACGATGGCTCGACACGTAGAGAACAACACTGATTACGGGCAAAAGTAAGGATAGAAGACGTACGCGACGGAAGAGTCGCATAAACGAGGCCGCTGATGCGTATGGAATGTTCGACCAGTTGCCGGTTCCTGTTTACTCCAGCTGAGGAAGATCCTCAACCCACAAGACACGACGACCATAAGCTCCCCCCGCCAGCGAGGAATAGAACTTATGATCTGCCGTGACCATGACACCGTCAACCGATTCGGCCAAGGCAAGATAGAGACAATCGTACAGACTTCGCTGCGTATCCAACGCCAGCTGATAGGCCGCAGGAAAGAGCCGCTCATCGGCATGCCGCTGCAGCGGGAGGTGCTTCAGCTCCTTCAGCACAACATCCCCTTCGGCCCGGGTAAGCTCCCCACGTCGGATCCGTTTGGCCAGCACATTACCGAGCTCCAGCGTCATCAGTGCGGGCACGTGCAGCCGGTAGCGCGGAGGGCACAACCGCAACGCCGCCTCGGAATGGATCTCCGGAAGGAACCACTTCATCGCCACGCTGGCATCGACCACATAACGATTCACCGATCGCGATCCTCGCGGATGAGCTCAACACTGTCACTGAACGTCCGGCCGGATTTCCCCAGTCGCTTCCGTAATCCTGCGATTCGCTTCCAAGCCCCCTCGTAATCGGGGACTGCGTCTTCGAGAATCGTCTTCAATTCGGATTGTAAAGACCGGCCATGCTCCTTCGCCCGCTTTTTCAAACGATCGACGATTTTGCCATCCAGCTGTCGGACAAGCACCTGCGCCATACGCACCTCCCGGCTATCATATGATAGCAAAACGATAGCAGATGACGACGAACCGGTCAAGACGTCTTTCCACGGTGGACGACTGGCAAACTGACGCGGCAGGAACACAGAGTGCTTTCCGGCAGGTTGCGGGGGAAAGCAATCAGAAGGACAGACTCGACGGCTGCAATCCAAAGGGTGATGCGGGAACGGGCGCTTAGTGTTTCAGAACGGGCAATTCCGGTACGTCGCTCCGCCCTGGCGGGACTTCAGCAGTTGAATGAGCTCGGTCCGCAGCCTGCTGTTGAGCCGTTGTCTGGTCTCCTGCGGCAGGCGGAGAAACTCCACACCGAACTGATTGCCCTCGACCCACTTGACCGTTCCGAGTTCGATGGTCAGCGCGTGCGCCTGATCCGGCAGGAGGACACTCACTCTGATGTGACTGCCGCGCAGCACCTCCCGGTCGCACAGAACCGAACAACCGCTGAACGACAGATTGGTCAGAATACCTTCCCCGACAAACGGCGCCCCGCCGAAAACTACCGGGTAACGGAGCCGGTACCGGGGATAAATCCGGCTATAGGAAAGTGATGCCACTCTAACCTCCGTAGAGCCGGATTGTACCGAGGCCCAGACGGCGGCGGTATCCTACCTAGGAAGGGGAAGACAAACGTCTTCCCGCTGGGTAAAGACCAAGAAACGATGTGCGACAGGGTTCGGACACAAGGAAGAGAACCATGCCGGATACGGCAATGAGGAGCGATCACTGATTGAAAACAACCCGACGCCTGTACGACAATCACCCCATCATTCAAATCGCCGAAAGGACCCGTTCATGGAAACCCCCTTGCTCGAAACCCCACCTGACAATGCGGCCCACAGCTATGTCTCGCTCGGTTATATCGCGGTCTACGATGCGCCATTAAATTGCGATTTCGCCTTCCTCGCGTACAAGGAGACGGATAAGGATTCAGGCAACTGGCGGGTGCGTATACGCTCGACGCAGACCGTGGAGGCCGTCCTTGAAGCCCCCATGATTGCGAGCAAGGCGCGGGACACCGGGGCCAAGGGCAAGCCGTTTTTTCTCTGGGGCTACAAGCAGGAAGCCACCGCGTCGGATCCCCGACAGATCGAGTTTCGCGTCTATCAGGAAGGCGGCACACCGAAAGAACTGGAAATCTTCGTCCGGCTGAGACAGTTCGACCAGAGTGCGGACAAGCCCCAGAGCCTCCGCGTGCCCTGGCCGGCATAAGCCGGGAAACCAATACTCCCCGACCGGCACCGGACGACTACCGTGCGAACTCCGCATCCATCCAGGCAATGCGCGCGCGCAGCCAGTCTTTCATATACGTGACTTCGCCGGCATACGACCCCATCGCCACCGAATTCGGATACACAATGATCGAGAGAATATCCCACTTCTGAAAGTTCCGGACCTGCACCTGGCTCAAATACAGCGCCCGGCGATCGATGTACGTAAAAATGTCGTTGAGTTGCCCACTCGACTTGAGCAGCGCCCACTTCGCCTTGACCCGCGCCTCGAACGCCGGATCCTGGAACAGGCGTTCAAACCAGGGAGCCCAGCGAATGAGCCACCCGGCCGCCTCGTCGCCGTCCCCTTCGTCATTGCCCAAGGCGATATCGAAGTCCCACACGGGGCCGAAGGTCAGCTTCCCGCCGCGCTTCTTGAAGAGATAGGTACTGCGGCGGAGATCCCCGTCCACGTTCTTCACCAGCTCGTTGATCAGGTAATAATTGATCGCCGAATCCACATCGAGATAGGCCGCGTAGCCCGTCACCGGATCGGCAAAACCGGGAGAGAAGATCGCATCTTCGGTCTGATTGATATAGTTCTCGATGTAGGCGCGCTTATCCTCCCAGCCAGGCTCAAGCAGCTTTTCCGGATTCTTGAGGCAGAACGTCATCCCCGTTGTCGGGGTCCGCGACGAGTCGTAACAGAAGGCCTCGCCCCGCGTGTTATCCACCTCGATCAGGTACCCGCCGGTGATCAGCGCGGGATCGACATCCCCGACTCTCAGTTCAGGAACATTGACCCGGTCTGGAGCGATCCGGATATGCTCGGTCAGCTGATATACCCCCTGATAGACGCCGTTCAATTCCACATCCACGAACGTCGACCGCGGGGTGTACTCCATCCCCAGCATCCGGCTGAGCTGGAACGTGGCATCGTTACGCAGCAGCGTCTTATCCACATAGTTCGCCAGCAGCACCCAATGGCGATTCGCCGGCATGCCGAGCAGTGACGTACTCGTGCCCAACTTGATGTGATAGGGCTTCTTGGGCAAGCCCCACGTAAAGTTCCCGCGCCCCTTCACCTCAGTCGCGCCGGACACCAGCACCTGCCCCTGGCCATCCCGCAAGACATAGTTGCCCGGCAGGTAGATCTCTCTGGACGTGACATCGACACCGCCGTCCGTCGTAAGGCTCAGCAGCGGCAGCGCCTGCGCCACCTCGCCTGCCGGCGCACTCTGCACAGCAGCAGGGCTTCCCCCATCAGTACCGGAACTACAGCCGGCGAACATCAGCAGAACCAGCGCCGACAACCAACTCGTCCACTTCATGGATGTGACCTTCCTACTTGCTGCACGCAATTCAGAAAAAGCCATGGCAAAGACTAACCGTCCGCACGGTATAGCTTCTTTTCAATCCCGGCAATACCGCAGATGAGGGGTGCGAATAAGCTGACACACAGGAGGAAGGGCAGGAGCGATGAGCGAGACAGGCAGAGGGATCAAATCCCAACACCGCCACTAGCGAATCCTGTTACAGGAAAGAAGAAGCGCGGGCTAACGGCTGACAGTCGGCCATTCGGAGAAGAGAGCTGAGGAGATGGATAGAGAGATACAAAAAGACTCTGGCTTACACAGCACCGGGTTCGGTCACGCTCAGGCGCTTGAGCCAATCACCAGGGGAATGCGCGAAGGTCTGAGTCATTCGCACTCGTGAGATCATAATGTCATAGCCATAAGAGATCGAAATACTCACCCGATCTGCGTCTTGAATCTGAGCACGATCGCGCAGAATCGCCGCCGCAATCCGATCCGCAAGAGCCTCGGAAGAGTCCGGTTTGGCGAACACGACGACGTCCAGAGACAACTCCGATCCAGATAGTCCTCCGCCTCCGGGCACAATCTGCTTTGCATGCATGTGACGAATCTGGACCTGCGCACCAGGAACGGCAGCCTGAGTCACTCGCAACAGTTCAGCAAGCTGTTGATATTCCCTCCCCTTGGCCATGAGATCAGACATCACGACGACCCCGATCGGCGCGGCACAGAGCAGACTCAATGCAATAGCCAGATGGGGTTTCCAGATGTGCAGCTCTAGCCCGCCAGTACTCTCAGCATTAACGACCACGGTTCGAGCCGCAAGGTCATGAACGGATTGCCGCGTCCGTCGATTGAAACAAAAGAGATACGCGAGCGCCCCACCCAAGCCGAAAACGCAAAGCGCTTGAAACGCTGAGATAGCAAACCCGCCACTCGCATCGGAGAAAGCCATGCCATTGAGAATCCCTGGCACCAGGAGAATCAAAGATCGGAGAGCGGCACGTTCGAGACTGACGGCCGAACCCTGCACATCGATCACCCGGATCTTCAGCAGCCGCTTCCCCAGCGTCTGCCCCGATCCAATGCGGCTATTGAAAATGGCGAGGTAGGAAAACGCAATCACACCGCCGAGGAATCGTCCATTCTGTCCGAGAGCAGTCAGCTGATCGAACCAGAGAAACCCGAGAACGGCACCGACCAGTCCCAGAAGCAACCCATCGATAGTCGCAGCACCAATCCGCCGTAATTATACGGCGACCATAGTGATCGTCACCGCGCCCTGCCGCGCGACAGGCGCACCAG